>JBBTCO010000050.1:0-29203 GCA_038043185.1 Bdellovibrionota bacterium
TTTGAATAGAAATTTGTTCAATTTTAACAAAGAATTTTTGCGCATAACGATCCACGATTTTTTGAATAAGAAAATATCTTCGGTAGGTACGAAGTCCTCCACGCAGACATTCTTTATTGGCTTTGAAAACAAGATGTAAAGCAGGTGGAGAAAGAACGATCCTCGAATGGAAGTCTCATTGTCGATGAAGTCCAAGCTTTAAACCGATAAGCCAGGTTTGTGCCAATTCGACAAACAGGACCTGGTACCTAAAAGTGGTGTCGCTAAGGCCCCAAAACGCCTGGCCCCAACCTTGCTTTGCCACAATGTAAGTTAATTAAACGGGGGAAAAACCATGAAGCCATCTCAATCCATACTTTTTATTTCTGTATTAACAATCATACTTGCAAGCATTCTTGCTGAAGCTCAAAGCTCTCCGGATGAGGCCATTATTTCAGCGGTGCAATTACAAGGCAGTGGTTGTGAAGAAACCACCGCAACTGTGAGTTTATCTCCCGATGCAAAAGATCTCAGTATTTTATTTGATAATTATTCGGTCGAAATTGGCGAAGGAAGTGCAAATCCCACCTTGTTGCAAGCCAAAAAAAATTGTCAGGTTTTCATGGACATGAATCTCCCAAGGGATTGGCAATTTGCATTTAAAGCTGTTGATTACCGAGGTTTTATGGCAATTCCTTCCAGCGCCTGGGCCTTTCACCGATTTACTTATGTTGCTCCCAACCAATTGATTAGCTCAATGCGAGAAGCTAGTTTTCAAGGGGAACAAAATACAGACTACACTGTGCATATTGAACAAAGTGATGCAAAATTAACTTGGTCAACTTGCGGTCAAACTAGTCAAAAAATTCAACTCCTTTCACAACTTGCTGTACAATACTTTCCGCGCTCAACGGATCGAAGCATTGCGCAAATTAGTTTAGATTCTGCCGATACAAGTATTCGCCAACATTTCTCGGTCGAGTGGAGAAAATGCGGCGCGAACTCGCCAGGTCGTGATCGCAATCCTGATCCTGATCGTCCCCCCAGATACCCTGGCGACGGCAATGTAAGAACTCCTGTTCGCGGTCCCGTTAGACCAATCCGCTTTTAAATCACGAAGAATTGATGTTTTCTAGGGCGTGTCCTCGGGATTCATTGACTTTTTGTTGAGCAGGAAATCAGATAAAGTCACAAGGAGATTTTGTCTGAATTCCAAAGAATCATTATCCTCTCAAAATCCAGGAATAGTAAGCGTACTTTTTTCGATACAAAAAGCCTTGCTGTCTTTAACTCAACCAGGAATTTTTCTTCGTGTTCTTGTGCCTTTTTTATTTTCATTATTTATTGGCTTATTTTGTTTAATCTTTTTTTGGACAGATTTCACTCATTGGATTTTAAATTCCATCAACAGCATTGAATGGTTTGCGCAAAGCTTTACGTGGATTTTTTCATTATTCGGCAGCGATGGCTCAAGCTTTATGATATTTATGGCCGGATTTCTTTTTTTCCTCAACGTTCTAATCGCAATTTATGTCATCACCGTCATTTTGACCTCGATCATTTTAGTTCCCCTCTTAGTTCCTGTATTGCGCAATCGTTACCATCCTGAACTGCCCTTACATACCGAGAGTAATCTTAAGTCCAGCATTAAAAACAGCATCAAGGCGACAGTCCTGTTTTTGATTCTGATCCTTCTTTGTTCACCCTTATTTTTAATTCCCGGAGTTCCAATTTTTATCTCATTAATTCTGAATGCCTATTTGTCTCAAAAGATTTTTCCTTTTGATGTTCTTCAAGATTTGGCCAGCGCTGAAGAAATTAAAGCCTTCCAAAAAGAACATCGAATTCGCCTTTGGATATTGGCTATTTCCACTGGCCTGTTGATTTATATTCCATTGGTAAATTTTTTAGCTCCATCGATCATGGCTCTCAGTTTTATTTTTTATATTTTAGATAACTTGGGACATTTTCGCGCAAGGCGATCAAAGGATCAAAAAATATGACAAATTACGATGGCGACGTTCATCCACAAAATTCGCAATTTCGTGAATTTTTAGATCTTGCTGAAACTTTGTCTTTGACCGAGCTTAGACAGGCCTTCACAAAGCTAAAAGCCAATAATCCCAGCGAAATTCATTGGCTCAATTATTTTCAAGGCTTGTTAAAAATCAAAGAAGATCAAGACGTCAACGCTCTTGTTGAATTACAAAAAGTTTATGACTCTGTTAAACACCGTTTTATAGAAATGGATCGGGATTTGTATCGATTGGCGGGTTTAGCTCTGAAAAAAATAGGCTGGATTTATCGAAAAAATAAAGATTTTGAGAAAGCCTACTTTTACCACAGCGCCAGGTATCATTATATGGTTCAGTATGGCAGCTCTTTAGAAATTCATGATGCGGCCATCAGTGTAGACGTCGATTCTTATTACTTAAAAGATCTTAAACTTTCTGAGTTTTGGCTGTTGATTTCTAGGGACGCCGCTTTAAACGTGCAGAATCCAATTGAGCGCGCACGATGTTTAGGAATTACCGATAATAATTTAGCTAGCACCTACAGTGCACAAAAGAGATTCAAAGAATCTACGGATAGTATTTTTAAATCCTTGGATTCCTGGATCGAGTATGAATCCTTAACTGGCCCCCATGAAAATAAAGTTGTGTGGAGCTACTACGCCGTCGGCGATATTTTTGAAAGTTGGGCGCTTCATCGCAAAGAGATCAATCAAAGTTATCAAGATGAAAAATCTGAATCAGGAAAAGCATTCAAAAAAGCGTTAGAAATTGCTCAACAAAGAAAAATGTCAGATTCCGATATTATTTCTATTCAAGATCGTTTGAATAAGATCCTAGATTTAGAATAGATTGAATTGGTCTGACGCAGACCTGTTTTTATTGACTTCGGCGGGTCCGCGTACTTCATTGTGTCCGCAGGATATTTTCTTTACAACAGGGAGAAATCATATGAGTAAATTACGAGTCCCCGTAGAAGAATTCACCACACCAAATCCCATCACCGCGACTGAAGATTCCTTGATTGATGATCTGAATGTTCTTATGAAGAAAAATGGCATTCGCCATCTTCCGATCATCAGGGGAACTCGAGTGATTGGAATAATTAGCGAACGCGATATGAAGGTTGTGACCAGTCTTAATACCAAAGAAAAAATGATGATTCGTGCCAGCGACATTATGCGCACAAACCCTGTTACGGTAAATGCAGAGACACCTTTGGATGAGGCCGCTTTTGTGATGTCTAAAAATAAAATTGGCAGCGTCATTGTAAATGACGAGAATGATCAGTTCCTTGGAATTTTTACAGTTACCGATGCGCTGAACGCTCTAATCGAAATCGCCCGTGATATTGAAACCGACAATAGTCTGTAAATAAAAAACTAGACCGCCCTATTTTCAATTAAGACTCATCCTATTGGAAACATCCACCGCTATGCTAGAATATCTTCTGAAGGAACAAATTCCAGCACAGCCAAGGAGCCTACCTATGTTTAGATTATATTACTTTTTATTTGCAATTGTGTTCTCGTCCTCTTTGGCAGCCCAAGCTCAATCACTTTATCTTGAAAATTTTGTTTCTCCACCGGGATTGTTCCCCGCCAATCATGGCTCATCAATCTTAGAACTTCCGGATGGAAATTTACTAACTTGTTGGTACGCTGGAACTCAGGAAAAAGCACCCGACGTACAAGTTTATTGTTCTCGTAAATTAAGTGCTAGCGACTCTATTTGGCAATCACCTACTGTCGCTGTAGCTCAAAAAGAACGAATGCCAGGAACTCCTTTTAAATATCGCTCTTTGGGAAATGCTGCACTTTATATGGATAGTGAAAATATCGTATGGCTTTTTTATACTCCGATTATGTTTTTTAATGGCTGGAGTGCCGCTCATGTGGACTACAAAACATCAACTGATTTTGGCAAAACTTGGAGCAAAGCAAAATCGCTTAAAGGTTTTTTTGGCAATCTGGGAAAAAATAAACCCATCAAAATTGATGACACTCATTTTATGATTCCTTTGTATCATGAATTGCTTTCCCACACCAGTTACACCTGCACAATTGAACATAAATTGGGCAAGCTTGTTTCGAAAAGTTGTACGCCAATAAATGGAGACAACCAACTCCAACCCAGTCTTGTTCTGAATAAACCGAATCAGCTCTTGGCCTATATGAGAATGTACAAGCACGACAACATTGCTGTCGCGGAATTTGATTTTAAGAAAAAATATTGGGGTGCAACGACTGCAACTAACCTTCCCAACCCAGATGCAGGGGTCGATGCAATTAAATATAATGAAAATACCATACTGATGGTCTTCAATGACAGCTCGACCAGTCGAAGTATTATGAGTTTAGCCTACTCGACCGATGGCAAAAAGTTTAAAAAAATATGGGATTTCGAAAATGGTCTTGATTGCTCTTATCCAGCCATTATCAAAACTAAAGACGGCAATGTCCATGTGACTTACACTTATAACTTCCGTGGAGCTATTAAGCATGTCATGTTCAATTCGGAATGGCTTAAGAGTGTAATGAATTAATATTTAAATTGGCACAGCTATCTGCTGTTGCGAGTCCAAATATAAATATTAACTATTAAAAGAAATCCAATAACCGAAATTTTTCCTGCCATAGGGATTCTTTCGTTAAAAACGATAAAATAAAGTGAGATAGACATCATCGTCGATGCCATAATTTTATATTTTACTCGAATAGCTCGCCGTTCTTGCCAATCTTTTATTGGAGGGCTCAACAAGGGATGCTCCATAAGCCAACGATGAAACTTGTCGGATCCCTGATTAAAACAAATTGCCGTCAGTATTAAAAAGGGCGTGGTTGGCAATAATGGCAACACGGCGCCAATTAAACCAAGGATTAAAAAAAATATTCCCAAAAATATAAATATGTATTTTTTAGTTTTTTGGATCATTTTTTACTTCTCTTCATAAGTTTAAGGATAAACGTAAGGCCGCCATTATTCCCTAGCTTCGATAAAATGTCACACGTTTTCAAACTGGACTTACTTTCATAATAAAATCAGTTATTCTACTAAGCATGACTTCAGCTGGGGATTCTGAAAGAAAAAAACATTGGCTGCTTATCGTCGATGATGAGGATGAAATTCGGTCTCTTATTGCCGATAAAATGAAGACTCTGACTGATGCCCGTGAAGAGTTTAAAATAATGGAAGCCAAAGACGGAATTGAAGCAACCCAAAAGCTTAGAAACCAAAAATTTGATTGCATCATCACTGATTTGAATATGCCAAAACGCACAGGCCAAGAAGTGATTCATGCTGTCAAACAAAGCGAACTTAATGCCAAAACCCCAATCATCGTTGTGACAGCTTATCCTGACGCCACCCTACCTGAGCTTTATCTTTATCTGACTATGATTGAAAAGCCCTTCAAAGTGAATGATCTGGTTAAAATGGTCCGCGAACAAATTAAACTGGGCCCCATCGATCAACGCGTTCCTGTTCATATATTCAATCTTTTTCTGAGTGCCACGGAAGATTATTATAAAGAGATGTTTAAGCTCGAAATGTTGCGACAATCTCCGGTTGCTAAGAAAAGTGGAAATGATTTTCAAGGCCGAAAAATTGTTGCTGTACGAATTTCAATCGGCACCATCAAGACTTGGATTGCCTTCAGTGCTGACGAAGATTTACTTCAACATTTTTCAAGAGCCCTGCGAAAAGAGGAAGCTCAAGTTCTTGAATACTTTACCAGTGGAATCATGGGACGCATGACTGCTATTCAAAATCGAAATGCAAAATTGGAAGTTCAAGAAACTCTACTTATTACCTCCGCTAACATTGGCGAATACAACTTAACCGGATTGCAAGGGATTACCGTCCCTTTTAAATCTATTTACGGCACGGTTTATTGCGAAGCCATGGTGGGACAATTCGCATTTAATAAAAAAGTGTAATCGGCGCAACGCCTGTACTCATTTAGCCAAGCTAAACACTAACTTACTTTTTTTAATTTTTGGATCAACGGAATATTCACGATAAATTTTGTATTTGAAGACTTTACATCAAGATAAATAGTCCCACGATGTTTTTCCACTATGCCTTTTGAAATATTAAGACCCATGCCTGTTCCAATGCCAATTTCTTTCGTTGTGAAAAATGGTTGAAATATTTTTTTCTGAATAGCATCTGAAATTCTTTGTCCAGAATCAGTCACCGAAAACGAGATCGCCGCATCAGTGCTATTGATTTCTAATTTCACCCAAGGTTGGGGCGAATCTTTGACTGCATCAAAAGCATTGTTCAATAAATTTAATAAAACCTGAATCACTTGAACTTTTTGACATTCAAAGGAACTGCATCCAGCGGAAATATCTATATTTAAATCAACCGCATTGGCTTTAAACTTTTGACTGCAAAGCTCCAAGGTTTCTTCGACGATAACTTGCGGTTCGACCAAATAAAAGGGATCGTTACTTCCGTCCCGAGCAAATGATTTTAATCCTTTGACGATTTTTGATATTCTAACCGACGTGCGATCGATTCTTGCGATCAGTTCATTCGCTTTAGTTGGATCAAAAGTGCCTTCCTCGAGCATGATCCGCAATTCTTCATTGTCATTAACAATCAGGGTCAGAGGGTTATTAATTTCATGGCCAATGGCCCCGGCCATTTCACCCAAAGTGGCAAATCTTGCTGAAGCCACTAAAGATTTTTCGGTTTGTTTTTGTTGAGTGATATCGACACCAATAATAGTTGCTTCTCTTCCATCATCAACTTTGTTCGCAATACATAAAATGTCTCGCTTCCCCTGACGTGTTTCTACGGAAAACTCGAAACTGACCTGTTCTTCTGTACTGCTAAATATGGATTTAACGAATTTCTGATAATCGTTATCTCCTTCTCGGAAACCCAAATTTTTCCCGGTAAATTCTTCGGCTTTAAGACCAATCATGCTGGCCAATCTTTTGTTAACAGCCACATATTTTAAATCCGACGAAATCCAAGAAATTGTGCAAGGAACCAAGTCCAAGAGTTTCTTAAATTTGCGGTTTTGTCTTCTTAGCTTTTTTCCAATAAAAAAGCTTGTGAGAAAGAGCAGCAAATTGCTTGAAGCTAAGAGCCATAGGATTTGGTTCGAAAGCGACACGACTTCCATGGGTTCTTTTCGGCAATTTGAACACAAGCTTAAAGCCGAGGTTTATGTCAAAGCCTTAGATCTTAGATGCCTAAAAATGAGTCAATTAGACCGCGTCCTCATAATAGGATTTGTTTGGACAGGACAATCGTTGTCTCACTTTGATCTTATCGACAAAAGTCCTAAGCGATAATAGAAATCCTCGTATACTATAGTCTTAGCAGCAATAGATGCCGACTTTAGAATTGCAATCAAAGGATGCGCTATGAAAGTGACAGAAGTGAAAGTCTTCCCCGTCAATGAAGATCGACTTAAAGCTTATGTTTCAATAACAATTGATGATTGTTTTGTGGTGAGGGATTTAAAAGTCATTCAAGGTCCCAATGGTCTTTTTGTAGCCATGCCTAGTAAAAAACGCAAGGATGGGCAATTCCGCGACATCGCACACCCATTAAATAAAGAAACCCGCACTGAAATTGAGGATCTGGTATTTGAAGCCTATACAAAAGAACTTCAATCCATGGGCGAGACCCTGGATAACTTAAAAAGACAAAAATCGCCCTCCGAAAATGGAAATTACGACGAATAGGTCGAAGCGATTATCGACAATTTATTTCTGCTCTGTCAGTCTTAGGAAATGGGATTGAAAAGTTTTTTTTGGCTTTTGTGCATTTTAACTGCGTTTACCTTCTTGGGCGCCTGGTACTGGTGGGACGTCCATGGTGTCATCAAATTTAAAACAAAAATTGAAGAATTAGCCAGTCAACAACTACAAGGCCAAGTTAAGATTAAAATTCTTTCTGCGCCAATTTCTTGGCCTCTTGAAATTCAATTAAGTGGACTGCAAATCGATTCAAAAAAGTACGGTATTCAAGGAAGTATCGATCGTATTTCAGCTAGCCTAGATATTAAATCATTTTCTTTTAAGGAAAAAAAACTATTTCCTGAAATCAAATTTAAAATAAAAAAAGCACAATTGATTTTTCAAAAAATTCCATCGACGGCAAGCATTCCCGCGCCTGCCCCAGCGAAAAACTCTCCCTCTTATCCTCTTCCACAAAACCTAAGTGAAATTAAAAGTCGCGTGCCTCAACTTAAAGACTTATCTTTCATCTTTACTATTTCAGACACACAATTTGAAATTCATGCCGACGAAAGTGAAGCCTTCCGATTTAACAATTGGAATACAAGAATTGAAATGGAAAATTTAACTTCCCCTATTCGATTTTCCCAAACTTTCAATACCATACTTCAAATGGGTCAAGTTAGCGTTTCCACACCCGTATCCATTGAAGGCCAGACTGAATTAAAAAATGGGCAATTCGATCTTTTAGGATTTCGCACGAAATTTTTAAATATAGAATCCTTAATTTCGGGACATTTTAATCTCAATACAAAAGGCTTTCAAATTCAATCCAGGACGATGACTCCTGATCTTGCAAAAATCCCTCTTAATATTCCCGAATTTCCGTTAAAATCATGGAGTGGTTCACTCTCTTTCGACGTCAGAGCCATTCAGGAAAATTCAAAGGCGCCATTGTATATTTCGGGGGCTTTTCAACTTAAAGATTTTCAAGCTCAGCTTAACTATTCAAATGGATTAGAAAAAGATTTGGTAGCCGCAGATGGACCTCTGAAAGCTTTTTGTGTTGGACAATTTCAATTTGCCCGTGGAGCATCAAGTTTATTTTATTTTCCAACTTTAAGTTGGAAGCTGGATTTAAAAGAAACTCAAATCAGATTCAAAGAGTTATTTTTTAAACATGTCGGAGTGAATTTAAGCAGCGAAGGCGAATTGTCCTGGAATCAAGTCACTCAAATAAAAAAAGCAAATTTAAAATTTTATTCTTTGAATGCCAATGTCGCTGGCACTTTTGATCCTAAACAAAATTCAAATTTAGCATTCGACTTCAGCACCCCTTCGTTGCTTGGCTTTGAATCATTTTTCCCGATGTTATCCTCATCACCTCTGTCGGGATCACTCCAAGGACAAGTCTTTGTTTCAGGGCCCTTGCAGGATTATAAAAACTTAAAGATTGATCTTAAAAAACTCGAGCTTTCCCAAGGACGTGGAAAAGTTTCTTTGAAAAATGAAACTAACGAGGTGGAGGGTCCTTTTCTTGTCGATGTGAAAGCTTCCGGCGTGATCAATAAAATGGAAGTGGAACAAGGACAAGTTTCAGTTAAAAGCCAACTTTCAGGAATGGCGATAAAAATAAAGGACCTTTTTAAAAAATCGGCTGGGGACCTTTTATCATTGGATATGAATGCTCAAAAAAATAATAAAAAATTGGAAATCAAACAGGGTTTACTTTCTCTAGCTGCCGGCAAAATCCAATTTCACGGAACTCCGCCTTTGGCTCCCGAAGAAGCTTTTGATATGAATATCCAGGCGATAAATTTAAATTTGCAAAAACTGTCCGAGTCATTCCCCTTATTGGGAAAGTTTATAAAATCTGGCACCTATCAGGCCCGACTAGCAATAAAAGGTAAATTAAATTTAAAAGATATTTTTCAAAGCCCACTCAGTGTGGTGGGCACCCAAGATTTAAGTTTACCCGCATTTACATTTATTTCACAAGCGTCACCCACACCTATTGAAAAATCCCAAGCCGTGGTGGCGCCGTCTGCACCCAAGGCCTTTATTAATGATGGACTATTGATTCAAGGAATCGATGTGAGCACCCGCTTAAGTTTAAATGAATTTAATTTTAATAACTTAAAAATTTCAGGAATTCAGACTTTGGCTCGAGTAAAAAATAAAACTCTTTCTGTTGCCGGTGATGTGCATTCTGTGTTTGGAGGTAAAGTAAAAATTAATTCTATTTTCATTCCATTGACCACAGATGATCCCCAAATAAGTTATAATATTGGAATACAAAATTTACAGTCCGAGCCTGCACTTTTTTGGATTTCTGAAAAAACAAAAGATTTAATGAAGGGCGAAATGAACTTGGAAGTTCAAGGTCAAACTTTAATGCCCGGTTCACCTCAATTTTTAGCTCGCTTAAATGCACGAGGAAAATTCAGTATGAAAGATGGTTTACTGAACACGTTGCCTTTTGAAAAAATGGCCAAAGATGGCCTGAGCAAAATTCCAGGCCTAGGACAAATCAAATCCTCGCCTGGTCCTTTGCGAACAAATCTGAGCTCGGACTTTTCACTAATAAAATCCATTCTTGATATTAAAAATTTATTGGCGATTACACCCAGAAAAGAAGAAATGCGCCTTGATGGAAAAATTGGTTTAGATATGAACGCTGATCTGAGTGGACAAGTGGCTCTTGTTGATGCTCCGGTTTCAGGATCTTTTTTTGAAGCCAACATGGATAGTCAAAAACGTTTAGTGGTGCCCATTCGTGTGACTGGAAATTTGTTAAAGCCCCAGTTGAGCTTTGCCGAAGAAACTTTAAAAGCGATGATGCAAAAAACCATCGATTATGAAAAACGAAAACTGGGCAAAGCCGCTCAAGCAGGAATAGAAAAAGCTAAAAAACAAGGCGAAGACCAACTTAGAAAAGAAGCAGATAAAAAAGCAAAAGAGATTAAGGATCAGCTAGGAAAAGGCCTGGAAAAAGGGTTGCAGGATCTTTTAGGCAGGTAAAAACACGCGTCGCATCATTACCTTCTCTGCCTGCAAAGAGCGCAGAATTCACTCTTTACTCTTATCGATGTCTCTCGCTTACTTCCCGTCCTCCAAATCTTAAAAAAAATTTGTTGTCAGTGCGGAGCAAAAACAATAGGTTGGAAGGCGTTTTAAAAATATGTTGGGGTGTCGACAAGTTGGTAAGTCAACAGATTTTGATTCTGTCATTCCCAGGTTCGAGTCCTGGCACCCCATCCAATTTTCCTGTTTAAAAATCAGCACTAAAAATAGGTAAGAGAAACCAGGCCCCTGGCCTGGTTTCATTTGAGAAAGTGAAAGCGGAGACCATTGGTTCTACGGTTCTGTTGCCAGTTCGTTAATGCTGTAAACAGCAAACTCAACGCCCATTAGTCATACTGAACTGTTTAATCAATTATTTTTAATAGTTCTTTGGTTGCGAGTTGCCTTAAAGTAAACACTTCCAGATCCAATTTTTCACCATCTTTGATTTGCAAACTGCATCCCTTAACTCCAAATGGCACGTCAACTATTTTTCCTATAGGAGAAAAGTAGCTATTTAGTCCTAAACTTGAGAATGATCCTGAATTTATACCGAGAACTGCCGGCGTGTGCATATCAATCGCCGGCCCGCCGCTTTGACCATGCTCAAGCTGCGCGTCTGTTTCCCAAATCGGATATTGCATTAGATTTCCAATCCCATTTTCATGCTCTTGAATTATAACTCCATTGCTACCTACCAAAGTGAAATTATACGTTTTTTTGCCGTTATTATCTTCAAGCCAATTTTTACTTTTACCATAACCTATCAACTTGACGGTCTCGGAAATTTTGGGACGCTCTCTAACCTGCAGAATCGGAGTGTTCGAGTTGATGCCACCGCCATAAACAAAAAGAAAGCCAACGTCGAAATCGAGAAAGATGACACAAGCGTGGACCTTTAATAATTCGTTTGAAATGGTGCCATCTTCATTTTCTCTAATTCTAAAAATTCCAACACGATGACTTTCGACTTCTAGGACAGGTTTTTTTCTCAAAATTTCTGGAGTCGTCTTGTAACTCTGATACTCAGAAAATGACTGAAACAAATGGCCTGCAGTAATGAACAATCCACCCTTGGCAATTGAGAAACAGGAGCCTAAAATCTCCAAAGGCTCACCCGTTTCTGAAAGCCTAACTACTGGAAATACCATCCTGTATATGGATATTTTGTGATCCGGAGGAAACTTTGATTCAGCAAGTGGGATTGGCACTGGTGATCTGTTCACAAGCTAAAACCTCCAACAACGATATAGGTTTACGAGCTAATTATATACTTCAATGCTCCTACACAGAATGAGACTACTTTGGCGAAGGAGCTAGTCTTATACAGCCATCTCTTGGAACTGCGCGTTAATGAGTTCTAATTCACGGCTTGGGGTTGTCAAAAAGTTGCTGAGTGAGTTTAACAAGGGCATCCAAATAAAAAAATCACCTGCAAGGTGGTTTTTTTATTTGTGGAGGTTCTAAGGTTTACTGCGGAAAAGGCACATCTTGGGCTTGGCCTTTAATATAAATCGCATTTAATAGCCGACAACGTCCGCTATCACTTTGATTATCGCAAATGCTACTTTGATTTTTGAGATAGGGTTGATTGATTTGCAAAAAGGGATCAGGTGGCAATACCGTCGATGCAAATGCTTGACCCGTTTTAATACCAGGGTACGCGACTTCATTGCCATGACAAAACCGACAATTAGTACCATTGCCCGAGCGAATTCTGTCGTAGGGCGCGCTGGCGGCAATATTTTCCAAAATCGGAAACTGCAGTTCACCTTTAACCGATGACATTGCATCAACTATCTCAGCAAACTCTAAAAATTCGGCACCTTCACCGGCAGGTACAACTGACATTATTAAGTTGCCATTAATGATAAAAATTCGCGGACTGCTCTCTCCACCTGAGGGCTGTGCGCTGGTAAAACTATTTACCGCAAAAACTTTTAGAGGTGGCTTAAGTGCTGAAACAAAACAATCGATCGTGAGTGGCTTGGGCATAGCTTGTATAAGGCTCATAGCTTGGTCAATGGTTTGCGGGTTGTTGAGTCCCGCCGGCACCGTAAATCCACAAGCGGACTGCGAGCTTTGCAAACTTACCGTGACGTCTTCGAGCTGAGTTTTTGCACAATTCGTATAGGTTAGCGTAACAGCAAAAGTAACAGGCAAGATAAAATAAAAATAGATTTTTTTAGTCAGCATAATATGATCTTTGATTATAACAGCATTTTTAAAATCCCCAAATCACTTTTGTTGTCACTGTACTTTTTTTTCCAACGCTGAATCAGTCTCATTCTAAGACACATTTCAGGTCAGCTCGAATAGCATAGTCTATTCACTCGCGCACAACTTCCAAAACTAAAATTCCGTTCCCATTAACATTCAAATTTAAACTTCGCCCGCCCGGCTTTAGCTCAGCAACCGCATCGCCATCACGAACGTGTACCTTCATCGAGGCTCTTAGTGTTCCCATTAAAGGTACATCGAAGCTCAGATTGCCATTGCCTTTATTTGCAATGATAAAGACAGAACGTTGGTCGGAAAGCTTTTTCTCGACGATCAAATGGTCTCCATTTGCAACGTGCGACTTTGTTTCAAGACGGCTTTTCATTTGTCGGTACGGCGCCAATACTTGGGCGAGCTTAGAGTGAATCTCGCCTAAATCACCGCTTGGGTTGACTTGGTTAAGTGCTTGCCGATTGGTTCGAGTTTGTCCAGTCTGTATAGTCTGCTCTGAACCATGATAAAGCACGGGCGAGTTGTAGCTGAAAAAATCGGATGCTACGTGAATTAACTTTGACATAAACCTGTTGTGAATTGGATGACCGAAATCATGGTCCTCAATGACTGGGATGTAGCGCTTCTCGGGTTGCCGGTCGGCCTCGCGGTAGCGTAAGAAATCCATCATCCACGAAAACTGGTAATTAGCATCTTGCAAACGAATGAATTCAGCCCTCATTGTAAAATCATAAAACTGAACACTGTCGGTATCTTTTACTTTTGCAAGCAGTTCTTTTACGAAGATACCAAAATTATGAGAATTCTGAGCAATAAATTCACTTATAAAAATTAATTTTTTACCTTGAGCAAACGCATGGTCATTGAGTTCATTCATAAACCTAGACAAAACATCACTTGAAATATGTTTGGCCGCATCGATTCGAAATACTTCAATACCTCGATCAACAAAAGTTTTGTAACTGTCCACCAGGTAACGAAACACTTCGGGATTATCATGACGCAAGGTCGGAAGCTCGTATAACGGAAGTTGTTCGAGTTCCGTTTTCAAGCGCAAAAGAGTTTGCTTGTCGACACCGGTCTCCATCTGGTCAAGAATTTCATAGGCTCTTGGTCGCCCACTAGCACCGAGTGATGCAGGCTGTATAAAATAAGCGGGATCATCAATCGAAATTGTCTTTTCACCAAGCTGAAAATATTTTCCATAGCCGAATTGATTTAAGACGGCATCAACCGCAATGCGAATACCGCGATGCGAAGCCTCACTCACAAGGCGATTAAAGCCCGCTTCGCCCCCCATCACGGGATCAATTTCGCTGTGAGATGAAATCCAATATCCATGGTTATTGCGACCACGAATAGGATGATAGTTCGTAGACTGAGGGTTTGGCGGACTGACCAACAATGTGTTGATCTGCATTGCCTCTAGACTTGGCAATGCCCTTCGCAAAGCATCGAAGTTTCCGCTCGAAAACATTCGAGTCAAAAGAAAATACATTCGCATTTTTCCAGGCGAGCGAATGAAGGGCAATTGCTGGTTCTGGGAAGTGGTTAATGTCTGCGACTTCATAAAGATCTCAGAGCACTGGTTCGCCGAACTCTTGAATGAGCAAAGCAGTACAAAACAGAATGTTGAGAATCGTAGAAGTAAGTTTCCCATACTAATATTCCTTATCACTTCATGAACACTGCTCGACACAATTGACCGGCACCAGAATTCTGGCGGCCGCGAATTCTTGCATCTGCAGTTCCAAAACGATTAAAATAGTTAAAGCGCGCCTCATCTTTTAAATCCCGATACAAGTTCATCGCCTGATCCATAATAGAACGTGACAAAGCGATGGAGTCGTCAAAGTCATAACCTTTGGCTCTCGCGTTGATAGCTTGCACGGCCTCTTCGATCATCGCAGCATCCATCGGACGACCGTCATATGCCGCTCTTGCGACAGAGAGAAGTGCGATATCAACCAACACATCAGCATAAGCCCGCACTTTGCCTTGCAATGAATTTAAAATCTTTGACCGTGTGTCGCGCACGAAATGTTGTAGTGCCAACGAACGGTTTTTTTCAAAACGATAGAAGGCGGTTCTTTTTTTCATGATTCGAGCCTGTTCATATTCACTGGCCGTAATAACACCACCTGCGAATGCGAGATAAGCTTCGCTCACGGTCAATAAAGTTCTTGTCGTCGCTGACAATGTTTTTGTCTCAGGGTCGACGCCGCCCCATGTATGATCTTTAATAACAAAGACTTCGTCGACAGAAACTGACATTTTTGCAGGCTCACCAGTTTTTTCTGAAATAATGCCGATCGTTCTAAAACCCAATTGCTTTGCAACTCGATAAACAAGTCCGATTCCAACTTCGGAGCCAGGCCCATTGATCACGACCTCGTTTGGATTATATTTTTTAAGCTCAAGCTTAACTGCCTGCTCAACGGCCTTTTCATCGGCAAATCCCTGTGTCGAGTTCCCACCGAAAGTTACAATTCGTTTGTACTTTTTTTGAATGATCTGAATTGCTGCATCGGCCTCTGTCCAATGAATTTGTCGCTGATGGGTCCACAGTTTTTGTCCTGGACGAAGTGCACGCGCTCGATCATTTAAAAACTCAGGATTTTGAGTGCGCAGTTTCTCTAGAAACTCGTTTGAATTAGAGAAAGCCCGCTCAGGATAAAGTTTTGCAGCCTCATTCGCTGCACCTTCGGGACCTTTCGCGACCAAGAATTTGATTCCGGCGTTTTTTGCAGCTTGAATTTCGCTATTTAAAATGTCGCCACCACCGACGAATACCATCAAACCATTTTGTCTCTTAATAAAGTTCACAGCGACAGCTGATAACTCATACCACCATGGTGAGGCCACAACCGCGTCTGTTGTTTTGCCAATCGGATAAACAATGCCCTTATTCTCTGCGGGCCAAAGAGCCACAATACGAAATTGGGGCTGGCCTTTCAGTTGAGCCTCTCGATTGTACAATTCAATTTCATCGTGTAAAATTTTTTCACCCGGATAATCAGCACCTCTGGTCATGAAGTAATGTTTGAGAGGATCTCCGTCGCTTTCTGGTCTTTTAAAAAGTTGGGAAAATTTTAAAACAGGAATCACTTTTCCACGAACTTTTGTCATGCCCATGCAAAGATCTGATACCCAAGGATTTTTTTGAATTTCAGGAACTGTTAGAATTTCATGGATTCCAGTGATCTCGAATCCAAGTCGAATTCCCGAGCAGGTAAAGGTAATGCACTTTTTTAAAGTGCTGACTTTTGATCTTTTGATAGTCAGTTCATCAACTTTATCATCATCATTGGATAAATGAGGGATATTTTGTAGCGCTAATAAAGCTTGAGGATCAAGAATTTGCAACAGGCGCTGACTAGTCTCAATCTTTATGGCTCCGGAAATAATTTTATTATCAGATCCACTATTGTATTGATAATAACTTCGCTCTTCTGCTTTTGGATGAATAATTTCACAGGCAGAATCAAAAACAAGTCCAACTCGAATAGAATTAAATTTGACCACAGCAACTTTCATCATTGCTGGATCTATAATCCCTTCCATTTTTAAAAATTTTCTTAGATTAAAAATTGGAATGGCCATTCCTCGAAGATTCAAAACTCCTTCAACAAATTCAGATCCCATAGGGAGAACTGAAATATTTTGAGAGTAATTTACAACTTCCTGTACATAATCTACACAAATTGCAAATTCTGTCTTGTCTAATAAAAATGAAGCAAAAATTTCAGTTTGTTTTTTTTCAAATGAAGGTATTTGTTTTTCCGTATGTACCTACTTCTTAAGAAGGCCATTTAATTCGGCTGCACTTTTACCTAATTCCTTTGTCGCATTTGCAATGGACTCAGAGGCCACCGCTGATTTTTCAGTTTCTTCTGTCACCTGGTGAACCGCGACATTCACTTTCTTCGCCGCAGTCAACTGCCCAGCTGTCGCATTTGAAATTTCAAAAATAGACTGGGTAGTTTTGGCAACGCCACTGACAATTTTTCCAAAGGTTTCGCCCGTCTGTTTGGATATCTCACTTCCCTGAGCAATTCTGCGAGTAGATTCATTAATAAGTTTGGAAATCTCTTTAGTCGCATGAGATGAACGCTCGGCTAGCTTTCTAACCTCATCAGCTACAACTGAAAATCCCGCGCCGTGCTCACCTGCACGTGCAGCTTCAATTGCGGCATTGAATGCTAATAAGTTTGTTTGACTCGCTATCTCGCCAATGACCTTAACGATCTCGTTGATTTCTACGGATGATTTACTTATTAATTCCATGACCTCAATCGCTTTAGTAATTTCTTTAGAACCAGCCTCTGCTTCCTGAGAAGTTTGTTTTGCAATGCTATCGGCGGCTTGAGCACTTTTTGTGATAGAATCAATCGAAGAAATTAACTCTCCTACAGAGCTGTTCATTTGCCCGGCCGTCGCACCAAGCGAACGAATTCCTTTGACAACACCGGTCGATTTTTCGGTAATATCTTTTGCAATGATTGATACTTCTTCAGATAGTCGCTCGAGCGAGCTCTTCATCTTTTCGCTTTCGGCATCAATAATGTTGCTCGGCTCTGCAGCCATTTTATCTCCCCTTTAATTCAAGGCCGACATTCATAGTTCAGTCGGCCTCAACCTAGAACGACTAAGCTGTGATAATTTGATTCGACATACTTCCGACAAGAGTAATGACTGTTTTTACATCGCCATCCTCCATGCCTGCTTCCTCTAAAGCATCCTGTAGGTAACCAGCAACTTCAGTAAAAGCTTCATTGGTGATCTTTAACTTCTTATGAGCAATCTCCATCGATTTTCCATTATAATTATTAGGCCCACCTAAAGCCATGCATATAAATTTCGTCTGATGATCCATTAATTTTTCCATGTCTGCATCAATAAAAAAAGGCTCAAGCGATTTTGATTGCCCAATTTTATCATAAAAATTATGAACCACCGCTGTGATTGTGGTGAATCCGCCGTATTTATCGTAGAGTGTTGTACTCATTTACTGTCTCCCTTTTAGCTGTTGGTTTGTTTAGCTAAACTTTCTTAAATTAAATTTATGTAAAAACTATCGCGGTATCTCTAGAACAATAGTAGTTCCTTTGCCAATTTCGCTATTTAAGTTAACTTTGCCACCTAATTTTTCTATGCTCTTTCTGACCACATCCATTCCGACCCCTCGACCCGAAAACTGTGTAACTGACTCTGCCATGGATACAGCGGCCAACTCGATACTCTCGCGACATGTTCTAAAAAAGAGTGTGGAGTTGCTCGTTGATGGTAGAGGAAATATCGGTGAAATGAATAACGCTACTGAAAATGTTAAACATAGCATCCAAGATTTAAAATTGGAGCTCAATGGAATTAGTGATATTTCAAAGCTTTCAAAAATGATAGCAATTAATCTTGCTATCGAGTCCAATAGACTTGGAAAAAATGGCACAACTTTTGGAACTATTGCCAGTGAAATGCAAAGACTTGATGCTTCGATTATCCTTGGCGTCGCGGTAAATCCCACTCCATTCAACTTTACTATTATTTACGATAGAAAGCGGTTGCTCTGGAGGGATCTCCGGCAATTCTTGCGTCTCTTCGTTTGTAAAATTTGATTTGCTCATAATATTTACTAAGCCGCCTTTTTCATCTCTAGAACTTTGGTTATCGCGCCAAGCAACTTATCAGCAGCAAAAGGTTTATTAATCCAGGCCATAACTCCAACTTCTTTTCCAGCACTTTTTAGATTAGCGCTGGTTTCCGTTGTCAGCATAAAAACTGGAAATGGAACGCCACCAAGACTCGCTTTAATTTTCGTCAGCATTTGAATGCCGTCTAAGGCAAATGCCTGGACATCTCCGTACCTTTCAAAAAGATTGCGATCAATTTTATCCATCAGGCTATTTGAAGCTGCTTTCAAAATAGCTTCCTTTCCTGAACGAAACGCTACTGCGGATTGGTAGGATTCTACTCCCAATAAGCTCATTGCGATTAGGCTCACACCAAGACGCAAAAGCAGATTTTTTGTTTTAAAAGAACTCTGCCACTTCATAAGTTACCCACTTTCAAACGAAAAATTATACAGCTATCTCATTTTTAATAAGTTTCAATTCTTCCACAGACAAACAACCAGCAATATCTATCATGTTCACTAGCCGATCTTTGATATTTGCAACGCCCAAAAAGAAATCGATTGGAACCTTACTAACCAAAGAATTAGGCTGTGAAATATCTTGTTGTTGCATTTTCTCGACGCTGACAAGATCGTCGACAATCGCGCCCAAAAGCTCGCCTTCTCGCGTTTCAACAATAAGAATAAGGCCTGAATCATATTGAGCAGATGGAATCGGAGGAATTTCAAATTTAAGACGCAAATCAATCACACTGACGATTTGACCTCGTAAATTAATCACGCCACGAAAATAAGGAACCATGTAAGGAGTTGCTTTGATGTCGCGCACTTTCAAAACTTCACGGGTCGTTGTCATTGGCACACCATAAACTTCATTACCCATCCTTTTTGTTAATTTTAAAGCCTCGTTAGTTTCTAGCTCCGAGGCTTTTTTTATTCTTATTCCTCAATCTTGCAACGTCAATATTCTTAACCTGACAGCATTGGGGTATCGGTCACCAGCAACATGCGAGATTTTTTAGATTTTAGAAAAAACCTGTTACTCTCCGCTTCATCTCTGAAATTAATATAGTCATGGATATAGCCACATGCTACCGACTGTAACCAAAGAGGTGCCTATTAAATTACTAGTAATCGCCGGTAGCAGCAGTAAAAAATCGATTAATAAACAACTGGCCTTATTTGCCACTCAAAATTTTATTGGCGCCGAAATGGAATTCTTAGACATTAATGATTTCGAGATGCCGATCTTCAGCGTTGATCGAGAAGTTCAACTTGGTCCTCAGGAAAAAGCTAAACTTTTTTTAGAAAAAATTCGTCTCTGTGATTTTATTGTGATCTCTTTAGCGGAACACAATGGCTCTTATTCTGCCGCTTTTAAGAATGTCCTTGATTGGAGTTCGAGAATAAATGGTAAACTTTTTCAAAGTAAACCTATGTTGTTAATGGCGACATCGCCCGGCGCTCGTGGCGGTAAAAACGTATTGAATGCAGCCACTATGCAATTTCCTTTTTTAGGCGCAGATATAAAAGCAAGTTTTTCGCTGCCATCATTCGAGAAAAATTTTGAAGCAGGCAAAGGCATTACGAATGAAGAGTTTAAGAATCAATTGTTGGGAATAATTAGAACGCTTAATTAAGCTGATTTAAGAACCAGGAGAATTCCATGATTAATATTGAGAGAGCCTTACAAAGCACTCCCTCGATATCATTTCAACTTCACTATTCTAAAGATTGTGGGTTTTTCATAATAATTATTGCTGCCATTAATTTGGCCAAATAATTTTTGTCGCCTTCGTGACCTCTACGAATTAAAACCCAGGCATCTTTTGAGCCCACTTCATTGATCGCCTTTTGCAGATTCTCTTCACCCATGTTGTAAGCAGATGCCGCTAACGACCAATCTTTGAATCGCATTTGATTAGACTTTAGATATCTCATCGCTGCATCGGTCAGTATTTCCACATTCAGTCTTTCATCGACTTCGGAATCAACTTTTAAACCATAATTCCGAGCTGTCGATGCTATAAACTGCCAAAGACCCACCGCTCTCCATGAAGGATATTCTGGATTTTGTGACGGAGCTAAATTTTGATAGCCTGATTCAATAATGGGCATCGCCAAAAATTCTTCGGGCACCGCATATTTATGCAAATATTTTTCGACAAGATTGCGGTAGTTCTGCATTCTTTGCAGCGACTTCTTCATAAAATCTCGACCTGCGGGTGTTCCAATATAGCGATTGAGTTGCACTAGCACCAAATCGTTAACTACAACTTGAAACTCGGTTCCTTGTTGTGCTCGGGAAAGCATCGACTTTGCTTGAATCATTGTCACTCGACGATCTTGAATTAATCCCTTAGAAGCAAAAGCTCCTATTCCTAAAAACACTGTTAGTAGGACACCAACTAAAATACTAACTCTCTTGTTTAGATAAATTCTTTTTTCTGATAACATCCTCTTGATTCTCCTTTTAAGTAAATGACCTTCAACCAAGAAACTCAAACCTGTTGCGCTTACAGGAACAAATCTTTGATTGATCGCCGATTGGGCTACCTCGACGAGGCAGCGCGCATAGTCCTGTGCATTGATCCTATTATGGTCGACCAGAATCTCGTCACAGGCATATTCTTGAATTTCTGAAATCCATTTGTTCCACAGATAGCTTGCCGGATTAATAAAACAAAAAAGTTTTAATCCCGACAAGAGATATATCCATCGCGTATCTCTCTGACGATGATGTTGTAACTCATGAGCAATAGCGATTTTAAAATCTTTTGGTTTATCAACAAGGGCGCTCGGTATAATAACATTCGCCTGACCTGGCAACCAGAAGGAAAAGGGAACACAAATTGTATCGTTGGTGTAAACTCTAACTTTTTTTATTTTCCTTAACAAAAAAGATTTTTTCTTTATTCTAAATAGAACTTTTAAATCCCTAAAAATAAAATATCCACCTAAGACAAAAAGAAGCACGGCTATAATAGACCACGCCTTTGCAAAATCATCGACCTTTACTGAAACTTCCCCATGTACGTGTGAAGACTTATCGATTCATTGAGCTTCGAAGATTCAAAATTTTTTGCAGACTGCGCTGCCCAAACTTTTGTAGGTGGAGAAAAGAATTCCCTTCGGGGCATCAACGGCTGAATCAATGTCATCATCAAAATAACGGCAAGAATTGCATAATGAAGTTTCAATTCATCTTGTGCTGACATAATTAATTTTAATTTTTGCAATGTGAATGAAAACAACTTAGTCCCGACATACCCGATAACTACAAGTAGATTGAGATTTAAATACATTGATAGAGCTTGGGCTAGATTCATTTCTTTTCACTCGCTTGATCGATTAAATCCCTTATTTCTTTCAAATCATTTTTGTTCAACTTTACTGAATCCAAAAGCTGGCGTACTAAAGCCACCGGAGTTCCATCAAATACTCGATTTACAATATGTTTTACGGTTTTTGCTTCATAATCATTTTTCTTAAGTTGCGGAATATAGATATGCCCCCGTCCCTCTTTGCGAATTTTCAAAATTCCCTTCTGTTCCAGAATGCGCAAAATTGTCGAAACAGAGGTGTAGGCCAAGTCCCTTTCTTTTGGCAAAAGCTCTATAACCTCCGCCACAGTTCCCTCTTCCAGCCTCCAAAGAATATTCATAAGCTCAAGTTCAGTTTCTGTAAGCAGCTTAGGCTCAGTTATTTTTACATTCGATTTTGTCATCCACGCCCACCTTTGTTTTAACAACTTAAACTAAGAGCTTAGTTCTTATCAACTAAATTCTTAGTTTATGGACTTAGGGCGTTAATATCTTAGGGAATGCCAAAATTTGACTCCTCATCTGAAACTTAGACATTCCTTTGAAATTATAAGGATTTAAGCGCTTATAGAGTCGCACTTTATTTGCAAAGACTAAAAAGCAAATAAGGAGCTCCAATGCTGGTTCGCAAAATTCAAATTTTTAAAGTGTCTGTACTGTTTATTAACATTTTACTCTTTACAGGATGCTCCTCTGATAAACGCACTCAGGAACAAAGCTTAGGCTATCAATTTATCGAGAATGGTTGCGATACAGGTGCAAAAACGTTTACGAGCTTGGAAAGTTATTGCAGCACGCTTCTGGATGATAAAGCTAATCAGGATGAAAAATCTCATATGATTTGCGCACAAGCATCACGAGAAAAAGAATATGAAAGACAATGTGGCACTTCACCAAAATCCAAAACCGAGGCGCTCGATCAGGACAAAGATAAAATCAAAGCTGAACAGCTTCAAGCTCAAAAATCTCAAGAGCTGCCCTCGTTAGAAACTCTCAACCTTTCTAAAAATGATCAAAGCCAAACAACTCTTCGCCTTCAGCCAATTCAAGAGCAAGCATCACAGGAAAACCCAAATGAAATTTCTTTGACTGCAAAACCGGATTCAATACTTAAAGTTTCTGCGGAAAATACGGCTGATGGAATAATGTCAACATTGAAGGGGAAGCTTATTTTAACTGAACCTCTGGATTTAAAATACAACCTTGATATTGCTTTTGCCGATTCAACTGTATTCACTCAACCTCTCATGGAGTCCTGTACTCTTTCTTTAAACCAATTTAATTTTTCACCAGGCAATAAAAAAGAGATAGATTTTATTTTAATTGGTTTTGACAAGCAAAGTGAAATCCAAAAATCAGGATGCCTAGCAAAGCTATCAAGCCTTGCACTAACTGGATTTACTGTTGAATTTAATGAGGTCGTCAGCCGCAGTCTCATGAATCAGGTAAAAGTTCCCAAAGTAATATTGAAAGTTTCTAAGTAAAGTTCACCAAAAATCATGGTCGACTAAACCCAGCCGTCGGTAAACATAATGACCGCGCCGCAAAAACCCTCTGCGCCTTGTTCGCATCACAAAAAAGTGTCATAAATTAATTCACCTATCCCCACCTAGCGAAGGAGGAATTATGTTTCAAATTCGAAAATCCAAAGAGCGCGGTTATGCGGATCGAGGTTGGCTAAAAAGTTATCATACCTTTTCCTTTTCAGATTATTATGATGAAAAATTTATGGGATTTGGACCTTTGCGAGTCATTAACGAAGATTTTATCGAAGGAGGCCAAGGCTTCCCTACTCATGGCCACCAAGACATGGAAATTATCACTTACTTGATGAGCGGCGCACTTGCCCACAAAGATTCAACAGGATCCGAAGGCATTATTTATCCCTACGAAGTGCAAAAAATGACTGCTGGAAATGGCATAAGACATTCTGAGTTCAACTACTTAAAGGATAAAGAAACACATTTGCTCCAAATATGGATAATGCCTGACAAAAATGGACTCACTCCTTCTTATGAGCAAAAAAATTTTCAAGATAAAATAAACACAGGAAAGGATATTCTTTTGGCTTCACTTGAAGGACAGGAGGACTCTTTAAAAATTCATCAGGACATTCTGATATGGGCGAAAAAAAATAAAACCAATGAAAAGTGGCAAAAAGAACTTAATCCAAAAAGAAAATATTGGCTCCAAGTCGTCAAGGGAGAGCTGGACCTCGCTTCGACCCCTCTCTTAGCAGGCGACGGTTTAGCTATTATCGAAGAAGAACAACTCGTGCTTAATTCTAAGGATGAAAGCGAAATTTTGTTCTTTGATATGAAATAAAGAGTCATTTTGCTCCTCCTTCTTGCGGTCCGATCATTGCTTTGTTAAACAATCGGAATCGATAATACCTTTGAGGAGATCAAAATGACACCACCACGAAGAACCTTAGTTTCAATTTTCACCGCCCTAAGCCTGAATTTGTTTAGCTTAATGACTTATGGGGCTCCCATTTTGGACGAAGGGGACTGGACTCTATCAGAAGTATCGACAAATTCTGGCGTTCACTGCGTGGCCTCGAACCGAGATTCTGGTTGGTTTCGTACCGAAGTTTATTATTTGGAGATTTCAAAATTAAAAAACAAACTCGATAGCCCAGTTGAAATTACATTAAGAGTTGAAAATAACAAAAGAGGAAATCAAGGCTTTATTGCCACAATTGAAGGATCTCCAACAAATTTCGTGTTTACTCCTTTGGTTGCCGGCGAGAAAAATGCCAGCTTTATGGGAATAGGTTCTAATCTCTCTAAAATTATCGACTTAGTTAAAATTGATGATGAGGATTTTGAATTTAATGGTGTTGGTGGTTCAAGCACCTCTGATTTTTCTTTTGACGGCGATGGTTTTAAAGAAATTATCACCGCCATGGAAAAACGTTGTAACAAAGGAACTAAACTTGCTGATACAAAGTTTGAAAGTTTCTTTTTTCAGGGACTTCCCGCAAAATTAAACCCTTTAAAAATTTCACTAGCAACAAGTCAAGAGCTGCGAAAGTATTATTTTTCAGCCTATAGTTTATTCATGCAAGGCAAAGAAGCTCAAACCGCTTTAAACACTCTTCTTGCTAAATACAAACCCGCGTTGACCGAGTTGGAAGCTGTTCGCAAAAATCTAAATCAAATTCAAAATATTGATTTACCAAATACGCGACAGATTTTAGCAGCTGCTCAAAAACAACAAGTCGATGCGCAATCAGAAATCACTCGCCTCGCCACTCTTATTCCTAATCTTACAAATCAAGTTTCTATTTCACAAAAAGCTTATAACGAGGCCAGTGCGATTTTAGCTCCCCATGTTCCCGAGCACAATCGTCTCTCGAACAGTCTTAGCAATTCGCAATCAGCCTTATCCGACGCCCGCGAAAGATATGCTTACATAGAAAGTCGCTTACAAAATTTAGCCTCGCAAATTTCAAGTTTAGATTCGGAAGCAGATCGCCTTGAGAGCATCCTTCCGAGTCAACGAAGTGAGCTTAATAATTTGCGATCAAATCTAAGAGAAGCTGAACAAAGACGCTCACAATACAATGTCTCTAATGAAAGAGATCGACGAATCCAAAGAGATTCCCAACATCGTCAATTGCAAGATGAGCGTGGACGCGTGAGTAATGATCTTTCAAACGCGGATCGTGATTTAGATAATATCCGGTCCGAACGCGAAAGAGCCCGCAGAGATCTTGAACAATGTAAAACCGCAACACCTCCCAAAGATTGCACTAACATCGAACGCGCAATTGAAGTCGCCACATCTCAAATGGTTGCAAAAGAACGAACTAAAGCAGAAATTTCCCGGCGCTTAAATGATATTATTTCTCAACTCTCCGATATTGAAGACAATATTGATCGACAAGTGCGAAATGAATATGATTCCTTGGTTAATCGTGAAACCGAAATACGCACTCAATTTGATCGCATAGACAATACTGTTCGACAAAATGAAAGTCGCCTTTCTGGAATTCGTTCAGTTGAAATTCCACAAATGGAACGAGAACGATCACAATTAAGTAGCGAAAAACCGCAAGTGAGTTCTCGTATTCGCGATCTCACCGATGATATCGCTCGACTTAGCCAAGAGCTGGAAAATTTCAAACGCGCCACAGATTGGAATCGAAAGGCAGCTGATGTTGATCGCACAAAAACTAAATTGCGTGCAGATCAAAATGAACTTACCTCAGCCAATGGTCAAAAACTGGCGGCAGAAAAAAGTTTGGAAAATGGCCGAACAGTCGAAAGGCAATCTAATGAGAAGATTACTTCATTAGTCGCTCGCGCTACTCAGCTGGATAAACGAGCTCAAGAACTTGAAATTGTTATCAAGCCTTTGGCTGAAGAAAGAGCTCCGTTGGATCGCAAAATCGCCGAGCTTGCTGAGTCTTTAGGAAGTTTGCGCACTCAATTTTTAGATCTTTTGAAGTAAATCGCTCGTTTAGGGACAGACGCTAATAGTTTTAGAAATCTCAGCAGAGTGCTTGCTCTCATTCCCAGCAATATCATAGGCCGTAAGAACAAAATAATAAGTTAAATTCAAATTTAATTTTGGAATTGGATACATTATTTTGGTCGCATTATTTGCATTAACAACGAGATTTCCAACATCTATTTGTGTCGAATAAGTTCCTGAACGAGTCCCCATATAAATTTTGTAACCTGCAAGATCGGACTCGGTATTTGGAGTCCAAAGTAAACTTACACTTCCACAATTTGCCCCTGGGCGTGGCGGGAGTGGATCCGCAGGATCTGGATCAATCGGTAATTCCGAAGCCCCATTATCTAAACCTAGATTTTGAGGACTTTGGGCATCTTGAGTTGAAAACTTCGTACAACCCGAGCCAAGCAAGCCAATAATAATAAAAGAATAAATTGTTAAAAATTTATACTCATTAAAGTTTAACACTTTTATCTCCATCTCGATGAAAACAGTAGCCATAAAAAGTTCGAGCTTTATTATCGCCAACAAAAGCTTCCCTCTTAAAAATTAAAGAATCTTCTTTCTTTTTTATAGTTACATGCCAAATTTTGATATCTGGCGTACTGGAGTGCCAAGTTTTGATTTCTTTAGGCGAAAATTCGGTAGTAACCATATCAAAAATATTTTCAGTAAAAACTTCCGAATTATAAGACCTATAAATAACTTTGGTGATTGTCACCTGAGGAAGCAGCGGACCACTGCCTTCGCTAATACGAGTGTACCTATTAATCATTACAAAAACTTCGGTCATCGGAAGGTTAGGATCAACTTCGATGCATGTACGAGCAAATGGATAACCCGCCTGATCAATGTCTGCCT
Source organism: Bdellovibrionota bacterium (assembly GCA_038043185.1). Taxonomy (GTDB): domain Bacteria; phylum Bdellovibrionota; class Bdellovibrionia; order Bdellovibrionales; family Bdellovibrionaceae; genus UBA5009. The sequence continues at coordinate 27,272 of JBBTCO010000050.1, forward strand.
CAGCTATCGGTGAGGTCGCCTTACTGTATTCTTCCTTAAGTGTTTCGTAATAAGTTTTAGCGGAGGCTATATTACCGACGCCCAAAATTAATAGAATTGCGATGAGGGGTTTTGCCATAGATCCATGCATATAAATGCTCCTTGAAAAGGGGGGGCGTTTGTACTAAGCCAGTAGCAGAGATTAGTCTTCTGCTCAAGACACGCTCGAGGAGTAATGCATTATGTTGAATAAAGCTTTGGTAACCACACTCATATTGTCTCAATTCGTTTTCAGCTGTGCAAAACCTGGCTCAGATGATCCTGCGGTGGCTGCAAATCCACCCATCCGTGTAAATAAACCATTGCCTTCGGACTGTTCAAGCCCGGTTACTTATTTAGCTCGCTGGAAGCCGGATCATGAAACCGAAAAATACAAAGTGAGTATTGGGTATTCACCAGGTGATTATTTTGAAGATCACGAACTTAACGGCACGGAAGATCACTTTTCCAGAGATTTTAATCGCGATGAAATTACTTACTACATCCGTTTTGAAAAACATAACGGGTTTTATTCAACTCACTTTGATGACAAAGTTCTGTATGTTCCTTCTTGCGCCAATCGTGCCGATTGGGATGCGACTCATCCTGGGTATTATGAGCCTCTTACTTTCACAGTGAATTGGAAATAAAACCCGTCAAAGAAAGATGACGCCATTCTTTGGCGTTTCTTACTACAACGACTTTGTTTTTAAGATTTTCCCGCGCAAATATTCTCAAAAGTTCGGGTCTCATTTTTCGATGCATTCTCCAAATAGATTTGTAAAGCCTGAGCATATGAACAAATCCAGCTTCGTTACAATTCTGTGGCAATTCTGCTCTTTGAGTAAAAATATTTTTTATCAGTCGTTTTGTGAGCCACCAAAAATGTTGCCACAAAGGCAAATCAATAAAAACCACTCTATCTGCCGAATGAAATCGCGCTTCGATAAGATCAAGAGGACCATAACCTTCGATCAACCATGAATTGCCCCGCTCAATATCTTTAAGCAGTTTCGCACTTTCTTGATTCGGACGCATCTTTAGTCCAGGCAAAAATTGAATAGCATCCACATGAGTCAGAGGTAAGTTGTGTATTTTTGCTAAATGACAAGCCAGAAGAGTTTTTCCTCCGGCGATATTTCCCACCACAGCCACTTTAGAAATTTTCTTTTCATTTGAAGGATTTGTCATGTTAGAATTTTTCTCACACTCAATGACGTTCGTCTATTACTTGGAGTTAATTATGATAAAATTTATTGCCCATTTATTTTTTTTGATTTTTCTTCCACTTTCCTCGTTCGCCTGGAATAGCGCTGATTTTAAAAAACCAATTCAGGCTGAACTCAAAACTAAGCTCAACGCTTTACAATTTAATGTAACTCAGAAAAATGAAACCGAGCCCCCATTTAAAAATACCTATTGGGATAATAAAGATGAAGGAATTTATGTAGATATAGTTTCTGGAGAACCTTTATTTAGCTCTATAGATAAATACGATTCTGGAACCGGCTGGCCCAGCTTTACCAAACCCTTGGACAGTGAAAATATTGTGCAAAAAGAGGATCGAGGAATTTTTAGCACTCGCACCGAGGTTCGTAGCAAACATGCGGATTCCCATTTAGGCCATGTTTTTACGGATGGCCCCAAGCCAACAGGGCTTCGCTATTGTATGAACTCGGCTTCACTTAAATTTATTCCCAAAGAAAAAATGAAAGAAAGTGGTTATGGCGAGTATCTGAAAAACTTTGGTGATGATGCCGCCAACATAAAAAAATATAAAACTGCGGTATTTGCCGGCGGTTGCTTTTGGTGCATGCAACCTCCCTTTGACAAACAAAGCGGTGTGATTTCAACGCTGCCCGGCGGGTTCAACTTCGAAGTGCAACGAATTTGCTGTGATTGATTCTATGTTTA
>JBBTCO010000051.1:0-33976 GCA_038043185.1 Bdellovibrionota bacterium
AGCTCGTTCCCCATTGATTGAGAAGTTTTTTTAATCGATAGTTTTGTTTAGCAAATTCATTTTTTAAAAAATTGACGGCAGGATTGCGTGGTCTTTTTAAACCTTCAATAGCTAACCCAAGAGCTAAGCCCAAGCGACTGTCTGTAATGTCTGTTTTTTCAAAATAAATCTGCGGGAAACGATCCAGAACACGGACGCGATTCACTGGGGCCTCGAGGGATTGAGTCAGGAAGGGACCAAGGCCCTGAATAAGACTGACGCCTCCGGTGAGTTCAATTTGCTGAATGACGCCATTAAATTCTGAGCGAAATTCAAGCAAAGAAAGCTGTAGATCGCGAACCATCTCGCGGACACTTTGCGTGATGGTGTCCGAAAAAACTTTTGCATCATAACTGGTTTCTTGTTTTGTTGTCAGAATAAAGGCTTTAAGTTCCATTTCGCGAGTGGCCTCGAGCAATGGAATTTCATATTTCTTTGAAATGCCTTCCGCAATATTTTTTCCGCCCCACAGCAAAGATCTGACTCCGATTAAATTATTTTCGTCAAAAGCGCAGACCAAAGTTCTTGAGTAGCCAATATTCAAAACGATGCGAAGATTTCTTTCGGGTCGATGACTTTCCGTACCTATGGCCGAGGCAGGAAAAGCTGGAGGAGGCTCGTTCCATCTTTCGAAAAGGTTGGCAAAGGCCGCGCCTTCAGTCGAAATGACGGAGGGCTCAATTCCAGAGTCAGAAAGCAGTTGCATGACTCGAGCAATGTGCTGTTTTGGACTTGCGCAAGCGAGCACCTCGGAAGAGGTTCCCATGTGACGTATTATTTTCGCTTCGAAAATTGAATTTTCGATTGAAAAAGGAATGTCGTCTTCGAGCTCGAGCGGTAATGTTTTTGAGATTGTCTGACGATTTGTAAATGGAAATATTTTATTTCGAATCGCCACTTGATCTTGACGAAGAGCTACGCAAAAGCGTGTTTCCGCAGGATCATATTTGGTCGAGAGTTCGCGCAAAAATTCAATCGTTTCGATATCTCGGTCATGGTTTGGATTTAAACTCAGCTGATGAATTAAATAGTGATTAATGACAAAGCCTTTTGATGTCGTTTGAATTTCGACAACTTTAATTTGGCTTGAACCTATATCAATCCCAATTGATTTCATATCCTATGAATCCAATCTCTTCCGTGATCACCATCTTACAGCAGTAAGTTTGCTTAAAGACTGGGGAAATTATTTCTCGGTCCAGTATACAATTCTTGGTATGCCTTTGGGAAGAGGATTGGTAGCAGACGGAGAACCTGGACCAGCGACTGGGGTACCGGCCGTTTTATCAGCAGCAGCATCTGCCTCTGCTTGGGGATTATCCTTTTTGGCATCTGCTTTCACCAAGTCATTGAGGCGAGTGGCGGCTTGATTTAAATCCATAACGATAACATTGATTTCTCGTGTCGAAGAACCAAAATTGCCAATCGAACTGATACCAAATGAAAAAAGTCCAGAGGTGACGATAGGCACATCGGCTTGGGTTACAGTTATGCGGGCGCCTCGAGCTTGAAGAAATTGCCAAAATTCCTCGGCATTCTTGAACGGGCCGCCTTCAGCGGGATTTGAAACTCGTTTTTTTATTTCATTAACAATTTCTTCGGTGATACCGGGATCAATAGCTTGGAGAACTTCTTTACTTGCTGTATTGGGATTGATTCCCTTTAAGCCATAAATAGTCACATTTTTTTCCAGGATATCAAAAAACTCGTCAGTCATGCCTTTGACCAAGCGAAGCTCCTGCAGAGTGCGAAAGCTTCGATTGGGAGGAAAGTCATCGCTGCCGGTGAGTTCTTTATAATAAGTTTTTTTATCTCCGCCATTCAGCGACGCACTTTTGTTGCTCATCCAGTCAGTTATATTGTTGATGAGTTCTTCAAATCGGAAACCTGAATAACGACGGGCAAAGGCTTCATCCGACAACATTTTATTTGAAAATAAATTAAGAATTTGTTTTTTGGTAATATTTTTAAGAGTTTTTGATTGGGAATTTAAATCATTGATATCAATTCGCGATCCTTCATCAGTTATCGTGGTAATGAAAGTGGAATCCATACTTGATTTTTTTACAGTGTCATTGATCTGATCCGTGTCGACCGCATTCGTCCCTTTCGGAAGTTCCAAAGGCCACATGAAAGGGAATTGCCACACCTGATCGATCATTCCATCGGTGGGTAAATTTTTACCAAGCGTGCCCACAATCGTTTGATAAAGTTTGATGCGAAGAAGGCTGATATCTACACCTGATCGAGCCGCATAGTAGGCTTTAATCCGATTAATTTGTTGAGAATGGACGATAAACTCGACTTGTGTGTCGTACATCACTTCCATCGCCAAATAAGTCATCAGTGACAAAGCAACAATGGCGGTAATCATGGCAATGCCTCGACGATTACTGATGGGTTGATTTAAAAAAGATTTTGTTTTTTTTAAGAAGGGTTGCATTATTTTCCTCCCGGGGGTGAATTTTCATCCGGATTATTAGGAAAATGAATTGGCACCACCATTTGCATAGAGAATTTTTTTACGGATGACAATTTTTCGCCGGTTTTTTCAATGGTCAAAGAAATTTCAACGGCAGAGGGAAAATGTTTTTTGGTGGCACCGTCTCCGGCTTCATTTGTTTTCCAATCTTTAACCCAATCTTGTTTTCCTTTGCCTAAGTAGCGTAAATTAAATTCACTGACATTTTCCAACAGCACAACTTCTTCCCCACCTTTGAGCACATCTTTATCAACCCAAGGCGAGGTTCTTCTCCATAAACATTTGGAAGAGGTTTTTCCATCGGTGCTTTTGCAGTCGCGAAGGGAATACCCCACTTCGACATGATCGGCTTGGGCGGAATTTCTTGTTAAGCGGGCGTTGTTCATAGTGATAAAATTCAGATCATTTTCGGTACCCATAAAATTGGTCTCGGGATCTACCCGTGGAGCTTCAATTCCCAGCCCTGCAAAGGGATCAGGTGCTCCGGAAGAATCAACGGCCATAGGCGGGGCTGGAGTGACCGGAGTTTTTTGGCCTGCGACGGGTTGTGCGGCCTTCTTTTTCATCGCTAACACAAGTTCTTTTTCCCAATCTCGATGGTGATAAGCCATTTGGATATCTCGTTCAAGCAGCCTCATGCCGTCTCTCATTCTTGAAGTGATATCGACTTGTTCTTGGATCTTTTTTTTTGATTTGATAGCTTGTTGAATACTTTGCGCGGCCAGAGTTCCCATCGTCGCTAAGATAGCGATGGCAATCAAAACTTCAATAAGCGTAAACCCGGCGTCTGATCTTGTTTTTTTCATGGACCACCGCCGCCCATTCCACTGAGTGCCCCCAGTGGTGGTTCCTTATTGAAGTCGACAAAAAATAAAGTGACGCTAGCCTTGAGTGGCTTCTTTGCTTTGTTGTAGGAAACGGTGACAGTAACTTCTTTGATCGCTTTACCCAAGTATTCGGAAAATTGTTTCATCAACATAATCATCAATTGACTAGCTCCACCATCGCGTCCAGTTAAAGCGGCTGAAATATCTGGCATTTCAAAAACCTTAGAGGTCATTTCCCAGCTGTAATCCGGAGCTCCTTCGAAATCATCTTCCTCTTCATCGGGAATAGATTCCACTGGTTTGCCTTGATATTTAAAATCGATTTCGGCGACTTTTCTTTCTAAAAGTGCCGCCATCTCTGTGTTGTACTGAGTTTTTTTCATGCGACCGGTACTGCTCGACCAAGCGCTGGCCAAGAGAACAATTCCCGATGCTAAAATAATCATCGCGATAAGAACCTCTAAGAGAGTAAATCCACGATGGTTTCGATTCATCGACTGATATCCTTTAAAGATTTGGCTTCAGGTAAAAAATCAGCTTGCCCGCTTAAAGGATTAAAAATGAGCGTCCAGGTGTTTTTTTTATCGGTAATTTGCAAGGCGGCGGCATCGACAAAACCCTCTGGAGTAAAATAAATAAAACCATAGCCATCACTGACTATATCTTGATTGATCACCTCAACAGAACTAAAAAAAAGACCTTTCGGAAGTTCTTTCTCTTTTTTAGTTAGCGTTTTAAACAATTGAAAAGTTGTTTTTGGGGCGTCTTCACTAGAGGTTGTATCTGCTATTTTTTCTTTAGAGTTGGCCTCGCGAATTTCATTACCGGAAGATTTTTCGACCCAATATTTTGGTTTGTTGGGATCAAATTGAATCACTAATCGCATGGTTGAATTCGTCAGACGGGCATGATTGCGAATTTCTTTGCTCATAACAATTAAATTTCTGGCTACGGACCTGATGTTGTTTTCGTTTTTTCGAATGCGCGAGAAACTAAAGGCCATGATTGCCGCAATGATACCTAAGACAATAAGAATTTCAATGAGGGTGAATCCCAACGAGCGGCTTGCTCGCTTAACGCTGAAAAAAAATAATTTATTTTTCAGCGCCGGAACTTTCTCCGGTGTTCGTGTCATCCTCTGAGCTAATGTCCTTATCAAAACCAGCTCCACCTTCTTTGCCGTCTCCGCCTAAAGATTTAAGAACGAATTCTCCGCCGTTAAGTTCGTAACTATAATCTCGATTCCAAGGATCTTTGAGCTTCTTCGTGTAATAGGAGGTCGGGCCCCAATTTGCACAATCATCTGCTTTAACTAGACCATCAAGAGATGCTGGATATTTACCACAATCCATATTGTAAGTAGCTAAGGCATTACTGATTAAGCCAATTTGAATTTTAGCTTCTTTCATTTTTGATTTTTTTTGAGAATCACCAAATCGCGGAGCAAGAAGACCAAAGATAACTCCAAGAATACCCATGACAATTAATATTTCAACGAGCGTAAATGCTTTTTTATTTTTCAGGGTTTCGCAAGAAAAAATAGGGGCGTTCATGGTTAGGTCTCCTGTAAAGTTGAATGAAATAAGTTTGGTTTAATTTCCTAGATTTGTCATCTCAAACATTGGAACAATGATGGAAAGAACGATAATCATGACAACGATTCCCATAATAATTGTAATGACGGGTGTGATCAAGGAAGTCATTCCATCAATTTTGTTTTTGACTTGAAAATCATAGGCATCCGAGACTTGAGATAGCATATTTTCGAGTTCGCCGGTTTTTTCGCCGATGCTCACCATGTGAATTACTATTGGAGGAAATTGACCCGAAGCTTTTAAGGGTCCAGCGATGGATTCCCCTTCAGAAATATTATTTCTGGCTTCATCAATAGCCTTGGCCACCGATTGGTTATTAACAACATTTCGAACGATATCTAGAGCGGCTAACATTGGCACACCGCCCGTAAGCAAAGTGGCCAGTGTTCTGGTGAATCGTGATACAGCTACCATGCGAATCACCGGACCAAAGACAGGAAGCTTTAACGAGATCGCATCCCACTGGGCCGAGCCATCGGGTGTTTTTTTCCACTGCATGAAAAAAAAGATTGAGCCGCCGATGGCGCCAAGAATTAAATACCAATAATTAGTCGCAAAGGCGCTGATATCGATAATGACTTGGGTGTACCAAGGCAAAGTCAGCTCTGGTGAGGATTCAAAAATGGTTACCATCTTGGGAATGACGAAAGTAAATAAACCAAACACAATGACGAAAATGGCAACTAACATAATAATCGGATAAGTCATTGCGGAGCTGACCTTGGCGCGAAGTTCCGCGGCATCTTCGGTGAATTCTGCAAGTCGCATCAGGATAACATCCAAGCTTCCTGACATTTCGCCGGCCTCGACCATGCTGACATAGATGTTCGAAAAAAGATTTGGATACTTGCCGATCGCTTTATGAAGCGTGCTGCCCTCGTTGACCATATTTTTACAATCGGCAATCGCTTCGGCTAAAACCGGTTGTTCAACTTGTTCCGAGACCGCCGTTAAGGCGTCAACTAATGGAATGTTAGATTTCACTAGCACGGCAAGTTGTCTTGTCATCAGTGCAAGATCTTTAATGGCGACACGGCCGCCACTTCCAGCTTTTCTTTTTTTAGAAAATTCGTATTTCTTTTTGTCTTTGATTTCTGTGACAAAAATTCCATCTTTTTTGAGTTTAGTTCGGGCGGATTTCATATTCTCAATATCGATAACGCCACGAACGTTTTTTCCGAGTTTTGAAATTCCTTTGTACTCAAAAAGAGGCATTCTTCACCTAAATATCTAACTGCGTGTTGCTGAGGAGTTCTTCAATAGTGGTAATTCCAGCTAAGACTTTTTGAATGCCATGATCCCGAAAAGTGATCATGCCATTAGCGATCGCTTGTTTTTTGATCGTGCCCCCATCTTTTTTCTGCATGATCAACGAGCGAATATCATCCGTCACGGGCAGGATTTCTTGGATCAAAGTTCGTCCCAGATAGCCTTTCATATTGCATTGATTGCAACCGACCGCCTTACAAACGTTTGCTTTCATGACTGATTGTCTGGTCATACCCAACATTTGCAATTCAAAATCAGTGGGTTCTTGAGCGCTTTTGCAATGAGGACATAGCACTCGCACCAGACGTTGCGAAATCACTCCTAATATAGAGGTGGCAATTAGAAAAGGTTCAGCACCGATATCGATCAAGCGGGGAAAGGCTCCGGCCGCATCATTGGTATGCAGTGTAGATAAAACCAAGTGACCCGTAAGTGAGGAATTGATCGCTAAGTCACAAGTTTCCAAATCACGAATCTCTCCGACCATGATTATATCAGGATCTTGACGAAGAAAAGACCGCAATCCCGCCGAAAAGGTCAGGCCAATTTTGGCATTCACTTGCACTTGGCCAATGCCGTGAATTCGTTGCTCGACGGGGTCTTCCACTGTAAGGATGTTGACGTCGGTGCTATTCAACCGAGTTAAACAAGCATAAAGCGTGGTTGATTTACCAGAACCTGTTGGTCCTGTGACCAACAAAATTCCATAGGTTCTTTTGATGAGGTCATCAATTTTTTCCAAGCTCGGTCCCGAAAATCCCAATTGTTCGAGCGCCAGAATGACATTCGATCTGTCTTGCAAACGCATCACAACGCGCTCGCCGTGGGCCGTGGGTACGGTTGATAGACGAATATCAATGTCTTTGCCGCCGACTTTTAAAGGAATGCGACCATCTTGGGGCAAACGTTTTTCCGCGATATTCAGATTGGCCATAACTTTAATTCTAGAAGTGATCGCATTTTGTAATTTTTTAGGTGGTTTAAAAATATCAAATAAAATACCGTCGATGCGAAAGCGCACCATCATATCTTTTTCATAGGGCTCAATATGAATATCGGAAGCTTTTTCTTTCACGGCGCGGAACAAAAGTGAATTCACCAGTTTAATAACCGGAGCATCGTCTTCTCCGGCTTCCAGTAGATCGACGATGGGATCATCCAGATCGTAGTCTTCATCGGCAATTTCATCTAATCCTGATAAATTCGCGGTGGATTTTTCATAAACTCGGTTGATCGCATCTTGCAACTTACCCGTGGTTGTTACCAAAGGCCGAATTCTTTTTCCAAATAAAACTCGCAAATCATCAAGGGCTTTCAAATTGATCGGGTTCGAAGTCAAAACAATCACTTGATCTTGATCTTCCTTGAAGGGGAGAACGAATTTTGTTTTTGCGTAATTGATCGGTAGATTTCGAATCAAATCCGCTGAAATGTCATTCACCGGAATATCTTTAATAAAATCCAGTCCTAATTCTTTACAAAGTTCCGCAACCAATTCATCAGCCGTGGTAAATTCCCGTTGAAGAAGCGCATCGCCCACGGTCGAAGAACGAAGCACCGAGGGGTTATTCAAAACGGATTTAATCTGCTCTTCCGAGAGCGAAGTCGATTTTTGTAAAATGGATTGAACGTCCATAGCCATTCTTTATTCCTTACTTAACTGAAGAGTCATCAAGGGGAGCGCCCGCTGATTTTTTTTGCATTCCATCTATTGTTTTTCCAAACGGGTCAACGCCGCCTTGATTTTTTATATAATCCAATCGCTGATTGAGTTTTTTACCCAAGATACCTCGGCTATCATCGGGGTTGCGAATAATTCTTGGGGTAATAAACACTAACATATTTACTTTTTGTTTTTCCGTTTCTTTACTTTTAAATAACCAACCTAATAGTGGCAAATCGCCAAGCAAGGGAACTTTGTTGATTTTTTCAATTTCTCGGTCTTGCATCAAGCCACCTAGGACGACGGTATCTTTATTTCTAACCACAATATTAGTTTTGATTTTTCTTGTGGCAAGAGGAGTTGTTGAATCAAGGAAGGCTTTTGGAGTGGTACTGCCACTGGAAGCTTGTTTTACGCTTTGTTCAATCTCCATACGTATGGTTTCTGATGTTGGATTAATAAAAGGTTTTAGCTTTAACTCAATTAAAGCATCGCCCATAACTGGGGTTACTATAGGTTGCCCGCTTTGTGTATAGGTAGTTGTACTGTTGGTGACAACTTGATCACCCACTTGAATTAAAGCTTCCTGATTATCCATGGCGATCACTTGTGGTTGCGATAAAATATTTGCTTTGGTGGTTCGTTTTAATAGAGAAATTAAACCAACCAAACTTGGAACTTTTGTTTTTGTAGCACCAATCTGGATATCAACGGTTTTGCCTTCCGCAAATCCTAATACCGCGCCCGCTCCACCGAAAGGATTAATGATTTCCTCAGTGCTCAAAGTATTAAACCCTTGGCGACCGATACCCCCATCACCAACAAAGTTGTAATAACCAGGTTTAAATTGAAACCCATCCCCAGCAGACATTTCCATAATAATGGCTTCAACAAAAACTTGATCGCGGGGAATGTCTAAACGACCGAGCAGACCCAGAACCGTTTCGTAATCTTGTTTGCTGGCAGTAATGACCAGGGAATTGGTGCTTTTATCCGCGGTGATTTTCACATCGCCACCGAAAATTCCAGGGCCGGAAGAGTCCGAATTGGGAGTGGGAGGTGGAGGAAAAAATCCTGAGCCCGGTCCGCCAAAAGCATCTTTTTTTGGAGCCGCGTCTTTAGCAACACCTGATAAAACCTGAGCGATCTTTTCGGCTTCTCCATGTTTTACGTAATAAACATTCACTCCGCTGGATCCATCCAAATTCAGACGGAAATCCAATTGCGAAAGTAATTTTTTTACTCGCATTATTCCAGATTTGTTACCAACAACAATGATCGAGTTGGTGCGATCGTCGGGAATAGCCATGAAAAAGCTAGCACCCTGTTGTGAGCTTGCTCCACCAGGACGAGCAAATCGCGGTGCGCCCGCAGCGAAACTGCCGGGGGCTCCAGAACTGACGCCGCCTCGATTGTTGCCACCTTGGCCTTTGTTAACAATTTTATCGACCAGATCCGCTAGGTCTTTGGCTTTAGCAAATTTAACAGGAAAAACTTCCATCTGTTCTTCGAATCCCGGAACGTCCAATTGGTTGATGATTTTCATGACGCGATCAATGTTTGCGCCGTAATCAGAAAGAATGATTGAATTTGTTGGAGTGTAAACCGACATCTCGCCATCTTTCGAAGGCAAAATTCGCAACTCACGATTTACTTGTTCCGCTAAAATATGTTTCAAATGAATGATTCGTGTGATCATTTGATCCGAGTTGGGATAGTAAGCTCCAGAAAAAGTTTCAATCGAATCCCGCTGTGCATTTCTGGCCGACTTAACTTTCAAGAAACTGCCGCTGGGCACGACGGTAAAACCATTGATCGCTAAAGCTGAAAGAAAAGCGCGATAAGCTTCAGCCACAGTCAATTTGCTTGGTGCGATGATGGTGATTTTTCCGCGAACACCGGGATCAATAATAAAGTTTTTACCAGTCAGTTCACTGATGGCTTTAATGACATCGGTGATTTCCACATTGGGAAAATCAAAAGATTCAATTGTTTCCGGGAAATTTTCATTGGTGATATCTTCTGTTCCAGCACGATTGAATTTATTTTGAGTTTCTTTGCTTAAGGCTTTGCCGTCTTTATTTCCACCAAAACTTTTAGTGGAGCCGGGACGATTGCTCGAGGTGCCTGTAAGCCGCGAGTCCATAGTTGGCGGTGGTGGCGGGCTGAAATCCGGCGGTGGTGGAGGAGCGCCAAAATCAGGCGGTGGTGGTGGAAATTCATCTTGAGCCTTAAGATTTTGAGTAGTGAAACTGACGCCAATGACGAGCGCAATCAGGACCCCGCTGCCGATATTTATTTTTGTCTTTTCCATGACTGCCTTTCTTATCGGATCATCCTGATCCCGTTCAAACAAACTTACTGTTTAACATCAAATTTGAGAGTCTCATTTTTTCCGCCACGCTCAAGTTGAAGTTGTATTCCTGGTGCGCCCTTTAAGGCTTGGTACATTTCCATCGCTTGCTGAGGACTGGTCACAGCATTGCCGTTCACGCCAGTGATCACGTCACCTTTTTGTAAACCCAAACGAGTGTAAATGCTGTCGGCCTCCATATCCAGAATTCGCCAGCCATAAATTTCGCCTGTGCCGGGTTTTCGCGCTGGAACAGCCCGTGCCTTCATTAGAATCCCGGATAGATCCGAAGTGTATTTATTTAGTTCCGTACGAGAAATTTCATAAGTATTAGGCGCCACTTTTTTCACATCGCCAGGATCCCCTTTAGGCGCTGCTGCGCCAAAAGAAACTTTCGCATTTTGCGCGAGCTCAATGTATTCCAATCGCCCTGTGTTGATGTTTCGGATAATTACTTTGCCGCGTTCAATTTTTTCCACAGTGGCAAGGTTCTCGATTTCTCGTCCGGGCGAATACGAGATCACCTGGTTTGCTTTTGTTTTGACTTCAATCGCCGCAATTGATTTTTCTGGTGAAGAGTGAACAAGTGTACCAATTAAATTCAGTGGCAATGTTGTGAGTACTGGCACCTGTTCCGCTTTTTGTTCTTCATTTTTTCCTACAAGTTCAGGGGGAATTTGATCGAGCGAGGAAAATAAATTTCTTTTGATAATACTTTGAAAAGCTTCGCGACTTAAACCTGGGTTTGGGGGAGGCGCTTTCAAGCGCAATTGCGCCGACTGTGAGGGGAGCATCAAATCGCGGTAACCGACAATCAACAGATCAGCGATTACGTAACCCATGAACAGAACTAAAAGTAAGCCGTACCATCGTTCCACAAAAGGGCGCGCGATTTGAGCATTTTTTTTAAACCCTTTAAATGGCTGCAAGTCTCGATTCCTTTCAAGACATTGGTATATTAGTAAAACTTGCCGGAATACCGGTCGTGGTAACTCGCTTAAATCCTATCAAAGAGTCGGGGAAAAAGTACCATCTTTTGTGTTCTCGACAAGTCGGCTGGACTTCGGTCTTGATTCCGTAAGTAAGATGATGAGTTTAATATTTTCAGCTAAACTAAAACTAATGGAAACGGATTCTTTTTTTGTTTATTTTGCCGACTCACGCTGTCTTCAACGCGAAGAAGTGCGACGTTTTTGCCTGCGCATTCCCGAAGTTATCACTGAACTGCGTCGCGCTCAAAAAGAATCAAATCACGAAGATGTATTTATACTTTTATGGAGCGATGAAGATTTTCATAACATTGATTTGCAAGAACAAATATTTTTTTTCAATGTCATCCAAAGGGGACTTTTTTATCGCCTAAAAAAAGTGCAATCGGGTCATTTTGTGGTGTTGCGAACCAAAGAAGAGCTTCAACAAATTCTGGATTCAGATATGGAAAACAAAGAAGTCTGGTTAGTAGGACCCTTGGTGGATTCCGCAGCCATTTTATTTATGAAAAGTGGCGGTCGATTGAGAAATATTTTGGAAGAAGACACCCAGCTTCGCGAAGCTTTTGAATTCTCGGAAGCTCCCGAAATTCAGGTTCAGTAAATACCCCAATTTTAGAAGTAGTTTAGGAAATGAGGACGCGTCCTAGACTGCGAAAAAAGGTTCCAATTCGACGGGTTGATCATTTCGAGGATGCAAAAATGCCGGAGGATCAAGTTCCGGCGGAATCATGGCATAGAGGCCGTAGGCTGATTGTGTGGTGATCCAATCCAAGGGGCGACGTAAAGTCAAATCGGATTTCATTTGCAAATACACTAGAAATTCATTTTCACGAGCCTCGTCAAATGCGGCATGCAAAAGACTTTCAAAAATATCTTCATTATCTGCATTTAAAAAACACAGATAACGAAAATTAAGAGGAGCTTCGACTTTCAGTCGAGAATAAGGTTTGGTCAAAGTTCTGGTCCATCCAAGCCACCGGCCAAATTTCAGAAATTGGCGGAAGTTATGGGCGCGCAGCCCGTACTTCATCGGGATAAATTCTTCGATACCGCCCGAAGACCAAGGGGCGACACAGCCAACCACATTGTCGTGTCGATCCATGGCAATTAAAAAATCACTTAAATCAAGACCGCGCCAACGCTCAATTTGCTCGGAAATTTTTGTTGAATTCCAAAATCCCGAAAGATTTTTTTGTTGAGATTTTTTAGCAATATAATGAAGGACAGCATCCCAGGTTCGTATCGATGCTCGACGAATTTTCATTTTAGGTAAAGGATTTGATGCCCACGGAAATCGCCCATGCAAAGACACCAAATGAAATTTTCGATAAAGGTAATAGCGAGGCAGATTACGGCGTTGATCCCGCGGATGTAAAAAGGTATTCAAGGCTTGCACTTCATTCATATTCAAAACACTAAAAAATATTTTTGCACCTAAGGTTTTTTCGATTTCACTCATCACCGGAAGGACATGCTGACCCCAAGTCAGAATTGTTTTTCGATGTTGGGAAATTCTAAGGTCGCGGGCAAAAGCAACCGTCGTCTCTTCTTTGTTAACCAAAACATCTTTGACGACGAAGGAGGCCAAACCTTCAAGCAATTGAGTTTTATCTGCTCTCAGCGAATAAGTGATGCATTGATCGGACTCGATCGAGTACCGCAGAAAAAAATCTCGAGGTCGATCGATTTTCAAATCAATGGGCCCACTGGTAGGGAAACCTTTGAAGAACTCTTTCAGTTCAGAGCTATCCTGTGTTTGGGCAACTTCGAGTTTCATAAAGTTTTGTCCCAGTTCATGTCAGGATGTTTTGTTTGATGATTTACCCAACGGGCGGCAACAAAAAGAAAATCACTTAAACGATTCAGATAAATTAAGACCAATCCGATTGCAGTATCTGAAGCTAAAATTTCGGCGGTTCTTCTTTCACTTCGGCGACAAATCGTGCGGGCGACATGAAGCTCGGTAGCCGCAAGATGTCCACCGGGAAGAATAAAATTTTTCAATTCGGGGAGGGTTTCGCTCATTTCATCAATAAGATTTTCTAAAAACAAAACGTGGGAATTTTCAATTTGAGGTAAAGTTTTAGAAACTTTATCTTCGTTGCAGGCCAAAAGGCTTCCAATACGGAACAAATGATTTTGGATTTTTTGAAGCGAAGGAATAAGGCTAGATATTTGTTCAGGCATCTGCAAAGCTGTGATGACAACTCCTAAAGAGCTATTTAATTCATCCACTGTGCCATAAGCTTCGACACGAGGATTGAACTTATCGACGCAAGAGCCATCAACCAATCGAGTTTTTCCTTGATCGCCAAATCGAGTGTAAATTTTTGCTTTTGACATCGAGTCCCTTTAATTTTTGACCAGCAGCTTTGATTAATTCTGAGTGGCCGATAAGACCTTGTCAACCGTGGGTCTTTTGCAATAAAGTAAGAGAATGCGATAAGGAAATTTGAATGGATTCAAAGAGCCCAGCCTTTCTTGTAACGATTCCTCATTCTGGGGAGCAAATTCCAGATCAAACACCTTGGCTAAAGTCTTTGCCCGAAGAAATTTTAATGTGCGATGTGGATCGTTTTGTGGATCGCTTGTATGAGTCCAGTCTTTTGGAAATGAAAATTCCTTTTGTTAAAACTCGTTGGCATCGCTATGCGGTGGATTTAAACCGTGTCCCTACTGATGTTGATGCCTGTACAGTGCAGGGAAATAAAACGGCAGCTGGCACCCATAACCGGGGTTTTCATTGGCAAATAACCACTATGAATTATCCTTTGATGAGCCAGCCTGTCAGCGAGAATACGCATGTAGAGCTCACTCAACTGATCTATCAGCCCTTCCATGATTCGATCCAAAAAATTTATCTCGAATTTAAATCCAATGGTGCAAAAAAGATTTTTCATTTAGATGCTCACAGTATGCCCTCGGTGGGTACTCAAATGCATCGTGATCCTGGGCAAAGACGAGCCGATATCGTCGTCAGCGATGTCTTGGGCAAGAGTGCATCTGAAAATTATGTGGATTTGGTTATGAGTTCGTATCTTCGCGCCGGATTTAAAGTCGCCTACAATTGGCCTTATTTGGGTGGGCGTGTCACTGAGCAATATGGTAATCCCAGTATCGGTCACGAAGTTCTTCAAGTTGAACTCAATCGCGATCTCTATATGAATGAAGCTACCAAAAAGCTAAGAGATCTTGAGGCCGCGACAATTGCCAAGAAAATTCGGGTTTCACTCGAGAGAATTCTAAAGAATCTGCCTGGAATATAGTTTAGTGCAGATTTTTCCCTTCAAGTTTACTTTTATATTGCGTGAACACTCACCATCCATGGTTGCCGGCTTTCGCCATCCTGGCTCGCCGAGGTGTTCTCGCAATATAAAAGTAAACTTGAAGAGAAAAATCGACGTTAATCTTTTTAGGCAGATTTTTTAGAGTTCTCTCGAGCGAGTGTGTTAATTTTTTAGCGATTGTGTGGGTTCTCAAGATCTGTTAGCTTTTTAGTAGAAATTAAATAAGAATGGAGTCTTATTTGTCTGCCGGTGGGAAGTCTGCGTTTCAAAAAATAATTAAGAAATTTGCTTCGATTAAGATGGCGGTGGTGATCATTGCTTTGTTGTCTATTTTGACAGCTATCGGAACTTTTGTTGAAGCAAAGTATGATGCAACGGCGGCGCGCAAATTGGTTTTCGAAAGTCTGTGGATGTTTGCCATCCTGGGTCTGCTTTCGGCAAGTTTGATTGCAGTTATGGTCGACCGTTGGCCGTGGAAAAAACATCATTCCGCTTTTGTCTGTGCTCATATTGGAATTTTGGCCTTGTTGTTGGGGTCTTTAATTACCTGGATGTATGGTCTTGATGGCAGTGTTCGTGTCGGCATTGGAGAAACAAATCGCTTCGTCACGGTTCCGCAAACAGATATCATTGTTTACACTTCATTTGATGGCAATCAATTTACAAAAATTTTCGAACGAGAAGTTGATTTTTTTAGAGAACCACCTCGTGACAATCCTTTTGTTGTTCCCGGCGATCAAGTTAAAATTAAGATTGTAGATTATAAACCTTATGTTCTTTCACAAAACAAAGTGATTGAAGAAACAAATCCACGTTGGGGATCAGCGGTTAGATTCCAGGTAAGTAATGCGCGGGTCAATGTCATCGAGTGGTTGGCGCAGCGAAGTCCAACATCGCTGGTGACCCATGATTTTGGTCCGGCTAAAATCCATCTTGGCTCTGCCCCATTGGTGGGTCTTGGGCAAAATGAAATTTATTTGTTTCCTTTTAAAGATAAAAAAAATCAATGGAAAATTAAATACTCTCTCTTCGGGAAAAAAAGTATAGACCCCGAAAAAGAAGGGATTATTGAAGAAGGCGGAAGCTTTCCAACGGGTTGGATGGGGCTTGAGGTTAAAGTTTTAAGATTTTATCCTATGGCCCGAGAAGAATGGGATGTGAAGGTTCGGGAAACTCCGACCCCTTTGACGACCGAAGCGGTACAGGTGGACTTTTCAGGAAAAAAACAATGGTTATTGCTGAATGACACTATGAAGGTATTTTCCGAGAATGCTGTCTATTATGTCAGTTATGCCAATCGACGTGTCGATATGGGTTTTCCAATTCAGTTACGGGAATTTATTGTTGATCGCTATGAAGGTACAATGCGAGCAGCGGCCTACAAAAGTCACGTCATTGTTCCCGAAGTTGGAGAAGTTGAAATTTCGATGAACGAACCACTTTATAATAAAGGATTAACTGTTTATCAATCCAGTTTTCAGGATGGCCCTGATGGTCGTCCTATTGCCAGTGTATTTTCAGTGAATTATGATCCCGGTCGTTGGTTGAAATATTTAGGCTCACTTGTCATGGTTATAGGAATTATTTTGTTATTCTATTTTCGTAAAAGGATGTCGGCAAAAAAGCTGACATCGTAAGGAGCTCATGAAAGCACTTTTTATTTTGAGTTTTAGTTTTATTTTTTCAACTCAGGTCTTAGCGTTGACGCTTCCTGATGGTGAAGCTTTAAGAGCCCTGCCAGTTCAAGCCGATGGCCGAATCAAGCCCTATGATACCTTTGCGCGAGAAATGCTGGAAATTGTTTATGGAAAAGGAAGTTTTGAAGGAAGAAAACCTCATGAAGTCATTTTAACTTGGATGCTATCCCCAGCCGCATGGGAAAATAAGGAGCTTTTTGAGGTACGAAATCATGAGGTTCTCAAAGCGCTGAATTTAAACCCCGAGCGGAAACGTTTTAAAGGTCAAGAAGTGTTCGCTAACGACAGATTCACTTTGCTTCGCCAAGAGTTGCAGGAAAAAAGAGAAACTAAAGAAAAACTCACGCCTTACTTTCAGGCTTTGCAGCGTCTTGAAAATCAGTATTTTGTTTTTACCGAAATGGCGACGGGCCGTTTGATGAAAGTGATGCCCGTGGCAGAGAGTAAAAACTGGAAGTCTGTTGCAGAGCTAGACGGAGAGGCGCAAAAAGATTTTCTTGAAATGAGTGGCAAATTTATCACTTATATTGCAGCGATGGCCGAATCCAAACCGGCGAATGAAGTTTCAGAAAAGGCTCGAGCCTTAGACCTAGCAGTTAAAAAATTCCAAGAAACTGCGAGGTCACACAATCCGGCGGCCTATGCTGAAAACTCTAAAATAGAGACGGAAATTCATTATAATTTATTTCATCCATTTCGTTGGGCCTATAGTCTTTATATTTTGGCTGCGTGTGTGATTTTATTATTGTGGGTACTTAAAAAAGATTCATGGATGAAGTGGGCTTGGATGATGGTGGCGGCAGGATTTTTACTGCATACTTACGGTTTTGCTTTGCGAGTTTATCTGACGGGGCGTCCGCCAGTTTCAAATATGTATGAAACTGTTGTTTGGGTCGCTTGGGGCGCAGTGGTTTTTTCTGCGGTGCTGGAATTTGTCTATAAATTTAAAATTATTTTATTAGCAGGTTCTTTAGCAGGATTTATCGGGATGGTTATTGCTGATACGGCGCCAGTTATTTTGGATCCTTCGCTTCAGCCCTTAGAGCCCGTTCTGCGAAGTAATTATTGGCTGATTGTCCATGTGATGACGATCACTATTAGTTATGCCGCTTTTTTATTGGCATTTATTTTAGGAGACATTGGTTTAATTTACTATCTTCGGGGTGAGCAAGCTTACAAAGATAAAATTAAAGAAATCGTGCTCGCTATTTATCGAGCTAAGCAAATTGGTGTGATCTTTTTAGCGCCGGGAATAATTTTGGGTGGAATTTGGGCCGACTATTCTTGGGGAAGATTTTGGGGATGGGATCCAAAAGAGACCTGGGCTTTAATTGCTCTTTTGGGTTACATCGCGGTGCTGCACGGTCGTTTAATTGGTTGGATAAAAGATTTTGGAATGGTGGTTTCGGGGATCATGACTTTTTCTCTGGTTGTAATGGCATGGTACGGAGTTAACTTTGTACTCGGCGCAGGTCTTCATTCCTATGGCTTTGGTGCTGGTGGTGTAGAGTATGTTTCAGGCTTTATTGCTGCTCACTTTTTAGCCATAGTTTATGTGGTGGTGGTTCGTCGAACTCGCGTAAAGACTTAAGTTCTTGCGTGATTTCAAAAAAAAAGATCTTGCCGCCATGCCAATCAAGACTTTAAATATATTTGAACTAAAAACGAAACCACAACACGAAATAACAGGTCATCGTATGCAGCATAGGCACGACGTTCGTAACTTTGGAGGAATGGTTTTTATCATCCTCTTTGCGGCTTTCTCTGTCCTCACCACAGGATGTAAATTTCAGCCGGGGTGGGGATACAACAAGGGTTATTCACCGGAACAGCCCATTCCGTTTGATCACTCTATTCACGTGAGCAAACACAATATCCAATGTCAGTATTGTCACAATCAAGTCGAGAGATCGACTCATTCGAATATTCCGGCTTTATCAACATGTATGAATTGCCATATGCAGGTAAAAACGGATTCTCCACACATTCAAAAGTTGCGCGACGCTTATGACAAGGGAGCCTCTGTTGAGTGGGTTAAAGTCCATATGCTACCTGATTTTGTTCGATTCAATCATGCCGCTCATTTGAAAAAAGGTGTGAATTGTCAGACTTGCCACGGGGCTATCGAAACAATGTCCAGAGTTACTCAAAATGCGGATTTATCGATGGGTTGGTGTATTAATTGTCATCGTCAGCCTGAAAATAATGCTCCGTTGAACTGCACGACTTGTCACTACTGAGGAACACAACATATGTCAGATACACATTCACATCACGACCATGATCACGACGAGCAGGAATTGGCTGCAAAAAAAGCGGCGCGCCCAAAAATTGAGCACGATAACAAGTTTTGGCTTAGTCTTGATCAGTATCAGCAAAATCCAGAATTTAAAAAACTCGCTGAAACAGAATTTCTTTCATCACCTTTGAAAGAAGAAGATGACTCGGCTAACGAGGGGTGGGCCCGTCGGGAGTTTTTAAAATTGATGGGCGCCAGCTTAGCAATGGCAACAGCCGGATGTATTCGTCGTCCAGTTGAAAAAATTATTCCATACAACAAGCAGCCTGAAGAAGTTGTTTTGGGAGTGCCTAATTTTTACACCACCACTTATTTTGATGGCTCAGAGGCTATTGGAGTTTTGGTGAAAACCCGTGAAGGTCGACCACTAAAAATTGAAGGAAATCCTTCGCATCCGATAAGCCAGGGTGGAACAACGGCTCGTGCTCAAGCTTCACTTTTGGGACTGTACGATCCCGATCGTTTGCGAGCGCCTAAGAAAAATCTTTTTAATGAAAAGCGATCAAACAAGGACGGCATTGGAATTTCTTGGGATGACATGGACAAGAATATTTCAGAGCAACTAAAAAAAGGTGCGGTGGTTGTTTTAACCGGAGCTTTGACATCTCCGGCCACCAGATCCGTGGTGTCTGAATTTGGTCAGGCTTTTGGCGCCGAGCATGTCGCTTGGGAACCCTTTACTCACGAGGAAATTCGTGAAGGTCAAAAATCCTGCTATGGCGACGATCTTGTGCCAGGATATCGTTTTGATCGCGCCCAGATGATTGTTTCTTTGGACGCCGACTTTTTGGGAGCATGGTTAACCCCGGCGACATTTACTAAACAATTTTCCAAAACAAGAAAAGATTTGGGAAAAATGTCGCGATTGGTGATGTTTGATTCCAGCTACAGTTTAACTGGCGCGAATGCAGATATCCGCGTTCGTATCAAGCCAAGTCAGCAGTTGGATGTGGCCATGGGTTTGGCTCATGAGATTGTGGTGAATAAGGGTCGATCTTCTTACGCTGGAAACTCGAATGCAAAATCGGTGCTTTCAGCATTTGCTGGTACTGCAAAAAAATTGGGGATTGAAGAAGAATTATTTAAAAGAATTGCCGATGATTTGTGGGAAAACAAAGGGCAAAGTTTAGTTGTTGCCGGAGGCCTACAGACTTTGACGGCAGATGCTGTTGAATTGCAAATTGCCGTGAACTTCTTGAATTCAATTTTAGAAAATGACGGAAAAACAGTTGAAGGTCGAAGTGGGAATTCTTCTTTAAAGAGTTCGAACAAAGAGTTGTTAGCTTTAATTAAAAATATGGAGCAGGGAAAAGTAAAAACCCTCATCATTCATCGCACCAATCCAATGTACGCTTTGTCTTCGAGTGCCGGTTTTGCAGAAGCCATTAAAAAAGTAGAGATGGTGATCACAACTTCTGAGCGAGATGATGAAGTCGCGCAAGCCGCCCATTATGTGGCTCCGGATAATCATCCCATGGAAACCTGGTCTGATGCCGAAGTTACTGCTGGAGTTTTTGGTCTTCAACAGCCAACGATTCGCCCGATGTATGACACTCGTTCATTTCAACTCTCTTTGATGACATGGGCCTTTTTAGCCAATAAAGGACCCAAACGATTGTTGGCTTATGAAACATTCTTTGATTACCTAAAAAATTATTGGAAAGAGGAAATTCATCCTAAGCAAGGCCGCGGTCAAAGTTTCGATGATTTTTGGAACCAAGCTTTGCAAGAAGGATTTGTTGGCGAGTCCGTGAACTCTTCGGCTCGCAGCTTTCGTGCAGAAGCTTTGAATCAAGTTAAAAAATCAAAGGATAAAACTGGTTATGAACTTGTCTTATACCCGACGATTCAGTTGGGTGATGGCTCTAACAACAATATTGCTTGGCTGCATGAACTGCCAGATCCTGTTACAAAAGTTTGTTGGGATAACTATGTATGTGTTTCATTAGCGACCTCACAGAAATTAAAAATAAAAAATGGCAGTGTTGTTCAACTAACCGTGAATAATAAAAAAATAGACTTGCCAGTGCATATTCAGCCCGGACTCCATGACGAAGTCTTAGCAGTAGCCATTGGTTACGGAAGAACTCATGTTGGTCGAGTAGGAAATGGCGTTGGACAAAACAGTTATGAACTTGCTTCTGTAAGCAATGGGAATCTTGTGTATTCAGGACAGGAAACTCAAGTCACTGTTTTAAATAAGACTTATAAACTGGCTCAAACTCAAGAGCATCATTCGATGGAAGGTCGACAGATCGTCGTCGAAGCAACTCTGAAAGATTATGAAAAGAAAAAAGAACACATTATTCATCGACATCCGATTTGGAGTATTTGGTCAGGACATGCCTATAACGGTAACAAGTGGGCGATGGCAGTTGATCTTAATTCGTGCACGGGCTGTTCCGCTTGCGTGGTGGCTTGCCAGGCAGAAAATAATATTCCTGTTGTCGGTAAAAAATATGTTATGCAGGGTCGGGAAATGCATTGGATCCGTATCGATCGGTATTACACCGGAACACCTGAAAATCCATCTGCAGTTTTTCAACCATTGATGTGTCAACACTGTGACAATGCTCCTTGTGAAACGGTATGTCCGGTTTTAGCTACAGTTCACACTGACGATGGTTTGAATGCCATGGTTTACAACCGCTGCGTTGGAACTCGTTACTGTTCGAATAATTGTCCTTATAAAGTTAGACGTTTCAATTGGTTTAATTATGTGAAAAAAATTGAAAAGCCATTGCATTTGGCTTTGAACCCGGAAGTTACAGTTCGTATGCGCGGAGTCATGGAAAAATGCACGTTCTGCGTTCAAAGAATTAAAGAAGCAAAAAATGAAGCGCGGATCGACAGCCGTCCACTTAAAGATGGCGATATTAAAACAGCTTGTCAGACAGCTTGCCCAGCAGAGGCCATTGTATTTGGAGACATGAATGATTCGGAAAGTCGTGTTTCAAAAATGTTTAAGCACGAAAGGTCTTATGCTCTGCTTGAAGAGTGGAATGCGGCACCTTCGGTTCGCTATTTAGCTAAGATCAGAAATAACGGCAAAGAGTCTGCATCATCCGATCCCGAATCAAAAGGTGGTCACTCATGATTAAGCGCAATCAACTGATTATAGGTAATAAAAGTTTTAAAGACATCACGGATGATATTTGTGCTCCAGTCGAAAGATTTCCTTCAAAGGGGTGGGTTGGCTTATTTCTGGGTGCAAAAACTCTTTTGATTTTTTACATTTTTGTTTTGGGAATGGTCCTTGCGAACGGGATGGGTTTACTGGGCGTGAATCATCCAGTTGCCTGGGGAACAATGATTATCACCTTCGTTTTTTGGATCGGTATCGGTCATGCGGGAACCTTGATCTCGGCTATTCTTTTTCTATTTCGCCAAAAATGGAGGACCTCGGTGGCCCGAACAGCAGAGGCCATGACTGTTTTTGCAGTTATGACTGCAGGATTGTTTCCTTTGCTTCATACGGGACGTCCATGGCTGGATTTTTGGTTATTTCCCTATCCCAATCAACGCGGCCCTTTGTGGGTCAACTTCCGCAGTCCGCTTTTGTGGGACGTTTTTGCGGTATCAACCTATGCGACTGTTTCCATGGTTTTTTGGTACATCGGTCTGGTTCCTGACTTTGCAACTATTAAAGACCGCGCTAAAAATAAAGTCAGAAGAATGGTTTATGGAGCACTGTCTTTAGGTTGGAAAGGCACCGCTCGAAATTGGTCTCATTACGAAATGCTTTATCTTTTATTGGCGGGACTTTCCGCGCCCTTAGTTCTTTCTGTTCACACCATCGTGAGTTTTGACTTCTCGGTTGCAGGATTACCGGGATGGCACACGACGATCTTCCCACCTTATTTTGTTGCTGGCGCAATTTTTTCTGGATTTGCAATGGTTATCACTTTGATGACTCTGGTGCGAATTGGTTTTCCGCAATTCAAAGATTACATCACGATTGATCATATGGAAGTGATGAATAAAATTATCATGACCACGGGAATGATGGTGGGTTATGCCTACGCTTCGGAATTTTTTGTCGCGTGGTATTCTGGAAATCCTTACGAGAGATATGCATTTTTGAATCGGGCAGGGGTTCCAGGAACCTCTGGGGATTATGCTTGGTCCTATTGGATTATGGTCACGTGCAATGTTATAATTCCTCAGCTGTTTTGGTTCAAGTGGGCAAGAAGAAATATTCCAACGATGTTTATTGTCTCTATTTTCGTTAATATTGGAATGTGGTTCGAGCGTTTTGTGATCACCGTCACTTCCTTGCACAATGATTTCTTACCATCGAATTGGGGGAATTATGCGTGGAGCTTTTGGGATGGCGCTGTTCTATTTGGAAGTTTCGGTATGTTTCTAACTTTGTTCCTTCTGTATCTGCGTTTAGTTCCAGCAATTTCAATTGCAGAGATCAAGCCTGTTCTGGATGTGGGAAAAGATAAAAAGGGAGGTCACTAATGGCCCGTGGTATTGGTGGCATCGCTGCCATTTTTCTTGAAGAGCACGCCGTCCTTGAAGCAGCTCGCAAAACAAAGTCAGAAGGTTTCACAAAGTTCGATGCCATTTCGCCATATCCAATCCATGGCATGGAAGAAGCTTGTGACATTAAACGATCATGGATTCCTTATGTGACTTTTGTTACGGGAACGATAGGTCTTGTTTCTGGTTTACTACTAACATGGTGGACGTCAGCGGTCAGTTGGCCCATCAATGTTGGGGGCAAACCTTTTTTCTCTTTGCCAGCTTTTATTCCTATAATTTTTGAATTAACAATTTTATTCGCAGCTTTATCTTCGGTGGGTGCCTTATTTTATGCTTGTGGCTTGCCTAAGATTGATCCGCCTGTGATTGATCCGGATTTAACTTCTCATAAATTTGCAATTTTTGTTCCTGAAAATGACACTGGTTATGATGTGGCTAAACTTGAACGTATGTTTAAGGACCTTGGCGCAGTTGAAGTGAAAAAAGTGGCGGAGTACTGAAATGAAAAACTTCAAAGTAATGCAATTTTCCCTCTTGTTAGTCATGTCAGTGATTTTGATTTCCTGTGATGGAGATAAATCACAACCAAATCAAGAGCTGATTCAAGACATGATGGTGGCGCCGTCAGTTAAAGCTCAAAAGTATGATGAGACGTCGCCAAATAATATCAGCTCTCGAGTGCCACCTGAAAATACGGTTCCAGTGGGTTTTTCTCCTTATAAATATCCAGCAAGTATTGATGAAGCGGCAAAAAATTTGAAAAATCCAATCGCGCAGAGTTTTTCTGAGGATGTTTTAATAGTCGGACAAAGATATTTTGAAACTAACTGTACGCTTTGCCATGGGGTCAAAGGTGAAGGTGGCGAAAAAACTTCAATTGGCGCGATGATGGCGCTAAAGCCACCATCTTTATTATCTGAAAAAGTACGCAATTGGAATGATGCTCAGATTTACCATGTGATCACCATGGGACAAGGATTAATGGGGCCTTACAGCTCACATATTCCTCAAAAATTTCGATGGCAGGTTGTTAATTATATTCGGCATTTACAAAAGTAAGATTTGAATAATGAAAGTGAATGGGTGGCCAGATGTCCGCAGCAAATCATAAACACGATCTTGAGCTTAAAAAATTTGTATTATCAAAAGGCTTACAGCTAATGATTTATGCATTTTTAGCAATTGGAGTCGCCACTCTTGTAATTGCCTTGGTTGCCAATCAACAGGAAAGACTTTGGACCTCTTATCTTGTCGCCTTTTTTTATTTTTCAGGTTTAGCATTAGGTGGGCTTTTCTTTGTGGCCATCAACAATTTATCAAAAGCGGGTTGGTCGGTATCGATCCGAAGGTTATCGGAAGGCATGACTTCTTTTATCCCTTTTATTTTAATTGGCGGATTGCTTTTGGTTGCTGGTTTCAAATATCTTTTTCCTTGGACAAATGCGGAGGTTATTGCCAATAACCCCTTAATTCAGTTGAAAACCGCCTATTTAAATACGTCCTCTTTCGTAATTCGATTAGTTATTTTTTGCGCTGGCTGGTTTTATTTTCGCCATAAAATCGTTGGAAACTCTCTTAATCAAGATCAAAATGGCAATGTCGAACTCACTCATAAAAATGTTGGTTACTCGATTGCATTTGTTTTGTTTTTTGCAATCAGTTTTTCTTTATTCAGTGTTGATCTCATTATGTCTTTAATGCCAACTTGGTATAGTACAATTTTCGGGATTTACTGTTTCGCGGGCCTATTTCAAGCTTCTTTAGCGGCGCTTGCCATTCTTATTGTTTTTCTTCGCCGCTCTGGTTTTGTAAAAGGTTATATCACTCACGAGCATCAGCATGACGTTGTTAAATTCACCAAGGGCTTCACTGTGTTTTGGGCTTATATCGCGTTCTCGCAGTTCATGTTGATCTGGTATGCAAACATTCCTGAAGAAACTGAATACTATATTATGAGATCACAAAATGGTTGGATGGGAATTTCTGTTTTACTTTTAATCTTTAGATTTATTGTGCCATTCATTGCGTTATTGCCTAAGGGGCTGAAGCGCAATGACAGTCATGTCGTACTGGTTTCCAGTCTAATTTTAATTATGCAATACGTGGATATCTACTGGATGGTTTATCCTAATTTTAATGATGGTCACTTGGCTTTTGGGCTGTGGGAAATCGGAATTTTTATTGGGTTTACGGGCTTGTTTATGTTTACCCTTTTCAACTTCTTCAAAAATAACAGCTTAGTGCCACTGAAAGATCCGCGTCTTTCAGAGGCGATAAATCATCATGTGACTTATTAAGCAGCTAGCTTTTCCTCTGCTGGTTTTACAGCGGAATAGTCTTCAATTATGGTTCTAACGATATCAATAAGAATGATAATTTGATCATCCAGTTTTCCCATACCCATAACATAATCGTTGTAGTTACTATTATTTAAGAAAGGCGGCGGTTCAATATTCGCAGAGGTTAAATCCATAACGCCTTTAACTGCGTCGACGATCATACCGACTTGGCCCGATGTGGTTTCAATGACAATAATGCAAGTTTCTTTAGTGTAATCAATTGGCTCAAAGGCTAATCGAGTGCGAAGATTCACGACAGGAATTACTTTCCCACGTAAATTCATGACACCTGATACATAGTGAGGAACTTTCGGAACGGCCGTGATTTCGCCCACGCGATTGATTTCTCTGACAGTCCCAATCGGAACTCCATAAGACTGTGAATTTAAGACAAATGTTAAGTATTGGCCGGCTTTTGCTATTGTGTTTACTTCTTTATTTTCCATACCAAAGTATCGGCTGAATTTACCTGGCCTAAATAGGTGAGGTTAAATTTATTTTTAAATAGGTTATATGAGGGATAAGCCGATTGTTAAGTGGGTCAAAATGAGACATCTAATTAAATCTTGTATGATTCTGCATTATACAAAGTGTTAAAAGCCTCTGTGGCTCTATAAACTAGAAGGATCTCCTTATTGTGTATAGCCCCAAGGATAATCCATTGACCGCCGGCATCAACTTGGCTACGAATATATGGGATGTACAGAATTTATCAATGCCGCAAATAAATATCAAACTTCCAGATCAGTCCGTAAAGGTCTTTGACCACAATCCAACCGCGCTTGAAGTAGCCGAAAGCATAGGTCCTCGCTTAGCTAAGGACACTTTGGGTGTTAAAATTAACTCTTCAAAAGACGTTATGGATTTGCGTTTAAAATTATCAGATCAAGATCAGATACAGTTAATCACAATTAAGAGTCCTGAAGCGAATGAAGTGCTTCGTCATTCTGCAGCCCATGTTATGGCTCAGGCTGTGCAAAAAATCTGGCCGGAAGTTAAAGTAACGATTGGCCCGGTTATCGAAAATGGATTTTTTTATGATTTTGATTCGCCCTTTGCATTTACTGAAGAGCATTTCGAAAAAATAGAAAAAGAAATGCAAAAAATTATCGATGCGAATTTTCCTTTGGTGCGCCGGGAAGTTCCGGTGGCAGATGCAATCAAGACATTTGCAAAAATGAACGAGCGTTTCAAAGTTGAAATCATTAAAGACCTCGAGGCCAAGGGTGAAAAAGTTGTCAGCATCTATGATCAAGGTGACTGGTTTGATCTTTGCCGTGGTCCCCATGTGCAATCAACAGGACAAATTAAAGCTTTCAAGCTTTTGAGTGTTGCAGGTGCTTATTGGCGCGGGGACGAAAAAAATCCCATGCTGCAAAGAATTTATGCGACAGCATTTACCGATAAAAAAGAACTCGATCAGTATTTGCACAACCTGGAAGAAGCAAAAAAACGCGATCATCGAAAACTAGGTAAAGAACTGGGTCTGTTTATGTTTCATGAGCAGGCACCGGGCTCTCCATTTTTTACTGGCCGTGGCGCTACGATTTACACCGAGTTGCAAACGTATCTTCGCGAACTCTACGCCCAATACGATTATCAAGAAGTGATCACGCCGCAAATTTTTGATGTGAATCTGTTTCATCAATCAGGTCATATGAAAAATTACAAAGAGAACATGTATTTCACTCGTGTTGACGAAAGAGATTTTTCTTCCAAGCCAATGAACTGTCCTTCACATTGTTTGATGTTTGCTAACCAAAAACACTCTTATCGGGAATTGCCTTTGCGGATGGCTGACTTTGGCCGCCTTCATCGTTATGAAAAATCAGGGGCCATGCACGGCCTGACTCGCGTCAGAACTTTTTGCCAAGATGATGGTCATGTTTTTTGCCGTCGAGATCAATTACAGCAAGAAATTGGTCTGTTCATGGAATTGCTCAATCGCATCTACAAAAAACTAGGGATGGATAATTACAAAATTTACCTCAGCACACGCCCTGAAAGTCGGATGGGCAGCGATGAAATTTGGGATAATGCCGAGGAAGCTTTGGCTAGCGCCCTAAAAACCTTAAATCTACCTTATACCGTGAATCCAGGTGATGGAGCTTTTTATGGACCAAAGCTGGATATTATGTTTGTGGATGCACTTCAGCGTCCTTGGCAATTGGGAACAATCCAAGTTGATTTCAATGCATCAGAAAATTTTGATTTAAAATACACCGGCGAAGACAATAAAGAGCATCGACCAGTGATGCTTCATCGTGCGGTTCTTGGTTCTTTGGAAAGATTCATCGGGGTTTATCTCGAGCACTGTGCAGGGCATTTGCCGCCGTGGCTGGCTCCGGTTCAAGTGATGATTTTAAATGTCACTGATCGCGTCAATGAATTTTGTAATGAAATTCAAAATTTACTTAAGAAAAACCGCGTGCGAGTTGAGTTCGATATTCGTAATGAAAAATTAAATTTTAAAATTCGTGAAGCGCAAATGTTGAAAGTTCCTTACATGATCGTCATCGGTGATAAGGAGGCGGAACAAAGGAATTTGTCTATCCGGACTCGTGACGGTCAAACTCATCAAAATATTAAGATTGAAGATTTTATAAAAACAATCCTTGAAGATATCAAGGACAGACGCTTGCAAAGTTCAATGCAGGTGTCGACGAAGACTGCCAACAAGGAGGCACACTATTAGTATCGAACCCAAAAAAGAATTTCGTGGTGGAGGAAAGTTTGATCGCGAAAAAAAGAAAGATAAAGATGGCCTAAGAGTCAATCGCGAGATTCGAGCTCCCCAAGTTCGCGTAATCGATGATGCTGGAAATATGCTTGGTGTAATGACAGTACCAGAAGCTATTCGTCTAGCTGAAGATCGTGGTTTAGACCTGCTGGAAATTGCACCAACAGCGGCGCCTCCAACTTGTAAAATCATGGATTATGGGAAATGGAAATACGAGAAGAAAAAGCAAGCGACGGCAGCTCGTAAAAAGCAGGTTATAGTTCAGGTCAAAGAAATCCAAATGCGACCACGCACGGATCAACATGATTTTGAAACTAAAATGAAACATGCAAAAAGATTTCTAATTGACGGTGATAAAGTAAAGGTGAACATGAGATTCTTGGGTCGAGAAATGGCTCATCAAGAACTTGGAATGGAACTCATGAAGAAGGCCATTGATTTTGTTAAAGATGTTTCAATGCTTGAATCGAATCCACGAATGGAAGGGAAACAGATGTTCGTGCTGTTAGCCCCTGATCAGACTAAAATTAAAGATTATTTAAAAGCGAATCCTCTTTTGAAGTCTCAGCAAGAGGTTTTGCCGGAGTTGAAAGACGAGAAAATGGATGAGGAAGAATGATTTAAAGGCAATTACGAGCGGAGTCATTTTGCTAAATGATTCTGGATTCCATTTGCCAAATTAGTTTAAATAAAGTTAGCTGCCTTCGGATCAAATATAAGTCAGAAATAGGTCTGGCGTTTCTACCGTGCCCCGTAAGGTGCGACTATTTGGAGTAAAAATGATGCTTTTTCTAGTGACACTGCTATCGAGTTTTTCCCAAGCGCTTCTTCCTTACCCGACATCACCAGATGCACGACTGACCGTTGGATCATTATGTGATCAGGCCGTCGAATATCGTTATCCCGAGAGAATTAAATATTGTGGTCGGGATGTTTCAACTCACGAAAAAGATCTCGTTATCCAAGCTTATCAAAGAACAGCAGGATATCCGATTCTTCAAGTTGGCCGAGATAAATTTAAAATTGATCATTATGTTCCTCTTTGTATGGGTGGCAGTAACAACATGAATAATCTTTGGCCACAACATCAATCGATTTATGTTTACACAGATCCTTTGGAAGCTCTAGGTTGTCAAAAATTATCGCTGGGAAAAATTAAACAAGCCGCAGTGATTGCCTTGATCTTTCAAGCGAAGAAAAACCCTGCACTTTCGCAAAGAATTTATCAGGTAATGAACGCTCTTTAGGTAAAAGAGTTCTCCTAGATTTTATTTTTTATCTATAATCATGACGGTCAGACGACTCACGCAAATGAGTTCGGTTTTATCGTTGTGAATTTCAATATTCCAGACATGAATATTTTTCCCCAGTCTTTGGGGAGTGACTTTGCCAATCACAAAGCCCGAGACTGCCGATTTTAAATGGTTGGCGTTTATTTCTACACCGACGGGCATTTTTTTTGCGGCATCCACACAGAAGGCCGAAGCGATGCTTCCTAAACTTTCAGCAAGGGCAACCGAAGCTCCTCCATGAAGTAAGCCAAGGGGCTGCTTTGTTCGCTGGTCTACTGGCATTTTAGCTACGATAAAATCGTCGCCAATGTCGGTGAACACCATGCCCAGATGTTCACAGAGGGTGTTTTGGCTCAGCTTATTGAGTTGCTCCAGATTGGGCTTTTGTGACCAGATCATGTTATTAACTCTAGGTTGATTTAAGATATTTGCCAACAAATGAATTCATGTACTTTTTATCGATGTATCTTTTTAAAAGCCATGGCCAATAGCCACAGATTGTGAAATTGCCCCAACTCAGACAAGCTGTGCTAAGTCCTGTTGTCAGAATAGAGAGCGTTCGTCGCGGAGGAAAATATTCTTTTAGCGCGGTATTTTCATCCATCCGACTTATCAAATTATATGAAAGAACTTCTCCTTGCCGAACAGTGTGCACACCTGATTTGGCAATAGGGGAATCGAAACTAGCGGCATCGCCGCTGACAAAGATATTTTCGTAGGATTGCAAAGAGTAATTTACTCTCACAAAGCCATCTTTATCCAATTTAAGATTAAGATTTTTTAAGGACTCTGGTGGTGAAGGATTTGTCGCCACAAGGATATAATCAAAGCTTTGGGTTGGGACAGAATCCGAAGTCATCGGAGTCTGATTTTTAATTGAGGTGATCTTTTTTTGCAGATATAACTCAATATTACTTTTAGCTAAAATTTTGGATATCTTTAAGGAAAGGGAATTGGCAGAGTCCTGTAGAATATGATCGCCGGAAGTAATCAATGTGATTTTATTTTCAATCTGAAGCTGAGTCAGGCGAGCTTTTACGGATAAAGCAATTTCAACACTGCCGACCCCTCCGCCAATAATAGAAATCGACAACTTTTTTGACTTTTGAGCCTGTTCGAGAAGCTTTTTCCATTGAGGAAAAAAATCGGACCAAGGTTTTAAATAAATGACGCGATCATTGGATTCAGAGTCCGTTGGAATTTTACGATATGCGCTCCCAGTATTAATAGAAAGAACATCATAATATAGAATCTGACCACTGCTTAGCTGAATTGAATTTTCACGAGGATTTACTGAAGTAAGAACGCCAAGGTGAAAGCTGATATTAAGTGCCTTACACAAATTAATCACCGAGACTTCGACTTCCTTTTGTTCGGTGGTTCCAACGATAAAGCCTGGGACTAAAGCAGAATAATAAGAAGTATTGGCATCTGAAATCAGCTGAATGTCATAGTTTTGTCTATCGATATGACTTAGTTTTTTTAAAAAGAAAAGATGGCTATGACCGGCGCCAATTAAAACCAATTTTTTCACGAACGTCTGGCTTTCTGCACGTGCAAGTTAAATGGAATTTTTCCAAAAGGTTTTCCATTAATTTGAAGTTCAATAAAATGTTTTCCGGAATAGTAAGTTCTGGTAGTGATGGGTTTAAGATGATGAATTTTAGAAATTTCAATTTTATTTCTGCCAGATAAAGTGAATTTTTTTAATTTAAAAACTTTTTTAGATATTTTATTATTCGCTTTTGCAAAATGGATAAGATAATCGATTACAAGATTTTGTTTTGCTGTGCTTTTTGAAGTCACTTTAAATTTCAATTCCAAGCGCTCGCCCAATCGAAACGTTCTTTTATTAATTTTTATTGAATTGACCAAAATATTTATGTTTTGTGAAACACCAATTAATTTTAAAGCCTGGGGGTTGCCATTCTTAATTAAAGTTCGTAAAGATCTGTGAATTATCCAATTAATTTTAGCGGCGTGCTCTTTTGTCGCGCTCGTTTTCCACTTCGAAAGGGTAGCGACCACAAGTTGAGGATGGTCTTTGGCAATATCATTCAAGTGATTAGCAACACTTTTTCTTACATAAATTTCTTCGTCGTGCTTTAATATTTCTAACAAACTTAAAGTTAAATTTGGATTCTGGATAAAAATATGGAGTCGTTCACCCCAGGGAAGGCGTGGGCGAGTTCCTTCGGAAACCCAGCGTCGAATGTGGACATTCTTATCTTCGGTGCATTTCATCAAATAAGCTAAAGTCTGCTTTGTGTTATTCTTTAGAAAGGGACGAACAGCAAACTCACCAGTGAACAGAGTTGTTATTCGAGCCAGCGCTAACAAAGATTTTTCGCTGTGGTTTAATCCGTAAGTTTGGATAAATTCGGTGTAGGGCCAAAGATCAAAGCCTTTTAATTTTCCTAAGTCACAGGATTGAATAAGAATATTCAAGGCGAGATCATAATCCCGAGGTAACTGTAAGTATAACTGTTCTCGAATGAGCTGAACTCGGGCCTTCATTTCAAGTGGCTCAAGTTTTTTTCCGACCTTCACGAACTCTTTGAGATTAAATTCGGCGTGAACATTTTTTATTGAATCAGCCATCCGTTGCAGCAGATCTTCATTGATCCAATGTTTGAACGCCTTGGGATTGTCATTTTTACTTTTATTTTTTTGTGGCATATAACTAATTGTGGCTTTGAGGGAAGTGGTTTACAAGTGAGATCATGATTAAATTGCTTCCAGAAATCCAGAATGTATTGAATGAACTGGGATTTACTCAACTAACACCAATCCAAGAAGCCAGTCTTCCCATTTTGTTAAATGATAAAGACTTTGTTGGGCAATCCCAGACGGGAAGTGGAAAAACCGCAGCTTTTGTGATTCCGATTTTACAAAAACTAAAGCTCAATGTGCGTGGTGTTCAGGCTTTAATACTATGTCCGACGCGAGAGCTTAGCACCCAGGTCGTCCGAGAGTTTCGAAGGTTTGGGCGGGGCTTTGCTGGGTTGCATGTATTGACTCTGGTGGGGGGAGTTCCCAGTCGTCCTCAGCGCGAAGCTTTAGAGCAGGGGGCTCATATCCTTGTCGGGACTCCTGGTCGTATTTTGGATTTTATTCAAAAAGATCGTCTTGATTTTTCTATTCTCAAAACTTTAGTTCTGGATGAGGCCGATAAAATGCTGGATATGGGCTTCGAAGAGGATATTCGAGCCATTATTGATGCCACACCAGGGACTCGACAAACCGTATTTTTTTCAGCAACATTTCCAGTTGGTATTGAAAATTTAAGTCGTAAATATCAAATTGCACCCGAGAAAGTTGTTATTGCAGATACGGATTCAACAATTCCCATGATTGAGCAGATCGTTTACAAAAGTGATGACAAGGAAAAAGTTCAAACATTATTGCGGGTGCTTCAACAGCATCCCGCTCAATCGGTTTTAATCTTCTGCAATCAAAAGAAAACTGTGTCGGAGGTGGGCGAAAGTTTACTTTCTCAGGGGACAAAGTGTGGCTTGTTACATGGTGATCTGGAGCAAAAAGATCGCGATCGCACCATCACGCTTTTTCGCAATGGCAGTTATCGGTTTTTGGTTGCGACCGACGTTGCCGCCCGTGGTTTAGATATTGAATCAGTCGAATTGGTGATTAATTTTGATTTGCCTTTGCAAGCGGAAATCTACACTCATCGCATTGGCCGAACGGGGCGGGCAGGACGCAGCGGTACGGCGGTTTCTATAATGCTTCCTCAGGAGGAAATTAAAATTCTTGAGATCGAGAGGCTAGCTTCAGTTAAAATGGAAAGAAAAAATTTAGGCTTTAAAAATCAATTTGGTTTGGGCGCTGGCTTTCAAGGCTCGGCAATGGAAACAATCTGTCTATTTGCAGGAAGAAAAGATAAGCTAAGACCCGGAGATATTTTAGGTGCTTTAACCGGGGAAGCTGGCGGCCTTGCCGCAAAGGATGTCGGAAAAATCGAGATCTACGATACAATTTCTTATGTCGCAGTTTCCTCGCAGGTGAGTCGGCAAGTTTTTGCTCGCCTGCGTGACGGAAAAATAAAGGGCAAAAAAATCCAAATTAAAATGGCATAGTCGAGGGTTACACCAACTGCCTTTGTTTATTTCTTTTTCCAAACGTCTTTAAGTCGATCATCTCGGCCACAACGACTGCGATAATATTTGTAACGAATCGGATTTTTTTTGTAATAATTCTGATGGTATTCTTCAGCTTTGTAAAAGGGCTTTGCCGGTAGTGCCAATGTTGCGATAGTCCCCTTGAGCCGCCCAGATTTAATTAAGTTTTCTTTGCTTGTATCGAAAGCTTTTTTTTCGGTGTCGTCAGCATAAAATGCGGCGCTGGTGTACTGTTCTCCTTTATCACAAAATTGTCCAATGGCATCGTAAGGATCTACATTAGTCCAAAAAATATCCAAAAGTTTTTCGTACGAGATTTGAGTCGGATCATAAGTGACTTCAACAACTTCACGATGGCCAGTTTTGCCTGCGGAGGTTTCTTCGTAAGTGGCACTTTCCTTAGTTCCGCCGCTATAACCGGCCCTTCTTCAACTTCGAAGTGCAACGTTTTGAGAGTGACCGACTTGATCAATGA
>JBBTCO010000052.1:0-23010 GCA_038043185.1 Bdellovibrionota bacterium
AGGATTAAAAAGAAAAAATAACCGCTAACCTGACAGCATTGGGGTATCGGTCACTGACGAAAGAACTTTTTCCAAACGCGAAGAGAGTGGCGGACAAGTTCCATGTTTTAAGATTACTCTCTCCAGCCTTGAGACGTCGTCGAATCGAAATAACTGGGGATCGTAGAACCTTAAGAATTAAGCGCTTACTTCAAAGAAATAGAAAAGATTTAGACTATTTTGAAAAGCAGAATGTGGATCGCTGGCTTAAGAGTTATCCAGAACTGAATTTAATTTACCGGTTCAAAGAAAAGCTGCATGAGCTTTATCGAAACACCCACCGAGAACGCGCGCGCTCAAGTATGGAGCGATTAATTACTGAGCTTGGGACGACAAATATCCCGGAACTGCTAACACTGCGGAAAACTTTAATAAGTTGGAAAGAAGAGATCTTAAATTATTTTGAAAAGAGGATTACCAATGCAATGACGGAAGGGTTTAACAGAATCGCAAGTCTTGTAAAAAACTTGGGATTTGGATATAGGAATGAAAAAAACTATCGGCTGAGGTTTTTAAGTGCCTGTGCTGCTTGATTTTTTTGGTGTTACCCACCACGGAGAGAGAAGAACCCCAGAACCGAACCGAAGAACCAAAATTTGGTGATCGCGGGAGGACTCGAACCTCCGACCTATTGCTTAGAAGGCAATTGCTCTATCCAACTGAGCTACGCGACCCTGAGGCATTTCTATCGCTAATTATTGAATTTTAGTCAATAAATTCCGGATTTTCGGTGTTTTTTTGTACACTTGAACAAACGAGGACGCCGAAAAGAACGATGTACCAGAGCAATAAAATCCAGAATAAAAGCAAGGGAATAGCGGCAAGGCTGCCATAAATCTTGTTAAGTGAAAAGGCTCCTTTGGCCAAGTAAGTGAACGAGGCTTTGAGGGCTGCGATCCCAATTGCCGCAAAAAGAGCTCCAGAGAGTGCGGCTCGATTTCGAACTTTTGCATCAGGAATGATTTTGTAAATTAAGAAAAGTCCAAGAATCGCAACGATAAAATCAATCATTGGAGTATTGGCTTTAAAAAAAGGGATTATTGCATCCAAGGATCTGAAGCTGACATAAATCGCCAAAAAAAGTGGAAATATCAATATTAATAACCAAGAAAGAAAAATGCGTTTAACTAAAGGACGAGGCGAATTCTTGCTCCACATTTTTTGGATGCCGGCTTCGATATCGTGCAAAAGTCGCCATGAAGTGAAAAATAAAATGATCGCTGCGGATGTGCCTAAGGTTTTAGCCTGAATTCGATCAAATATTTTTTTTGCAACTAGGGAGGCCTCAGTACCGGCGGTAGTTTTAAAGTAGTCTAAAAATAGAAACTGCACTTTGGGATACAAAAATTCCAGACCCCCGATCATCTGAAATATGGCTAAGGTCAATGCCAAGAAAGGAATTAAACTCAGAAGCGAAGAATAAGCCAAGGCTGCTGCAATTAAATGAATCTCGCTTTTTACAAGTTGATGATAGGTATCCATGCTGACGAGGACAATTTTTTTACGTTTTGCTTTCAAAGAGAAAACCTTTGTTGAACAGCAAAGTCACTACCTTGTCTTGCAATCAAAGCGGCATCACAATAGGGATCGTGCTCGAAAAACAAGTACCAGCCGCCATCCGCAGCGAGACCAAGATACTTTATTTTTTCTTCAATAAGATCCATGGGGTGCAAATCGTAGCCCATAACCCAGGCAAGACGAACATGGGAACTGGTGGGCGCGACATCGCCACAATAAACTAAAGTTTGCTTATTATCAGAGATTCGAATCAGTTGATGAGCCATAGTATGGCCATTCGATATTTGTGCCGATAGATTGGGCAAAAAATTCTCAACAGGACCATCGAGTAGATTTAAAACTCCGGCCTCTTGCAGAGGTTGGTAATTCGCTGGAAAATAACTGGCGCGTTCACGAAGATTTGGCGTCGAAGCTGTCTCTAAATTTTTTTTCTGCACGTAATATTTAGCTTTAGGAAAAGTGGGTACAATTTTACCGTCAACAGCGCAAGTAGCTCCGCCAGCATGATCAAAATGCAAATGAGTCAGTACCACGTGGTGAATGTCATCAAAGCTCAGGCCGTGCGCTGCTAGAGATTTTTTAAGCGAAGGCCCTTCGTCGCTGATGTTGTACATTTCATTGAATTTTGAACCTAATTTTTCACCGTACTTAGCAATGAAATCTCCGCCGTTGCCGCAATCAATAAGAATATTCATTTGAGGTGATTTTAAAAGTAAGGCTCGGGCTTCCATGGGAATGCGATTTTTGTCATCGGCGGGATTGGATTTCTCCCAAAGTACTTTGGGAACAGTTCCAAACATAGCGCCACCATCTAAACCAAATATCCCTGTTGGTACTGGACAAATTTCATAGTCATTAATTTTAAGTTTAATTTTTTGTGTGATCGTCATTGCTGCCTTCGGGAATGTGAAAATCATCAACTTTGCTTTCGCTAGCATCTTGACTAAAAGCATTTGGATTTATTGTCAGCACCCATTTTCTATAGGCTTCATTCACCACTTGAATTGGGCTGGGCGGGTGGACCGGACCAATGTGCACAGTCAATTTTCCTGGCTTTGCCCAAACAGCTCCCTTTGGCATCAGCCTCATATTACCATCTAAATATAAAAACAAAATCGGTGTTTGAGTTCTTTCGGAGAAAATACTTATTCCCCGTTTGAACTCATGAATTTTTCCGTCTTTTGACCTGGTGCCTTCGGGAAAAATAATAAGCCACATGCGATCCAGTTTAGTCAAAAGCCGTAAAATTAAATTAATGGCTTCGCCTTTGCGATCCTTACGATCAATAGGTATTGCCCCTAAGCAATGTTTTGAGAAAAAAGTAAAAAGTGGATTACTAAAAAAATAATCTTTGGCGGCAGCAATATATAAATTCATCCAATATCTTTTTGGAATCGAAGCGGTAATAGAGGTCGCATCCAAATGACTACTGTGATTGGAGATAATTAAAAGCTTAGGATATTTTTTGTAGATCTCGTGGTAACTTTGGCCAGTCACTTTCAATCGAAAATAAAATTTAAAAACAAATTGTTGTAAATAAAATGACCATAGCATACGAAAAAAAAGGCTGGTGAAATCAAAATTTCTGGTGAACAAAGGCAAATGCTTCAAATAAGTTGGTAGTTTTGTCCACTGCTCATTTTCATAGTTCCAGTCTTTCATTTCTATCCTCTATTGTAGAGCAGTCATTATATAATAATAAATTGGTGCCACAAAAATAAGACGATCCATTCTTTGCAAGGAATCGCCCCGACCTAAAATAAAGGTGCCAACGATTTTAACGCCGGCATCTCTTCGCACAACACTCATCACCAATTCGCCGAACAATCCACCAAGGGACGCGATCAGGCCAGCGATGTACCAGTATTTATCCGACTGATCGGGTAACAACCACCGCATTCCACCAGCAAGGGCTAGTGTTAATCCCATGGATATAAGGGTGGACCATAAGTTTCGACGGGAATCAATCCGCGAAAAAAGTTTGTAACCTTTAAAATAACGACTGATGGCAATATTTGTATTATCACAAAATTCGGTCAGTACAATTAGGTACAAAATTTGATAAATTCCATTGTGCAGATTTAAGATCAATCCTAAATGCATAAAGCTCCAACCCAAAAAAACAAAAGCCAGCAGGGTCAGGCAAATATATTGAATCATTCGTTTATAGTTATTTCGAATCAATGGAACAAAACAGCAGACTCCCAAACAAATCATCGGAAGTTGATTGTATAAAGCGATTAAATCTAAATAAGCACAAAAACCCAAGCCGATGATCCCCAAGTAGCAGATGATAACAAAGTAATTGCGGTGATACATGCCCATCAATTGAAAAAATATTTTTGCTCCATACATTGCGATAAGAACCAAAATAATTTGCGTGCAAAGATTCCCAAAGGAAAATAAAATAAATAAAAACGGTGCAGCAACAAGCCAGCTTTTGATATTGGCCCAGGCGCTGATAAAATAATAACTTCGTTGCCGGAAAAAATAAACAATAATGCCCGAAAAGAAAACAATACCCAGAACGGTCAGGGCAGTTTGTCTAAATATGGGATCAGTGATCAGAAGTGAGTTCATATTTTCTCCAACTCAATTTGATGGTCTTTAATTTTTTTATAGAGGTTGGACCTAGAAATTTGTAAAATTTGCGATGTCTGATCAATATCCTTTTCAAATTTAATTAAAGCCTCTAATAAAATTGATTTTTCAAAACGCTCAACCAAGGTATTCATGCCTAAATGTAAATCGATTTCTCTGAGAGAATTCGATCCTGTTTTTATCGCATTCAAGGTGCTCATTTGCGGACGAAGAAGAGCTTGTACTTCTTCGTGACGAATCATCGGCAGCGGAGATGTCAGGCTCAGTTGTTCGCAGACCCGCTTGAGTTCACGGACATTCCCCGGCCAAGGATAATTTTGCATGGTTTGTAAGCCATCAGCCGAAAATCTTTTATTTCTGCGTGGTCGTTCGTTAGATAGAAAATATTCGGTCAAGCTCAGAATATCTTCTTGGCGCTCCTGCAAGCTTGGCAAAAGAATTTTGTGCGAGGATAAGCGAAAATACAAATCTTCTCGAAAGCTGCCGTCACGAACCATGGACTCTAAATTTTTATTACTGGCAACAATGACTCGAGTTTTTATTTGGGTCGAGTTTTGTGAGCCAACTCTTCGAACTTCGCCATTTTCCAAAAAGCGTAATAATTTGGCCTGTTGGCTTAAGGGAAGGGCTTCAATTTCATCCAAAAATAAATCTCCGCCATGAGCGGCTTCAATTAAACCCATTTTATTTTGATCAGCGCCAGTGAAAGAGCCTTTGTTGTGGCCAAACATTTCGCTTTCAAATAAGGCTTCAGGCAAGCCAGCCATATTCACAACGATAAAAGGCCGAGAGCCCTCTTGAGCGTTTAGCAACCGAGCAATGACTTCTTTTCCAGTGCCGGTTTCACCTTGAATTAAAACAGAATTAGTTTCGCCTTTGAGCTGCGCCAAGCGTTGGCGGATTTCTTGACTGTGTTTGCCGTTGCCCACCCACTGAAATTTGGAATTTTCTCGACTGGTATTCAGATTTTGTAAATACCAATGAGCTTCTACTTTTTCCAAAAGTGAAATAACTTCTTCAGCCATCAATGGCTTAGATAAAAAACGCTGAGCTCCACATTTCAGTCCTGTTTCCATAAGATCACGACTGAGATCACCAGACATTGCCGTAATATCTAATTGGGATTGCATTTCACGAAGTTTTTCAACAACTCGAAGGCCCGTAGGCTGATGGACCACTTTGTTAAGATGCATATCGACGAAGGCGGCATGATAATGGCGATTCCAATCAACATCGCTCATTTCATGGGCAGAATAAATCTTCCATTGTGAAGGTTTTGCAAGTTTTAACGATTGATGAATCAAAGGGTCATCGTCAACAACAAGAAGATTAAGCGAAGAGCGTGAGTCCATTCTTAAATTTTGACCCTCATTGTCTGGAATGAGTAGCTCTATTGCGCGATGTTAGCTTGGAATAATCAGTGACAGAATCAGGTCCCGAGATTGGAATAAGGCATGTCTATCCCAGTTAAAATATTACTTGCTGAAAATATTCATTCTGTAGCCAAAGAAAGACTCGAGAGCGAAGGCTTCCAAGTGGATTTGCTTTCTCATTCTCCCAGCGAAGAAGAGCTTCTGAAATTGCTGCCGCAATATCAAGTTTTAGGAATTCGTTCAAAGACCGAAATCTCGGAAAAAGTATTAAAGGCAAATCCCCATTTGCTCTGCATCGGTGCATTTTGCATTGGTACAAATCAAATTAATTTAAAGGCCTCTACATCGATTGGCGTTCCGGTTTTTAATGCCCCTCACTCGAACACCCGAAGCGTGGCCGAACTTGTTATTGCCGAGATGATTGGCTTGTGTCGGCAACTTTGTGATCGAAGTATGAAGGCTCATGTCGGGGAGTGGATTAAGTCTGCGGATGGTTCACGCGAAATTCGCGGCAAAACATTGGGTATCGTGGGTTATGGACATATCGGAAGTCAGCTAAGTGTCTTAGCTGAAAGTTTAGGACTCAAAGTTGTTTTTTACGATATTGTTAAAAAACTTCCTTTGGGAAACGCCCAAGTGATGAGGACCTTATCAGAGCTTCTTGAGATTTCTGATTTCGTTAGCTTGCATGTTCCGGAAACTTCGCAGACAAAAAATATGATTTCTTCTGCGGAATTTAAAAAAATGAAGAAAGATAGTTTTTTGATCAATGCTAGCCGAGGTTCCGTCGTAGAGATCGAAGACCTTGTGGTGGCGCTAAAATCAAAACATCTTGCGGGTTGTGCGATTGATGTATTTCCAATGGAACCCTCTTCGAATAAAGAAAAATTTCAATCACCCTTGCAGGGCTTGCCCAATGTCATTCTTACGCCTCACATTGGTGGCAGTACTGAAGAAGCTCAGTATGCCATTGGACTTGAGGTTGCGGAAAGTTTCCGTCGATTTATTCGCATTGGTTCGAGTGCCGGCGCGGTGAATTTTCCAAACGTGGATCTGCCGGCAAGACCTTCGGTTTCGCGAATGATTAACATTCATAAAAACGAGCCCGGAGTTTTAGGAGAAGTGAATGGTTTGATTTCAAAAGCGGGAGCGAATATTCAAGCTCAGTACTTGGCAACGGATGAAAAAATTGGATATTTGATCGTGGATATTGAAGTGGTTGATGGTCACGGTTTGGCGAATGAAATTCAGAAATTGACCAGAAGTATTAAGACACGAGTTGTTTTAGCACAAAAGTAAGAAGCGGATGTTATTCGCCAAGTTGAACTTGGATATTTTCACCATTATTAAGTCTTAAAAAAGCTTTGCCATTCCCTTGATCAACAACACGCAATCGAGTATCGCGGTATTGAAGAACTCCATCTTTGAGCACTTCCTTAATTACGGAGCCTTCATAGATGGTTACAGCTGGTCCATCTTGAGTTGCTCTTGTTACATGAACAGAGTAGGCATTGCCTTCTTCATGTTTGATCTCAACATTGTTATATAAACCTTTAAGATCTTTTCCTGAAAGGTCTAGAACAATGCTCGCGAAGCAGGACTGGGTAAAGAATAAGCTGCTAACAAATAAAATGTTTTTAATGGTCTCTTTTGTTTTGGTATCTGTATTGTGTTTCATGCATTTATTCAGCTGCAATTTTTGTGCACGTTGTATTCAACTCAAATTGTTTTAATTACTAATTTATGTCGAAGGATTATTCGGTAGTCAAAAATTCTTAGACACAAATGAGACTACTAAAAAATTTTTCCCGGATTGAGAATTCCATCTGGATCAAAAATAGACTTAATTCCTTTCATCAAATCGATCTCATTTTGAGACCGTGTGAAATTAAGGAATGCTTTTTTTGTTAAGCCCACACCGTGTTCGGCAGAGATACTTCCCTGATATTTTTTTACAGCTTCAAAAACCAACAGATCAACTTTACGGCATTCCCCAACAAAAACTTCTTTGGTCATTTTTTCAGGGCGCAAAATACTGATATGCAAATTACCGTCGCCAATATGACCAAACCAAACGACGTCCCAAGCTGGATAGGCCTTTTTCAGAACCTGTTCAAGATCGTTCATAAAATCAGGGACTTTCGAAACAGATACCGATATATCGTTTTTATAAGGAGAATAAGGTGACAGCGATTCACTGATATCTTCCCTTAATCGCCAAAAGCTTTTAGCTTGAGCTTGGGATTGAGAGATCACTCCATCAGTGGTCCATGCATTTTCCAGACAAGACTCAAAGACTTCAAAAATATTTTTTTCATCGTCCTCGTTGCGGTTTTCAACTTCAATAACTAAATAATAAGGACTTGCATTTTGCAGGGGAGAAGCCAGTTGAGTGCTTTTCATTACAAAATTCAGCGCCAGTTGAGAAAGCATTTCAAAAGCAATCACTGAGGTTTTATTTTTAAATTCAGCAAAAATTTTCATCACGGATGGGAGGTCTGAAACCGCAAGAAATAAAACCTGCGCTGGTGGGGGTGGGGGAATCAGTCGAACAGTGGCCTCAGTAATAAAACCCAAAGTGCCTTCGCTGCCGATCATCAAATGGCGTAAATCATATCCAGTCGCATTTTTAATGAGTGAATTATTCAGATCTAAAATAGCTCCAGAGCCAGTGACGACTTTTAATCCCACAATCCAATCGCGAGTAAGTCCGTATCTGATCACTTTGATACCGCCGGCATTGGTGGCAATATTTCCGCCAATCTGAGACGAGCCTCGCGCGGCAAAATCAACAGGATAAAAAAGCTGGTGATCTTGCGCCCATTTTTGTAGGGCCTCGGTGATGACTCCGGCTTCGCAAACAATTGTTTGTTCCGTCGAGTTAAAATTTTTGATTTGATTCATGCGATCAAAAGAAACAATCACTTCGCCATTCAAAGCACAGGCGGCGCCACTGAGGCCCGTGCGTCCTCCGGAAGGAACTAATGATATTTTATTTTTCCGAGCCCACAGAACAATTTTTGAAACTTGCTCGGTGTTTGTCGGAAAAAGGACCGCACTGGCTTTAATATCAAAATAATTGGTCCAGTCTTTACCGTAAATTTTCAAATTTTCGGGATCAGTTTTAATTTTATCTTTATCGAGAAAATTAAGCTCTTGCAGTTCTTTCATGAAGATTAGTCCTGAGGCGACTTATAGAATTGCGATCGCTGTTCATCGCGAGATGTTTGGATCTTAAGTAAGCTATAGATAAAACAAAGGCCCCAGGCGCTAGAGAAAATTAAATACAAACCAAAGTATCCCCAAAAAGGACCACCAGCAATCGCGTAGAACAACAAAAGAACGCCAATGATAAATCGCAAAATACGGTCCCAAAAGGCAATGTTGCATTTCATAGATCTTTAACCAGACCCTGTAATTCTCCGGATTGATACATTTCGATCATGATATCGCTGCCACCAACCAGTTGTTTTTTGATATAGAGTTGGGGAATTGTTGGCCAGTTGC
This sequence comes from Bdellovibrionota bacterium, assembly GCA_038043185.1. Lineage (GTDB taxonomy): Bacteria > Bdellovibrionota > Bdellovibrionia > Bdellovibrionales > Bdellovibrionaceae > UBA5009. Next base: position 9,039 of record JBBTCO010000052.1, read on the forward strand.
CATACTCTTTAATCCCCTGGCGAAGTTCTTCGTCTTCTAAAATATTGATATCATGAAATTCTAAATTCAATTCTTGAAGAATAGCGCAGGCCCGTGCCGAGAATCCACATTGAGGGAATTGTTTTGTTCCTTTCATAAAAAGCACAACTTTATTTTTAGTTAAAATATCTTCGATTCTTTCTTTTGCTGACATTGGAATCTCCTTAATTAAATTTTAATTTTTGTTCGGATCGAAAGGGCATGGACTTCGCCAGTTTTAAGCTCGGTGCTAAAAAAGGACATAACATGTTGATGCTGCTGCACTCGCGAGAGCCCTTTAAAGGCCTCACTTTCGATTGTAACTTCGTAATGATTCCCCGTGCCCGTAAGGTCAAAAACCTCGATCAGGCTGTTGGGATAGGATTGAAAAAGTCGTTCTTTTATTTGCTCTGGCGTCATGACCCTAGGGTTTACCAGAGGATGACTGAGAGTGCAAACTGTGATAAAAAAACCTATGCAAGTTTATACCTTATTTAGGCGTCAACGGGATGTTTTGGTGCTTTTTCTTTTGGCCCTCACCCTTTATAGCGTCTTTCGTTTTGAATTTTTGCTTTGGAATTGGTCTCAATACCGGAATTCCTCTTGGTCGGATGTGCTTTGGGCTTTCTTTGTAGGACTGCGTTTTGATTTAAGTGCTAACTGCTATCTTGCCCTACCTTTATTTTTATTAGCACTTATTCCTTGGCCGAGCCGGCTTTGGCCGCGACTGGTTTTTTGTCTTTTCTTTGTTCTGCAATTGCCATTGATGATTTTAAACACGGTTGACATAGAATTTATTAATTTTGTTGGACGCAGATTTACCAAGCAGTCCCTTTTTATACTGAATGAAGCCACGGGTAAAGTTAGTGATCTTGTTGGTACCTATGCGCTTGTCCTTATTCTTCAAATTTTTCTTTTTGCCTTATTTTTTTGGCTTGCCTGGAGGAAAATAAATAAGGTCAGTGATAAGGGCCTTCCGCAAGAAGCTAAAAAATCAAGCAACCAGCCGATTCGAATTTTGTTTGTTTTTTTATTTTTGATTTTTTATGTGATGGGCTCAAGGGGGGGAGTGCAGAAAAAACCGATTAGTTTTGTTGATGCTAATGTTTTCTCTGCTCCGGTCATGAATAGTTTAGTTCTTAATACTAGTTTTACAATTTTAAAGAGTTTCACAAAGGATCGGGTCGCCAGGGAAAAATTCTTTGCTCAAAAAAATGAATTTTTACCTTACCTTAATGGTTCGATAACGAATGATTCATTATTGGAAGGACGTCGGGCCACTCGTCCACAGAATGTCGTGATTTTGATTATGGAAAGTTTCAGCCTCGAGTATATGGGGAAGGTCAATGGAGTTAAAGGTTACACTCCTTTTTTAGATGAACTTTCTTCTCGACCTGAATCCCTTTTTTTTAAAAACGGTATCGCCAATAGCCGTCGCTCTATCGAAGGAATCGCGGCTGTTATCACCGGCATTCCGGCCTTGATGTCGGAACCTTTTATTTCTTCAGAGTTTACCGCGAATTATTTTATCGGCTTAGGAAGTTATGTTGTTCCCTTGAAATATCACACCAGTTTTTTTCATGGTGGGATGAATGGAACCATGCATTTTGATAGTTTTATGAAAAGTGCTGGAATAGAAAATTATTTTGGCTCGAAAGAATTCCCTGATCAAAATCAAAACGATGGAACTTGGGGAATTTTTGATGAACCTTTTTTTCAATTTTACGCCAAAAAAATATCTGAATTTAATCAACCCTTTGTATCTGCATTTTTCTCTTTGTCTTCTCATCATCCCTACAAAGTTCCCGAGCAATACAAGGACAAATTTCCGCAAGGTCCACTGGAAATTTTACCCTCTATAGGTTATGCCGATTTTTCATTGAAAAAATTTTTTGAAGAAGCGGAAAAACAATCTTGGTACAAAGATACCCTTTTCATTATTACCGCCGATCACACTCAAAAAAGTTATTTGCCAAATTATGAAAATGAAATTTCAAAGTGGAAAGTTCCGGTGATTTTTTTTCATCCTCATTACAAATGGCCAAAAGTGGATACGGATCAGATTGTCCAACATATTGATATTTTACCCAGCATTTTGGATTTCATGGGGATTAAGCCCAAAGAAGAAATTTTATTAGGACGTTCGGTATTTATTCCCGGCGACCGAACGGCTACGACTTTTGTTGAGGGCCGCTACATGCTTATCGCTAAAGATTATTTTTTAGATTGGAGTGTGGGACAAGATTTTCATATGTTTGATTTTGCTGACGTTAACCAACAAAAGGAAATTCTGGAGCCCACTGAAAGGCGCAAAGAATTGATTCAAAGGTTGAAAGCTTCAGTTCAATATTTTAACGAAGGAATGTGGGATAATCGTCTCTATTACCCCACGGCGAGATAAATTTTTAGTGCTGACCTTTGCACTCGGGCAGGTTGTGGCTGTAATAAGCGTAACTTTGCACACAAGGATCATAGATATTTTTGGCCCACTCTTCATCCTGCCAAACTTTTTCAATGAAATGTTTTTTCGTTGGATCGTCGGATTCATCATAATTATAGGCTGACGACAGCATGACCATAGCTTCCGCTTTTGATTTCTTATTAACAACGAGTTCGTAAATGGCGGCAGCCTCACCGGTGCGTTCCACGCCATTGTCACAATGAATTAAAATTGGTTTTGGCGCCGTTGCAAGGGCATCCAAATATTGCCTTAGACTTCGACGATGGGGAAGGTGATTGAGTTCAAAATCTATAGAGATAAATCGGACTTGTTTTGTTTCGGTAAGATTGAACTCATCATCAAACCATTTTTCACCAGGGTGTGCTCCACGCAAATTAATGACTGTTCTAATGCCTTCTTTGCGAATTAAATTATCCAACTCGCTCTTGGTGGGCTGTCCACTGCGAAAAAATTTTCCTTCGTCAACGATGGTTACTGGCGAAGCCGTGGTTTGACGACACGAAGTTAAGCTAGCGATGGACAATAATAATAAAAATAATATTTGAATCATTGATAAAATGATCTGATAAATCCGTAAAAGATTCGACCACAAGAATTTAATTCCCGAAAATACTAGGCCTTGGGCGAGCCAAGGTTATGTTAATTCAAATCTAGGACACTCCCTAAGAGGCTTTCACTACAAGACTATGGCCACATTCAGCACAAAATTTTTGGATATTCTTCACGCTGGCGTTGCACTGGGGGCATGCATTTTCGCCTTTTTTGAGTCTCTTTTCTTCTTTTTCATCAAGATCGACAAAGCCCTTTTCGTTCCATTTTTCAATTTCGCGAAGGATTTTCCAAGAAAAGAAAATATTTTTTAGCTCTTTTGGTTCAAACTCAATCCGCACAGAATCGCTGACACTTCTTCTTTTTGTCATCGCACCTTTGGCTTCCATTCGCGCAAAATGGTCGTTATTCAAAGTGGTGCCTAACTCGGATTTCACCAATTCGGATAATTTTGCAAACTCAACCGAGACAAGACCGAATCGATCGGCAGTCACGGTCTCGGATAATTTCAAAATCAGATCGACAAGTTGAACGACTAAGTCGTCCGGTTTTAAGATTTCCGATTTTCCGCCTTTAAAATAGTAGTATTGATAAAATTCAAAGAAAGCTTCGATTGCGGCTAAATTCTTAAACGTGATGGCCTGGACCTCATCCTGTCCATCTGGATTTTCGGGTGCTTTTCCCATGGTGTATTGGGCCAGCTTTAATTTAACTAAAATATGACAAGCTTGTTCTAAGCGTTTCAAAGATTCCCCAAAAATTCGCAAGGAATATTGCCGGAAGAGTGGCCAAAGAACCTCGACAGAATTGTCTTTTTGTTTTTCGCCTTTGTGGGAAGCTGTGTGGAAAATTATTCCAAAGACTTTCGCAACTTGATCTTCAGGGCATGGACTGGAGTCTTTTTCCATGCGAGCCGACCGAACCTCGGTGATAGCTTGCTTTAGTCTTTCGGAAAGACTTTTGATGGTCATCTTGAAAAGTTGGGGCGCGGCCTCGTACTGCTGTTTCATCGCGTCGACAGTCACTTCAAAAGTTTTAGTGTCTGTTGTAGCGATAGCGGAAAATTGATGAGTCGGTTGGCCAAAAATGACCATTTCACCCATGAGTTGATTTGCTCCCAGTTGAAAAAGATCCAGACTTTTTTTTCCTTTTGTAAGGCAAAGGTTGACGCTGCCACTTTGAATAAAAACGACCTGCGAAATTTTGTCACCTTCTCGGAATAAAAATTCGCCTTTTTTATATGCTTTTTGTTGCGACATACATTCACCTCAAATCCTCATTGAATTCTTCGGAAGAATAAATAAAATCTCAATTGCCAGAAGTTCAGGTTTGTGGCACGACCAGATCAATGTCGGACTACTATATTCCAGCCTCGCCAGAGCATATTAAAAAAGAAAAAGCAAAAGCCCGAGAATTGCGCCAAAGTTTATGGTGGAGGCAGCAAATTGGGCGGGGAATTTGTTATCATTGTGAAAAAAAATTTGGATCTGCCGAGCTGACAATGGATCATTTGATACCCATTGGTCGAGGCGGAAAAACCTCTAAAAAGAACTGTGTTTTAAGCTGTAAAGAGTGTAATTCTAAAAAAGGTGCACGAACAAAGGTCGAGATCACAATGGATGAAATGAGCGAAGATTAAGCAACTTTGCCTTTTTTTGCTCTAAAAGTCGAAGCATACTACTTTGGTCTTGCATGACCTAGCCGCGTTATTGTTAACCTAAGGCGGATACATCCCGAACGTTGTTTTTAATTTTTTAAATGAGGGCCTACCTTTGTGAGTAAGATTACAAAAAGCAGTACTGCGGAATATTTTGCGAAGAATCTTCAACAAGTTGGATTTTCTTCTCCGCTTAAAGCTGTACTGACTACTTTGAAAGAAGCCGTAGATAATTCTTTGGATGCCTGCGAAACTGCGGAAATTCTTCCAGAATTGATAATTGAAGTTACAAAAGTTGGCGCCGGTTCAACAAAAAACACTGATCTGATTCATATTTCCGTAGAAGATAACGGGCCTGGAATTGATCCCGATGATTTGGCCCAAGTTTTTGGCGAGTACTTAGCCTCCTCAAAATTTGGTCGCGGACAATGTTCGCGGGGCCAACAAGGTATTGGTATCTCGGCGGCTACCACTTGGGCGCAAATGACAAACGCCAAAGGTGTCGTTGTTGTCAGTAAAACCAAGGGCATGCGAAAAGCTTTACGTGGACAAGTGGACGTCGATATTAAAACTAACACCGGGCTTCTTCGTAACAAAGAAAGTATTGAGTGGAACAAACCTCATGGAACAAAAGTTGAATTTGTTTTTGACGGGCGGATTCAACTGAATGGAGACGGTGGTTTGCTGACTTATATTGAAGGCACCGTTTTAGTGAATCCCCATTTATCATTGAAATACAAATTGGCAGACGCCGATTGGTTAAAAATTGAACGAGTTAGCACAACAGTTCCAGATATTCCGGCAGCAACTTTGCCTCATCCTCATACTTTCAAATTGGGTGAGTTTATCACTCACTCACATTTGTTTGGAAAAGTTTCAGTCGCTAAGTTTTTGAAAATGGGATTTTCAAGAATTTCCGATCAATCAATGGGTGATTTTGTTAAAGCCGGTTTGCCAAAGGCTTTAATCAATAAACCAGTTAATTCTTTGAAAGATGAAGACTTTAAAAAAGTTTTCAGCGCCGTTCAAAACACTGAACTTATGGCTCCTTCAACTAAATCTGTATTAACAGTGGGTGAAGAAGCGCTTTCAAAAAGTATTCAGCGCTTGGGTGAAGTGGATTTCTTTTCGGTGGTCACCAGAAAACCATGTATTTGTGATTTTAAACCCGTAGTGATCGAGGTCGCCTTAGCGCGATTTATTACTCGAAATTTAGACGCGGATTCTCCGGTGCAACTTTTGCGTTTTGCTAATCGCGTTCCATTGCAATTTGATAAATCAGGCTGCGCCATCACTTGGGCTATTGAATCGGTAAATTGGAAAACATATGGTTTACAACAACCTAAAGATTCATTGCCAATTGGACCTTATGTTTTTGCGGTCAGCGTGGTGTCTCCATTTATTAAATTTAAAAATGCTTCTAAAGAAACGATTGATGCTTCCGAAGAATTAGTTGCGGAAATTCGTTTGGCTTTAATCCAAGCGGGGCAAAAACTTTCTCGGCATATCAAAAAAGAATTTAAAGAAGCGGATTTGGAAAGAAAACTGGCTCATATTGAGCAGTTCGGTCCTATATTAGTCGAAAAGTTAGCTTTTCTGGTTGGCGCTTCTGATGCGAGAAAAAAGAAAGCCGAAGAAGGTCTTCGTAAACTTTTAGGAAGAGATTCAAAAGAGGCCATCGCAGATCTTGAACACGCCGAAACAAAATTATTAGAGCAAAAAAGAAGAGAAGCAAAAAAGAGTGGTGTTTCTGAAGAAGATGCAGATATTGCAATAATGGCTGGGGATTTAATTCCGCCATCTGAAGGAAAAACTGAAAAGCCTGACAAAAAAGAAAAACAAAAAGCAAAGCAAAAAACCACTGGTAAAAAGAAATAGGTGACTTATGGCTCGCTTGTTGAGTATTCGCGAATTAAAAATTGATATTCCAAAAGAAGCGCGAATTTTAGCTGATAAAATGTTGAAGGATCTGGAAAATTCAAAACGTCCGGTATTGGAAGCAGTAAAAACAAGCTTAGATAATTCTATTTATAATTCCAAAGTTGGATACTTAACTCCTGGAGATAAAAAAGTCCGAACCGAGCTGAATGTTTCTTCCGTGCAAAAATTGGCTCGGGTTGTTTTTATGCTCGAGATCCTATTGCGAAACTTGGACATTGGATCGGTCAATACCAAAAGGGAATTGTACTATATATGTAAAGGTCTCATTAAAGGAAATAAACGTTATTCGCCATTAGATTTTGAAGATCAAAATGAGAGCGATACAATCATCGATTTTATTGGTGATATGCTGGAAGTTTATCGTGAAGAATTAAACTGTTTTGCCAATGATCGTGGCGGACAGACTTATTCTCAACAATTGGTGGTCACCGAATCTTTGCCGGATGGTGAAAAAGCGGTCATTGATTTATCCACTTTGGGAACTTCACCCTTTCAGCCAAAAAATAAACCTCAAGCTTTGAAACTGAAGGCTAAGAAAAAAATTGATTTTTGTTTAATTATTGAGTCAGAAGGTACCGCTAACACCTTGGCAACCATGGGCTTTACTAAACGAAATAACTGTATTTTGATGGGTGCTCAAGGGGTGCCATCAAACGGAGTTCGTGGCTGGTGCAAATTGATTGAAGAAGAATTGGGCATTCCGATGTATTTTTTCGGAGATCTGGATGCCTACACTATGCAAAATATTTTTCGTACTTTGAAAGCAGGTTCTGCGGCGTCTTTGATTCGAAACGCCGATTTTTCGGCCCCGGCAGTTAGATTCCTGGGTGTGCTGCCCGAAGATGTGAAAAAATACTCTTTGCCTCATTATAAAGTAAAAGAATCTGATCCTTCAGAAGCAAGGCAATTGAAAAAAGCCAGAGATGTTCTGGATAACGATCCCTTCTTTCTGGATAAAAAGAATAAAGGCCTTTGCGATATCTTAAAGTGGCTGCTCAGCGAAAAAATTCGTTGTGAACAGCAAAGTTACTTTTCAGTGGATCCAAATGATCCAATTAAAGTTGAAAAAATTATTTTAGAAAAAATCAAAACTGGCGCTTATGTTTAGTCCATTCTTTATTTTTATTATTCTATTAGCAGTCATCTTTTTTTGGCTTTTAAGAATATACAACGGTCTGGTTAAGGATCGAAATCTTGTAAAAAATAGTTTTTCTCAGATCGATGTGCAACTGAAAAGACGCTACGATTTAATTCCCAATTTGGTCGAAACTTCTCGAGGTTATTTGAAGCATGAAAAAGAAACTCTCGAGAATGTCATTCGCGCGAGAAATCAAGCTATAACCGCAATCGCACCGGTGGCCGCAAATCCAACAAACGGTGAAGCCATGAAAACTTTTTTAGGAGCGGAACAGGGTTTAAATTCTGCGCTTTCACGATTGATGGTGGTTGCAGAGTCTTATCCAGATCTTAAAGGTCAAAGTGTGATGAAAGATATGATGGAAGAGCTCACATCGACCGAGAATAAAATTTCTTTTGCACGGCAAGCATTTAATGATGCGGTAATGACATATAATAACCAAAGAGAAGTTTTCCCAAACAGTTTTATCGCTGGAACTTTTCAGTTTACTGCGGCTCAGCCTTACGAAATCACTCACCTCCAAGAAAGAGAGAATGTGAAAGTTAGTTTCACATGAGGTTTTTTGAGCAACAAGCGATTGCACGAAGAAACTCAGTCGGGTTGATTTTTGTCTTTATTATTAATGTTGTCATTCTCTCTGCGGCCAACGCCATCGTCGTTGGAATCGTTTTTAATTTTTCTGAAGAGCAAATGATTTCAATTTTTTGTGTATCAAGTTTAATTTTTATTCTTGCTACGGGATTGAGTTTAATAGGAAGTCGCTCAGGTTCTCGAGTTGCTGAAATGCTGGGGGGGCGAGCTCTTCAGTTTCCATTGAAAAATTCTGCCGAGAAAAGACTTCATAATGTGATCGAAGAGATGTCGATCGCCTCGGGCGTGGCTATTCCGTATACTTATGTTCTTGATCGTGATGATTCAATTAATGCTTTTGCTGCAGGTACTGATCCAAAACATTTTGTTATTGCTGTAACGGATGGAGCTATGACAAAACTTTCTCGAGATGAGTTGCAAGCTGTTATTGGTCATGAGTTTAGTCATATTTTAAATGAAGATATGGAACTGAATGTGAGAACTACAGGAGTTGTGAGCGGATTTTATATTTTCATGAAAATGGGATTGTGGATTTTAAGAAGTCTAAGCGGAAACAAGACTTCACGTCGCAGTAAAGGTGATGTTACTTTGGCTTTTGGGATTGCTGGATTATGTTTTTTGATTTTTGGTAGCATCGGATATTTTTTAGCTCGAATTCTGCAGTCAATGATTTCCAAACAGCGAGAATTTTTAGCAGACGCTTCAAGCGCTCAATTTACTAGAAATCCCGAGGGATTAGCAAGAGCCTTAGCAAAGATCAGTTATGCGGGATCCGAGATCAGTAGTCCAAACAAACTTGAAGTGTCACATATCTTTTTTGCCGAAGGCATGTCGGGATTTTGGACTTCTTTATTTTCTACGCATCCTTCCGCTGAAAAAAGAATTCAAAGTTTACTTCCTGGAGTTGCTATCGAAAAATTTATTGAAGAGTTGCAGCCAGAATTTAAGAAAATGGATCAAGATTCTTTCGAGAGGATTTCTAAAGAAAATGAGCTCTTTGAGCAAAAATTGCGTGAAAGAAAAGAAAATGCTAAACAACAAATGCAAAGTCGACCCCAGGCGCAAAATTTTATTGCGAGCTTTGCAACTCCAGAAATGTTCCATTTTCGTTTTTCTGAAATGGCTTTGTTAAAAATTCCAAGCGAAATTCGCCTTAAACTGCAAGATGCTCAAAATGCACGTACAGCGCTATTTGCTGCCGTATTATTTACTCAGGATCCTATGGCGCAAATGAACTTTCTCAAAGTTGTTGAGTCAGAGCATGTTGATTCTATGCCATTTTTAAAAGAGTGTCTGAGCTTTTGCTCTCTTAATAGCAATTTAAGATTTATCTTTCTTAAAGTAGTTTTGGGGATTTTAAGACAGGATAAAAGTGAAATCAAAACTGAATTAATGAAAACCCTTAAAGGTTTTTTCTTACAAGATCAAAAATTCACAATTTTAGAAGCGTTGTACTTTTTAATATGTGAACATGTCTTAGGGCCCGAGTCTGAAAAGACTAAGCTTGGCGCAATTAATGATTTACGTTCTGTGCGAGCGGAAATATTTAGACTCCTGCTGGCTTTTGAGTTCCCAGATAAAATTAATTCCGACACTATTCTTCAGTTTCGATTAAAATTAAATCAGCGAGAGCCTTTGTTTGTAGATGTAGGATTTTGTCCTCCTATCGAATTTCAGTTTGACCTTAGCCAATTTAAAAATGATCTGAAACAATTGAACAGATTGAGCTTGGGTTTAAAACAAAAGCTGACCTTAATTCTTTATGAAAACTTTAAATCTGATCAGGTTCTTACAGAGCAAGAGTCAGACATATTAAGAATGATTTTACTATATCTTAAGATTCCAGTTCCTCCGATGATAGAAAATAGCTTGAATGGAACTTTAAGCGCATGAGACTAGTCACTGCTGCTGAATCACTTGAAATTGATTGTCACAGTCTAGGTGCTCTTAGCAGTGATCATTGGCTGGAAATTGCTGGTCGAGAGATGGCTAGTGAAGTTTATCAGCGATGTGGCTCTAAAAGCTTATTGTTTTTATGTGGACCAGGAAACAATGGTGCTGATGGTTATGTGGTTGCGCGGAATTTATTTATGCGGGGTCATAAAAATATTATTGTCATTAAATCAGATTCTACCTCAGAACTGAATCAGCAAAAACTTAATGAAATAAAAAAATTAAATTTGAAAGTATATTCAGTCGAACAAATTGAAGAGACTGAGTTGATTCGTCTTTTAAAAGATCATCTCGTCATTGATGCCGTTTTTGGAGTGGGTTTGTCTAAACAGATTCAAGCCCCTTGGAAAAACATATTTCAAATTATAAATAAAAAATCAAAATTAACCATTAGTCTTGATATTCCCAGTGGGCTTGATGCCACAACGGGAAATATTTTGGGTGAATGTATTCAGGCGCATCACACTTTGGTTGTTGCGCCTTTCAAATCGGGCTTATTTTTAAATGAAGGTCCCGCTATGGCTGGTCAACTTCATAAAATAGATATTGGTTTTCCAGTTGAAATCGTTAAAGACCAAGCGAAATCGGTTCGACTTATTGGTGCAAATACTTGCAAAAAACTGAGGCCTCATCGTCAGTGGTCGTCCAATAAAACTCATTTTGGTCATGTGCTTATTGTTGGTGGTTCTACGGGCTTTGAAGGTGCTGCGATTTTAACCGCAGAAGCCGCTTTGCGCAGTGGCGCCGGTTATGTTTCTGTGCTTTCCGATTCAGAAAAAATATATCGACGAGCAGCACCCGATTATTTGATTCAAGATTTCAGCGAGTTTGAAAATATTTTAAAACAAAAAAATATAAGTTCTGTGATTTTTGGTCCAGGATTAAAAATTTCTGATCGCGCGCAAGAAATTTATAAAAAGTTAAAAACAACTTCAATTCCAGTTGTTTTCGATGCCGGAGGTTTTTCTTTTTTTAAAAGTGAACCTAAAAAATTGCCAGCAAATTGGATTTCGACTCCTCACGCGGGGGAGTTATCGCGATTGATTCAAATTCCAGCGAAAGATTTAGAAAAAAATCGCCTTGAAGCGGCGGCAAAAGCAGCAGATAAAATTGGCGGTGTTATTTTATTTAAAGGCTTTCACACAGTCGTTCATTCGGCAGGTGTAAATTACATCATTGCTTCGGGAAATCCTTCTTTAGCAAAATCCGGAACAGGAGACGTTTTGTCGGGTTTAATCGGATCTTATTTGGCTCAGGGACTGAGTCCCGAAAAAGCTGCAGTCTTAGGAGCATGGGTTCATGGGGATTTGGCGGATCAACGAATTCGTCAGGGGAAATCGCTGGATTCTTTGATGGCTAGTGATTTGATTGAAGGCTTGAAAAATTTGTAGCAGAAGCGAGACTACTTCTATCGTTGTTGCTTAATATCGAACGTCGATGGCTTTTACCCATATCTTTATTAAACGGGCCCCTTTTAATGGCGATAATCAGAGACCGATCCAAAGATCTGAGCTTTCATGATTATTGAGCGACAAGTTAAGTAGGGATTATAATCAAAACGATCTTGAGTTGCTTTCATTCATAAATGACCTCGGCATTAGACACCAAGGTCGTTGGATTTGACTTTGTTAAAAATTATTCTGATGTGATTGCCTGGCGGTAAATTGGTTCAGCTTTCTTCATATCCACACTGCCATCGTTAGCAAGTAATTCAACATCAATACGAACTAAGCCTTTGAATCTGTCTTTTTTCATAAACGTTTTAAAAGCTGAGTTGCCTTGGATTGTCGCAAGACTTTTCGCAACTGCATTACCATCTAAATTGCCGATGTTATAATAGATGCCCTTGAGTTCGATCTTATCCGCCGTAACTTTCGCGTCGATGACGTCAACACTTTGCCCTTTGGTAAAAAAGTTTCCAACTATGTAAACATGCTCAGGAGACTGAATTACTACTAATTCATTGGCTTCAAGAGCATTTATATCACTAGGGAATCCAGCAACATTTTTTTTGACCATTTCAGTGAGATCGCGGATTTTTTGATCAGATTCTAATACATCTCTACCGAACGCCGAAAATGAACTGAATCCTATCAGGACTGAGGAAAGTACAAACACGAGATTTTTCATATAAACCACCTTTTAGTTTTATACTCGATTTATACAAAAGAAGTGCCAGGATTTAAGGTGAGAAAGACAGTTTATTGAGGTTAGAGGTCGATGCGCCGACAAACTAGTTTACAGTTACCTCTTTCTGGCGTTTCACCGCTGCTCCTCTTTTATATTTTCTTTTAAATAACTTAGGGACATCGGCGGTTGTTTTTGAATATCTTCTCAAAGCGCAAAGAAAAGGCTCAAATCAATTTTGTAAGGAGACTGTCATGAAAAAAAATAAATCTGTATTTCATGATCTAGGATTTAGTAAAGAAGAAAGCGTGTCGCTGACGTTGAAATCAGACTTGTACCTTAAAATTTTAGACATCATCGAAAAGCACAAGATTACCCCGCGAGAGCTTGAGAAAATTCTTGATGTCCCGCAGCCGCTAGTCAGTGAGCTTTTAAACGGCAAGATCTCAACCTTAAGCATTGAGAAATTAATCTCGTACTTAGAGAATCTCGGCGTGTAACATCGGTTAGCTTCAAGTCTAAGCGCGCAGGCTGAGTATGTGAGTACTGAGACATAGGTACCGTATTTAAATGGTAGGCCCCGTGCCATATTGTTCGAGCAAGGGGCAACCGCGTTAAGAGTCTTTAATATCCCTTGGAAAAAGAAAAATCAAATCGAATCCTCGGAGCTGGCGTGATGGGGGTTTGAAAAAGAGGGATCTATGTTCATTTTATTTGATTACAGTCTAAAGATCATTTTGTACTTCTGGATCGGGGTCTTCGGCATCGGCTTTGCCGATCTGGCAATCAAGCTTATGATCAGACAGCAGCGACCTATAAGAACGGGCCTATTAGTGCAAGCACGTTCACTCGGATGCTGACAGGAGACGATTATAGAGATCGCGGCCTTTATGTGAATGATGAAGGCGCTTCAAAAAGATTGCGAAAGTGATTTTGTCTTTTGAGTTACCTGAAAAATCAAAAGGCCCGAATCGCCTTCGAGCCTTTTGATGGTTGTTTTGTTTCTAGGAAACTAGTGATTGGCGGTTGAACTCAGCTTCCTTCGAGGAGTTTTGATTACTTTTGTCGGTTTGCCTGAATTGCACCGTCACGGCAAGTGGGCAAATCATCAAATCTAGCTACCAATGAGCGAGTGATTGTAACCCCATCAGAAATCCGAATTAACTTAGCGACGATGACATAAGGCTGGTCGTGCTTAAGGCCTGATCCACATTCAAAAACCTTTACGGTGGCATTAGAACACTCGTTGTTTGCAAACCCTGTCGAAGAAATTAGCAACATTGCAATTAATATAGACTTCATGGATTTAGTTCCTCTCAATTTAGTTATTAAGCTGTCGCTCGATAAGCGTGCCATTTATGTGCCAAAACCTAATGAATAAATGATGCTTGTTGATCATGAATGCTAAGAAATCCAGAACACATAGAAAAGAAAGTTCCTATATTATTTAGTCTAACAAGATGTTCGAAAAGTATAACTATTAAAGAAGATATGGATGACCGGCCCCTCGCATATTGCCCGAGGACTGGGTACCTCA
>JBBTCO010000053.1:0-21572 GCA_038043185.1 Bdellovibrionota bacterium
TCCTCAATCTTGCAACGTCAATATTCTTAACCTGACAGCATTGACCCATACCCCCACCCAAAGCACAAACACAGCAAAAACATCGACAAGCTCGATTGAATCAAAGTGAATAACCAGACACAGAAGGGGCGATCCACGAATGGAAGTCTAATTATCGATGAAGCTCAAGATTTTTTTGAGCCCCAATGAGCAAGGAATAGCAAAAGAAAAACTTAAGTTAACAGCGTTATCAAAAGTGAATGCCTCAGCTGATCAGTCAGCGAATCAAATTTATTTTACTAATACACGACTTAGTATCTTTGATCACTCCATTGCTTTCATGAAGATCAACTTTAGTAAATCCCACGGTAATATGGGGATGATACTTATATGGGTTAAATTCACTTGAAGAACCACCCTTGCGAACAAAAAGAATTTGAATCATTTCTCGCAGATTAATTAAGTCCTCTGAATTCACAACAATAAAAAACGTGCTCTCCATTTTGTTACCTAAAATAGCTTTTCCTTGACCCAAACAAACAATATTAAAATGCGACTGCTGAATACCAAAGTTTTCAGCTATCTGATTGATCTCTCTAATTGTAACACCTCTCGGACGTAAGATATTCCAATACTCTACCGGTGTAATTACAGTAATATGGGCTTCTCCTCGACTTATCAGAGGTTTTTGCAACCGTGCTTCAAGCTGGTAAAATATATTTTCTACAGGGGTAAAAGGTATATTCATAGCAAGATAGCTATCAAATTGTCCGGGACCTTCAAATTTTAGAAATTGAACAGTCTTTCCATAAAAAATTGTAGAACTGATTTTGAAATCATTTGAATAAGCTAGAGTCGATATCGACATAATAAAAAAAATTAAAAATTTCACAGAAAGATCCTTTCTAGGGCGTGTCTTCACAAGGATAGTCTACTTACTGCATTTTAACGTGATGGAAAAGGGTATTGTAAATAGTTCAACCATGGCAGGTCTGTGCCAATTCGGACAAACAGGACCTGGTACCTATTTTGCGACCATCACCCTGAGATCAGATTTTTTGTATCTCAGACTGAATATAGAAGGCTCTATGAAAATATTAATTACCTTAATTGGCCTACTGACGACAGTTTCAACACTGGCACTCGCTGATAGCGATAAAATGCAATACGTTGACGTTCGTGATCAACATGGAAATGTTAGAAAGTTTTCAAGACTAATCATGGGGACCGATCACCTCCTGCAGTCCAATTGGACTCACCAGGGACAAGGAGAGCCCACAGAAGCTCAAGTTTTTGCGGTTCTTGATGAGGCCTTACGCCGAGGAATAAATGTTATTGATACCTCTCCGATTTACGTGGGTGGCGTTGAACATTTGATCGGAAAGTGGGTGCAAAGTCGCAAAGAAATGATCCGGTCTGACGATTTTTATGTCGATAAAAATTTAAATCCAGATCGAAAAATATATGTCATTTCAAAGGGAGGATTTCCTTTTGATCTTTTCTACTCCAAAACTTTAGAGTCCGGTCCACATTCCAAAGAATTAATACAGGAATTAAAAAAACAAGACATTTTGCGCTCTCAGGATGGAGCTCCCACTCAGCCGTTGCAGAATGTCCCTGCGGGCAGCTACGCCAGTCGCCTATATGGAGAAAAAGAACTGATCCAACAGCGAGTTTCTGAAGAAATTGGTCACACACAAAATAACTTAAATAATGATATTACCGTTTATCTTATGCACCGAGATGATTTCGATTCCATAAATTTTAATGTCATCAACAGAGAACAAACTCCAGTATTAAAAATCATGGAGACATTGAGTAAAATGCAAAGCTCGGGAAAATTTGCAATGTTAGGTTGGTCGAATTGGACCACAGATCGAGTTAATGAATCGCTGAAGTTGAGTCAAAATAATCCCGATTTAGCCCGCCCGGTTTTTAACAGTCCCTATTTTTCTCTTTTCGAGATGGCGGAACGCTCGATCCATGCCAGAGGCATTCAAGTTACTCATGAAGAAATGATGAATCCCAGTTTTCAAAGAGGAGTGTTGATGATGCCCTATTCTCCGCTGGGAGGATTTAGTATTCTAGATAAACCTTCTTGGGAAAACGCTAAAGCCGACGCAAAAACAAAATATGAAGCCGGTGATCCTTATTGGAAAAATGTTTACACTGCTATTTTCACAGCAGAAAATGAAGAAAGATATAAGCGCGCTCTGGCCTATACACAAGGATTCAATCAATCTCATAAAACGAGTTACACTGTAGACCAAATGTTGAATGCTTATGCTCTTGCCCACGCTCGCACGGATTTCCTAACTGTAGGACCCATTACGATAGAGCAAGTGCAAAGGACAGTTGAGTCCTTACCTCTATCGAAGATGTTAAAAACTTCTGATCTTAATTTTCTTTATATAAGTCGAGGGACTTTACCAAGAATGTGCAGTGGAGTTTTTAAGGGTCATTGATCATTTGACCTATAACTAAGTAGTCAAATCTTGTTCTAAAAAGATTGGATTTAAGAAGGCCGCGAATTTTCTTCGTGTCCGCGCTACTTGGATCAAGTTTTGAAATTGTAATAGTAAGAGTATTTTAAATAGCTTTAAAAGGACCTGATATCGAATTATGTATAGTCTTATAACAGGCAAGTGCCAATTATTGTTAAATTCACATGTATGCGTATTTTTGATACTAATCACTTTTTTTTCGACTAATGCCCATGCTAATCAGTGTAAGGATATTTTCTCACGGATTGAAATTAATGGAGATTTGACTCTTGAAAATCGCACAAGTCAATTTGCTGAAATAACGCGAGCATTAGAAAAAATTCTTTCGCAACAAGAGCAAAGACCAGAACAAGATTGGCGCATAGTTTTATTTAACGCAAAAGAAATTTTGAAACACGCGGTTGATAATACATTTCAGCATGGCTCACTCAATATGAGCAAAGAAAATTTGAAATACCTTTCTGTTTATACTGAAATGAATCTCTACAGCGAAAATGGGAACGTTTTTGTCACTATTTCAAATCCGCAGATTAAGTCATTTCCTACGGCCTTACAAAATGAATTTTTTGCCGGCCAAATTCCCGATAGCCAAAGGACAGGTTATAGAGGAGAGGGCAGAGCCCATAAAATAATTCTTGTTACCCTTAGGAATCTGCCTACTGGATCCAGTGTAAAATGGGAGGCGAACGGTAAAGCCGTTCAATTCACCTTAAAAATTCAATTACATTAAGTATCTAGAAAACTTGCTATAAAATTTCTTGGCATTTTAACTGCTCTTTAATCACTTATTTACTGATCCAAAATTTTTATAAATTGTGCTGAGAAAAAATCAAAGTCTCAATAACCCTGAGGCTTAGCTCCCTCTCAAATAACTTTTATTTTGATTACTTACATGGACTGACTACGAACCCGCCTAAAAATGATCCAAGAATTTGATTATTTAAGTCCTTGGCTTCTACGATTGTAGCCGAGCCCATACGAGTACTTTCTCCGACCGTGTACATTTTTGCCGAACGAACTTTCTTTAGATCAACGCCTGCTGAAAAAGCTCCATGAAAAACTGGATCTTCTGAAAGTGACATTGCATGGACAATTAGCCCTTCTGCTTCATTCAAATTCTCGTATTCGAATTCTGCAGTCAGATTTGCACGGACCTTTTCTTCAGATATTTGCGCCTCATCATTATAGGAACTGGAAACTCCATCGATAGTCTCAGTGACTTTCGCATAAAGTGATTTATCTTCTTTAGCGATAATTTTCATTTCCAGGTTTACCATTTTATCGCCAATAATTTGTTTCATAGTTACCGAACATTCTTTCACGACGGTTTCATGCGCAGAAGCAGTTGTGGCAATAGCTAAAAGCATCGATAATAAAATTGTTTTCATATGCATTCTCCTCAGTTTGGCTACCAAAGCGTCTAACTGGTTTCCCACCAAAGAGCCACTAAAATCAACAATGGCTCAAAAAACCCTAAGTCTTTTAAAAATCTTTCCCACCCTGCTTCCCATTCAACATGACCTAAATTTTTTCCCAAAATTTATTTAACCAGCCGAGAGCGCTTGGGTCTCTTGAAATAACACGGACAGTTTGATGACAAGAATAAGGACATCCAGAGACTTTTAAAGGAATGAGTCCAGCGCTTTTTACAAAATGATCAGGTAGATAGCCCAGAGCCATGCCTTCGCCAATCAGGTTCTCCATTAGTTTTAAACCACAGACTTTGTATTTTATCTGTCGGGGAAATTTGTCATCCCGCCAACCATCAATGGAAGCCGACTTAGCAATTTTACCCAGAACAGCTGTATCTGGAGATACAAATGGATATTTTAATACCTCTTCGACAGGAATAGTTTTTGTTCCATATTTCTTTACCAGTGGATGCGCTTGGGACGCGCAAGTTTTGAATTCTACCTTAGCAATCACTTTGCTTGTCACATCAACAGGTGGATCGATAGTTATTAAAGCCAGCTGCACTTCTCCGTCTAAGACTTGCTCAATTGCCTTATTTTCTGGCCTTATCAAGAACTGAATTCTGGCTTGTGGAAAAAGCACTTCAATTTTTTTCGATACATCAATTCCATAAGATGTCTGCAGAATTTCTTCGGAGGAAATGTAAATATTTAAGCTTCCTGATTCACGCCCAGTTAGCTCAAAGCGGGCATCCTCCTCAAGTTGCAGAATATTTGCAGCCCTCCTCTTCAGAGTATGCCCTTCAGGCGTCAGTTTTACCCTTCTCCCCGATTTAAAAAAAAGTGGTGTCTGCAACTCTTCCTCGAGCCGAGACACAGCCTTATGTAAGGATCCCGCCGATATGTGAATAATTTCAGCAGCGTGATTGAAGTTTTCAACCTGGGCTACAGCTAAAAAGTATCTGAGTTCAAATATTTCCATAATCGAAATATATATATCATTTTCATTTCTTTTTCAATCTATTGATTTCAGGTAGAACATTTTTCAGAGAGGTTAATATGAATCTAAATAGATATACGTCTTTTAAGTTTGAAAACGGAAAAATTGCAAAAAATCGCGTTGTTGTGCCACCTATGGCATCTCAAACGGCGGATAAAGATGGTTTTGTTACCGATAGAACTATCGAGCATTACGGCCGCTTAAGTAAATCCGGAGCTGCCATCGTCTTTGTGGAGTATAGCTTCATTCACCAAACCGGGAAAGGCGAAGAGAACCAGTTAGGCGTGCAAGACGATGGAAAAATCGCTGGACTAAAAAAGATCTCATCTAAGATTCAATCCTCAGGCGCATTGGCAGGGCTACAAATAGTTCATGTTGGCGGAAAGACCACTTTTGAAATCACAGGTGTTTCTTTGTTAGGAGCAAGTCGTATACAAGTTCCAGTTAAAGGATGGACTCCCGAAATTCCAAAGGAAATGACTCCACTTCAAATCCAAGAGTTAACCCAATGGTATATCGATGCAGCCCACAGAGCTTCAAAATCTGGTTTTGATATCATCGAGCTCCATGCGGCCCATGGGTATGGGCTGAATCAATGGTTATCCCCAATTACCAATCAGCGCGGCGACAGCCACGGGGGACAAATTGAAAACCGCGCCAATCTATTGATAGAGATTGTACAAAAGTTGAATCAAGAAGTTCCAAACTTATTGCTTGCAGTAAGACTTCCAGCTCAAGATCACTTCGATGGAGGACTCACGATAGAAGAAATGACTTGGGTTGTTTCCCAGCTTGAAAATCTGGGAGTTGCTCTCATAGATGTTTCATCAGGAATTGGTGGTTGGAGACGACCTGAAGGAAATAGCGGAGAAGGCTATCTTGTTTCTGATGCAAGCCAACTCAAACAGTCTTTATCGATCCCTGTGATCGGCGTTGGTGGAATCGAATCAGGTGTCTTTATCGATGAAATTTTAAAAGCAGGAAGTGTCGATTTTGCGGCCGTTGGCCGAGCCATTCTAAAGGATCCCGCCCATTGGCATCAAAGAAATCTTGGTTCACAAAAATGTAATTTGGAGTTTTAGGAAAGGCTAGAAGTAAAATCCAAGATCCGCGCCACCGCAGCTCTCATATTTTCTTCACTCGTAGCGAAACTCAAGCGCAAATACCCATCATTCCCACACTCTGTCCCCGGCACTGTCGCGACGAAAAATTGCGTCAGCAAAATTTCCGCAAAATCTTTATCCGTTTTAATTTCCTGGGATTTAAATTTTTTGCCTAAAAAAGATTTAATATTAACCCAAAGATAAAAAGCGCCATCCGGTTGACTGATTTTCATTTCAGGAATTTTTTTAAATTCTTGAATAGCTAGCGCTTTTCTTTTTTGTAAAAGTTCGATCACATTTTTAATGTCTTTATCACAATTTGGAATGGCGGCGAGCAAAGCATGTTGAGCAATGCTGGATGGTGCGCCTGTGGTCTGACTTTGATAATCTCCCATCGCTTGAATCAATCGTTGCGGGCCTGCCGCCCAACCAATGCGCCATCCTGTCATCGAATAGGCCTTAGAGCCCCCATTGATCGCCACAAGGCGATCCTTAAACTCTGGAGCCACATGAAGTAAATGCGGCGCTATTCCCGAACCATCCAGGACTAGGCTATTGTAGATATCATCTGACAAAATCACTATTTTAGGATGCTTTCGCAAAACTTCGGCAAAAGCTTTCAGCTCTTCTTTGGAATACATCAATCCTGTGGGATTGCTTGGAGAACAAAATAAAAAAGCTTTGGTTTTTGGAGTGATCGCTTTTTCCAATTGAGCCGCGCTCATTTTGTAATTTTCTTTTTCGTCACAAAAAACAATTTTTGGAACTCCACCGGCCAGTTCAACCATGGTGGGATAACTCACCCAATAGGGAGAATGCAGAATAACTTCATCACCTGGATCAAGCACCATTTGAAGAGCAGCAAAAATAATAAACTTGGCCCCTGACCCAACAGTAATTTCATTCGCCGCATAAGGAACGCCTAAATCTTTTTTTACTTTTTCGGCGATCACTTTGCGAAGTTCGATGCTGCCGCTGGCCGCAGTGTATTTGGTAATATTTTTTTGAATCGCTTCAATTCCAGCCTGTGAGGGCACCGGAAAAGTTGGCCAATCGGGTTCACCCACAGTCAGCGAAATCACCGGATGACCTTGTGCCTGAAGCTCTTTCGCGCGAGCAACCAAAAAAAGTGTCGGAGAAGGTTTTAAGTTTTCGGCAACTTTTGAAAGCATGAAATCCCCCTGGACTCGTTCAACTGACTCGTTCAATTTATTTTGAATGCAATTTTTTAAATAAGGGCTCAATAACCACTGGCGGCACCATTCCATTGAGTGGCCCACCATTCATCGCTACCTCTTTCACGGCTCGCGAAGAAATGAAATAATATTCCGGACTGGCGAAAACCAAAAGTGTTTCAATTTCTGGAGCAATTTTTTTATTTATATTTGCCATGGTCAATTCGTATTCATAATCCACGACCGCACGAAGTCCCCTGACGATTAAAGAAATATTATTTTTCTTCATATAATCGGTCGTCAAACCATTAAAAAAATCAACTTTAAAATTTTTATACTGAGGCAATGAGCGGGTAATTAAATCTTTTCGTTCTTCTAAAGTGAACAAAGATTCCTTTTGCGAAGATTGTGCAATCAGCACAACAACCTCATCAAATGTACGACAGAGCCGCTCAATAATATCGACATGACCAAGCGTTATGGGATCAAAACTTCCAGGGTAGACAACTTTTTTATTCATCTCTGTTGTTATCATCTTTTTTCGAAAAGAAAGAAAGGATTTTGTCGCCAAATTCTCGGGTATCGTAACGTGACAAAGAACCATAAGTATCATCGATCTGTTCTTTTCTTTCCGATTCAATGGTGATCAAAGTGTTCGGTCCATAAACCAAACTTTCAGATACAGCTTGCATGACCTCGTGAGCCATTTTTTTAGTAAATGGCGGATCAATTAAAATTAAATCAAATGGCTCATCTTTGAATGATTTTAAAAATGGAATAACATCTTCAAGCTGTGTGCGGTATTGATTTTTCGGAATTTTTAATTTTTCGATATTTTTAAGAGTGATCTGCAGACTTTGTTTATTGGCATCCACAAATAAGACATCTCGTGCGCCCCGAGAAAGAGCCTCAAGGCCTAAATTTCCTGTGCCACAAAAAAGATCAAGAACTCGGGCGTCTTCCGTATAACCCATCAATTTATTAAACTGGGTTTCTTTCACACGATCCGTGGTGGGACGCAAATGATCCGCTTTAAACGAAACCAGCTGATGCCCTTTGTATTTACCAGAAATAATTCTCATTTCATTAATTCCATGGCTTGATCGTAAACAGAAAAAATACTTTCAAAGGGTTTCGCCATAAACAAATCAGCACCTAATCCCTTGGGATCGGTCATTTGCTTATCACCCGTAAACGCCGACATCAGAATAACTTTGGCTTTTTTCGATAACAAAGATTTTTTCTGAGATTCAAGTTCAAAGTTCCTCAGAACTTCGGGGCCCGTCAAACCGGGCATTAATACATCAAGAAAAATCAAATCGGGATGAAATTCCAACCAGCGCTTCAATCCCTCAATGCCATTTTCAGCACATTGCACCTCATGTTGATGGGATTGAAATACCCGCTCTAATGAGCGTCGCACCAAAGGTTCATCATCAATAATTAAAATTTTCATGAATTTTCCACCACTAGCGGTGCAATAGGCAAATGTACAAAAAATTTTGTGCCCTCGCCTATTTTAGATTCAAAAAAAAGAGTTCCTTTAAATTTTTCAATGATTGACTTAGAAAGACTTAAACCCAAACCAGTTCCGAAGCCTTCTTGTTTCGTTGTAAAAAATGGTTCAAAAATTCGGGATTGAATTTCCTGAGGTATCCCATCGCCACCATCACTTAAAGTTAACTCTACTGTTTTCTGATCAGCCAAAATGCGAGTACTTAAACCCACTGTTCCGGCTTCTTTCATTGCTTGTGATGCATTATTCAGTAAATTAAATACCACCTGCTGAAGAAGCTGGGGCTCAACAAAAATCTGAACGCCTTCAGCTTGAAGGTCCAAATGCAGATTGTGGCGACGCAAAGCTGTTTTCATCATCGGCAAGGTCCGATCAACAATTTCATCCAAAGAAATCATTGTCCATTCCCCACGTTCTTCTTTAACGAATTCAATCAGATTGCGAATAATTTTCTGTGAACGTAAGGTCGCCTTTCCAATTTCTTCCAAATCTTTGCGAAGATTTTCTTCCAAGTTTTTTTCTTTTAATAGTAACTCGACTAAAGAACGAATCCCTGTAAATGGGTTATTCAATTCATGGGCAAGATGTCCTGCTAAGGAGCCTAAGGCTCCCATTTTTTCACTTTGGACCATTCGTAAATAAAGATGTCTTGATTCAGTGACATCTTGGTAATGGTGAACAAAAGTAGTTGGTTGCTCTGAAAGTTTTGTTCGAACAGGAAAACTAGACACCCGGAATGTTCGTCCTTTAATTTGCACCTGTGAACTTTCCGGAAGGCCGGAAGTTTTTGATTTTTCCAAAGGACAATTTTCACAAGGGGTCTGTCGTTGCGCAAAGGTTTCGTAACACTTTGTTGAAACAAAGCGATCCGAAAATTTTTTGTTAGAGCGAACGACTTCGCGATCAATGTTCAAAATAGCTACAGGATCACGAATTCCATCGAAGGTCTTTTCCCATCGGTACGAATAAAGATTTAATTTCTTTTCTGATTGCGAACGATCCAAGGCCATATTCATAACGGGCCAACGTTCCGAAATTAATTCTTGAAAATGCAATAATTCTTCTTCATTAAAATTATGTTCAAGGGCTAAAATAGAATTGGCTTGCGAAAAGGGAATCAAGATCGTTTTAATAAATGGCCGTCCGAAAAGATTTGCTAAAATTTGTGAAAATGCTTTGTTATTTAATTCCACATTTTCTGGAAATTCCAAGGCGATATTGAGATCATTTTCAACGAAACTACCGTTCTCGATGCTCATGATCGAAGTCTTTTCGTCGACACGAAAAAATAAATAGGGATCGCCCAATTTATGTAATTTTCGGAACTCTCGTCTCAAAATCTGCAAAAATTCTTCGAAACTTCGTTGAAAGGCCATGTCTTTGATGAAACGAATTAAATTTCTTTCTTTTTGCAGCTTTACAGATTCTTCCAGATGGGATTTTTCAATATGGCCGGTTCTTTCTTCGACAATTTTTTCTAAACTTTCAGTGAGCTTTTCTAGCTTTCGCTTTTGCACAGAAAGTTCTTTTCTAAGCTCGCGACCAGTCAGCCAATCCGATCTTTTTTCGCGCAACACACTCAATAACTTCATCAATTCATCAACAGCAAAATTTTTCTCGAGGAAATCAAAAGCTTTCCAAGAATTGATGCCTTCTTTTAGACTTTTTTCGGTGAGTTTATTATAAATTAAAATTCTGGGTGAATCGGGGTCGATGGGACCTAATTCTTTTAAAAATAATTCCGAGCGGGGGTGATCCATTTCAATGAAATAACCCCAGGGACCTTCTTTTCGAATCGTTTCGATGGCCTCATCGAAGGTACAAAAAATAATATCTTCCCGCGCCTCGCTCGGAAGGTTTTTTTCAGTTGTCTTGTCTCCTGTTACCCATGCTAGGGGCGTTTTCAACATCCTTATTCGCACTTTCCTGAACGACAGGGAGCAACTCAAGAAGACCCTGATGCCAACTTTGTAATGCCGTCGTCAGTTCGTACTCTATGATATCTGCCAGCAGAACAAAATTCTTTTTTTCTAAAGCCTTAATTGCTTCGGCTAAAGATTTACGGGTTTGCTCTTCGGCCTGCACCATTGGCTTTAGACCCGCCGCAACAGAATCGCCCATCAGCGATTTTACCGGGATCAAGCTATCCACCAGATATTCACAGTTTTCAATCATGTCTAAAACAGCTGACCTAGACTTTTTATTAGCTTCAAAACGTAATTCTTCCGCTAATTTTTCAATTTGTTCGACAAACTCGGGTAAAGCTCGAATCCAAGTGCGGACGACATCAACGACTAAATGTGCAACTCCTTCCGACAGGTACTCTAAAGTGCTGACCTGGGTAAGATCCCATTCTGAAAATACGACTTCATCTTCTTCTTCAATTTTTTTCCCGTTGATGATGTATTGGCACACAACGCGATTTTGGGACTTTAAATCCATCTCGATATCGGAAAATACTCGAGCCAATTTTGTCGAAGTGTTGTAAAATTTGACCAGTGCTGGTCCATCAATTTTAAATCTTTGCATAATTTATTCCTTTTTAAGAGTTAGCTCTTCACTTTCACTCCATAAATAAACTTTCAATAGGGATCGAAATTCTAAGTGGATTTTTAAATACTCGTTGATAATTTCATTTTGTTTAGCAGGTGCAACCATGATTTTTCGTCCACGATACCAGCGAAGCAACAAACTAATCGCTGGATGATATCGACCCATTGACATCATGTTATTTTCTGCTTGATTCAACAACAGAGTTCCGTGTGGGAAGGGTTTCTTTTGGATTTTTTTTAGATTATCGATAAAAATATCATTCAATTGATGAATTTTTTCGATGCATTCACAAAATAAAGCATCATCGGTAATCGGAAAGGGTTCATTAAGATATAGAGCTTGTAAAAGTTGCCATTGAAAATCTTGCGCCACAGTAGTGGCACCGTAAAATCGTGGCATCTTTTTTTGCGTATGAAATACCCCTTGGACATTTTCGCCATGAACAAACTGCGCCCACTTGGTTGCGATATCCAAGCTATTTATAGTTTCCGGAATATCTGCTTGATAGACTACAGAACCTGCAGCTAAGGGACCGGTTTCCCAAAAATTCACTGTTTTGAAACTTAAATTAAAACAAGGAGTCTTTGTCAAATCGGCCATGTGAATGGCCATGCTGTCACAGGCCATCAACGAATGAGAATTTTTCAATAAATCAAAAAGCTGTGGGACACGAGTAATACCGACATAAGATTTAATTTCAGAATTGGGATTATGGGCTAAAATTTCCTCAGCAATGTATTTCTCTTGAGGTGATCCCACCAAGGCAATTTCAAACTCAGGACACTGTTGTAAAAATGATTTCACAATGCGGCCCCATTGAAATCCAGCAAGTGCTTTTTTCCTTTGACTGGCTCCGACGTGAAGTAAAATTGTTTTTTGAGGATGGCAAGTGTGAGTTGTGCCAAATTCTTGCGAAGGTGGGGAATAATCTTCGCCCACAAGATCTACGTCGACCATGGCTGCCAATAAATCTGTTACATGGTAACGATTAGATCTCTCTTCGCCAACTTGGCTATAAAAATACAGGCTGATTGAATCTTTGCAATGAAATGTACCGTCATCAAATCTTGTATAGCCAAAAACCTCATCCTTATTTTCTGTAATCGCATGGGTCAAATAACTGGATAGCGGAGAAAAACTGGCATTAATTATTTTTGCGTAATTTTCTGATTTCAAAGTGCTAATAAAATTATCCACATGAACCACCGA
Organism: Bdellovibrionota bacterium; assembly: GCA_038043185.1. Taxonomy (GTDB): domain Bacteria; phylum Bdellovibrionota; class Bdellovibrionia; order Bdellovibrionales; family Bdellovibrionaceae; genus UBA5009. Next base: position 12,452 of record JBBTCO010000053.1, read on the forward strand.
ATTTGAAAACTCGGAATTATCGTCTTGCGCTTCATTCACAATTGATTCCGCCCATAGCTGAGATGGCAATTCAATAATCTTATCGACGGCATCCAAGCCAACGAGGGCGTCAGAAAAACGTTTCCGCACCAGACAGTGAATTTCACTGTCTGGATACACACGCTTAAGAGCTCGGGTCAGAGCCCATGTCATATATATATCGCCGAATCTAGCGAGCTGCAGAATGAGTATTTTCATTTTCAACTTGTTCTTTCGCAAATTCCGCTAAAATTTTAATTTTTTCAGATTCTTCGCTGTAACCTTTACTTTGCACAATTTTTTCATAAGCCATTTCCAATTTTCTAAGGGCCAGCGACAAATAGTTTTCAGTTTCTTTCGACATGCGTTCCTCCTGAACTGGTTAACGTTAAATAAAAATCATTTTTATGTTTTTGTAATTTGTGATGAGGTTGTTTCTGTATCAAACTCATCACAATATTGTTTAAATCATCTGCGCTGAGTTCTTCAGAGCACATATGACTGATTTGCGTACAAAATCGAGAATGGGAACAAGGCCAGCATTGCACCTTAGGAATAACACAATTGTATTCGTCGACCCAGGCTGCCGTTTTTGCAGGTTGAGCACTGCCAAAGGACAATTCAAGAATTTGGGTTCCTTGAATTGCAGCTAGATGTTTAATCGCCGTGTCCGTAGAGATCAAAAGATCAGCGTGAGTTAATACATTTTTCACGTCTTGCAGGTTCAATATTTTGATCGAATTTAAAGGAAATTCTTCTTCTAACAAATCTCTTTCTGCGGGCGAGCCAAGAATAATAATTTGGTCCTGCGGCCGACGGGCCTGATGCAATTTCATCCATTCTCGAAACAAATGAAGTCGCCAATTTTTTTTAATATCGCTGGTCAGAGGTTGAACGCAAATCAGATTCTCTTTCTTCGCGTTTAAGCTGTTACGTGTTGGATAAGGACTCGGTTTTTCTAAATTAAAAATCTTCGCCATGTGAATTAAATAATGTGGACCTTTGTTGTCCAAATTTAAAAAATCATTATTAAATGTTTTTAGATCTGAAGAGTTCCCAAGGTTAAATTGTCCTTTTATTGTTTGCAGTCCCACTTTTGTTGGAGCCTTGATTAACTCCATAAGATAACCACTGCCTTTTTGATGCGTCCAATTCCAAACAATATCAAACTGCTCGGCATTAAGCTCATCGACTAATTTTCCTAAAAATTTGACCGGCTTTAACAGAGGGACTTCCACTTGGTTGACCCAGCGAGACCATTCTTGTCTCTCAAAAAAATGAAATTTCTTAACTTCTGGCAGAAATGGCTGCACTGCTTGAAATTCTCGGTAAATCAAAAAATGCACCTCTGCCTTTGGGTATTTTTTATAAATACTTTCCAGCAAAGATTTTTGCATCAATAGATCTCCTAATCTAAGCAATGAAAGAACAAGAATTTTCAAATCCAGAGCTCCCTTAGTACAGAAATTTTAAGTGCTGTTTCATTGCTAAAATCCTTAAGCGACTCATGCAAGTTTTTAAGATGCAGAAGATTTTTTTGAGCTTCCAATTTTGAAGTGTCAAAAACATCTTTTTCAATTTCAACTTTTAAAGATTTTTCGATCATTTGTAAGTTTCTGAAAGTCAGTGACGCAAATAAATTGGAAAAAAATGTTTCGTGATTTTTCCATGCCGGCTTAAAACACAACACCGTCGGCTGGCAATCTTCGACAAAATTAAATATGCGATCATCAAGATCAGGCCCTTCCCCGATACAAAAAAATTGAAACCGATCGGCAATAAGAGGGCGATGAGTTTCAAAAATTTCAAAAAGATTCGGACGACAATCCAACACGCTCAGCTTAATATCAGGACCTTGTTTTAATAATTCTTCAATATGATGACCGGCGCCTAATCCCAAAACTAAAGCTTGTTTTATATTTTTAATATCAATGCGCTGAACCCATGTTGAAGCTTCATGCAAAGGATCGTAAGTCGAGCAAAGTGCTTCTTCATTTTCGTTCACAACTAAAGCTCCATTTTTACTAACCTGTGTATTAATTTTCACGCTACAACCTCTTGTTCTGTCCTTATTGATTTGGCACTTTTATTTTTTTCTTTAATTTGATTCAAAAGAAGATGAAAACTATCGTTTTTGGGAGACCATAAACAGAGCTTCAAAGCTTCACATTCAGCGCTATCCAATTTGCCAAGCTGTGTATAAATGTGAATCAATTGCAGAGTTATATCTTCGTCAAATTCAAATTTCATTAAATAGTTTTTATGATGTTCCAAAGAAATTTTTATTTTTTCTTCGTTTTGTCCCCAATGGCCCATTAAAATGACAGCTGTTTTATTGTAAATATCGATATCCAGCGCCTTGACGATATTTCCCCAGGCCAATTCCAAATCACCAAAATGATTATGGACTAAAGCGAGGCCGATCCATGCTTTATCATTTTTAGCATTCAGCTCGATGGCTTGGCGAAAACAAAAGAGAGCTTTATCAAAATCTTCACGTTGCACTTCCAGCGTTCCAAAATTAATTAGCAGCGTGTCGGATTTGGGATTTATTGTGTAAGCCTTATTGTAAGACTCTTCAGCAGCATCAAAGTCTTTATTTCTTACAAAAATATTTCCCATATTTTTATAAAGTTCAAAAAGATCTTCTTCTTCCTCTTGCAAGTGCGACAAGGCATCATAGTAAGCATTCAAAGCCGGCTCGTCTTCATTCATCATGTAATGTATATGCGCTTTTTTATAGGCGTATTTAAAGTTATTGAACTGACTTGCTAATTCAGAATACACAATTTTTGCTTCGGACCATTTCCCAAGTTTTTCCAACACCATTCCAAGATTTTTTAAAATCTCTGAGTGTTTAGAATAGGAATTGCTGGCACGTCGTAAAAGATTCAAGGCAAGGTCATACTCTTTATGCTGAACTAACACCTTGGCATTCATCATCAGCGTCAGTGTATTGGTATCAATGCCTTGCAGTTTTTTTTTCTCAATTATATCGTCGGATAAGATTTGAGATCGGACTTTGGCCGGGGATGCTTTGGTGAGCTGGTCTTTAGAATGGAGATCTAACATTCTGGCACTCCTTTATGCTTTTTTATTAAAGCAACGCGAGTGCCACCGATGAAATCAATTCAAGACCATTTATAAGAAAAATGAGACAAGACTTTGACTGTTCAACTATCTCTTCGACCTAGTTTCGCGTCAGAGCTTTGACGCTTAAATTTCTTCATTCAGCTTCTGGGAATAATTTTTGGTTTTGTATCCCGTAACTGCTTTCTTCCCACGATTCAATAATTGAAGTTCGCGGATAATTGAATTTTTCGCACTTTCGATACAAGACAGTATTTCCAAATCCTGTTGAACAATTTTTTCAACGTACAGGTTTTTAACCTTAAAAGAATCGGCAATTCTTTTTCGAATTGTCCCGAAAGCTGGCGACGTGGCTTGAATTACGTTGTCCTGCGTTTTTTCGACTTCGGAATCAATGTACTTGATAACTTCCAATATTTTTTCCCGTGTTTCATAAAACGTTTCAATTGAATCAAAATTTCCAATAAGAAAATTGGATAATTCCTTTTCATTCAAAGCGTAAAATTTTTCGAGGTAGTGATTCTTTTGATTCAATAGAGTGAGTATTCTTGTCATGTGTTCCCCTTTTATTTTACGTTTAATTCAGATTCTTTTTTTAGTTTTTCTATCGCTTGTGCCCAACCCTCATAAAGGGTCTCGAGCACTTTAAGCGCAGATTTGAGTGGCGCTGGATCCCCGGTGATATTTGACTTGGTAAACTGATCCATCATAAATATGTACAGCCGCTCAAGATTGAGGGATATTTCTCCGCCAATTTTGTGGTCGAGTGTATTATTTAATTCAAGCACAATATCATAGACGCGTCCTATGTTATAACCCCGATCCGCGATTCGCTTTTCCTCGCAAGCCTGGATGGCTAATTTCGTAAAACGAATAGCACCTTCATAGAGCATCAAGAGAATTTTTTCTCGGTTTGCTGTTTGTACCGATGCTGTTTTGTATTTCTGATACGCGTTTTTCATCTACTACCTGTCCCCCGTATTTTTCCGTTATCTTCCATTTCCACCACCGCCACCGGCTGCTGCACCAATTCCCGCAACTGCCGCTCCTTGTCCTTGGAGTCTCGACATTTGGCTCTCTAAATCCGCAAACTTTTTTGTCAAATATTCTTGTTTTTTCTCTATTTGTTTTTCTTTTCTTTCGATTTGGTCATTCATTCGATCAATTCGAGTTTGAATGCCCTTTTTACGATTCGCCAAAGGTCCAAATTGACTGTTTTGCATATTCGAAATTTCACGTTTTATCGTCGGAATAAAACCCGACACTAGACCATCGCCTCTAAAAAAAGAAGCCACGCCTACAGCATTTGCGTTTAGAACTTTATTAAATTTTTCCTGATTGAAATTCAAAGTTCCATTTCGATTAAACTCAATACCTAAATCATTGATTCGAGTGATTGGAGTTTCGACTCCCATCTGAGGATTAATAATAATTCGGCGAAGAACACTTTCGACAGTACGAAGCATCGAATCCCCGCCCAAGGGGCCAAGAGCTTCTTTTCCATTTTGTCCCTTTTGCAACTTGTGTTGGCCTTGAATAAAGCCAAGCGCACCATTGTAAGCGTCAACAAAACTTTTTATTTTTCCACTGACTGCTCCGACGTCTTCTTTCACATTCAAGCGAATTTCACGACCAGGAGCCGCCGCCTTCAAATTTAAAGTCACACCTGGGATAAGATCAGTCACTTGGTTTTCTGGAACTTCGACTTCAAATCCATCGACTTTGAGTTTGGCATTTTGCGCCGGCCGGGTCTGATCAAAATACATATCTTGATCACCATCCAACATATAGATTGTTGGAAAGCTAATTTGTTTTGTATCGCCTGTGTTTAGCCCCGTGACTAACAAACGATAAGGCGCATCCTTGTCCTTTCGATCTTCGATAACACTGGCACGAATTCCAATATTTGCGGAATTAATTTGCGCTGCTACTCCGTCAAGTGTTGAATTGCTTCCTTGAATATAAACTTCTTTGTCGCCGTCAGAAGTTTGGAATTTGATGTATCCCACACCCATTTGCGTCGATTTACGATCAGGAAATCCATTCGAAATAGCTCCGGGCTTTTGTGCTAATTGCAAAATTTCAATGCTGTAATCACCGGTGACAGTGGCATTTGGATCCACTGTCCCATCAACAACATTCGGATCTCCGCTAATCAATTTTGTATCTGTAAAACCACGGGTGCCTAACAATTCACCCAAAGATTTAGTTATTTCTGTAACTTTGCCATCAAGGTCAGTGACAAGTTTTAAAGTATCTTCTTGTTTAACTTTTTTGGTTTCAAGTTGCTTCAAAGGAATGCGCTCAGCCTCAACCAGTTGGTCGACGATATTGGGTGGTAAACCCGAAGCCATTCCTGTAATTCGCACTCCTGCCAAAATCTCTCTCCCGAAAATAACCTATTGTTCCTTCAATTATTTTCTCAAACTTTACAGCCAAGCGTGAGTCAATGAGTTGACAACCGCAAAATCTGGATGGTCTTGAATTGACTATTTTAAGATGTTCGACGAGGGCATTTTTTGACAGGTCTAGGAGTGGCGAGTTTTTTCTCTATAAAAGTTCAATTTATATAGACCCATAAGAGAAAATTATTATTAAACAAAGGCGTTGTTTATAGAGTCGGCGAGACGACCGTATTACACATACTGATCTCTGAATTTATGATGAGCCTGACACAACAGTTGCAAATTACTCACTGCACACTTCCCACCACGCGAAACCGGCTGAATATGATCGATCTGCAATAAATATTTAGAAGTGCATTTTCGCCCTGTTTGTTTATCAACAAAGCTGCATTGCGAATGATCGCGTTTGTAAATTTCGGATTTAATTTTTTCTGGAATATATCTTGGTTGAGCACTTTTACGTTCTATTGATTTTGCGCTCCCGATTCTAGTCGTCGTTGGCCTCAAACTTGGATCAATTTTCTTCAACACAAACTGGCACATGTCTTCAATCAGTTCTCCATAGCCCATACCCGGATTCTTATGTGCCCTTAAATTCTTAATGCGATCTAATTTCTTCAAAGTTTCTGTTGTTAAACGAATATGGAGCGACGCTTCGTCACCACAGAGAATCCGTACCGATTCTTTAGATTTATTTTTAGATATCACATCTGCAGAAAAATAATTAGCCAAGATCTCTTGAGCTTCACGCTTCGAGCAATTTTCAATTTTTGCTAGGATTTCCTTCTTCTCATGCACATTCATTTTGCGCTGGAGCTTAAGCTCTGCATCATAGTGAGATTCGTTAAATTCAGCGCACCAGAAGTTAATTTTTCTTTTATTTGAGGAATTTCTTTGGCCAATTTGACTGCAGAAATTCTTCGATAAGCACAAGATTCAGAATAACCGGTGACATTGATAAATCATCAATAGACGTTCGAATAAAAAAATTAAACTCAACTCGTGCAATAGCGAGAAAATTAAAAACATAAAAATCTCGTCAAGAAGGAAAATTAGTTTTTTTGCGTTATTTTTTCTCTAGCAGAAATTGGCCTAAGCCATCTTCTTCAACAGCTGTCCTCTTGGATCATCCAAGTCCGTGGGCAAGGTCCACAAGTCAGACTCTGGAAACTTACGAATAACTTGTCCCGAAGAATCTTTAACTAAAACAAATCTTCGCTCTTCCAAAGCAGAAAATTCTATAATCCAATTGTTTTCTTTGACGGCGGGAAGATTTCGTAGATGTTCGAGACATTTTTCGATTTGGTCTTCACTCATTGGCTCATGCTTTTTTTTCTGATCATCAAAAAGCTGTTGTCCATTGGCATCACGATCATGAGTGCTGTCAGACTTAATTCCTCGCTCCAGCTTATCTACTGGTCGCACAGGGATCGTGGGAATGTTGCCGACAAGACCTTTTATATTCATACATCCTACGCGTCGGCTACAGCTGCCCAGAACATAAACATTTTTACTGAAACTGGATCTTAGTCTCAACCCCATTTTTTTCAGCCGACCTGCTTCGCTTAAATACCCCAGAGAATGTTGCCATTCTCTGGGTAGGTCGGTACCAGGGAAATAAGGGGGAGGGCTTTCCCTGTAAACATAAATCTAATACAAATCAAAATCTTAAATTAAACTTAAACTAATTTAGCCAATCAATTTCAGAGCTAAACCTGGCAATTGATTTGCTTGAGACAAAGTCGCAGTGCTTGCTTGCAACAAGACATTGTTTCTTGTCATTTCAGATGAAGCCATGGCGACGTCAGTATCACGAATTCGTGAATTGGCTGCCATTAAGTTTTCATACTGAGTCGAAGTGTTCTCGACAGTGGATTGCATTCTATTTTGTAATGCTCCTAAGTTAGCTCGAAAACCGCTCACTTGAGTTTGCGCTTCATCTAAAACTGTCAATGCTTCTTGGGCACCACTTTTTGTCGAGAAATCAAATCCTTCAACACCCAAAGATGAGGCTGTTGCATTGGCTTCGCTGGCATCAAAAGAGATTCGATCTTCTGCTTCATTATTATAGATTCCCACTTGAAAATCATAATTAGAACCAGTTCCATCCAAAAGATGTTGAGTTCCAAATTTTGTAGTTACAGCGATTCGTTGAACCTCTGCAGTTAACTGTTGAGTTTCACGATTGATCAAAGTTCGTTCACGATCTGCGACTGTGTCCGAGCTGGCTTGGATTCCCAGTTCTCTCAGTCGAGTTAATATATTAGAAATTTCACCAAGGCCGCCTTCTGCAACTTGAATCAAAGAGATCCCGTCGTTGGCATTTCGCCCAGCTTGCTGTAAGCTTCGAGTTTGCGATTTTAAATTCTCACTGATCGCTAAACCTGCAGCATCATCTGCTGACTTGGTGATTCGAGATCCTGAAGCCAGTTGAGTCATCGACTTCTGAACTTCGCGTTGGCTGCCAACCATATTTTTTTGCGCACTGATGGCTGCCATATTGGTTGTAATTCTCATACCCATAAAAACCCCCTGTTACACCCTGTGGGTGTATTGTTAGGGCGACCCTTAAGACCTACTTAGGGTCGCCTTGTTTGAACACGTTGGGACTTCACTTTTTTTCACCACTCCTGCGAACGAAAAACTTTTGGCAGTCACTCCAGAAAGTCTCTCTCAGAGAGGATTCATCCAGTGTTGTCGTTGCTTCTGCCAAACCTTTCGGCCAGGTCTGGAAGGGCTTTAGTCGAGTCGAGTGAATCTAGACTTTCGTCAGATAGGATCTGGACCTTCGTCGATATTTTTTCAAGACCTAGGTCCTGAAAACTCGACTTCAATCAAGGAAAATCCCGAAAAAATCCGCGGCAAAGGTCGTGATTATTTTGTATGGACACATGTCGAGTCTTGCTAGACCACGACCTATATATAGTTAGGGTCTTGTAAAATTAATATCAAATGAGATTCATATGAGTGAGGTATCTATCAGCTTCCCCCAACTATTGTTTCCATGTTACAGAACCTTGGCATTTTGGAGAGAGCCCTTTCAAAGAGCTATATCGTTTATTTCAAGCACCGGAATCTGACTTAATCAGTGCAATGAAACTACGCGATCTTTTTAAAGAAGATAACGATCCCTGCTATCGATCAGACACCATAATCAAGAATAATTTCCTGAGCAATTCTGGTCGTGGCTGTACTATAAAATTCGTCCACCCAACATCATTTAGCAATAACTCAACCATTGGCTTCTCAATCCCTCCTGATCTTTTTGTAGAATTGCTAAAATCTGAGAAAGCTGTGCACTTTACAACAATTGGATTGCCGATTATTTTGAGGTTTAAAATTCCCGATCTTAAAAAGACTACTTCCGCAAATATAAATAAATTCATTCTCACGCAAGAGTACGCACGAATTCCACTCGAAAATGGCTGCATTCAATATAATTTTCGATAGTTGATCAGGTTCGAAGCTCGTCCCTTCTTTGCGTTCATATTCGCTTTAATTCTACTGAGTTTGTCGAGGTTTTTGCTGCTGTCTTGTGATTCTCGGAGGGCAGCGGTCAATGCTGTCAGGTTAAGAATATTGACGTTGCAAGATTGAGGAATAAGAAT
>JBBTCO010000054.1:0-27952 GCA_038043185.1 Bdellovibrionota bacterium
TGTTACTCCGAGCCAGCCACAGAACGGATTACCAAAGCTTTTTTCGAGTCGTCACGGGACAAATAGCTCAGCAATTTCAAAAAAATGGTTTATTAAATTTTGCGATGGATTTAAATCAAAAGAAAAAGGTGACCGATACCCCCGTCGATACCAAAGAAACACAAAAAAAATCAAAAAAACTATGGAGATACAGACCCTTCACCCGGGTTATTCGTGGCTGGAAGGCGTATCGGACAGCCGTGAGTTATGTCAGACTTAACGAACAAGAAGCTTTGGGGAATATTCCTTATCGAAAACTGAGGCTGAGGGGGCTGTCATCTGGAGAATGGGAAATATTATGGGCTTAAGCTAACGGCATCAGCCTCATAAAGTGTAACTTAATTTGTCATCTAGTGGAAAAAATTCATGTGCCAAAGAGGGCCCTTTGATCCAACTGCAATTGAACACCTTTAAACCGAAAATCAATTGGTTTGGAAATTGTAGTTCTTCGGACAAGAGGTTTATCATGAAATTCATAAAAAATTTAGTTGTCCTGAGTCTTTTAGGTTTAATATCGACTGCTCATGCCCAACAAACTTCATCGGCTGATTTAACTTGCCGTGCACAAGCAAAGGAAATTGCCCTACAAACATACCAATCATGCGTGACTACGGCGAGACAGCAAAGAGTGGATGAAATTCGCAAGGAATACCAAGCCAAACTCACAGACTTAAAATCTCACTATGACTCCGAATTAAAAAAACTCGCGCCAGGAAGTTCGGCAGTATCGGCAAAATCATCCTCAAATGCAGGACTTACAGGTAAAAATAAAAAATTGAATGCTGAAGCTAACAGTCGCGCTTCGGCGCAAGTGCTTCCAAAAAAGAAGCTTCAGAATGTTCAAAGTTTACCTATTCAATCTGGTCAATCAGGAGTTGAAAGCACTTCTGTAGTCGAAGAAACCGACAGCCCAGTTAATGTAGTTGATCCTGAAGTTCAATCCGAGTAAAATCCAATTCATGGGACTTTTTGAAATATTACTTCTCGTCATTATGGGCTATTTGATTTTCAGCTCAAATAAATTATCTGAATTTACAAAATCTCTTGGTAAAGCCAAGAAGAGTTTTAAAGAATCCCTCAATGAAATTGAAGTTGATGAATCTGATGTTGTTGACGATCCCGAATTGATTGAGCGACAAAAGAAATTTCAAAATAAGAAAAAAACATAAGACTGCTTTTTATTTCTTTTTAACCACAGGGCTTGCCTTGGCAGCGGCTCCCGTCGTCACCGGCACAGTCACACTGATTTTAACAGTGTTGTTCACTCCAACACCCATGTACTTAATTCCAGTGATAGCAAAATCGGAAAGATTAAGATCGAATACGGCTTCAAGCTCGTTTCCTTTTATAAGGTAAGTTCCTGAAATTGGCTTTTCAATTCCCTTAATCTTAATCACTCCCGTGCCTTTTCCATTTTCACCTTTGGCCGAAACTAAAATTGCCGATGGAAACTTTGATACTTCCAAATACTTTTTTGCTGTGTGATCATCACGCAGGCCAATTCCCGAGTTCAAATTGGCCAAATTAACAATAATATTTTGTGCCGTCACAACCTGGCCTTGCCGACTTGCTGTACCCTTAACATCTTTGGTCACTGATTTAAAAGATCCCGCCGGTGTTAGTTTAACACTGACTACGGCAGAAGGCTCAGCTGCCACGATGAGAGGTAATAACAATAAAATCGCTACTGATGAGGCAAATACTTTCATAGGATGCTCCTTGATTTTTATTATGAACTCGAGACTTAAAAAAATGAAACTAGGAAATAAAAGTAGGACCTTTGTCATATTCCAAAAAGAATGAGGACCCGCCCTAGAACAACCTTTGATCGGTAATTATCGATCGAACCCCTGAGTTCAACAGGTGCTTCGCCGTATTCTTATCGTTTACTGTCCATGCGACCACACTGAGGTTGTTTTTTTTTATTAGTTTTAAAAAATTTTCATCAAGCATCTGATAGTCTAAATTTAAGATATTCGGTCGCAAAAGCGGCGCAGTCCATAGCCGTCGCAAGTACATCAAGTTATTTTTCACTTTTTCCGGCGAAGCCAACAAGGCTAGCGGAACTTCCGGTATAATTTGTTTCAGCTTAAGTAAACACCAGGGGTTAAAACTAGAAATAATTATCCGGGATTCAGACTTGGTTTCCCGAATAACACGGGCAATCGGTTCTACTAAATAATCTTTTAATAAAACTGCAGATTTAATTTCGATATTTAAATAATCTGGGACATCTGAACGAAGCAGAACTTCCTTCAAAGTCGGAATATGTGCCATTTTATTTAGCTCTGAAGCGTGCAAATTTTTTATTTCGATATTTTTTTTAAATAAGCGAAGAAGATTTGTATCATGAAATAGAACCGGAACATGATCCCGGCTCAGTTGCACATCAAATTCAGCCATTTTAAAACCCATTTTTTTTGCTTCAATCAAGGATTCAAGAGTATTTTCCTGAATCCCATTAATCCAAAAGCCGCGGTGGGATTGATATTGGGGTAATGCAAATGAATGATCCGGCCATTTCTCAGTCCGCAGAAGATTCAACTCTAACATTTGAAGAATCGACCACCTCCTCGATTGTTGGTTGATCTCGAGTTCCCTTTATTTTTAGTTTCAGATTTCCTTGTAGAGATCTAATGCTCAAGGCGCCGCGCAAAAGACCCGCGGCATCCCAGGCTCCTTCCGAAGAAATTTTCTCAACTCCACCTGTTAAGGAAGCTTGGAACCCCTTCCATTCCGCGGAATGATTGCGAGCAAACCCCATAAGTCCACTGACATGATTGAGATGCAATCCCCCATTAACTAACCAAGTTGGTTTTAGAATACGCGAAAGAAAGCTTTCGTTAAGAAGACCCTCGGGGACCATAACATTTTGAAATTTTGTTTTCACAAGGTAAGGAAATTCTTTACCAGCTTCAAATAAAAAATTTAAGTTTTCAAATTTTATAGAATTGATCACCGCTTCGTCCGAGCTCATCACTCCTAACATTTTTTGTAAAACACCTTCTTCCCAAATAAAATTCAAATTTCCACTGAAAGGAGCAAGGTTTCCCCCTTGAGTAACCAATCTTTGAACCGCGGGCGACAAGGAAATTTTATCTATTTTGGCTTTAACCTCAAGCTTATGAAAATTTCGGTCTGCAGATAAAGCAAGATCGCCCTCAAGTTGCCCCTGATCGAGTTCAAATCGATTGAGTTTTAAATTCCATTTTTTCTTTTTTAATGAAGCATCTAAAGACATTTGATTTATTTTTTGCAACTCACGACTTCCTAAACTTGAAAATACAAATTCAAGCCCACGGTGAAATCCAAAAAATCTAAATTCTTCGACGTCGAAAACTTCCACTCTTCCACTAAATTTTCCAAGATCTCCCAGAGTCGCGCTCACTGAAGCTTTATTATAAAAAGAAAGTACTTTTCCCAGATCAAGCTGTTCTGCATTCATCAAAAATGGTTTCATCTTTAGCGGATTCAGTTGAGAAAACTCAATCAATTCCGTATTGAGTTCGCCAATATCCCCTTCTAGTTTTAAATCTTTAATTTCAAAGTTTTCTGATTGGATTTTATCCAGAAAACCACGAGACCGTCCCTTTAAAGACAGCCAGGCTTGTTTTGGGTTAAGCTCTTTCATTAAACCAAAACCCTGCAATGTTGAAAAAATTTTACTTAAGGGCAAATGGCGCAAATCAAGTTCCACATTGTACTGACCATCTTCAAGACGGTTCTGCATTTGAATGGTAAAGTGCCCCTCGCGGAACTGACCTAAAACATGGGTCTGCAGTTTTCTTTCCGGAAATTCATTATATTCAATATTGATTTCAGCTTTTGAAGAATAGTCTCTTTGGTGAGCTTCGTTGAAGAAATAACTTTGTGCTTTCAGCAACACGACTTTTGGTTGTGCCGATTTCAGAGATAAAACGACATTTGTTAAACTTGAGGGGATGTCACCAAAGCTATTATGCGTCAGCTTAAACTCATCAATTTTTAATTCATTAATATCATGGGAGACTTGACTACTCATCACCGATCCCGGCTGCACCAAACTCACAAATTTTTGCGTGGATTCAGGAGCCATGTCTTGTTTTCCAACGTTTGCATCACCCTGACAAAATTTCCATTCACCGTTTAATTTTAACTCAACTTTGCCAGCAACAATTTCGTCGATAGCCGCTTGGCCAGCGATTAAATTTTTTAACGAAATTGGTAAAAGAATTTCATCTATTTTTAATTCCGGGGCCATCCAGCAGCGTTCATTGGATATCATCGAGATATCTCGAACAATGACAGCTATTCTTGGCCAACTATTTTTAGATAAACTCAGTTCCGCTGAAGCAAATTCAATTTTTAAATTTTTATGAACTCGCGAGGCTGCGTCGGCAACTTGCACCCGAATTTTATCACTGGAAAAAAAACCTCGAAAAAGAAGGCCACAAACAAGAGCCATGACCGTTCCAATAATAAAAACGGTAAAACCCGGTTGATCCGTGACAAGTTCAGATTCAGTTTTTTTTCGGCGCAGGCGATGAATACTCACGTAGACATTCTCAACAATCTTCCGAACAAGAACAAGCCTGGGCGGAGAGTGTTATCTAAATAGGTCTAGTCGTAAAATTAGGAGAATTTAAAAGAAATGATTTCGTATTCGCGATCACCTTTAGGACTTTGCACGACAACGGTGTCGCCAGGTTTTTTACCAATCAAGGCGCGTGCTAATGGCGAAAGGACGGATATCATGCCCTTCTTAACGTCTGCTTCGTCGACACCGACAATTTGGTAGGTAAATTCTTCTTCAGAATCAGCATCAGAGATTGTCACCACGGCTCCGAAAACCACACGATCCGATTTTAAAACAGTTGTATCAATAACTTCAGCACCAGCAATTTTGCTCTGAATATCAGCAATACGTCCTTCAATCATTCCCTGGCGCTCTTTTGCAGATTCATATTCAGCGTTTTCGCTGATGTCTCCATGGGCGCGGGCTTCTTCTATAGCTTTAATCACGCTTGGACGTTCCTCATGAATAAGCTTTTTAAGCTCTGCGTCAAGAAGGGCTTTACCACGTATAGTCACTGGTAACTTTTCGAATTTATTAGGACTGTCCTTATCTATGCTCATGGCGTCTCCGTTTTTTTGAAGCCAATCTTTATACATAAGTCTAGGTGCGGCTGCAACTAAGATGGCTTAGACCATATGCGTTGTTTTGCAAATGCCAGGTCTGTCCTCATTTGGCAGGCCTAGAGCTTTCTCTATTTTTTCCGAAAAGACTCAAGGATACATTCCTTTAAGTATTGGAGAACAGGCTGCTTAAACTCATTCAACTTATTCAAGAGAGCCAAAATATCGTGTTGTCCACACATCGCCAATGTGATGGTGACGGACTCGGTTCACAGCTTGCTTTGTTTCATGCTCTCAAAAAAATAGGAAAAAATGTTTATATAATCAATGTTGATGAGACGCCAAAAAAATACAGCTTTTTGGAGCCTCAAAAATACATTCAAATTTATGAAAAAACTCCTCGCCTACCAAAACAAATCGATTTAGTGCTTATTTTCGACACGAACGATCATCGCCTCTTGCAGCCTCTTTATCATGAACTCGAGCAAAAAAGTTCCAACATCGCCTTCATTGACCACCATCCAATTTTAAAAACTGGCCCACAGCCGACACCGCTTTCTTGGATTGAAGTGTCAGCCGCAAGTACTGGCGAACTCACTTATCAACTCATTGAAGAATTAAAAATCCCCTGGGACCCTCAAATGGCTAAGGCGGTTTACACCAGCATTGTTTTTGATACGCAGTTATTCCGATACATTCGCAAGTCACCAAATTCACATTTGATCGCTGCAAAACTAATTACGCAGAATTTTGAAATCGATGAAGTTCATCGTTTTCTCTTTTCACAACAAACTCCCGAAAAAATGAGTTTTCTTGCTCGAGCCTTACAAAAGATCGAATACACCTGTGATGGACGTTTGGGACTTATTCGCATCAAAAGCAAAGATCTTATAGATCACCATCTGGAAGTCGATGACACCAGTGATCTTATCGACTTCATTATGAGTATTGATCAGTTGGATGCCGCCATTATCTTTCGAGAAGATGCTCCGAATGAATACAAACTATCTTTGCGATCAAAAGGAAGTTTAGATGTTTTAAGCGTAGCTGAAATGGTTGGCGGCGGCGGACATGTCTCGGCTTCTGGTGCTTTCTTAAAAGGAAAGTACGAAGATCTTAAAATTAAAATTGTTAATGAAATGACAAAGCTTTTAAAAAGCGCCTAGGGTGCGTCCGCATTGAGTGAGTCCATATGAAAAAACAAAAGCGCCCAGAAATTATATGTCGATGTAATAATATTTCCCGGCAAGTTATTGAAAAAGCCATCAAAGAAGGCTCCGACACTCTTAACAAAATTTATGATGCCACCACCGCCGGCGTCGGCCCCTGCGGCGGAAGTTGTCGACGTAAAATTGGTCCCCTTCTTGAGCACTATCTCAAAACTGGGGAATTTCCTGAAGTTATTGTCGAAGATCTCACTGGAAAATTTCCAAAGGATGAAGTCTAACGTTGCGTGCACTCTGGGATTTCTAAATCAAAACTTTCAACTTTTCCTTCATTAGAAATCAAATCCATTTTCAATTTTAATTTTTTCGCCACTAACCAGTCTTGAACCAGACTGGTGATTTTTACTTTTCGTTCTTCTTCCTTTAAATCAATATGGTAGATAAGATCTTCATTAACTGAACTGACCATTTTATAATAAGGAATTTTAATCTCGAAACTGGATGAAGCCCCATTGATGGTACGTCGAAATGCACCCAGGGGGGCTGAGGCAAAAGCCACACACTTGGGTGAAAATAAGAACCGGGCTATAACTGACTTCTTTTGATCTTCAGGTAAAGGTTTTTTCTGGCTCACTTCCCAATCAAAAAGTATAATTTCCACAGCCTTGTACTTCGTTCCAATCGTTTTCATTTTTTGATCTAAAGCTTTAGCCGCTTCATCAAAGGCCTTTTGTCTTAATATATTTTCGAGTCTTCTTTGGTTTTCAGGATTTATTGAGACATCACAGGCGGAATAATTTCTTCGTGGATAATTAAACAAATCTAAATTTACACAGCTCAGGTTTGTTCCAAATGACAATTTCATTTCACTGGTCTCTGCAATCGATAAATCTTTAACCATAAAAAATGGCGCATTAGCGATCGAGTGTAAAATTCCGCGCACGTAACCATCTTCAGAAATAAGCGGAGAACCAGAGTTTCCTCCCTTGGATTCGCAAGGCGCTAAATCAATGATCGGGCTAAAATCTGAAGTGAAATAAGGATTGTAAATTGAATTTGGCTTGGGTTCACAGATACTTTTACGAAGAGTTCCCCCCGTTTTTGTGGGATCAATCTTATAAATAGTAATTTTTTGTTTTGCTTTGAATCCATCCTGAGAAAATTTTAAGTATTCCCGATCCGTCGCCTTATCCATTTTGATTACAGCCAAATCAACATTGAAACTGCCACTATTTAAAGGCTCAGAAACAAACTTGATACTCTCACAATCGAATTTTTCTGCAGGATGCTTGCTTGAAGCTGGAAAAACGAAATGCACCTTATTCTTACATAAGGCTCCCGTTTTACGTAGTTCTTCCGGAAGACAGTGTAAGTTTGTCGCAATCAGATCATTCTTAACTAAGAAACTGGTACAAACGGCAGCGTTGATTTGTAATTGAGCTATATAGGATGGACATTCATTGGCATTTTCACAGGTCACGTTGGCCATGGACCCCAAGCTAAACAAAGTTAATATCACAAAGAAGACAAGAATTTGCATTTAGGATGCCCTTTTTTAAGTGACCAAACGATTAAGTACCTAATCGATATTTAATAATTTTTTCGACATCTGCTCGACAGGTTCCACAGGCTGTCGAAGCTGAAGTCCATCGCGATACCGCTTCGGGCGTGTGGGCTCCTGCCAAAATCGCTTGATCGACAATAGCCGTAGGTACATTTCGGCAATGGCAAAGCTCGTCGGCCTGGTAAGGGAAAGTCCATTGACCTTTGGTTTTCAGTAGCAACTCTTTAAGAAGAAGTTCGCTGTGAGTATTTCCTTGGGGTATTGGCCAGTTTTTTATATTGTCACCGTGATGTTTTCGATTTTGTTGCAATAACTCATAAAGTTCATGGCAAGCCACAAAGTGAAAATGATATTTTCCTTGGTCCTCGATGAGCTCAAGATAGTCCCGGCCATTTAAATTTACACGAAATTCATTTTTTTCCTGATTTGCCATATCTTTTTATACTAAGTCACCCTGAGTTTGTGATAAAGTTTTTATCTTAAAGATCCTCGCCTTTGATCTGGTAGTTTACGCGGAGGGGAAGATAAATGAGAATTCCAACCTATAAAATACTACCTATTTTACGCGATAATTATATTTTCGTACTCAATTCTGAAGACAAAAGTAATCTATCTGAAAATTATATTGTGGTTGATCCTGGCGAGCCTACAGAGTTGAAAAAATTTTTAAAAAATTCTGTACATGACAATATTAAACTTAACATCTTAATTACTCATCATCATCCGGATCACACCGGTGGCTTGTCGGAGCTAACAAGAACATTCGATTGCGAAGTTTGGGGTCCAAGGGTAAGTCAAAAACGCATTCCCGAAATTCAACATGGATTAAAAGGTGGCGACACACTTTCCCTCTGTGGATTTCATTTTGATGTGCTTGCTTTGTCAGGACACACCTTGGATCACATTGCTTTTTTCGAAAAAAAGCAACATTGGTTGTTTTCTGGTGATGTTTTATTCAACTATGGCTGTGGTCGACTTTTTGAGGGGGATTTTCAGCTGGCCTTTGAAAGTTTACAAATTATTAAAAACCTGCCGCCGACCACTCAAGTTTTCTGCGCTCATGAATACACTTTAAAAAACATTTCCTTTGCTCTTGCTCGAGCTAGGAAAATGAAAAATGAACCCTTAATAAACTTATTGAATGAACAACTTCATGAAGTTAACCAACGGCGGAGCAATAATCTTCCAACTGTTCCTTTTCCACTGGATAAAGACAAAATTTTCAATCCATTTTTAGTGGCAAAAAATGTCGAAGAATTTAAAGAAATACGAATCGCTCGTGATTTATTTTAGGGCATCTTCAAGAGCTTGATAATTAAACTTAAATCCATACTCCCCTATTTTTTTTGATGAAACATTTTGAGAAGATAATAAAATTGTTGCCATTTCGCCAAATAATAGTTTTAAGGCAAATCTAGGTATTCTTGGCCCTAAAGTTCTATTTAATGTTTTTGCTAATTTTTTAGAAAAATCAATATTACGCTCGGGAGCCGCAGAAACAGCATTGAGTGCACCCGCGACTTCAGGATTTTCTATTGCAAAACAAATTATTCTAACCAGATCCTGAAGGTGTATCCAACTCATCCAGTGTCGGCCGTCGCCCAAGGCACCACCCATTCCCAGACGGAATGCAGGCAACATTTTTGCCAATGCTCCGCCATGGTTGGATAAAACTAAGCCAGTTCTTAATTGAACGGATCTAGTCAAATTGCCCTGAGGACGAAGATGTATCATTTTTGCTTCCTTTTCCCAGTCGACGCAGACCTTTGCAAGGAAATCTGTCCCTAATTCTGAATCCTCATGCAAAATTTCATCGCCGCGTTCGCCGTAAATTCCTATTGCAGAGGCAGAAATAAAAAATTTTGGAGCTCGAGAAAAACTTTCAACGAGATTTTTTGTGCTTAAAATCCGTGAATTATAAATTTCTTTTTTTCTTTTTTCATTCCAACGTCCCGAAGCTACGGACTCACCCATGAGGTGGATCACCCCTTCAAATTGATTCAGATCTGCGGCGATTTTTTCTTTGCTCAAATTGCATTCAATAACCTCTGTTACCCCGGGCAAGGCTGCCATCGCTTTATTCTTTTTTCGTGATACGACTGTAACCTGATAACCACTCATAATTAGTTGCTTTGTAAGCTCACGACCGACAAGTCCTGTGGCGCCCGTTACAAGAATTTTCATTGGTTTTTCCTTATCTTTACTCATTTGCATCTTGGGACAGATATATGTTTATGATTTAAAAAAAACGTTGTAAACTCTTAAAAATATGGCTGAAAACAAAAAAAGTAGAAAAAGCCTTCGAAAAATTAAATCATCCATATTCTCACGCACCATGAGTATGGCCAAGCTCTCGCTTAGCGCGGGGGCTCAAATGGCTGGCCAAGGCATAACTTCAATCTTAAAAGAAACCAGTAAAAAGAAACTCGATTGGAATACTTTTTTAAAAAATCAAGCCCGATCATTTAGTGAAGAGGTTGGCGAGCTCAAGGGAAGCCTGATGAAGGCAGGACAAATGCTTTCCATGTACGGAGAGCACTTTTTTCCTGAAGAAATAAATCAATTTCTGAAAACCTTACAACAGGACTCTGCGGCCTTAGAATGGCCGGCGATGGAAAAAATTCTGCACAAAGAGTTGGGCGCAGAGAAACTGCAAGATCTCGAGATTGAAACCGAAGCTATAGCTTGCGCTTCTTTGGGGCAAGTGCACCGAGCTCGAGTTAAATCGAGTGGCGAATTAATTGCTCTAAAGATTCAATATCCAAATGTCGATAAGGCCATCGATAGTGATTTACGAGCAATCAAAACATTCCTTAGCCTCCTAAAGATCTTGCCTAAAAATATTAATCTCGATCCGATTTTTGATGAGATTCGTGAAATGTTAATTCAAGAAACAGATTACATTGCGGAAGCCGAACACACCGAAATTTTTAGAAAAAAACTAGAAACGGATAATCGCTTTATCGTTCCCAAAGTTATTAAAGAATTTTCGAATAAAAAAATTCTCGCAACAAGTTATGAAAGAGGTCTTCGAGTTGACGATCCAGTCATTCAATCACTCAGCCAAGCTCGAAGAAATTCACTTGGCTTGCATTTTTTAGAACTGTATTTCATGGAACTATTTGTTTGGAAAGCGATGCAAACGGATCCCCATTTTGGAAATTATCGAATACGAGTAGATCCCACTGGTCATGATCAGATTATACTGTTCGATTTCGGGGCGACCAGAACCTTTAGCTCAGATTTTATAGAAACCTATCATCTGATGATACGAGGAGCTATCTTTAATGATCGGCGACAGCTCTACGATGCTGCTCAAAAACTCAAATTTATTCATAAAAATGATCCTACTGAACTGGTCAAAACTTTCGAAGAATTTTGTCTCGAGACCGTCGAACCCTTCTTATCGCCGGACGATGCTCGCAATAAAGGTCAAATTAATCCCGATGGCACATACGACTGGAAAAATACTGACTTACCCAAACGTCTTTCGGCAAAAGTTTTTACACTCATCAAAGAATTTTCATGGAGGACACCACCCAGAGAAATTCTTTTTTTAGATCGCAAGACAGGCGGTGTTTTTTTATTTTTAAGCCTGCTACAGGCTCGTGTTAAATCGCATGATTTATTACTTAAATATTTAGACCGGAGTAAGGTATGAAAAGAATGATCGCTTTAGCATTTTTTTTAGTTTCATTTTCTATTGCCGGTGTGGCTATTGAAGCTGCGACCGATGGCTCCGTTGATCTTAAAAATGACTGGCCGGCAATATCTTTGAATGAACGCACTGTAAGAGAATTGCTCGACAACAAAGCCGATGTGTATTTAATCGATTTTTGGGCTTCTTGGTGCGAGCCTTGCCTAGAATCACTGCCCTTCTATATGTCTGAACTTAAAAAAATGAATTTGACCAATTGGACTCTGGTTGCCGTTAACGTGGATGCCGAAAAAAGTGCCGCCCTGGATTTTCTTAAAAAAATACAGTTACCGACCTGGGTCCTTTTTGATGAAAAAAGAAAACTGGCCAACAAAATGAATGTGACCTCAATTCCAGTTCTTTATTTTGTCAATCGTAAGGGCGAAATTTTAAAAATTGAAAAAGGATTTACGAAGAAGTCGAAAGAAATTTTTAGGAAGAATGTGGAAGCCGTTAAATCTATGCTCTAACATACGACCTCCTTTGCTCAATTGTGATGATGAGGATCCACACAAGCGTCTGCTGACCATTCAAATTCTATAGTGGCTTCAACAATTCCATAGCTTTTTAAATTCAATTTGATTTTCTTCTTTAGTTCCTCGGCTGCTTGTGGAGTCATCGAAGAGTGCACCCGAACATGAGAAGTTAAAATATGCTCAGTTCCATCTAATGTCCAAAGATGAGTGTGATGGACATCATGCACCCCTTCAAGATCAAGAATTGATTTCTTAATCTCTTCCATATTTAAACCATCAGGAGTCGCCTGTAAAAATACCAATAATGAATAACGTAAATTTTTTATGACATTGTAGATGACCCAAATCGATAAACCCAAAGCTAAGATGACATCAACTTGAGTCCAATTAAATAATTTTATAAAAATGGCACCAACCAAAACCACTACCCAACCCAAGACATCTTCGATCAAATGCCACTGAATCATTTTTTCATTTAAGGAATGTCCTTTGGAAATTTTCCATGCGGCATATCCATTCACGCTCAATCCTAAAATGGCTAAACCGATCATGGCGGTACTGTGCGGAGCCTGTGGCTCGCTCCAACGCTCAATAGATTCTTTGATAATCCATAAGGATCCCATCAATAAAATAAATCCTGTAACCACTGCTGAAACTGCAGATAGTCGGCGATAACCATAGGTGTATTTGCGATCTGAAACTTGATGAGAAGATTTTTCGAAAAATAAAGCCAATCCCAAGGCCGTTGCATCCCCAAAGTCATGAAGAGCATCCGACGTAACCGCAAGACTATTAGCCCAAAGACCGCCAACCAATTCTATACAGGCAAAAACGAGATTTAAAAAAAAGGCTAAACGAAGTCGGCGCAAAGTCGCCGCATTATTTTTGTTCCGATCAGAAGGGCTGTGCGAATGCCCGTGATGATGGCCATGATGATTGTGAGCCATATTGACCCCTCCTCGAACCCATGTTAGCTCTTCAAACGAAATGAATAAAGAAAGAATTAAACTTTATAGCCAACTTCTTTTGTTTTACACCTTGCTCGTCATTTTATGGGGCGCATGGGTGCGGATTTCCCATTCGGGCGATGGCTGTGGTGATACCTGGCCCCTTTGCCAAGGACAAATTATTCCGGATGCCCTTCAAAAAAAGACCTGGATTGAATATGCTCACCGAATGATGTCCGGCTTGTATGGTTTATTTGTTGTTTATTTTTATTGGGTCGTCAGAAGGTTTTTTCCAATGAACTCGGAAGCTCGGGGATATGCTCTTTTAACTTTGATTTTCATGATCACCGAAGCCTTACTGGGTGCAAAATTAGTTCTATTTGGCCTCGTCGGATCCAATTCAGGGTTTTTTAGAGCTTTCGCCATGTCACTCCACCAAATGAACAGTCTGCTTTTAATGGGATCAACTGCGGCCTTTGTATTTTCTTTCAAGAACCAACAACAAACCTGGTACCCCAAAAAAATAATGGAAAGTTTTTTCAAAGAAAATAAATTTCTTCTCGTCTTAATCCTTGTTGCAATCACCGGTGCTTGGGCTGCGCTCTCGACGACACTTTTTCCGAGCCTCAGTTTGTTATCTGGTTTCCAAGAAGATTTTTCTCAAAATTCACATTTTTTATTGAAAATTCGTTTGAGTCATCCCATTTTAGCTTTGTCGCTCATCGGTTTTTTTGTAATTTCTTTTTATAAAAAATCTTTGAATGAGCAAATCCCTACTCGCCTAAGAAAAATTAATTTTCAAACCAGCCTTGTTGGAGCTATTGCACTTATTTTTGGTCTATTAACACTATTCTTTTTGTCGCCAACATGGATGAAGTTATCTCACCTGGCACTGGCGCATATTCTTTGGATTATGATGGTTCGTCAGGCGGTAATTTCATTGGATTCAGCTAAACGATAAAGAAATTCAATTTTTTTATTTATATCGTCAAACTCTAAAGTTATTTGTTGCAGGTCATAATCTCGAATTAAATAAGAAGCAAAAGCCCCCACAATTTCTTCGGGCCCTGTCATCGTTCGCATAAATATTTCTCTTTGCCCTTGCTCTGGGATATGAGTTTGAATCCATCGTGCCAAAATCTTATTTAATGAGTGAACTGCGTTTCGCAGATTTTGATTCACCTCAATCGTTTCATTCAGAACTTGAGCCTCGCAAACTAAATAGGAAGTGGTCGAAGCTTTAACAACTCCGAGTCTTGCTTTTCCTTGTCCTTGAATAAAAACGAGCAATGTCCCATTGCTTCGCTCTTCAATGATTTGTGGAGTACCAAAACCCACAACATCACGAACAAACTCTACCTTATCTCCAGGTCTTACACTGTAAACTTGCGAAGGATCTTCAATGAACCCAATAGCCACCGGAGTTTTTGTGGAAATAGAATCACGGATCATTTCAATGTACCGTGTTTCAAATATATTTAAAGGCTTGGTCGTCTTTGGAAATAAAGTCACATTGACCAGCGGAAATAGAAAAACATCCATGAGAACAAAGCTCCGATCCCTAACTTTAGGTTAAAACATCGAAGAGACATTACCAGTTTATTTTAAATACTGGATGAGCCTCTGGACAAAAGGCCGGTCTGCTTCTAATAATTCGGTTTCTAAAATTTCCTCTGGTCTAATCCATTTCTTGGCTTGATGCTCGCGCAAAATTAAATCACCAGATTTAATTTTGCTAATGAATATTTCAAGCTGAACTGCAACGAGAGGATAATGGTGAACTAACTCGCCCAGGGATTCGATGATTTCAATTTGTAAATTCAATTCTTCATCAATCTCTCGCATCAGGGCCTGATTCTTTGACTCTCCGATTTCTATCTTTCCACCAGGAAACTCCCACAGACCTTCGCCGCTATCCCCTTTTGCTCTTTGCACCAGTAATATTTTTTTTTCATTAAGAGATTTTGTTTCATCAGGTTCAAGAATGACCGCTCCAACAACTTGAATACTCTTAATAAATTCTTTTTCTGGACTCCTCATTCCCACTCCTTAATCATAAAATTATTTCATGAATCCTGGTAATTCAAGTTTTATGATCATGGTGGCTGGAGTCGCAATCTTTCTTTACGGTATGACGATGGCCAGCCAGTCCATGGAAAAGCTTTTAGCGCAACGAATTTCCCAGCTCTTAAGTAAGCTCGCAGACAGTCAGTTCTTAGCCATCGTGGTTGGTATTTCAATTACCACAATTCTTCAAAGTTCTGGTGCAGTAACTTCAATGCTCGTGGGATTGGGCTCTGCCCGAGTTATCAATTTACGGCAAGTGATGGGCGTTATTATCGGCACGGCAATTGGCTCTACACTTACCGTACAATTGATTTCATTGGATATAGCACATTACGCTTTGCCCATATTCACTTTGGGATTCATTATTTATTTTACCAACCGACAAGCCGCCATCAAAAACTTTGGCATGATTATCATGGGATTCGGCTTATTGTTCTTGGGGCTGTTCATGATTTCAACCACGGCCCACGAATTTGCCGCTAATCCTTCACTGCAAGACTTTTTTGTTAGCCTTCGTGAAAATCCATTTCTTTCACTTCTTATTTCGACGGTTTTTTGCGCCCTCGTTCAATCCAGCGCGATCACCATCGGGGTTGCAATGAGTCTGGCAGCAGCTAAATCAATTGATTTGCATGATGCAATGATTTGGGTTTACGGAGCAAATATTGGAACTACATTTACGGCCATTCTTGCCGCCGTGGGCAGCAACTACATAGGCAAACAAGTGGCTTGGGCCCATTTCTTTTACAAAACTGTCAGTGTTATCCTATTCTATCCCTTCACAGAATATCTATTGTGGCTGGTCGAAACATTCAACGTCACTTCGTCACGGGTTATCGCAAATTCGCATTTGATTTTTAATCTTGCCTCGGCCATTTTGTTTTATCCTTTTATTGAAAAAGGCTCGCGATTGATTGAAAAATTATTTCCTCGTGATGCCAATTCAGAATTTGGTGCCGAATTTTTAAAACTAAATAATTATCAAAGTTCCGCTTTAGCGACCTCTTATGCTCAACGAGAAATTATGCGAACAGCAGATATATTTTTAGGAATGCTTCGCGACTCTATACGCCTATTTGAACGTCCAAATCCGGTACTTATTGAAAGTATTAAAGAGCGAGACAATAAGGTTGATTATCTCTATCGCGAAATTAAAATGTTTTTATTGGATCACGCCAACAAAAGCAGCTCGGCTGTTCATCAAAATATCATGAGCTTAATCATGTTTATCACCGATCTTGAAAGAGCTGCTGATGCCATCGATATCAATATATGCACCCTCGCAATCAAAAAAAATGCCCTCAAACTTGAATTCGAACATCATGATTGGGATGAAATCGTACGAATGCATGCGAGCACTTCTGAATTAGCTAGCCTAGCTGTAAATGCTTTTCAAAATAAAGATCTTGCACCTCAAGCAATCCAATTAAAGCGAGCGCTGGCAAAAACGGAATTCACCCTGCGAGAACATCACATTGGCCGTCTTCATCAGGGACTCCGCGATTCTATTAACACCAGCTCTATCCATTTAGATTTACTGAGCGAGTATCGTCGTATCGCCAGCCTACTTTGCAATCACGCCTATGGACCTAATTCTGAATTTAGTCCGGCAGCAGAAAAATGATCAGCTTTAATTATTTGTCACCGGTTCTGATGCTCTTCATTTCAAATATTTTCATGACCTATGCCTGGTACGGACATTTAAAAGATCACCGAGCTTCGGCTCTGTGGTATGTTATTCTTATCAGTTGGGGCGTTGCTTTCTTTGAGTATTGTTTTCAGGTTCCTGCCAACCGCATGGGAAGCGCTGTTTACACTCTCTATCAACTCAAAATTATCCAAGAAGTTCTGACGATGATTGTTTTTGCCGGGTTTTCTTATTTCTATTTTGGCATGTCCCTGAAACTAGATTATTTATGGGCGTCTTTGTGTCTGGTTGGTGCTGTATATTTTGTATTTCGAACTTAAGATACATTTACAGCGGATGAACTTTCTGAGTTGCGAATCGGATGGATTCATATTCCTGTTCAAACAAATGCATTAAATCTATCGCTACAGATTCCGGCTTTAATTTGAAATCGTTTAAACAACAGGTTTTAACTGGAGTTCCTGTATTCACTATATTCATCGCAAAATGAATCTGGCTTGAAACGGATGAGCAGGAAGCAATGCTGATACTTAATTTCGATTTTTTCCAATAGATATCATCGCCGCTGCGTTCAGTTTCGTTGCCTTTTAAAATTTTTGAGGAAGCATTTAAATAATCTTTAGCCAGAGAAGCAAATAAACGCTGCAAACTTACAGCTGAAAAAAGTTCGCGATCAAAAATTTCAATAATAAAGTGAAGCATCAGATCGCCACGGATTTCCGACCCCGCAATTTGATCTTCAGCATCCACCATATTTTCAATTTTTATATCACAGGGACCAATCCAGCTAACGATCGAATCTCCGGATAGACCAAATTTGGTATAAGCCCAAATTGGCGTTAACTGGCGGCCATCATATTTCATTTTCCCTTTGATAAACTTAGTTTTCATTTTTTATTCCAGAAAGTATTTTTGGGTTTCTATTTTATTTATTTCAAAGGCTCGTTTTGCGCGCTGACACGATTCACAAACTCCACACCATTTTTCTTTTGAGTCATAACAAGGCCACATTTTCTCTAAAGGGATCTTCAACTCAATACAACGTCTTAAAATTTCAGGCTTATGCAGTTCAGAGGTAAAACAAGTCACTTTTACTTGATTCGCGGTCGAGTAACTAAAACTTTGATCAAGAGACAACATAAAGTCAGCGGAATTATCAGGAAATGTCTGAGCTTCTTCCAAGTTAAATCCTGGCACAATAGCTTCTGCTTCTAAGGCTTCAGCAAATCCCGCCGCAATATTTAAAAAAATCCCGTTACGATTAGGAACCCAGACCGATCGGGCTGTTTTTAAGCTTTGTTGATGATCTTGAATATCAATATCCTTACCGCGTGGAATCGATTGTTCATTTTGAATTAATGAGGACCTACCAAAATCTTTAAACCAAGGAAGCTCTATGGATTTAAACTTGACGCCAAGAAGTTGAGTTAAGCTGACCGCGGCAGTTTTTTCAGCTGCTGCTGCTTTCTGTCCGTAATTGAAATTGATTGCAAGAACAACTTCACCCGCTCGCTGCGCTTCAAAAAGATTTGCACTTGAGTCCAGCCCACCTGACAACAAAACCACAAACTTTCTTTTCATACTGTGGGCTCTACAACAATTTCGCTTTTTTGAGTTACGACCTTTAAAAGAATTTGCATGTTTTTACGGCCTAAAAAATAATTCCATTGAAACTCTACCAGAGCATCAAATTGAAGACTTGAATCTTGAAATAATTTTGCCATGGCCGCCGGTGGTGAAAAATATAAAACATCTTTAAGTCTATGACCGCCAAGTGATTCCACTTCAACTTTCAGATGACCGCCCTTTAATTCTTTCAGCTGTACCACTTTGAAAGATGACAATCGAAAAAGAGGAACCGGAAAACCCACTCCAAATGGCCCAAGGAAATCATGCCAATCCATAAAGTTTTGATTTAATTCTTCAAGACTAATTTCAGCATCATACTCGATAATTCTTTGGCTGGGCTTTAACGAAAGTCCAACAAAGAATTCCGATAATTGTTTTTGCACTTGATCTACATTTTTATAAAATAATTCAAATCCTGCCGCTGCCGAGTGGCCACCGTGACGATTTAAGCTTTCCGAAGCAAATGAAAGCGCTTCTACTAAACTGATTTCACTTCCCGAAGGAACTCTTGCACTGCCAACAATAACCCCTTCGCTTTCTGTCAAGGAACCCACAAAACAAGGTCGGTTATAAATTTGCACAAGTTTCGTTGCTACAAGCCCAAGAACACCACGATGAAAATGCGGCGACACCACAAAAATAAAATGGGGATTATCCCAGTTTTTCAACAAACTTAAGGCTTCCGATTCCGCTTCGCTTTGTTTCTGCACTCGAGTGGTATTGTTTTTCATAACCTGCGACACCAAAGACCGGGCTTGAGTTAAATCCACAGCTAAATAGAGATCTCGAGGTAAAACTTCGGTTTCCATGCGACTGAGGGCATTTATTTTTGGCGCCAGCTTCATTCCAACATCTTGACTGGTTAAAACTTGGCTGGACAAACCCAGCTCATCAATAAGCGCACGCAAACCAGGACGGTTGGTTTTTTGCAGTTCAATCAATCCCTGCTTTACGAGGACTCGATTGTCATCAACCAATGGAACCATATCCGTCAAAGTTGCAATCGTGAAAAGGTCCAAAACTGAGCGAAGATCAAAATCTGATTTTGGTAAATTTTCATTCTCGAAAAAAGCCCGCTTCAAAGCTCTCAATAAATAAAAAGCGACTCCCGCTCCACATAAATAAGTTAATTTTGAATTACAGCCTTTTTGGTTTGGATTTAATATGATGAAAGCTTCCGGCAATTCACCCGACGGCAAATGATGGTCTGTCAGGATAACATCAAGACCGAGCTCCTTTGCTTTTCTGCAGGCCGCTGGCGCAGTAATTCCCACATCCACAGTTATAATGATTTGCACACCCATTTTAGCAAGATCTTCGACTGCTGAAGCATGAAAACCGTAACCTTCACTTAAACGCTTCGGTTGATACCATATTAAATTTCGAAAACCTAAGCCCTCTAATCCTTGTTTTAAAAGCGCTAGTCCCGAAGTCCCATCCAGATCAAAATCAGCATAAATACAAATTTTTTCGCTGTTGATAAAGGCTTGAACCAAGCGATCAACAGCAATTTTCATCCCTGTAATCAAGTAAGGATCTTGAAGGGATTTCAACTGAGGATATAAAAAATTTTGGGCAGCTTTAAATTCTTGGAAACCACGACTTTGCAAGAGACGAATGATTCCTTTGGGCATTGTCATCGTCTGTGAGTCTGCATCCCACAAAGATTTCTCTTCGGGGCTGGATTTTGATTTCCAAATCGGCGTCATGAAGCCTCATCTTTAAGCGTAAGCTTTTTTCCCTTTTAATTTCTCCATTAATAAAATCGATGGTGCTGCTACGTATACAGAGGAATAAGTACCAAAGAAAATTCCAACTGCGATAGCAAATGCAATATCAGATACCGTTCCACCAGCAAATAAATACAAGCAGAGTGCCGAGACGAATGTTGTTCCGGAAGTAATTAAGGTTCGCATTAACATTTCATTAATAGCTTTATTAATAATAAAAGAAAAATCTTTACCCTTGTAGTGTCCTTCAGTTTCGCGAATCCGATCGAACACCACGATCGTGTCATTCAGGGAATAACCAATCAAAGTCATGATTGCTGCCAAAATTGGAACATTCACTTCTTTCCCGACCATGCCAAATATCGCAAGGGTTATGATGGCATCATGGACCAAGCAAATAACTGCACCCGGAGAGTATTTATAATCAAACCGCAGAGCCACATAAACTAAAATAACCAGCAAGCAATAAAACACGGCTAAAAACCCATTGCGCTTTAATTCGGCTCCAACCTGTGGGCCAACGGTGTCAACCCGCAAAAACTCGGGTTTTTGTTCGGCAAATGAGGTTTGTAAACTATTTTTAATTTTTGTAATGGACTCATTCAAGGCTTCATTTTTTTCTTTATCGCTGCCGGTATCTTTTCCTTGAAATCGTATAACATACTCACTCTTCTCACCGAACCCTTGCACCCCAACATCACCCAAATTTAATTTTGAAATATTCGAACGAATCTCATCAATATTGACGGCCCCTTCAAATCGGACTTGCACTTCAGTCCCACCACGAAAATCGATTCCGTAGTTGATTCCTTTAACCATAAGATAGGCCAAAGATAAAAAGACAAGTAATGCAGAAATTCCACCAAAGATTCCAATCTTACCGACAAAATCAAATTTCCCAAAGTCATCATTTTTGTGCATCTTCTTCTCCAGACTAAACACTTAATTTTTGAAATTTAAATTTATTAACCAAAGTATCCACGATCAGTTTTGATAAAAATACATTTGCAAATAAAGTTGTTGCGATACCAATCAATAAAGTCACCGCAAACCCTTTCACAGGTCCCGTGCCAAAATAAAGCAGAACGGTCGCCGTGGCCGCCGTCGTGATGTTCGAATCAAGAATTGCCGACATCGCTTTTGCATAACCTTCCTGAATTGCTAATTTCCAAGATGTGCCAGCTCTAAGCTCGTCCTTGATCCGTTCATGAATAAGGACATTCGCATCGACGGCAAAACCCACTGTTAGCGCCAGGCCGGCGATCCCAGGCAAAGTCAATGTAGCGCCAAAATTAGTTAATAAGGCAAAAACAGAAAAAATATTTACTCCCAAAGTCAGGGTCGCAATCACGCCCATCGCTTTGTAATAAAAAAGCATAAAAAGAATGATGATCATAGCTCCAACCAATGAAGCAACCTTAGCTTTTTGCAAAGAATCGGCACCCAATGAAGGCCCAACCCTTCTCTCTTCAAGCTGTTCCAAGCGAGCAGGCAAGGCCCCCGCGCGAAGAGCCGTCGAAATCATTTTTGCTTCTTCCATTGTATTATTGCGATCCCGTCCGCCCATGGTGATTCGCGCATTTCCGTCAGCTATTTTTGTTTGAATTCGTGGTGCGGATTTAACTACACGATCAAGAACGATCGCCATGCTCTTTCCAATATTGTTTCCGGTCAAATCACCAAACTTAGCCGTACCCCCAAGATTAAATTTTAAGGCCACTTCCGGTTCGCCGTACTGACCAAAACTAACATGAGCATCATCTAAGGCTTCGCCACCAAGACCAGTGTCAGTTTTCAAAAGAAATGGCATCCCGCCCATTTCCATTTTTGTAGCGCTTTCTCTTTTTTGAAAATACACAATCGTCTGCGGTGGCAATTTCCCCGCAATATCTTTATTCAGACGATCAATATATTCAGAATATTTCATTGTCGCCATACTGTATTTACCAGCTTTTTCTGCATCTTCCACAAGCTTCGGCAAAGTTCCCGCTATGGGGTCTTCCGATAACATCATGAAATCCAATTTTGCAGTGGTATTGATAAGCTGTTTTGCCTTTTCAGCATCCGCTACTCCCGGCAACTGAATCATGATGCGATCTGGACCTTGCTGAGAAATACTTGGCTCGGCCACACCAAATTCATCGATACGATTTCGCAAAGTCTCAATGGATTGTTGGATGACACGATTTTTATAGTCCGTCAGGTAAGCATCGAAATAGCGATATATATGAGTATTATCGGTTGATTTGAGCGATTGTAAAACTGTACCATGAATATCATTCATGTGTTTTTCAAGTTTAGCATTATCAGCCGCCGAAGCTAACATTATGGTGATCTCGCCTTCCCCAGGATTAGAAGCGGTCACATCCTTAATTGTGATACCAACAGTTGGATTCTCGAATTCTTTTTTCAAACTAGCCACTAACCGAACAGTACTTTCAGAAACAACACTGGTAACATCAACACCCATAACTAAGTGAAGACCACCCTGAATATCCAAGCCATAATTTAACTTGTCGTGGGGAAGCCATTTGATATTTTCGACATTAACCAAATTGGGCAGAACCCAAATAAAAGCTAAGGCAAGACCGACCAATCCGAGTGACATTCTTAAACGGTATGATTCCATAATTAAGCTTCTCCTGAAATTTACTTCTTAGCTTCGAGACTTGATTTAGTTGATGAAACGACTTGGCTTCGCAAAATTTTAATGCGAACTCCATCAGCCACTTCAAGAGTAACTACGGCTTCGGTTAGACCTTCGATTCGGCCCAAAATCCCGCCCGTCGTGACGACTTCGTCTCCCCGTTTCAGTTCAGTCACAAACTTTTGGTGCTCTTTGCTTTTTTTAACTTGGGGGCGAATCATCAGAAAATACATCACCACCATAAGCACAATAAATGGCATAAGCGCTTCAAAAACAGAAGGCTGTGCCGGGGTTGCTGTTTGTGCCAAAACTGGCAGCGCAAATAACGTTATGAAAAAATTAAACAAAAACATGAATTAACCTCCGTACTTAAACGAAAAATAAATTCAACATCGCAGACTTGAAAGATCAAGCTTAATGCGGAGTGGATCGTTTTGTGAAACGTGACAGCATTTGGTTGCGGAACTCTTCCCAGTGGCCTTTTTCAATAGCTTCCCGAGATCTTTCCATCAATTTCATGTAGAAGTAAATATTGTGAATGGTATTTAAACGAGAGCCTAAAATTTCACCACTTAGAAACAAATGTCTAAGGTAAGCGCGCGAATAATTTTTGCAAGTATAACAGTCACACTCGGGATCCAGTGGCCCTGGATCTTCCTTGTACTCGACCCGCTTGATACTGACTTTTCCTTGCCAAGTGTATAGCGTTCCGTTTCTTGCCACTCTTGTTGGCATGACGCAATCAAACATGTCGATTCCAGCATCAACAGACAAAATTAAATCCAAAGGCGTTCCAACACCCATTAAGTATCTGGGTTTTTTTGTTGGCATATGTGGCACAATCTTGGGCAAAAGTTCATGCATTAAGTGAATTGGTTCACCAACACTGAATCCACCCAAGGCATAGCCTGGCAAATCCACACTGGTGATTTGCTCCATCGATTTCATTCGATGTTCAAGACTGAGTCCGCCTTGCACGATCCCAAACAATAAGGATTCTTTTCGAGTCATCGCGGCCTTTGAGCGGATTAACCAACGGTGAGTTAAATCCATCGACTTTTGAATTTGTTCATCAGTTGCTGGATGTTGCAAACACTCATCAAAAGCCATGATGATATCCGAACCTAAATCCATTTGAATTTCCATGCTCTTTTCCGGAGATATAAAATATTTTCCGCCATCAAGGTGAGACCTAAACTCGACGCCTTCTTCGCTCATCTGGCGCAAACCTTTTAATGAAAAAACTTGAAAACCACCTGAATCTGTCAAAATCGGTCCGCGCCAATTCATAAACTTATGCAGTCCACCCATTTTTTGAATTAATTTTTCACCGGGACGTAAATGCAAATGATAGGTGTTGCCCAGAACAACTTGAGTTCCACACTCAACAAGATCTTCAGGAGTTAATGCTTTAACTGTAGCCTTTGTTCCAACCGCCATAAAAACAGGGGTTTGAATTGTACCATGAGCTGTGACTAAGCTTCCCCTTCGGGCCTGCCCTTGAGTCGCTTGGATTGTGAATTCACCGAGTCCAGACACTTAAATCTCCGTAGCTGAAAAGTCGGAACCTTCGCTCGATGGCCCAAGAATAGCAAGCTTTGACTTTATCCAGATTTGCGAAGGCCGCAACAAGCGCCAGAAGTGTCGATTGGGGTTGGTGAAAATTCGTTAAGAGACGATCGACAATTTGGAACTCGAAGCCAGGTTGAATTAACAGTTGAGTTGATCCTCGGAAACCCGCTGAATCTTTAGGGATTAGATTTTGCGCAGCACTTTCAAGGGCTCTGGCCGAAGTCGTTCCTAAAACCCAAATTTTTTGTCCCCGCTTTTTCGCTTTTTGAATATTGTCCCAGCTTGCTGCCGAAATTTCGACTTCTTCAGCATGCATTTCATGTTGATTTAAGTTTTCAACTGTTACCGGAAGAAATGTTCCTAAGCCCACGTGAAGAGTCACTTTTTCGACAATAACCCCTTTGGTAACAAGCTCGGCTATGTCCTTTTCAGCGAAATGTAAACTAGCGGTGGGGGCAGCAAAACTACCCGGCTTTGCGGCCCAAACAGTTTGGTACCAAATCTCGTCTTCAGAAGAAGTATGGCGCTGGCCCCGAGCTTTTTGAATATAGGGAGGCAAAGGTAATTCAGCCACATTTTGGAAATATTCTTCGGTCAACGGGCGATTTGTTCGCAGCACCTGGGGACGCCCTTTGGCGATAAGTTCAGCTTCGACCCCCCTGGGCAAGTTGATACGTTGGCCAATTTTAATTTTTTTTGCGGGAAAAAGGACTTCCCAATCCCAAGAGTTATTTGAGTTGAGAAATAAAATCTCGAGATCATCGGCAAAAATTCGGCGTTTTAAAACTTTCGTATCATTCAAAACTAAAATATCGCCGCTTGGAATTTTATGAATTAAATCTTGAATAGTGATTTCTTGAGGCCCCAGATCATCAACCCACATGACTCGTGACGGACGCTGCGGGGTCTGGGCTAAAAGTTCGGCTGGGAATTGATAATCGAGATCGCTTAATTGCATGGCTTCGGTTTACTAGCACAGCCAGGACATTAAAGGCAAAAAAAAGCGGAGCCTTTAAGGGCTCCGCGGACCTTGTTCTGGGGAACCACCAAACCCGAACAAGGTCATAACCAAAGGGGAAAACACAATGAACAAAACTTATTTATTTTTTATTCGAACTTCTTCAAACCGAGAAGAGGTCTTTATTGTCATCATTAATGACCACACAACTACTCCCGAATAGGTCCCTACAAAAAAAAGCAACCATCCTATGTCGCTCATGAAGCCTCCTCAATTCTTTATCCTGGCTTCGGCATGCCATCCTGGCTTCGGCATGCCATCCTGGCTTCGGCATGCCATCCTGGCTGCCCCCGCCCCCTCTTTTGGAGCATCCTTGCTCCCATCTGTTAGTTAGACGCGACTGTTTGTGCGTCCGGTTAATTAGTATTCTTTTTTTTGATTTTTTATAAGCACGGCAGAAGTTTAAGGACCACGATTCAATTGACTAGGGTGAAGCGGAATGTTTTATTTTGCTTAAGAATCTAATATGGGCCCGGGTGGCGAAATTGGTAGACGCACTAGCTTGAGGTATTTGTTGCGCGTCTGCGGAAAGATTAAAGGAGTTGATAGCTTAGGTCTAAAATTGGTATACGCGAATATGTCGATTTTGGTAACCAAGGTAACAGAGTTTTTAAAGAGATAAAAAGATGGACTTAACATAGTCCCCGGGTGGCGAAATTGGTAGACGCAACAGCTTGAGGTGCTGTCGATCGAAAGGTTGTGCTGGTTCAAGTCCAGTCCCGGGGACCAAATCTTTTATATCCTCTTTGAGCTCTCAATTTGATCCACTTTTAAGATTTAACCGACCAAAGTCCGCTCTTCAAGAACATCATTTTTTCAGCCGCTTGTGTTTATACCGCTAACCTCCGAAAGGGTAACGGTATGATCGACGAATCAGAACTCGAAAAAGCAATACGCGCACTCAACCTCAAATGGCTTCAAGCAGACCGAAAGTATCGGTGGATGCTGGCTGATGAGGATGGGGTCTTCTACATCAAACGCAACATCAAGATTGCCGAGACTAAAAAGAAAACCTTCCAGCGCCTGCCACGCAAAATCTACGGCCACCTTCCAAAAGAAGAATTAGAAAAGTTAATCACGCGACTTAACTTTTCTCAGGACCGTGAAAAGCGGATGCGTGACCGATTCAAAATCGAGTCGGCTTTTATTTCGCAAGCTTTACTCGAAGAGTTCTACCAGCAACTCGACGCCGAGATCCCTACGAAAAGTATTGTGAAGCAGCGCTACTCACACTTGCGCAGAGAGTTCTTGGACTTTTTCCTGAAGAAGGATCCCAATCCCGTCAATTGGCATCGGCATCATCAAGCAGAGTGGTGTAATCATCTCCTCGCGAAAAAACGCAGTACCAGCACCCTGAGGCAAATCGTGGGCATTGCCAATCGGTTCATGAAGTTCCTCCACAAGAAACGACCTGATGAAATTCCTATGATGGTCTTCACTCCGATATCCCGGGCGCGGTTTAGAAAAATCAAAGACGAATGGTCAATTGAAGAGTTAGGACGCCCACCTAGCTTTATCAATGAGTTCGACTTTAAAACCATCGAAAAGCGTATACCGCCGCAACTCAAATCTGTATTCCTTCTATGTTATTACTTTGGTCTTCGTAGAAGTGAAGCAATGGGTCTCTACGGGCGATTGGATTGCATTAAAAAGGGTTACCTACAGATAGATAAACAGCTCCTCCGATACACGCGTGAAGGTAAGTTGATTTTAGGTTCCACAAAGGGACGGATGGCTCGGAAAGTTCCTTATTGGTATTCTTCGCCTGAAAGCGCCTACGAACTCGTGCAAAATATCGTAGCGATGTGCCCATCCGACTATACCAGGAAATTTCGTGCATTCTTAAAGAAGAACAAGCTCGATTACTTTGTCCATGATTGCCGACACTCTTTCATCACCAATGCTGTCAACGATTCCCGCAAGCTTCAACTAAATGATATCCGGTTAGCCGCAGGTCATGCCGATCTTCGAGTAACCAACGGCTATCTGCGTGACAGCACCAATTATGATGAACAGATTTGGAAGCCGGAAACGCCAAAAAAGATCGCCGGTTAGGTCTTTGCGCAGTGGTCTCTTGGTACAATTCCAGTGTGAACAGCGAATCACAGTCACAAAATTTGAAAGTCTGCAACTCGTGTAAGCGGTCCTTACACACGAGTTGCTTTGGGACAATAAAAACATCACCTGATGGTTATAACGTTAGCTGTAAAGAATGTCGCAACTACAGACGCCGAAGGACCTATCATCAGTCGCCAGAACGTGAGGCTATTATTCTTCCACTCAATGAAAACAACCGCGCAATTCTAGTGACCGCATTGATGAACGCCACACGGGTGGATATTCCGGCTATATATGGATCTACCAATGAATCTGTAACCTTCAAGATTGACACGGATTATGCTGGCGCTCTGTGGTGCGAGTTTTTTAGAGGATCACCGAATACAAAACACCAATATGTATCCGGTGCGCCTAGAGACAAATTTATTGAAGTTTTGCTTTATATTCTCAATCAGCAGAACGTCAGGCTGTTCCCTGTCGACCAGCCACTGCTGGCGATAGAATGGACGCGTACCCAGAATTACGCTGCGTCTTCCTCGTCGTCTTCGTAGTGGTGCGGATTCATCAATTCCATCAGCG
>JBBTCO010000054.1:27962-30631 GCA_038043185.1 Bdellovibrionota bacterium
CGTCGTACTCATCTTTCCACTTCTTTAGTTCTTCATGAGAATGAATCTTCGGGAACGCAGGAACCCGGGTTGCATCTGCCTTAACTTGCCTGTCGTGCTCTTGCTGAAGCATGGCAATCATATCGATTCCCAATTCCTTGACCGGGTTAGGTTGACTCTTTTCCTGTTTTCCACCTGTAGGATTAAATAAGAAATCCCTATTTTTAGAAGTGAACCTATCCTTTGCTAACCCTTGCATTATGAGATTGAGATAGTTGAGCTTTTGGAAATCATCGACTTTTCGGTCATATCCTGACTCGGCCATTTTGATTAGAGAGTCATGAAATAGGTCAGACGCCTCTTCTGGCCGACCAAGTTTTAGCATTATTGCTTTCGCTTTTTTATAACCATGGTCGCAAAGCAAATCGATCTCCTTTTTGACTGATGTGGCTTGCTCGCTCTTTAAATATTCTTCGGCATCAAAAAGATCATCTTCTTCCGCAATAACGACGGAGATCATTTCTATTACTTGTTCTGATGCTTTCCAGGCCGCCCGACATTTTATTCCGGCATAAATGAACATCAGCTTCCACTCTTCTGAATCAATGCCGTACTCAGCTTTGATCGAGTTAGATGCTTTGATCCAACCTCTGATCTCTTTTTCGGTTTCAATCCTAATTCTGGATATATCACCGAGGAGCCCCCAAACTTCTTTCGAAAGTAAGTTCTTTCCCATCTTGTTAAAGTCGTTCGTCTTCTTCGCTTTGTGTGTTTGAGAAGCGTCTGATGAAATTGTTTTTTTTGGTTTGGCCAAACGCCCCTCCTGCCTACTTGAATTCTCTATTCCTTTCGGCAATTTACTGAATGTACATTAGGTTTAGGTCCGGGCTGGATCGCTAGGGATCACATAATTTTGTGAGGCCGCACCTGGAGAATTCCCGATCTGAGACAGAACCAAATTTATTTAGATTTCTTCGGCTCCAACCATCAATTTTTTCGTATTCATTTATGAACAACTACTCCGCTCGGGCTTAACCATGGTGGTGAAGCTTATAGACACTCCGGTGAGCGGCGCAAAGGAGCAGGAGAATTTTTATGGTTGCCAGTGTATCAAAACGAGCTCTGTCCCAAAATGAAGCAAGCGTTCTTTCACAGTTAGCCGCTGAATACGAAGTCGGTGCCGTATCTATACATAAGAATGGCTTCCTAGCTCAGGTCCACAAAACAGGCAGCGATGGTCAGCAGAAATGTGTAGTCGCCTTCTGCCGGATTGAAGAAGAGATTTTCGTAATTCCACAAGCATTGCTTGAGCGCATTGACTTTGAAAACGGTACGGTCGATCTCGCTGCTTAAAAAAGGAAATCCGACGCATCGTCGCCATCAAAGATTAAAACTCAGGCGGTCCGCAAGCACGGGCTGCCTTTAACCAAAGGGGCTAGAATGAAAGCATTTAAGGAACTGTTTCAAAATGAGTCACGTCCGCAACTAGAGTCGATGATGTTTTCAGACGTAGCAGGGTGCACCACGATCTATTACGACTCTGGTTTGCCAATGCTTACCGTGATTAGCTTGGCAGCTGGAGACGAGAATACGGATTTGGACGAAATGATTTTCGTTCTTGACCACGATCAACAGAAATTCTTCCAGGGCAGCAGAGCTGAATGGAATGCTGTCATTCGGCGATTCAGATCTTTATCAAAATAAGCACGGCAAGATCGAAAAAGAACGAAATTGCACATATGTTCTTTATCGAATTGAAATGCGGCCTAAGATATTTAAACAACAAAGCAATCTTGGTTCTGGCTGACCCTGACTTAACTTCCCTATGTCTTGAATGGGAAACACTTCTTATAATTTGAACCAGCAATGTTCTCTTTCTAGGAGGTAGTCCATGATTTCGGCCGATAAAGTTCTAAGTGAACCTCAACTCAACAAATTACTCAGACGTTTAAAGTCTGAAAAAGACAAATCGATCCTTGCGATCTGCAACTCCTCGAAAAGAAATCCAAAGGAAGTGCGAATTGTGATCGACTTTTTTCTGTTCACACTGATTGCCAACACCGGCCTGCGCATCTCGGAAGCCCTCAATTTAAAATGGTCCGATGTTCATGAGGATTTTCTAATGGTCAGGCCCGAGATTTCAAAAAATAAACGGAGAGGCACTGTATATTTCGGATTGAAAACCCAGGCTATCATTCAGGAATTGAAGGACGTTCGAACTAACGTAATAAACAGAAAGTCTGGCGATTTCCTATTCAGCTTGAATGGGAGCGTGCCAAGCAGAAGCTTCATGCACCTTCGATTCAAGTATTGGCTAGAGCAGAATGAGTTACCCAGCCAGTTCTCGATTCACTCATTACGGCATACATACGGAACCATGTGTCTCGATAAGGGCCTGCCACTAACCTTCGTTCGGGACAACCTCAGACATTCTTCAGTTGCCGTCACTTCGCAATACCTACACTTAACAAAAGAAAGCCGGGAAAAGGTACGTGACCTCTTTTGAGTCCCATGACCGGTATGCAATGTACCGATCCCCACGAGCAGACTTTCTCCCCAAGAAATAAATAATAATTTTTCCTGGGCATCCTGCATTTGGATAAAAATGGTACAGGCGTT
The DNA here is from genome assembly GCA_038043185.1 of Bdellovibrionota bacterium. Classification (GTDB taxonomy): domain Bacteria; phylum Bdellovibrionota; class Bdellovibrionia; order Bdellovibrionales; family Bdellovibrionaceae; genus UBA5009. The sequence goes on from JBBTCO010000054.1 coordinate 30,561, forward strand.
CGCCTCGACCTCCTAAATGCTTGAAAAGCCATTCAATCCCACTCCGCCCACCTGCAACAACAAACACACTG
>JBBTCO010000055.1:0-65169 GCA_038043185.1 Bdellovibrionota bacterium
GGCGGCATCAGCGCCCCAACTTCTGGCTTTCTTCGTAGCCTCAAGTGTCTCGGCGGTGTTGTTGGTGCCGGTGCCAACGATAAGTGGAACTTGACCCGAAACATAGCTTTGCACAAACTGAAAAACTTTTTGTTTTTCTGAAGGAGTCAGCGTGGGGCTTTCTCCTGTTGTCCCGTGGACGACAAATCCTTGGATTCCCTGATCAAGTTGCCAACGCAAAAGCTTCCCTAAAGATTCAAGATCAATTTGATTCTCTTTAAAAGGAGTAACCAAAGCTGTAAAAACTCCGTGGAACGGGGACACTAAAAATCTCCTTCGTAGATAAATTCTTTAATTTTTTCGCTGGGGCCTTTTAATAAAGGTTTTTCTGCATTAGAAAAATCAACAATCAATTTTCCACCAGGCATATGAATTTCGTGTAAACCCTCGGGGGTTTTTTTTTCAAAATACAGCGCAGCTGCGACGGCCCCCGTACCACAAGACAAAGTGAAATTTTCGACGCCTCTTTCAAAGGTCACAGCTTTTTTTTTATTATTACGGCTTTGGACGATAGTGACATTGGCTCCCGCTGGCGCTAGGCGCGGATGTTCACGAAATGCCTTGGCCCAAGCTAAGGTTTGAGCTTCATTGGCTTTACTTAAGAATGCTTCGTTTTTCTCTATGACCAAGTGAGGCACGCCCACGTCGACATACATGAATTTTTCGGCAGAAGTTGCGGTGGAGAGTTGCATTTCGTTTTCGATAATTTTAGCCGAAGGCATTTCCACTACGAATTGGTTATCTTCATTTTTTTCACAAGAGATTATTCCAGAGCGTGTTTTAAAAATAATCTTCTTTTTTACAAATTTAAGCTCTTCATAGCAATACTGTCCTGCGCACCGTGCCGCATTTCCGCACATTTCGGCGCTAGAACCATCGGCATTATAGAAATCCCAAACATAATCCACTTCACCAGTTTTATCTTTTTTGAGATACAAAACACCATCGGCGCCAGGGCCACTGTTCGGGTCACAAAGTTGATGCGCGAGTTTTGTTTTAGAAAGTTTCGCCGTGTCAGTCTCTAAAGTTAAAATAATTGTATTGCCAGCGCCCGAATACTTAACGCCGTTAAGTTTATTCATTGCACAATTTCCTTGTCTTTCGCGCGAATTATTTTCTTTTTCTCTTTTTCTTCACGTTTCAGTTTTTGTAATTGAGGCAGTCTTTCGCCCTTACTCATGCTTGGAATTTCCATCGGAGGCATTGGCTTCCCTTTAACTCCACAACCCACTTGAGTTAAAATAAAAAGCCAAAGACCGAGGCAGATAAATTTATTTTTTAGCACTTTCGGTTTCCATCTCGGCTTGTTTGTTGCAAAAATACGGATCTTTTTCATAAACTCTAAACACCCGAGCGCTGACATTATTGCAGCGCAAATTATATTTTTCTCTTAAAGCCGAATCTTCATTTCCTTCAATTTTGTTCAACTTCCACTGCCAATAAAGCAACTGAGGGTTTTTTGGATCTACTTTTTGTAAATGAGCGAATTTTTCTTTTGATTTGAGTCTGTCTTTTTCAAAGAGACTCCTCTGCAGTTCTAAGATTTGCCAATCAAGATTTTCATTTTGTTTTTTTAAATCGATGTTGGCGCGAATCGCAAAGTATTGGTCAATGGCCTTCAGACACAACTGAATTTGTCCCATCGCCAACAAAATTTGGTCATCATATTTATTTTTGTTATACGTTTTTAAGACCTGGTCTTGAGCCCCTAAACAGTCTCCTTTTAAGATCATCAATCGTGCACTTTCCGTTAATATTTGCACGTTATCAGGCTCAATTCTTAAGGCTTCATTTATTTTTTGCGTGGCCTGAGAAATATCTTTTCGTTTAAAGGACAAGGAAGTTTCAAAAAGCTGCTGAGCCTTGTCGCTGATAAACAACGAACCAATTTCTTCGATTTTTTTCTTTAACTCATTAAAAGCAACTTTGTTTTTTTGATCTCGCTGAATGCCATTAAGCAAAACATTGATCGCTTGCTGTCGGTCTTTCTGTAAAGTGAGATTCTGCGCCTTTTCTATTAAATCTTTGTAGGACTCGACTTCTGGTGCAGAAAAGTTGATCTGAGAAAACAAAAATACGAAGAAAAAAATAAATGTTTTCATAGCTCGTTAGTTTTCTCTCGGAAGCTCAGTCTCAGTCAAGACCGCTTAGGTTTCCTTAAAAGAATTCACCAGAACTTGACGCGCCTTGCTTCCATTTGCAGGGCCCACGACGCCTTCTTTTTCCATAATTTCAATTATACGTGCCGCTCGAGGATATCCCAGCCGAAATCGTCTTTGTAATAAAGAGGCGCTAACTTCCTTTTGTTCGGAAGCCCAAGATAAAATTTGATCGTACATTTCATCGTATTGGTTCTCTTCAAACAGTGAAGATCCATCGCTACTTTCACCAGTCGGGTCACCGCCGGTGAAGCCCTCAAGAACTTTCATCGCTAAAGGATCGTATTCGGGCGCAGATTGTTCCGCCCAGAATGAAGCCACGTTGTTAATTTCTTTTTCACTCAAAAATGGACCATGATGGCGCATGGGTTTTGAAATTCCCGGGGCTAAGAAAAGCATGTCTCCATTGGGAAGAAGCCGTTCCGCTCCGCCCTCATCCAAAATAATTCTTGAATCCATTTTGCTGGCAACTTTAAGTCCAATGCGACCCGGAATATTTGTTTTAATCAAACCTGTAACAACTTCTTTGCGTGGCGATTGCATGGCCAAAATTAAATGAAGGCCACAGGCCCGAGCCATTTGCGCCAAACGAACAACGCCTTGCTCAACATTTTGTTTGTCGACAGCCATCAGATCACCAAATTCTTCGACCACAATCACGATATAGGGCTGAACCGTATAATAGTATTGCTCGAGCTTCATCACGCCTTGAGCTTCATAGCTTGAATTGATTTTTTCATGCTCTGCAATTTGTTCGGTTGTCAGCGCACCGACCATTTCATTAAAGCTTTCCAGTCCGCGGGCGCCAAATTTACTCATCGATTTATAACGCTTTTCCATTTCGCGAATAGCCCACTTCAGGGCCGACACCGCTTTTTTTGGCTCAGTCACTGGAGGCATAATCAAATGCGGAATGTCTCCAAAAGCTGCTAAATCAACTTGTTTTGGATCAATCAAAATCAGTCGCAGTGTTTTCGGAGAATGTCGAAAAAGCAGCCCCGTGATAATTGAGGTGATCAGCACAGATTTTCCAGAACCTGTGGTGCCCGCCACCAGCAAATGGGGCATTTTACGAAGGTCGACAATTTTTGGGTCGCCATTCACTTGCCGGCCCAAAGCGATTGGCAACTTGTAGTCGTCGTTCCAAAAAAGATCCTCGGCTAATAAATCTTTGTAATAAACAGTTTCTCGCTTAGCATTGGACGTTTCAAAACCAACAACATCACGCCCCGGAATCGGCGCAATCACCCGCAAAGATTCACTGCTCAAAGCTAAAGATAAATCATCCTGCAGTTCTGTTATTTTACTCAATTTAACATCAGCGTTAGGTTTAAATTCAAACATCGTAACAAGCGGGCCTGGTTTTGCGTCGACAATTTGTCCTTCAATATTAAAATGTTTTAGCTTGTCGACCAATACTTCCGCTTTTCTTTTGATTTCTCGTTCGTCAATTCGCACTCGTCCGGCTGGTGGATCTTCTAAAAGAGAAATCTTTGGCATTTCCCAGTTTTCAATTCGACGAGGAGGTTTTGCCTTCAGTACGACCTTGCGTTTACTAACAGGACCGCTTTCAACATCATCAAGCGCTCCTTTATCTACTTTTTCCTCGGCTTTTTCCGATTGAAAACTCTTCAATGAGAGTTGAAATCTCGGCGCTGGGGTTTCGTTATTCTGCTTTTTATCCTCATTAACTACAGAGCTTGCAGCCAGACTCTTTTTGCCAAAGGCGTCTTGTTTCCTATCCCGAGACTGGATTTTGAGTTTTTTTATTAAACTGATTTTTAGGAGCGACGTCCACAGAGCCCGCGGCACCGCTGCTAATTCACGCAGGGTTTTTTCAGAGTAAAAAACTACCAAAACCAATGTGACCGACCACAACAATACCTGTAAACCAATCGAGTTGAAGGTTTTTAACAACACCTTAGAAAAACTAAGGCCAATCAATCCGCCCAAATAAATTTGTTCTGAAAATATTTTAGTCGTCGGCCAATAAAGGCTCAATAAACAAGATAAATTAATAGTTAAAAGGGCGGCCCACAAATATCTTGTTTTTTTAAGGCTGATATCTTCGCCCCAGAAACAGGCCCAAGACAGTCTTAAAAAACTGAGTGGCAAAATCCAACTTCCAATACCTAAAAACTGGTAAAGCGCATCGGCCAAAAAAGATCCAACGGGACCACAGGCATTAAAAACGGTCAAACCTCTGCCAATCGAATTGATTGAGGGATCTTTAGGGTTAAAGCTAAATAAAGCTAGCCCCACAAAGATCACAAGAAACAACCAACCTATAGCCGCTAAGTCTTGGCGAAATTTTTTAAAAAAAACGTTCATTTAGAAAATTTACTCTTTCTTTGCGCCCTTGGAAAGAGATGCTTCCCCGCCTTGACTTTAGCTGGGGGTGGCGGCAAGACAAAAGACCTAATGATGACTGAAAAAATGACCCAGCAGAGCGCCAATGACTTGATCAAAATCAACGAGATTTTTTACAGCATTCAAGGCGAGTCAACTTATGCTGGATATCCGACTGTCTTTGTAAGAACCACCGCTTGTAATTTGCGCTGCACTTATTGTGATACAAAATATTCTTATTTCGAAGGCGAGAATCAAAGCCAAGAGCAAATCCTTAATCAAATTAAGTCTTTTGATGCTTCTTATGTCTGCATCACTGGCGGGGAACCTCTTTTACAAAAACCCGTACTTCCCCTGATGACCCAGCTTTGTGATCTTGGTTTCGTAGTGTCTCTGGAAACCAGTGGTTCAAAAAGCCTTGCCGAAGTTGATTCTCGAGTTAAAATTATTTTGGATGTGAAAACTCCCGATAGCGGCGCTGCCGAAAGTTTCCTTTTAGAAAATTTAAATTTCCTTCCGCCTCAGACCGAAATCAAATTTGTTATTTGTTCAGAAAAAGACTTCGACTGGTCAGAAAATTTTTGTCGTCAACATGATTTATTAAAAAAATTTACTATTTTATACAGTCCATCATACGGCCAAATAAGCGAACGCTGGTTGGCAGAAAATATTTTGAAAAAAAAATCAACTGCAAGGTTGCAATTGCAGCTGCATAAGTATATTTGGTCTGCAGAAACACGTGGTGTGTGATCATCTACTCACAGAACTAGAAAATGGTTTTGTGAGAAATAAAAAAATTAACTTTTTTGCAACAACCTAGGAGTTCCATGACGCCCAACCTGAACAGCTCTGATCATCTGTTTGTCGCCAACTTACAATCTGTCAGCCTTGAAAAGCTCGTGAAAAGCAAGCTTGAGGTGCTCTTCCAACAGCAAAAAGAAGCGCAAGTGGAACTCAATGGTTTGTACAATGTTGTGATTGAACAAGTTGAAAAACCGCTTCTTGAGCTGGCCCTAAGAGCTTATAACGGCAATCAAGTGAAAACCGCGCTAATGTTGGGGATTAATCGCAATACGCTGAAAAAAAAGATCGACAATTATAAGATTCGGGTTAAAAAAAATAACTAGATAAAGCTTCTTCCTGACTTTCATCAGTGGGCACTCCTTGATTTTCTTTTTTGAATGCGCTCACAAAATTCGTATTGAGGGGGAATATGGGGACACGAGTACCGCCACAAAATCTTGAGGCCGAACAGTCTATACTTGGCGGCCTCATGCTTGAAAAAGAGGCCTTTGATCAAGTTGCTGACGTTCTTGAGCCTGACGATTTTTATAGCCCCGCAAATCAGAAAATCTATCAAGTTATTCGTGATCTTCACGCTAAAAATAAGCCTATTGATCTTGTCACTGCTACAGATCTTCTTCAGTCCCGGCAAGAATTTGATGCCATTGGTGGGTACGTTTACCTCGCCAGCCTACTTGAAAAAACAATCTCTGCCGCCCACATTGCAACTTATGCACAAATCGTAAAGGATAAATCTTTACTGCGGCGTTTGATTCACACAAGCACTGAAATCATCGAAAAAGCTTACACCAGTGACCAGGATGTTGAAATTCTTCTGGATCGCGCTGAAGCCGATATTTTTAAGGTCAGTGAAAAAAAATCCAACCAGGGCCTTACTGGCTCGATGGAAATTGTTAAAGACAGTATTAAAAAAATTGAAGTTCTCTATCAAAGACAAGAAGACATTACCGGTCTTGCTACCGGTTTCGCTGAACTCGACAAGATGACGGCCGGTTTGCACGGCGGGGAATTGCTGATTGTAGCCGCTCGTCCTTCGATGGGAAAAACCGCCTTCGGATTGAACTTGGCAAGCTACGCAGCCCTTCGCCAAAAAAAATCTGTGGCCTTCTTTTCCCTCGAGATGAGCAAAGAGTCCGTTATGATGCGTTTGTTAGCTGCTGAAGCCAAAGTTGGCCTGTCCGAAGTTCGAACGGGGCGGGTGCAGGATTCCTCTTGGCCCAAGTTGATTGCTGCAGCTTCAGCTTTGAGCGAAGCTCCCATGTACATTGACGACACGTCTGCCATCAGTCCATTCGAGATTCGAGCCCGCTGTCGGCGTTTGAAGGCGCAGCAAAACTTAGATATGATTATGATCGACTACCTTCAGTTGATGGATTTGAAACAAAAAGTCGAAAGTCGCGAACGAGCGGTTTCTGAGATTTCAAAAAATTTAAAAATGATTGCTAAAGAACTGAATGTCCCGGTTGTTGCCATGGCACAGTTAAATCGGGGTGTCGAGGGTCGATCCGACCGCCGGCCTATGCTTTCAGATCTTCGGGAATCCGGATCTATCGAACAAGATGCTGATGTTATCATGCTGCTTTATCGTGATGATTATTACGATAAGGATGATCCTGAAAAACAAGGCCACGCTGAAATCATTATTGGAAAACAACGGAATGGTCCAACTGGCACAGTTAAATTGCGATTCGATGCTAAGTATAACAAATTTCGCGATGCTGACTCCCACGTCGTAAGTCCTTTGCCGCCACCCCAGGCTCCGCCTCATCCTGGAAAGCCAAGGAATTTTGCGCCCAGTGGAAACGCCTAAAAACTCAAGCCTAGTCTAGAAATCATCGATTTTTTTCTCTCACCTTGCTCACCGATTAACCTCTTGGTGGAATAACCTTGTCCAAGAAACAGGGGTCCTTGTGAGCATGGAGGCGAGCATGGGAAAAAACTTGGCTCAAGATTTATCATTAAATTCAGGATTAGATGAAGACTTGTTCAATACCGAGTTTGATAAGTTATTAGAGAAGTATGGGAAGTCGGCTCAGCAAATTACCTTGCCAGAGCTCAGAGAAATTTTAGCGCAAGAGCTTCAAGATGTTTTATTGGAAATGAAAGACAGCTCTGAAGAATTTTCTGACGAAACTCCTCAGAGCTATAAATTTAAATCAAACTAGTGAGCCCGTTCAACAGCGATGCTCAGGTGTGCCTCTAGTCCTTCGCCATAACGTACAATGGCTTTGTGCTGTCCTAAAATTTTAATTGGCTCTTCCAAATGAATGTCTCTTCTATCAATAGAAAAGCCTTGTTTTTGAAGCTCACGTGAAATTTCAGTCGTGGTGATTGTTCCAAACAATTTATCTGTTTCACCAGCGGCAGCTTTAAAACTCAAAGTAATGCCTTTGATTTTATCTAGAATCGCTTGGCGCTCAACAACGGCTTTTTTCTTTTTGGCTTCTGCCATCCGCTTTAAGTGTTCCCATTCTTTAACTTTGTGTTCAGTCGCTTCCGAAGCTAACTTTCGTGGAAACAAAAAGTTTCTCGCAAAGCCCTCGGAAACATTAACCAAATCCCCAACTTTACCCACATCTTTAACATCTTTTTGTAAAATAACTTTCATCTGTTCTCTCCTCGTTAGGAAGTTTCACTCAATCAATCATTGCCATTGGGCTGGGTTTTTTTGCTTTTCATCAAAGCCGTTCGAATTCTTTTTCGAAAATCGATCCAGAAATCAATAAACCCAAATAAGGCAACAACCGGTAAGAGTTGTCCAACCATTAAAAAATAAACCAAAAATCGACCAAAAAAACCAACTTTTAAAGCCATAAGAAAAACTTCAATAATCGCCAAGCCTTGAAAAAAATAAAGCGTCCCTGCGATATACACAAAGTTAAGTCCAATAACATTCGCAGTTGTCGAGCCAAAGCTCACAAAAGCTAATAAAAGTGCCGACAAGGTCGCCCAAATCAAACCATCAGGAAGTTTGTATTCAAGCAAGCTTACTTGAGAGACAAATCTTTCATAGGGCAACTGAAACCAGCGAAAAACTTTTCTTTCAAATATCAATCCCATGCCTAAAGCCAATTCTAAAATCACAATAAATAAACCCGGAACAATTTGAAGAAAATCTTTTGCACTCAGTTTCAACTGAACTTGGCTCGTCTGCTGCAAGCTTGCTAAAAATTCCTCAAGTAAACCCACAAGACTTTCTTCGCTAGCAAGTCCAAAACTTCTCAGCAATAGAGCCGCACCAGCGAATCCAACAAAAGCGCCAATCGACAAACCTAAAAAGCTCGAGAGCCACCATCTGAAGCCTCGCTTTTCGCATTCCATTTGAATCCCTAAAGAAATCCAAAGTGCGTTAACAAAAACCAGCAAAAGATGAGCTTTCAGTTGCCAAAAAACAATTGAAAGCAGGAGGCCTAAAACCCAGAAGGCAAGCGCGCCATAAGATCTTTTTATTGCGCGCAGGAAAGGTGTTCCAAATACCAAAGTGAGCATCGTCAGCAAAATAGACAATGAACTTAAATACAGAAACTTTTGTGGAGTTACCTTCGCGTTTTTCATTACTCTCGAGAGTCAGATCTTTCGGCTCGAGCTGCAGCAAAGGCCGCTTTTCTTGCCTGCATTTTTGCTTCACGTTCTTTTTCTCGTGCAGCAGATTCGCTTAAACCTTTTTTGAAGGCTTCAAGATGTTTGTTCACTGGAGTTCTTTCGTCCAAGCGAGTATGCATAAAACGCAAAACCTTATCATTGATCCTCATCGTCCGTTCAATCTCTGAAACAGCTTGGGGATCAGCCTCAAAAATAGAATGAAAATAAATCGCTTTTCGTAGTTTTCCAATTGGCGATCCAAGATTTCTTTTTCCCCAAGTTTCGAGGGAGTGGACGGCGCCTTTATAGGAAGAAATTGTTGCTTTATTTTTTTTAAACAACTCTTTTTGCTCTTCTAAACTGGCATCTGGGTGAATAAGAATAACGACTTCATAAGGTCGCTTAAGATCATTTTTCGACAATTGCATGTAATTCCTTTCGGTTAAAGCTCCCCCTCCGATAGTTTTTATCAAGAAGGAACAAGGTCGTGCCCCCTGCGTCTAACATGCCTTTCGTCGAAGGACAAGGGGAGTTCTTTGAGATCTGTTGAAAGCACTCAAAAAGTCGCCTACACTTTGTCTATGGCAATAGTCGCTGAAGTTCTTGAAGGCCCTCAAAAAGGCATGTTATTTCAATTAGTTGAAGGTCGCAGCTTTGGTCGGCTCAAAGCAGACTATCTAATCAAAGATGAAAATGTTTCCTCAACTCATTGTAAGATTGCCCGCGATGAAAAGGGTCAGCTTGTATTGATTGATCTCGACTCATCAAATGGCCTTTTGGTGAACTCGCGCATGGTAAAAAAAGTGCTGCTGATTCAAGGAGTGACTTTCGTTCTCGGCGACACCCCTCTGCGAATAAAAACAATTCCGGACAAAGACGTCGAAAAACTAACCGTCACAAAAAGCTGGCGAAGTTTGTTGCGACGATTTTTTTCCGAAAACTTGCCGACAAAAGTTCCGGTGCCACAAGGACTGCAAATTTTTAAACCCACGCTCGAACTTGAATTTGTAAGTGGCCTACAAGCCGAGCAAAAAAAAGTTTTATCTTATGGTCCTCGATTTGCGGGGTTTAACCATCTCGATATTGACATTGAAGACTCCGAGGCGCCAAATCTGGCTTTTGAAATTCAGCCACAAGATCCTTCAGGCGCTCTTTTAATTAATAAGTCTGGTTTCAAAGTGCTCCTAAATAAGGCCCCTGTTGATCGAGCAGAGCTGAAAGAGGGCGACTTAATTCAGGTTGGTCGTGCAACACTAAAAATTTCTTTTGTTAGGTGAAAATGGAATCGATTCCCAAAGAGTTTGGTACTTTTAAAAGTTTTGATGGCACGCCGATTTATTATGAAACTCGGGGCAAGGGCGAGCCTTTAGTTTTCGTGTATGGCATTGCCTGTTTGACTAACCATTGGCATCACCAAGTTCATTATTTTTCGAAACATTATAAAACCATTGTTTTTGATTTACGTGGACATCACAAAAGCTCTGAGATTTCTTCTGATCAAAATTTGAACTTAGTTTCAATGGCAAAAGATCTTCAGGCCTTGCTCGAACACTTAAACTTAAAGAAAGCTTGGTTCTTGGGTCATAGCTTTGGTGTTCCCATAATTTTAAAAACCTATGACCTTGCTCCAGAGCTTTTTAATGGCATGGTTTTCATCAATGGTTTTTCCAAAAACCCGTTCAAAGGAATGTTTGGTTTGGATATTGCCGAGCCCTTTTTTTATTTTATAAAAAAACAGTACGAAAGTGCTCCGGAAATTTGGTCTCAACTTTGGAAAATGCTTGTTTATAATCCGGTGGCGATGCGAGTGGCTGCCCTGGCTGGCGGTTTTAATTTAAAGCTCACACATTTCAAGGATATCGAAGTTTACACCCGTGGAGTCGCGCAAATGGATTTACGTGTTTTTTTTCCGCTGTGCGAAGAGTTGATGCGTTTTAATGGTGATGAAATTCTTAAAAAAATTGAAGTTCCAACCTTGATAATCAGTGGCGAGAACGATCACGTCACACCAAAAAAATTCCAAACAGACTTACATGAAGCCATCAAAAATAGTCAGTTTGTTGAAGTTCCTTATGGTTCACATTGTACTCAGCTCGATTTTCCCGATTATATTAATTTGAAAATCGAAAAGTTTTTGCTGGGAACCTAACAAGACACCCCCCCCGATGCGTCTTACTTCATGCTTATATCAGGCTTAACTTCGTAGACATCGCTGGGCATATGACGAACCATGTTCGCAATTTCTTGGCCTTGAATTTTCAAGGTAACAAAGTCATTGATTTCAGCCTCTTTCAAAACGTTATAAATTGCCTTGAAAGTAAATCGATTCGTCATCATAAGTTTACCAAATTCACGATAAGCATGTGACAATCGAATACGATCTTCTTTGGTTTTTACATTTTTTGAAAGCGTTTGGATGTTTTCCAGTTGTTTAATCATGCTTCCAATAACTCCGCTGTATAAGGATTCTTTATACGCGTGCCTGCGACATCCTTGAATAGAATAACTCCAATCTGTCATTGCAACAGCGTCTTTGTCGCCGGTTGGAGTAAAGCCATCATGCACGTGGCAATAATCAGCTTTCTTGATTCCCGTAGGCACCCCTCTTCGGCCATCACCGTAACTTCGAAAATATTTCTCAATCTCGGCGACAACAGCGGTCTCTAGAGCTTTATTCTGTGGGTTAAGCAGTCTGTCATACAAAACTTCTGTGGCCTGTTTTGTTATGTCTAAATTCAACTCGATATTCACATAACCTAGTTTGTCTTTTAATTTACTGGCATCAATGTTGAGTTCTTCCAGGCCCGTATCGACATGAGTAAGTTGAGCAACTTGCTCAACTAAATCTTCTTTGTCCGCAGACTCGTCTTGGTAAACCCAAGTATAGCGTCCATAGTAATTTTGCTCTACGTTCTTATCAGAGCTAGGATCAGAATTAAAATCAGACACTCTTTGCGCACCACCGTAGAAACCTCGGAGTTTCATTTTATGATCAAAGATAATGCGACGATCATATCTGTTCATATTAATACCTTGATTAAAGTCCGCATGTTTACCATCGACATAATAATCTGCATTGCCATCTTGCGATTGATCACCTTCTAATTTATTTGAATAAATGTAGGGTATCCCAAAAAAGAAAGCTCTCATTGTTTCATTGGGAGCTAAATAAGTCCTCATCGTTTCACGATCGACTCGAGCCACGGCTGAAGAATCACCTTTTGCAGCAATATGTTGGGCGTCTGAATACACGCCGCTCATTAATTTTTTAAAAGCTTCTTTTCCTGCGGGCTGTTCCAAGTCAAAAAGATATGTGCTTCTTTCTTGCTGAGTAATCGTATTTAAAAATTTTCCAATTAATGGAACATTTTCATTATTTGAAAGTCGGGAAACAGAAACTATGCCCAAGCCCGCTGTTAAAGCAAAAGATCTAAGATCGATATCTTTAATTTCAACCATAACTTGTTTAGGACCAATCTTAGTTATAGTTTTATTGTCTTTTCCATTTTCAGAAAAGTAGGTCGGACCCATCGCAATTGCAAACCATGACAAACCTGTCGAAAGAACGAAGCCACCTGAGTACTGATAACTATAAGAATCGTCGATATTCCAGTGATTGATAATATTATTAATAATATCGTCGACAGTTCTTTCGCGATACACATGATTGTTTTCATCAGCGTCCTTTATGTTTTTCACCCGACGAGTTGTCGAATCAGCCATCGAAATTGTTCCCATCACTCCTGCAAAACCGCCAACTCTGCCCATCATAGCCAAAATGGGACTGCCGCTCCACTGAACAACCGTTTGAATAGATGGGCCACCGCCAATGCCAAACATCCGAGCTTTTGTAATTCTATAGCCATCTTCCTTTTTTGCGGGTTGAAGCCGAACTAAATCTCCAGGCTCTGGAAGCTTATTTACTCCAACACCAAGATAAGGATCAAAAACGGTCATACTTGTTATCTTCTCTGAAAAATCCAAGTTGGCATAAATCATTGGCTCTACTTTAGTAACTAGTTTCGTTTTGTTTTTAACAACAATGACTTCTTGTGTTTGGGTTTTTTCTTCTTTGTTTGTTTTTTTCCAACCGCAGTTATGCGACAAGATTTCGTCTACATTTTTTTTATCACAAGTGATTTTTGATTTTTTACAAAGGTCCAAAACTTTATCCTGAAGGTCTTTGTCGCCAACGGCTATAATGTCCAAAGCCTGTAGGGGTTTCTTCGTGCCGATGCCAAAAACAGCCTCGTTGTATTTAGCGTACATCGCGCGGTTAGCCGGATCGACCTTTGCTAATTTTATCGGTACCGTATGAACATTGTGTTCTATTACATTCACGGTAAATGTTTTCTGCAGAGTCATTGAGTGCGTTCCCGAATAGCTGTTGTATATAGGACTTAACGGAGCAACAAATTTATAATTACAAAGCGATGGAATTTGACCGCAATGATCATTGTTACGATTAAAGTTATATAAATTAGTTGTTGATACAGGGATGCTATTTTCCCCGCCGGTATATTGATTAAAGTATTTCTCTAAGGTCTTAAGCCAAGCCTTCTTTGAGCTATCCAGCCACTTTCCATTGACCATTATATGGGTATTATTTTCTGCTTGCTTTATGTGGGTTTCCGATAAGCTTACTCCTGATGTATTCACTATTTTCTGTTTTGCTGGAAGCAGGTAATCAGCATCGGAAGTGCGAACTTCAAGTGTCGCCTGAGCCGAGTAAACAGCTAATGTTGATATTAAAAATATCGTTTTTAAACGCAATAGTTGGAGCCGCTTTGAAATCATTTACATTCCTCATTTTCAAAATTTTAAAGGGATTGATTCCCATTATTAATTTTTGTGTTCTTTCAGCTGTTTAGACTGCTATTCCTATTCCATTGTCATAAGCGCTATGTTTGATTTAAAAACGACTCAGCTGTTTAAGGGTTTTACATTGTGCCAAAGCTAAGCTTTTTCATGGCCTTAAAGGGATTCGGACGCTGATAGTTTAATGCTTGTATTTTTGCTCATATATCGAAATTTCATTTATTTATTGACAATTGTATATATATGTATATACTTTAAAACTACCTTATGTTTATTCTTGATTTAGTAAAAAAACTGAATAGCGAAGAAGTTCCTTACGCACTTGTTGGCGGATATGCCTTGGCTTTTCATAATATTATCAGAGCGACAATGGATATAGATCTCGTCGTCAGTTTTAATCTTAAAGATTTAGAAAAGTGCGAAGCGCTTTTGAAAAAATTAGGTTTGCAGTCAAGAATTCCTGTCAGTGCTAAAGAAATTTCGAAGTTTCATAAAGAATATGTCACCGAAAAAAATCTTATTGCATGGTCGTTCGTGGATTATAAAAATCCTCATCGAGTCGTGGATATATTACTCATTTATAATATTAAAGATATTGAAACTGAAACTTTCAAGACAGCCGGTGAAAAAGTACGAGTGGCATCACTCAAAAGTCTTTTGAAAATGAAAAAATTGGCTAATAGGCCACAAGATCAAAACGATATTCAAATTATTGAGGCCAAAATCAATGAAAAAAAGTAAAACTAAGACAATCCCACGATCAACAAAAGAACAAGTATCAATTGAGGAGGCTTTGCAATTTCTTGACTCATTTCATCAAATGATTTCGAGCAAGGATGAGCCAACAAAAATGATTAGTCTTCGAGTTCCAGAAAACATTCTTCGCAGTGTTAAAATTAAAGCCAAATACGAAGGAAAAAAATACCAAACAATGATCGTTCAAGCTCTGAGAGACTTTTTAAATAAAAATTAATTGAAAGCTAACGTGGTTCTTCAGAATAGACATTATTCTGCCTACAGGCGACGCTTGACATCGAGCAAAAGGCATATCGTCTTGGGGTTTGCTGCTGAAATAAATACTGATATAACGATCGAGTGAATTTTTACAATTTTTTTCTAAAGGCTAAAAATAAAGTTGCTGTCTACTTTCTGTGCGATTATGTCCTATTAAATAAACTTATCTATAATAAACTTTCGTCAAATCAAAGCCGTAGCTATTATCCGTAGCGTCCGACTTGAAAACAATCTTCACACTGTCGCCAGAAATCACGGCTGAAATGGTGTCATCATTTTCGCCACTGTAAACTTCAGCCTCTTTGCCTGTTGAATCGATCAGTTTGACGGTGTCGTATTTTGCTTCGGTTTTAAATTTTTCAAAATAAATGGCAATTTCTTTTGCTCCATCCACTTTAACTTCATAGGTTTCGTTTGTTTTTTCTTTATAGGGATGAGCGGTCGATACATTTACGCTTTTAAAAGCCCATCTTGCTGGATCGTTAACATCTTCCGGAGGCTTGATATTCATTAGAGCCAAGTAAGCATTCGCTACGCCTCGGCTGCTAACCTTACGACGCAAACCAGGAATTAGTTTTGCTGTTTCTATAATCCTGTCTCTGACTTCAATATTTGTCATTTCTGGGAATTGTGAATAAAGAAGCGCCGCAATTCCTGAAACATGCGGGGTTGCCATCGAAGTTCCCGACCACGATTCATAACCACTCTTCGTTGTGCTGTAAATGTTCACTCCGGGTGCAGCTACGTGAACCGTTGATTTTCCAAAGTTCGAAAATGAAGCCATTTCGCCGCCATTGTCGATAGCCGCTACAGATAAAACATTGGGAACATTATAGGTTGCGGGATAGGTCGGACTGCTATCATTGTTATTTGATTCGTTTCCAGCGGCCACAATAAAAATGGCTCCTGCTTTATTGGCTCTTTGAATCGCTTGCTTAAGCGTTTCTGAATAAGGTCCTCCGCCCCATGAATTACTTAGGATTTTAGCGCCGTTTTTGTAAGCGTAATCAATTGCACGAATGGCGTCATCAAGTGATCCAGAACCATCTTTGCCCAAAAATTTTAGCGCCATGATTCGGGTATTCCAAGCCACTCCAACAATTCCTTGTCCATCGTTCCCTTTGGCGCCAATTGTTCCCGAGCAATGAGTCCCATGACCATGGTCATCCATAGGATCGCCATTTCCCGCAAAGAAATTATAACCATGGATATCATCTATAAATCCATTGCCATCATCATCGACGCCTTCTTTTCCATTTTTTTCTTCTTCATTCGTCCAAATATTCTGAACGAGGTCCGTTGTGTTGTAGTTCACTCCGGTATCGATAACGGCCACAATAATATCGTTTGAGCCTGTTTGAATATTCCAAGCTTCGGTAGCTCCGATATCAATTCCGGGAGTGCCACTTCTTCCTGCTGAGTCCTGTTGACCTGTATTCTGCATTCCCCAAAGTTTAGGAAACAGAGGGTCATTCGCCATAACAGAATTTATTCGATAAATATAGTTAGGTTCGACAATTTCAACATAAGGGTTTTGTTTTAAAATATTAATTACAGACTTTTGAGTTTCAATAGCTGGGCGTTTAATGACAACAAGCTTTTGGTCTTCCATGCGACTCTTGATTGATACACCAAGGAGTTTTACAAGCTGATCCGTCGTCGTAGATTTAAGATCAATTTGATCAGATAGCTTAACAATGTATTCGCCAGGCACCGCTTCCGGTTCATATTTTATTTTTTTGTTTGCTTGCGCCAAAGGCACAACAAAAATGCATATAAAAAAAAGAATAAGGATCTTCGTTCGAGCAAAGTTTTGGAACATGTGGTTCTCTCCCCTAGTTCCAAAATGGTACCGTGCCAATAGGTCTTTCTTAACTTGAATTGACTTTTTCCTGTGCAGATAAGACTTCTTTTAGACTTTTGACGGACTGGAAATCCACGCCTGTGCCCTGTTCTAGTCATTCGTCCGAGCATGTGGGTGTAACCTTTTGACTAGCTTACTTCATTGAAATCAAAACTCAGCTGGACCTGGTGGGCCTCGAAAGTGGGTATCTGGGGAATATTATTTTTTTCAATTTCTTTTTTTTCAAGTGGCGTTGTTACATGGACACCTTCTGCAGCGCGAATTAAATGTTTAAGGAAGGCTTCTTTTGCGCTTTGGGGAGCTTCTTTTCGAAATCCCATCTCTGTCATAAGATCACCAATTTTTTTCATGCTTCCTCCTTTCGTCTTCTGCTTTTCTTTCATTATTTTAGTCATGCCTGATGTCGACCTTTTTAAGTCGTTGCAAAGATGGGACCTACATCTAAGATGTGTCTCCTTTTCATTTTGGTTAGTTTTTTTTAAATTTTTTATCGCCGCACCACGCGCGAACGCCGCGCCAGAAGCCATTTCTAGACTGTAGTGCCTTAAAATCTATTTGATAAAAATTTAGCTGCGCTTAGCGTCTTCGATTTTTTTCTGATACATGGCGCGCAAGTTTTCAATCTCTTGTTGATGTTTAATATCTTTTTCAGAAAGCTTTTCTTTCATGCGACCAATCGTTGCATCAACTTCTTGTTTTGATTCATCCTTAATTTGATTCACGACAGACTCGTGGGATTTTTCTGTTTGCTCAATGGACTGTCGGTGCTTCGCTTGCAAATCGGATTCTCTTTGAGTGTAATATTCTTTGAGACGACCGACATCGCCATTTCCCTTAACGTTGCTCATATTTAAGCTCCATCTTCCGCATGGATATCTGGTTTCTTATTGAGTGTTGCCAAAAGATATTCACGGTTCATGTTAGCAATATTAACTAAACTAATATCTTTTGGACAAGAGGCCGAGCAAGTTCCTGTGCTCGAACAAGCTCCAAACCCTTCTTCGTCCATCTGATCGACCATACCTAAGACGCGTTTTTCCCGCTCTGCTTTTCCCTGAGGTACCGACAAGAGGTGAGTGATCTTGGCCGAAGTAAACAGGGCCGCTGATGCATTTTTACATGAAGCTACGCAAGCACCGCAGCCAATACAGGCGGCAGAAGCGAAAGCCTCGTCGGCATCTTGTT
The DNA here is from genome assembly GCA_038043185.1 of Bdellovibrionota bacterium. Lineage (GTDB taxonomy): Bacteria > Bdellovibrionota > Bdellovibrionia > Bdellovibrionales > Bdellovibrionaceae > UBA5009. The sequence goes on from JBBTCO010000055.1 coordinate 17,815, forward strand.
TTGGAATAAGTAAAGCATTTCCATCAGGTGCATTTCCGGTGTTTACCGAAATATAACCACCTTTTCTGATCACTCGATCAAACGAGCTTCGATCGGCCATCAAATCTTTGATGATGGGAAATGCTTTTGCTCTCCAGGGCTCTAAGGTTAAAATTTGTCCTTCTTTAAAGTGCCGCATGTGAAGCTGGCATACTGTCGTGTGCTTTTGAGGACCATGAGCATTACCGTTAATCATAAATCCACAGCTACCACAAATTCCTTCGCGGCAATCGTGGTCAAACGCAATGGGATCTTGGCCTGCAGAAATTAAGCCCTCATTAACTTGATCTAACATTTCTAAAAAAGAAGAGTCCGTTGAAATCTCTTTCGCTGGATATTCTTGAAAAGAGCCTCCAGATTGAGAATTTTTTTGTCTCCACACTTTTAGAGTTAAATTTATTTTTTTTGATTCAGACATTATCTCACCTACTTGTAACTTCTGGTGGCCAATTTAACATTTTCAAATTTCAATTCTTCTTGATGTCGTGTCTGGGATTTTTTATCCCCGTTCCATTCCCAAGCAGCCACATGGCAAAAATTTTCATCGTCACGTTTAGCTTCGCCATCCACTTGGTATTCTTCGCGGTAATGACCGCCGCAAGATTCTTTTCTTTCCAAAGCATCTCGACACATAAGTTCGCCAAGCTCAATGAAGTCCGCCACGCGACCGGCCTTTTCCAACTCAGGATTCATTTCATTAGCTTGTCCTGGGACACGAACGTTATTCCAAAATTCATCTTTCAGTTTAGGAATTTTTTCCAGCGCCTCTTTCAGACTTTTATCTGTTCGAGACATTCCACAGTCATTCCACATAATGCGGCCTAATTCTTTGTGAATACTTTCGACTGTTCTTGAGCCTTTAATGCTCATAATTTTGTTTATTTCTTTTTGAACGCCGTCAACACCAGCTTTAAATGCATCTTGATCTTTTGAAACAGCTTCTAGTTTTGTTTGAGCAATATAATCGCTGATAGTGTAGGGAAGAACAAAATATCCATCCGCTAAGCCTTGCATTAAAGCAGAGGCTCCTAGTCGATTTGCCCCATGATCAGAAAAGTTTGCCTCTCCCGCGACAAAAAGTCCCGGCACTGTGCTCATCAAATTGTAGTCAACCCAAAGCCCGCCCATGGTGTAATGAGGAGCGGGATAAATTTTCATTGGTCCTTTGTAAGGATTTTCGCCAGTAATTTTATCGTACATTTGAAAAAGGTTTCCGTAGCGTTCGGCAATTTTGTCCTCACCAAGACGCTTTATACTGTCAGCAAAATCAAGATAAACGGCTTCGCCCTGGGCTGTGACACTGTAGCCTTGATCACAGGCAAACTTGGCTTGGCGAGAGGCGACATCACGGGGTGCTAGGTTTCCAAAGCTTGGATAAATTCTCTCAAGAAAATAATCTCTTTCCGATTCTGGAATTTGCGAAGCTCGTCTTTTATCGCCTTTTTTCTTAGAAACCCAAACTCGTCCGTCGTTGCGCAAAGATTCCGACATCAATGTTAATTTAGATTGATTTTCTCCATGAACAGGAATGCAGGTCGGATGAATTTGTGTGTAACAAGGGTTGGCGAAAAAAGCTCCGCGTTTGTGAACCTTCCAGGCGGCCGTAACAGCGCAAGCCATGGCGTTCGTTGAAAGATAAAAAACATTTGCATAACCACCAGTGGCTATGATCACCGCATCCGCTTCGTGGCTTTCAACCGCACCAGTTAAAAGGTTGCGCACAATGATGCCACGGGCTTTGCCATTGACCACCACGACATCCAACATTTCCGAACGCGTGTGAAGATCAACATTTGCAATCTCAACTTGTCTCATCATCGCCGAGTACGCACCTAAAAGAAGCTGCTGTCCCGTTTGGCCGCGAGCATAGAAGGTTCGTGAAACTTGGGCGCCGCCAAAGGATCGATTCGCCAAAAGACCACCATAATCGCGAGCAAAAGGAACACCTTGAGCCACGCATTGATCGATGATGTTTGTTGAAACTTCTGCCAAACGATAAACGTTAGCTTCTCGCGAACGAAAATCGCCGCCCTTAACTGTGTCATAAAACAATCGATAAATCGAATCGCCATCGTTTTGATAATTTTTTGCAGCATTGATTCCTCCCTGAGCCGCCACCGAGTGCGCTCGTCGAGGAGAATCATGCACACAAAAACTTTTTACATGATAACCCAATTCACCCATGGCTGCAGCGGCGCTAGCCCCGGCCAGCCCAGTGCCGACAATAATTACCGAATGTTTTCTTTTGTTAGCAGGATTAACCAACTTCATGTTGAATTTGTGGTTTTTCCATTTGCTGTCGATGGGCCCACTCGGAATTTTGCTGTCTAAAATTGATGACATGTGTTTGGGCTCCTTAATGTATCAAATAAACGTAAAGTGGTTGTGAAATAAATCCTCCGGCTACGACAATTGCGTAAATAACTCCTGCATAGTGAATGGTCCGTTGGTAACCGGGATGTAACAAACCAAAACTTTGAAAGACGGACCGCACACCATGAGTTAAATGAATCCCCAAAAAGACGAGCGCAACTAAATACCACGCCACATAGCCTGGCTCGTGAAAGACTTCATTAATCAGTCGGGCCAGGTCGCGCATCTGCACCCCGTTGACCGTCACATCGTAGTGAGTGCCATATTTAAATGTAATCAAGTGCAAGATAATAAAAACAAGGATGATGCTTCCTTGCACCAACATCCAAGTTGAACCGATGCTGGCTGACTTTTCACCATTCGGATTAATTTGATAGCTCCGGCCTCGTGAACAGCGATTTCCCGCGGTTAATGAAATTGCGCAAAAGACATGGGTTATCAGGGCTAGTAGCAAAATGATTTCTGTGCCGAAAAGTAGCGGTTTGTTGCTCACAATACTATTTCCATAAACATTGTAGAGATTCGCATCCACAAGAAGCAGCATGTTTCCAGCCATATGGACGAAGACAAAACCTGCCCAAATCAAGCCGGTTATTCCCATAAGGTATTTTTTCCCAACGGACGAACGAATAAAATTGAGCATGTCCAATTTCCTCTTTGCTAAGCTTTGCAAATGTTGAAAATCTTAACTGTAGATCTAATTTTTACTGTTTTTCCAAGGACTTGTCCACGGGACCACTTTTGTTTTGCAACATGTTAGGGGCGCTTTTGTGTTTGGATCTGAGCCACCCTGTTATAAGTTAAAACCTCTTATCGGGAGCAACTCATGAAAGTTTTCGTCTGCATAAAACAAGTGCCTGACACTGAAGCAAAATTAAAAATCCTTCCTGACCAATCAGGAGTAGACGGAGCGGGGATTAAATGGGTCATGAATCCTTACGACGAGTTCGCCGTTGAAGAAGCCATAAAGTTTCGCGAAGCCAATGCGGGAGCGCAAGTTTTAGTGCTCACACTTGGACCAAAGCCTCGGGCCGCGGAAGTTCTAAGAACAGCTTTGGCAATGGGCGCAGACGAAGGGCTTTTGATCAATGCACCAGAAAATCTCGATAATTTTTCCACGGCGAGAGCTCTTGCCGAAGTCATTAAACAAGAGGGCGGAGCCCATTTGATTTTCACCGGCAAGGTGGCGATTGATGATAACTCGTCAAGCGTCAGTCAAATGTTAGCCGAGTTTTTATCTTTGCCTCACGCCACTGTTGTCAGCAAGTTTTCCAAAGGCACAGATGGTTTTGTTGTCGAAAGAGATGTCGAGGGTGGCGCGAAGGAGCTCATTCAGCTTTCTGGCGCTTCAGTTGTGGCAGCAAATAAAGGCCTGAATATGCCTCGTTATGCCAGCTTGCCTGGAATCATGAAGGCCAAGAAAAAAACTTTAAAAGAAATTGAGTTCTCTTCTTTGGGAGTTTCATCTGCTGAACAAAAAATAAAATTTACGACGCTAACCTTGCCCCCAGAAAAGCCTCCGGCAAAGCTAATTCCCGGAGACTCTTCGGCGCAAGTTTCAACTTTAGTTCAACTTCTTCGCGATGAAGCGAAAGTTCTTTGAGGTAAAATTATGGGTAAAATTCTTGTCTATGTTGAACAACACCACGATCAAATAAAAAGAAGTTCGCAAGAGCTCTTGCAGGCGGCTCAAAAATCGGGACACACCGTTGCGGCACTGTTTTTAGGCACTCATGGTAAATTGGCTGCGGCTCAAGCAGCTTCTTACGGAGCCCAAGAAGTTCACGTTCTTGCCGACGCTTCATTGGATCAATACAATTCTGAAAATTATTTAGCGGCCCTGGCGCAGGCCTGTGAAAAAATTCAGCCTTTTATTCTTTTGGCCTCGGCTTCGTCGTCAGGAAAAGATGTTTTCCCGCGGTTGGCGGCCCGGTTAAAAACTGGCGTCGCCAGCGATTGCATCGAGCTGACGATTCAAGGTGATTCCGTTTCTGCAAAGAAGCCGCTTTACTCTGGGAAATGTTTTGCTTCGGTTAATTTTGAAAATAGTCCTGTGAAAATTATTTTAATGCGCGCCAATCAATTGCCTGTTTCCGCGCCAGACACCAGCAAAACGGCAACTATTCAAGAACATGTTTTTAACAAACCCACCTTAAAAACAATTCTTAAAGAAATTGTTCGAGGGGCTAGCGAAAAGCTCGACCTAACAGAAGCAAATATTATTGTAAGTGGAGGCCGCGGTTTAAAAGAGGCTGCTAATTTTAAGCTTTTAGAAAATTTAGCAGAAGCTCTTGGTGCCACCGTGGGGGCCTCGCGCGCTGTCGTTGATGCTGGCTGGGTTTCCCATGGTATGCAGGTGGGGCAAACTGGAAAAACTGTTGCTCCAACTTTATATATTGCTGTTGGAATCTCGGGCGCAATTCAACATTTGGCTGGAATGAGTGGCAGTAAGGTCATTGTTGCGATTAATAGCGACGCGAATGCGCCTATTTTTCAAAAAGCCACTTATGGAATTGTCGGAGATCTCTTTGATATTGTTCCAAAGCTCACAGAAGAATTCAAAAAAGTTTTACACAAGTGAATTTTCGCGCCTCTCTTTTAGGTTTTTTTGCCTGGGCCCTTTATAAAATTGTTTCATGGACCTGGCGCCTTGAGGTCAACGAGCCCGCAGAACTAACGCGTCTTTTGCGCGAACGAAAGCCTTTCATTTTAGCTCATTGGCATGGTGATGAAAGTGTGCTTTTTGGTTTAATCCCCCGCTATCGTTTAGCGACGATCACCTCGCAAAGTAAAGATGGATCAATGATGACGATGATGGTTCACCTTCAACGTGGAAAAACCTCTCGAGGCTCTTCCACCCGAGGTGGGGTTGGGGCGCTCAAGGGCTTATTACGATACACAAAACAAGGCTACAACTGCAGTTATGCTGTCGACGGACCAAAGGGACCTATTTATAAAGTTAAGCCTGGCGTGTTTGAAACCTCTCGATTGATGGCCGCACCGATTTTTGTCGCAGGAGTCGCCTGCAATCGAAAAATCACCTTTGAAAAATCTTGGAATAAAGCCTTTCTGCCAAAGCCTTTTTCAAAAGTTTATGTGGTGTGGAATGGTCCTCTTCAGGCCATTACAAAAGAGCAGGATGCGCGTGACCCAGAGCTCGCTGCTTCGCTCGAGAAATCTCTTTATGCCGCGTCGCAAGATGCTCGGGCTGCAATTGGGTTGCCGCCCACCTCTATCTCGGGTTTTAATTAAGAGAGTTAAGGATATGGAAGCCTTAGGATTTTCAACAAAGGATTGACCTTTTATGAATCAGATTTTTGCTTCACTTTTGGTGATAACTTCGATGCTTTTTTTGTCTTCAACTTCTTTTGCCCAAAAATCAGAAGAAGTCTTGTTCACGGTCGGAAACAAGAAAGTAACCCTTCAAGAATTTACGACTAAGTTTAATGATGTTCGCTCAAAAACTACCGTCAATCCCCCGACTAAAAAGCAATTTCTTGAAGATCTCGTCCGCTTTGAAGTTGGCGCTCAAGAAGCCGAAAAAAGAAAAATGGATAAAGATCCCATTGTTCAAGACCGCTTACGCCAAGAGCTTTACAAGGCTTTATTAGAAAAAGAGCTAGGCCAAAAGGTGCAAACTCTTCCGGTTTCAGAAAAAGAAATGGTCGAATGGTATAAAAAGAATCCCGAAATTCGCTTAAGCCATATCCTTATTGAGCTAAAGCCTGCCGCAACCGCAGAGCAAAGAGCTGAAGCTTTAAAACGTTCAAATGAAATTTTAGATGAAGTCAAAAAATCTAAGCGTACTTTCGAAGATTTGGTCAAAATTTATTCTGACGATCCTTTGTCGAAAAGCACCGGTGGAGACGTCGGTTGGCAATCCCGCGACACAATCATGCCGAACATGTACGAGGCCGCAGTTACTGGAAAAGTCGGTGAGGTCAAAGGTCTTCTTGAAACTCAATTTGGCTTTCATGTGATCAAAGTTACGGGTCGCCGCAGTTATGAAAATGCAAATAAAAGACACATTCGTTTAGCGGTATTTAATGATAAACGAAAACAAGTTTTTGATAGCTATTTCGACAAGCTTAAAAAAACTTACACCATCAAAACCAACCCTTCTTTGATTGAATGAACCCGCAGACTTTTGCCCTAGCTTTATTGCTTTTAGCTGGGTGCACGAGTCACACTCAAAAGTTTTCTTTAAAGCCTGTCCTTGAGGTCAACGAGCACGTTTTAACGGCAAAAGAATTCTCGGTAAAGCTGGCTCGTCGATTAAAAGATTTAGACGCTTTGGCCGCCAAAGACCCTTCAACTAATCAACGCGCTAAAGAAGAAATTTTAAAAACATTTATCGTCCAAAGTTTAACTTTAGATTGGGCTCGCTATCAAAAAATCACATTAAGTGAAGACGAGCTTGATAAAGAAGTGGATAAAATTCGCGCAAGCTATCCTGATGATTTGTCCTTTCGTCGCGTTCTTTCTGAGGAAAAAACTTCTTTCTCGGATTGGCGCGAACAACTTCGCTATTCGCTGATTGAAAAAGCTGTTTTCAAAAAGATTGGTGAAAAAACCAAGCCACCTTCAGAGGCAGAAATAAAAAGCTATTATGAAGAAAATAAAGAAACCTTCAAACGCAAAGAAAGAATTTATTTGCGGCAAATCGTTGTCGATGAAGAAGCTAAGGCGGAGCTTTTAAAGGCAGAATTGAAAAAGAAAGATTTTTCAGCCTTAGCGATAAAATACTCTATTGCGCCCGAAGCAAAAGCGGGGGGCCTGGTTGGTTGGATTGAAAAGGGCAGCGTTGATTTTTTTGACCCCCTATTTAGTTTGCCGGCCGGTGGCGTCAGCGTCATATTTAAATCTCCCTTTGGTTACCACATTGCTAAAATTGAAAAAAAATCCTCTGCGATGACTCTTCCGCTTGAAGAGGTTCGATCTCGCATTCTTCAAACTCTTATGGCCATGAAGGAACAAGCCGAATTTGTTTCTTGGTTGGATTTACAGCTTAGAAGCGCTAAGGTGCATCGAGACAACGACTTGATCAATGCGATCCGAGTTGATACGAGAGGTGATAATGATTAATCCTACCCGAAAAAATTTTTTACTTCTCGCTCTCCTGCTTATTGGCTTTAAAAGCACTGCGGCTGAGGTTGTTGATAGAATTGTTGCCATTGTAAATTCAGAAATAATTCTTGAATCTGATTTTCGCGCCTTATCGCAAAAAGTAAATACGCCCACAATGATTGATGAATCCTTGCTTCCTAAGGGTGATCTTCGCAGCCTTAAGAGTGATCGCAAGCTGCAATTAGATTATCTTATTAATGAAAAGCTCCTGGACGCCGAAGTTAAGCGTCTAAATTTGACCGTGACCTCTGAACGTGTCCAGCAAGAGATCAAAGATATGGGCAAGCGCAATGGCATCGGACCACAAGAGGTTTTAAACGCAGTGAAGGCTCAAGGCATTCCCGTTGCCGATTATCAGGATTTTTTAAAAACTAAAATCGAGCGGCAAAGTTTAGTTGAAACTGAAATTGTTTCTAAACTTCGCATAACGGATGACGATGCTCTTGCTGAATATCTTAAGAAAAACCCGGAAAGTCGAAGTGCTGTTAATGAATTCAGTGTAGCTCATATTTTCTTTAGTCCAAAAAAGGGCGGAGCTGAAGAAGCTCTTGGCCGTGCTAATAAGACTTTGCAGTTGCTTCGTGCCGGCGGAAAATTCGAGGATTTAGCTGAAAAACACAGTGAAGATCCAAATTTTACAGCGGGTGGCTTTTTGGGAACCTTTAAAACTGGCGAGTTTTTGAAAGAGGTTGAGGATTCCATTCGGACTCTAAGTGCCAACGAAACAACCCAAGTTGTTAAATCGAAAATGGGTTATCATATAGTGAAGCTTTTAAGTAAAAAAGTAACGACAGATTCAAATTTTGATAAAGTAAAAGTAAAAATTATTTCCGCGCTTATGGAATCCAGTTTTCATCGCCAACTTAAAATTTGGCTTCAGTCCAAACGTGACGAAGCCTTTCTTCGCATTAACTCACCCGAAAAATGAACTGCTTAGCTATCACAACTGGTGACTTGGACGGTGTTGGTCTGGAAGTCTCGGCCAAGGCCTTAAATAAAATAGGGCCGCAAGGGGATGTTCTCTTTTTTTTCTTGCGTGGGCTTAGTGCAAATAAAAAAATCTTATCTTTAATTGATAAAAAATTTAATCGTATCACTTTTACTCATTTTGACGAAGCTCTGGACTTCGTTAAAAAATATTCCAAAAAGCCCAACAAGAAGCTTTGTACTGATCTTATTGATTTAGCCTCGGATCAATCGCCTCCGTATTGGGTTGAATCCGTGGCAAGCGCCTGCCATAAAAAAACTCTCTCTGGGCTAGCCACCGGTCCTTTATCAAAAGAGCTTATCGCGTCCTTGGGGTGGCCCGATCGTGGGCACACGGAAATTTTAAAACGCGTGACCGGCGTGAAGTCTATTCATCAAGCTTTTATTGGAAAATACTTTAATGTGCTTTTAACGACAGCTCATATTCCGCTTAAAGATGTTTCGGCGGCCTTAAGCATAGATTCGTTGAATGCTGTTTTGCTCGCTGCAAAAAAGCTGCAGCCCTTCCTTTCGAAGCAACAGCAAAAAAAACCTATAGCGGTTTTAGGAATAAATCCACATGCTGGCGAAAATGGTCTGCTTGGAGAAGAGGAGCGGGCCTTATTGTCGCCTTTTTGCAAATCTCACAATCTTGTTGGGCCACTGTCGCCGGATGCTGCTTTTTTAGAAAAGAATTGGTGCAATTACTCAGTATTTATTGCTTGTTATCACGATCAAGGGTTAATTCCCTTCAAGACGATTCATGGGCAAGATAGCGGTGTGCACGTTTCCATGGGTTTGCCTTTTCCGCGAACCAGTGTTGATCATGGTACGGCCAAAGATATCTTTGGGAAAAACAAAGCGAATGCGAACTCCATGATTGAAGCTATCGAACTGGCTCTTCGCATGATTAAAAAAAGAGGACCTTATGCATAATCCGGTTATTTTTCGCGAGTATGATATTCGTGGCGTTTACAATGAACACTTTGACGACAAATTTGCCTATCAACTTGGGCAAGCTGTTGTCGTTTATTTAAAAAATGAAAAGGCCATCGATAACCCAACACTTGTTATTGGTCATGATGCCAGGCTTTCTTGCGATGCTATTGTCAAGGCCTTAGCTTCCGGCATGACTAGCTCTGGAGCCAATGTGATTCATATTGGTTTAGTCACGACTCCTGTTTGTTATTTTTCTACTTTTGAAATTCCTGGAGTTCACGGCGCTGTCCAAGTGACTGGCAGTCACAATCCGCCCGAATACAACGGATTTAAAATTTCCAGTGGCCGAACGACGATCTTTGGCGAAGAAATTCAAAAGCTACGTAAAATTATGGAAAAAGAAAAATATCTTTCTGGAAGCGGAAAAGAGTCTACTCATGATATTTTTCCTCAATATCTAGAGAGATATAAAAAAGAATTTGGCACGATCAAGAATACAAAAATTGTTTTGGATTGTGGCAATGGCGCCGCAGGCTCGATTGTTCGCAAACTTTACAATGCTGTTGGGTTAAATCCCACCATACTTTTTGAAAAGCCCGATGGTCGATTTCCCAACCATCATCCAGATCCAACCGTAGACGAAAATTTGCACGACTTAAAAAAAGCCGTTCTTGAAGAAGGCGCTGTTTGTGGAATTGGTTTTGATGGCGATGCCGATCGCATTGGTGTGGTCGATCACAAGGGAAATATGCTTTATGGTGACGAGCTTATGACTCTAATCGCTCGTGATATTTTAAAAAAATCACCCGGCGCAAAAATTATCGGCGACGTGAAGTGTTCGGATCGAATGTATGAAGATATCCGCAAATGTGGTGGCGCTCCAATTATGTGGAAAACTGGACACAGCCTAATTAAAGAAAAAATCAAAGAAGAAAAGGCTCCTTTTGGTGGCGAAATGAGCGGACATATTTTTTTCGCCGATAGAAATTATGGGTATGATGATGCTCCCTATGCTGGTCTTCGCTTGGTTGAAATTTTAGCAAACACCGGCAAAACAATTCCTGAACTTCTAACTGGGCTACCAAAAGTTTTTAATACGCCTGAAATTCGCGTTGATACAACTGAAGAAAAGAAGCTTATTATTGTGGAAAAAATGAAAGCTGCTTTTGGCGCAAACAATAAAGATTATAAGGTGAATTTAATTGATGGCATTCGCATCAGTTTTTCCGATGGCTGGGCGCTTTGTCGCGCTTCAAACACACAACCAGTTTTAGTCTTAAGGTATGAATCAACGACACAAGCGGGAATGGAAAAAATCAGGGCTCAAGTTGAAGCCGTAGTAAAGCCCTTGTTATAAACTCATTTAATAAATGAAAAGCCCAAGAAATATTCCTGGGCTTAACTTTACAGAAACAATATTTCTGTAATAACTAAAAACTACAGCAGTCCGCCAATTTTTACGAAAGAAACAAGGAACGCCAAAATCACAAGTGACTCAATAAGAGCCAAGCTCAGAATAAATGGAGTAAAGATTTTGTCGGTAGCTGCTGGATTTCTTGAAACGCCTTCAAGCGCCGCAGAAGCTGCCAATCCTTGACCAATTGTTCCGCCCAAAACAGCGATTGAAATTGCTACAGCAGCAGCAAGAGCAATCATACCTGTTGAGCCGCCTGCGGCCGCCGCAGTCGCTGCTGGTGCGGCTGCTTCTTCAGCAAAAGCAGACGCTGACATCAAAGTTCCTAAAATCGCCAAAACAAATTTTTTCATATACATTTCTCCTTAGTATTTGAATTTAGTGTTCATCTGCAAGTGCAAGGGACACGTAGACCATAGAAAGCAAAGTAAAAACAAAGGCCTGAATAAAACACACCACCAATCCCAATAAATAAAATGGAATTGGATAAAGAAGCGGATACTTAACCAGACCAAGAAAAACAGCAAGAACAGTATGGTCGCCAGTCATTACATTCGCTAAACGTAAACTTAAGGTGAGCGGACGGATTAAATGAGAAATAATTTCGATAACTAACATGAGCGGAGCCAAATACCAAACAGGGCCTAAAAAGTGTTTTAGATAATGAAGACCGCCATGTTTAAGTCCAACAATATTATAAACTAAAAATGAAAACACCCCGAAAGCAAATGTTGTATTGATATTTTCAGTCGCTGGAGTCATTCCAGGAATAATGCCAATGATGTTGTTGAAAAAAACAATTGCAAAGATCGTTGCATAAAAAGGAACGTAAGGACCGGCCCTGTGGCCAATCACTGAATAACAAAGTTTAGAAATAAACTCGGTGTTGAGCTCAAAAATTCCTCGCAATGAAAATTTCCCTGCAGGAACAATGGCCTCTTCGCCTCTGCCTAGTTTTGCTCGAGCATAAAGTCCCATACCTAAAAGAGCTACGCTTGATACGGCCAAGGTAGCAACGTGAGCATGTTCATGTCCGACTACAAGCTGTGTCCAATTGAAAGACATTTATCCTCATTTTTTATTTTCGAAACTCTGTTTTCGAAAAAATTTATTGCAAAAACCCGCACAAATGACCGCTGCAGGATTAAGCAATACCCCAATTGCAAACTCAAAGGCATCCAAAGATTTTTCCCTGGGAATCTGCATAAAAACCCAAATTAAAATTGCGTACTTAATTACAATGAGAAATAGAGGCAGAGCAACACTTTTTTTTGGTGATTGGAAAATCACTTTCCACAGATAAACCAACAAAATGAAATTAACCATGGACAAGCCGCTGCCTAAAAACACGGAATTTATTTTTTGTTGTTGGCTCAACACAAGAGCCAATAGAACTGTAAATAGGAATTGGAAAGCGCCAACAACGCCAATGACTCTAAGAGCCATTTTTGCCATTTTTATTAATCTTTTTAAGTAGATAGGTAATGTGTAAAAACCATCCGGCGAGGATAGCGAAAATCAAGCCCATGGTAATTAGACCTTTAGTTTCGAACTTTTTTTCTAGAATATCCGCGATATAAATACCAAACAGGACAAGGGCGATAAGCTCAAAACCAATGGAAATGAAAACCAAATACTTTTTCATTATTTATGAATCCTTTTTGCTCCTGGTTGATTTTTCTGCCTCTCTTTTAATCTTTTTATTCTTAAATCTATATATTCTACCGGCGTGTATTGCCCGCGCAATTGCTCGAGCATCTTAATGGCCGATGGATAGTCTTGGCTTTCTTCGTAACAAACAGCCAGGGTCAGTGCCACATTTTCTTTTTTTGCAGTTTCTGGATAGGCTTGAATTACATTTCTAAAAATTTCTGCAGCTCGCAAATAGTTTTTTTGGGCAACTAAAATATTTCCCTGCAAAAGAAGCGTATTAAATCTCATCTGATCATCAATTTTTAGCCGCAGAATTTCGTTAATCTCGCTCTCTGCCTGAAAAAAATTATTCAGATAGTAGTGCGCGCGTGCAATAGAAAGCTTATACTTTGCCAAATCAAAATCCATATGGGGCATTTGCAATAGCTTGCTGAACTCGATTATGGCCTCTTGATAGCTTTGGAGATGGTCAAAATAAATGGTAGCGACGTCCTTTTGAGCTTGAATTCTTTCCGAGGGTTCCTTGGAATAAAGAACCAAGTGCCGATAGTACTCTATCGCCTTTTTGTAATCTTTAGTTTCATATAAGGAAATTCTTGCCGCTTCCCGGGCCGCTTTTATTCCTAAATTCGTTTGCGGCGCGCGCTTGATCGCGTGATCTAAAAAGTTAACGGCAATCAAATAATGTTTTTTTTCAACAGCTTCTTGGGCCTGATTATAATCCGCCGCTTGATAGCTTGTACAAGAAGCCAAAAAGAGAGCCAAGACCAGCAAAGCTCTCTTGAAAAACATTAATGCGTTTCCTCGCCAGCTTTGTCTTCGTCTTCAACAACAGCAAGGCCAGTGACAACTTCTTGTTTGTCATCCAAATTTATTAAACGCACCCCTTGGGTATTTCGCCCAAGGACAGAAATATCGGAAATTCGCATACGAATAACCTGACCGTTATCGGTCGATAAAATCAGCTCTTGGCTATCTCGAACTTTTTTTGTTCCAACAACAAGTCCAACTTTATCAGTCGTTTTTTGCGTGATAATTCCAACTCCACCACGGCTTTGAACACGATACTCTTCGATTGAAGATCTTTTTCCGTAACCTTTTGTCGTTACCATCAAAACTGTTTCGGTGGTGTTTTTGCCCAAAACTTCCATTCCTACAACCACGTCATCTTTTCCAACGGTTATGCCTTTAACACCCCGGGCAGCTCGACCCATTGATCGTACATCGTCTTCGTTAAATCGAATCGACATTCCCTCTTTTGTTGCAAGAAATATGTCGCTTTGACCGTCACTGATTTTTGCATCAATTAGGGCATCGTCTAGATCTGTGGTTAAGGCAATAATTCCTGCGATTCGTGGGTTTTGGAAAGCATCCAATGAGGTTTTTTTAATGATCCCTTTTTCAGTAACCATAACGATATGTTTATTTTCAGAATACTCTTCAACAGGCAAAATAGATCTAACTTTTTCATTATTTGAAAGCTGTACCACGTTCGCAATTGCTTTTCCCTTCGAGATTCGCGTTCCCAGCGGCACTCGGTGCACCTTAACCCAATAAACTTTTCCCTTGTCAGTAAAAACAAGCAACATCGTTTTTGTGCTCGCCGTGAAAATGTCAGTGACGTAATCTTCTTCGCGAGTTTCCATGCCCTTAAGGCCTTTGCCGCCTCTTTTTTGAACACGATATTCATCGACAGGAATTCGTTTTATATAACCCGTATTGGTAAAGGTAACGACCATTTTTTCATCGGCAATCAGATCTTCATCTTCTAGATCTGTTAAATCGCCGGTCAATTCGGTTCGTCGTTCATCAGCGTATTTTTCTTTTATGTCTTCAAGTTCTTTCATGATGATTTTAAAAATTTCTTTTACATCAGCAAGAACAAACTTCAGCCACTCAATTTGCTTCATAAGCTCGGCAAGCTCAGCAAGGATTTTATCCCTTTCAAGGCCAGTTAATCTTTGAAGTCGCATTTCTAATATGGCCTGAGCTTGGCGCTCAGAAAATTCGAATTTTTTTACTAGATTTTCTTTGGCAACACTGGCTTCGCTAGAGGCGCGGATTGTCGAAATCACTTCGTCAATATTATCAAGCGCCTTTTTTAATCCCTCTAAAATATGAGCTCGTTCTTGGGCTTTTTTAAGATCAAAAATACAGCGTTTTGTAACGACATCGCGACGATGGTCCGCGAAAGCTTCAATCATTTGTTTCAAATTAAAAGTTACGGGCTGGTTCTTTTTATCAAGAGCCAACATGATGATTCCGAAACTAATTTGCATTTGTGTAAACTTATAAAGACGATTTAAAATAACGCCCGAGTTTTCGCCCCTCTTAAGAACAATAACAACTCTCATACCCTCGCGCGAGGACTCGTCGCGAATATCAGAAATTCCTTCGATTTGTTTTTCCCGCACAAGGTCTGCGATGCTTTCAATCAATTTGGCTTTATTTACCTGATAAGGAATTTGATTAACGATAATTTCTTCGTGGTCTTTGTTTTGAACAATTTCGACGACAGCTTTCAGAGTGATTACGCCACGGCCCTTTTTGTAGGCCTGCAGTATTCCTTCTTTCCCAGCAATAATTCCAGCGGTAGGAAAATCTGGTCCCGGAATTTTAAGCATTAAATCTTCAATGCTACAGTTGGGATTTTGAATGTAATGAATACATCCATCAATAACTTCTCCCAAGTTGTGAGGCGGAATGTTTGTCGCCATGCCCACAGCAATTCCCGAAGAACCATTCACCAATAAGTTGGGAAATTTTGCGGGCAAAACGAGGGGAATTTCTAAGCTGTCATCGTAGTTAGGGCCAAATGGAACAGTTTGTTTTTCTATATCTGACAAAATTTCTTCAGCGAGTTTTGTCATGCGAACTTCGGTGTACCTCATCGCTGCTGGCGAGTCTCCATCGATTGAACCAAAGTTTCCTTGTCCATCTTCGAGTGGGTAGCGCAAAGAAAAATCTTGAGCCATTCGCACCATCGTGTCGTAAACAGCCGTGTCGCCATGGGGATGATATTTACCGATCACGTCCCCAACAATACGAGCAGATTTTTTGTAGGGTTTATCATGTGTGTTGTTCATTTCATGTTGAGCAAACAACACGCGTCGGTGAACTGGCTTAAGTCCATCGCGAACATCTGGCAAAGCGCGACCAACGATGACTGACATCGAGTACTGAAGGTAGGCCTCACGCATTTCCTTGTTAATATCAACCGTCGTAATTCCGTTTATTGGCGTATCCATATTTCAACCTTCCAAATTAAACATCTAAAGCGCGAGCTAACAATGCGTTGTCATGAATAAATTTACGTCTTGGTTCAACTAGCTCGCCCATTAAAACACTGAATGTTTCATCGGCGGCTAAAGCATCATCTACTGTCACCTGCAAAAGATGTCTGTTCGCAGGGTTCAAAGTGGTGCTCCACAACTGTTCCGGATTCATTTCTCCCAGCCCTTTATATCGCTGAATATAGATTCCTTTTTTTGTGCTCTCCATGACGTGCTCGTAAAATGGCGTAAAATTTTCAAACTGCTTTTCTTCTGAGCCCTGAGAAATTTTTACCGGCAAATGTGTCACGCTCAAAATCGTGCTCCAGAGATTTCTTAATTCAACGATTTCTGATGCACTGAGTGTTTCCGCACTTAAACTTGTGGTTTTTCGATCTGCATAACGAGTGGTTTTAATTTCAAGCAGAGGCGTTTGAGTTTCTTCTAGCGTTTTGACTTCGTAGCTTATTTCTGTAACCCCCAGCTCTGGATGAGTTGAAATCCACGCTTTTAAATCTTCAGCAGCTGATTTCATCAGTGCTGGGCTTTCTAGGGTCTTTTCCAAATCAACAACT
Source organism: Bdellovibrionota bacterium (assembly GCA_038043185.1). Taxonomy (GTDB): domain Bacteria; phylum Bdellovibrionota; class Bdellovibrionia; order Bdellovibrionales; family Bdellovibrionaceae; genus UBA5009. The sequence continues at coordinate 34,173 of JBBTCO010000055.1, forward strand.
TTACTTAAGAAAAAATAAATTGCATCGATGTCATACTTTCCAGAGGAAGCCTTCAATAAGTTATTAAACTTTTGGATTCCTAAAATTAATTTGCGAAGCTCTGCCTCGGTATGATTTTTTCCAATAATTTTAAAATTGTTAAGCCCCGAACTTAATAAATATTCCGTCAGCGCCGCTTCATCTTTCAAATAGGTTTCTGAATTTCCCTTTTTCGCCCTGTAGAGTGGTGGCTGAGCAATATACACATAACCTTTTTCAATCACTTCCGGCATTTGTCGATAGAAAAATGTTAAAAGCAGCGTTCGAATGTGCGATCCGTCGACGTCCGCATCCGTCATGATAATCACTTTGTGATAGCGAATTTTATCGGCATGAACATTGTCTTTGCCAATTCCTGTTCCCAACGCCGAAACCATCATTTTGATTTCTTCATTCGAGAGCATTTTATCAAAACGAGCCTTTTCGACATTTAAAATTTTACCTTTGAGTGGAAGAACCGCTTGGGTGCGACGATCACGCGCTTGTTTTGCAGAACCACCGGCCGAATCTCCCTCGACCAAATAAATTTCACAAAGGGCTGGATCACGCTCTTGGCAATCCGCCATTTTTCCCGGAAGGGCGCCACTGTCCAATGCTGTTTTTCTTCTCGTCAGCTCCCGGGCTTTTCGAGCCGCATCCCGAGCACGAGCCGCATCCACACACTTCATAATAATAACTTTGGCTGGGGCTGGATGACGATCGAACCAATCTGCTAATTTTTCATTGAGTAAGGTTTCTACAATACCCTTAACCTCGGTATTACCGAGTTTGGTTTTAGTTTGACCTTCAAATTGAGGCTCTCGTACTTTCACCGAAATAACCGCAGCTAAACCTTCGCGTATATCTTCTCCCTCAATGCTTGCCTTAAGATCTTTAAGAAGATTTTTGCTTGTGCCGTAGCTGTTCGTTGTTCGAGTTAACGCCGAACGAAACCCCATCAAATGAGTTCCGCCTTCAATCGTATTGATATTATTACAATAGGTAAAAATCGATTCCGAGTAAGAGTCATTCCATTGCATCGCTATTTCGACTTCAACAGTGTCTTTTTCAGCTTTAAAATAAATTATTTCGTTATGAAGTGCTTTTTTTGATTGATTCATGAAATCAACAAACTCAGCGATTCCTTTTGAATATTGGAAATCTTGTTTTTTGCCGCTTCGTTCATCTTTCAAACAAATATGAAGTCCTGCATTTAAAAATGCAAGTTCGCGAAAGCGCGTGGATAAGGTGCTGAAATCAAAAATAATCGCTTCGTCTTTAAAAATTTCACGATCTGGTTTGAAAACAGTTTTAGTCCCGGTTTTATTTGTTGGTGTCAGTTTTTCAACCGCAGATTTAATCGCGCCTTTTTCGTACTTTTGCTGCCAGATAAATCCTTCACGTGAAACATCCACTGTGCACCGAGAAGAAAGAGCATTTACAACGGAAGCGCCGACGCCATGAAGTCCTCCAGAGACTTTATAGGAAGAACCATCAAATTTTCCACCCGCATGCAAAACTGTCATAACCACTTCAAGAGCTGATTTTCCGTTTTTATGAGAACCAACTGGTATGCCGCGACCATCATCTTCAACTGTAATGGACTCGTCAGTGTTGATTGTAATTTGAATTGTTTTACAAAATCCTGCTAAGGCCTCATCAACTGAGTTATCAACAACTTCATACACCAGATGGTGATATCCTCGGATTCCAGTATCACCTATGTACATACCGGGTCGTTTTCTAACTGCCTCTAGACCTTCAAGGACCTGAATTGAATCAGCCGAATAGCTGCTATTTGAACTATTGGCAGACACATTTTCTTGTGACACTCAACTACCTCATTCTTGAATTTTACCGTCTCTTATTGAAATCACAGCTGTCTGCTCTACATGAAAACTTTCCGGCAAAGTCAGATCCGTTGTGGTAATAAAAGTTTGCGTTTTAATTTCATGTAAAAATAAAATTAGCGCTTCTTTTTTTGTCGAATCCAACTCTGAAAGAACATCATCTAATAGCAAAACTGGGTACTCTCCGTGAACCCTTCTATGATACACAACCTGAGCCATTTTGAAAGATAATATGATAGCTCTTTGTTGCCCCTGAGAGCAGTAAAATCTTGAATCTTTTTGACCATATAGAAATAAAATTTGATGTTTATGTGGGCCCACCAGCGTCCCTCCGGAAGCCATTTCTGCAGAACGCAGTTCTTCCGATCGATTTTGCATCGAATCAATGATCTTTTGAGGTAAAAAATCCATTATATTTTCATCAGAAACTAGATATTCCACTGAAATATCCACAGTCTTGTTTTTTGATATATATTGCATCGCATTGTTGAACTCAGATTGAATTTCTTTAAGCGCGAGGATCCGAGCTTTCGTTAATTCTGCTGCTAGTCGAAAATAGCTGGGATCTAGGCTTTCAAGAAGCCTTTCTGTCGTTTCTTGGGACTGTAGCTTTTCAACAAAATCTTTTAAAATTCGGTTCCGTGTTTTTAAGGCTTTTCGAAAATCATAAATTAATTCTGCATTTTGTGATGAAATTGAAACCAAAAGGTCGTCAACAAGATGGCGTCGCAAATCTGAACTTTCTTTGATCGTCGACAAACTTTCTGGGCTAAAGATAACAGAATTAAATTTTTTTTTAAGATCTAAAGCGCTTATTTTTTTTTCATTAATTAAAAAATGACGTCGGCTTTTTAAAATTGATAGTTTCAATTCATACTCAAGATTTAAATTTTCGACTTCAGTTGTAACTAAAGATTCTTCTGCATTTTCTTTAATTAAACTACTGTTATCGCCATAACGAAAAGATTCGCCTTGGGTAAAAAGAGTTAGGGCTTCCAAAAGATTTGATTTTCCTTGGCCGTTTTCTCCGACTAAAAAATTAATTCCAGATGAAAATTTAAATGTTTGATCACTAAAGTTTCTAAAATCTTTCAGTCGAATTTTTTTAAAATACATTAAATTCTCATAGGCATAACTACACAGGTGTAGCTTTGATCCCCTTGAGGGCGAATTAGTCCTGGTGACAGTTGGTCATTGAGTTCAAGATCAACAACATCGTTGTTCATACTTGTTAAAATTTCCATCATGTATTTCGCATTAAATCCAATTTTAATATCTGGACCGCTGTAATTAATTTCAATTTCTTCTTTAGCATCACCTAGCTCAGGATTGTTTGAAGAAATTTCCATGCGATCTTTTGATAAATTGAGTAAAACAGCTTTTGATTTTTGATTTGCTAATAATGAAACTCGTTCAAGTGATGTTAAAAAATTTTCCCTTTTTAAGCTTATTTTTTGTGAAAGCACAGTCGGAATAAATTGCTGATAATTGGGATACTTTCCTTCGATTAATCGAATCATCAAAAGTGTTGAGTTGTGTTTTAAAATAAATTGTGAACCTTCAATCGCAATTTCAATTTCTTCATTGATTCCTTCAAGAATTTTTTTAACTTCATAAAGGCCTTTGCGAGGAATTATAACTCCTTGCCCAAGACTTGATTTTAAACTTCCTGGATTGCGAGAAATTAAACTCATGCGATGACCGTCGGTGGCCACCATCTTGAATCCAAAACTTTGATTCATTTCGAAAAAAACACCGTTGAGGTGATAACGAGTTTCATCGTTGGAAACGCTGTAGATTGTTTTATCGATCATTTCCTTTAGAATTTGTGCATTTATTTTTAAAAAAGATTGTGGATTGTACGTTGGAAAAATGGGGTAATCATCTGCACTGACCCCAACAATTTTTGAAAGATATTTTCCCTGTTTAATTTCCAGCCAGTGATTATCTTTTTTGATGAGCTGAATTGGCCCATCAGAAAGTTTTTTAGCAATTTCAAAAAGACTTTTAGCATTTACCGCAACCTTCCCAGGTGTATTTAATTTAACTTTGATTTCGTCAGTTAAGCTTACTTCCAAGTCCGTGGCAAAAACTTTTAAATGTTCCGATTGAGCTTCAAGAAGCACGTTGACCAAAACGGGCATTGTATTTCTTTTTTCAACAATGTTTTGAGTTTTACCAATTAAATTTAAAAGATCTTTTTTTTCTATCTCTAATTTCATTTTTTCTCTCTGAGCTGTATTTTTTCAAATTACCCATTTTTATAAGAACTAAATCTATATATATAAATCCCGTCGTCGTCGTAGGAGCGTGGAAAAGCTACCAAATCTTCTAAGTTCTTGTAAACACTTTCAAAGATCCGTGGATAAAGCCTGCTGGCAATTTCCGCAAAAGCCCTGTTTTTTCGTGGATAAGGTTATTCACAATTTAACCCCGAGATTTATCCACAAGTTTGTACACCTCCCACATTCACACTCCTGTGATATTGTGTATACGCTGTTCTAATTCCTCAATATCTTTAGCCAAATCGGGATCGGTCTGCTGTAGATATTGAACCCGCTCAAGTGCGTTCATTACTGTCGTATGATCCTTGCCGCCAAAACATTTACCGATATCGACCAAAGATTTATCGAGAAATTTTTTAATAAAATACATACAAATTTGACGTGGAACAACAATTGGACGAGCTCGAGTTGATGCTTTTAAATCAGCAATTCGCACTTTAAAGTGCTCGGCGACGATCTTTGTTATTTCTTCCACGCTAATTACGGTCTGAGTTTCATGCTGAGATAAGATTCGCTTCACCAAATCATAATCGATATGTAGACCTTGAAGTTCCGAAAACATTTTTACCTTTTTAAGGTTGCCTTCAAGCTCTCGGATGGAGCGCTTTGAAATACGGGCGATATAGTTAACGACGTCCTCGGGAATCCTCATGTTAAAGCGTTCTGCCTTGTAGCGAAGAATTGCGATACGGGTCTCGATGTCGGGCATTGTGATGTCAGCAATAAGACCACGCTCTAAGCGTGTGCGATTGCGATCCTCGAGATCCATGATGTCTTTAGGCATACGGTCGCTGGCAAGAATGACCTGCTTTTTTCGATCAGTAAAACTATTGATGGTGTGGAAGAACTCAGCTTGGACAGCTTCGCCACGTCCTATATATTGAACGTCATCAACCAGCAAGATATCGGCATTTTCTCGGTATTTTTGACGAAATTTTTCCATCTGAGAGTGTCGAATAGAAGAAATACATTCGTTCATGAAGCGCTCTGCTGATATATAGATGATCCGGTGGCGTGGAAAGTTTTCACGAATAAAGTTGCCGGCGGCGTGAAGAAGATGAGTTTTACCCATACCCACAGGCCCATAAAGATAAAGTGGGTTATAATCGTCGGCCCCGGGATTTTTAGAGACATTAAAACAGGCCGCATGGGCGAATTCAGAGTTTTTTCCCACCACAAAGGTAGAAAAGGTGAGCTCTGTATTCAATGGATCGGAGTGCAGTCCTCGTTCCCTTACTACAACTGGCGTTTTTGAGCCGCTAAAAGCTTCTTCTAAAGCCCCTGGATTTTCCGGGGGAAGTGGCGCTTTATTGCCAGTCACGACAAATTCGACTTCAAAAGAGGACTGATAAATACCTGATATCTCAGAGTAAATTTTTTCCTGCAAATTTTCGATGACGAAATATTGGTGAAACGGATTAGGCACCCCAAGCACCAGCTTTGGCCGCTCATTGCTACCCGTTGTGTTGATATACTCGATAGGATCTAGCCACGTATCGAGCAGTTTGTTATTGTTATTTCTGCTTTTCATTTTGGATTTTATATCACTCCAAAAAAGCGAGTTTATTTCCACGCGACGCACCCCTGCTTTACGCTCGTGACAGACATTGAAGTTCCATTTTAGTTCTTTTTGAACATGCTTGGATTTTTAAAAGTTCGTGATGTCTAACAGGGCTCAATGAACTGATCAACTGTTGACCTCGTTGCTGCGATGTGCTTTATTTCAACCCCACGTATTTAGTGCAATTCTCAGAAATAATTTGCATATGTAGGAAATGACGTCATATAGCATGTCGTCTAGCGTCGTAGCCGCGAGGAGTGAAAGAATGAAAAGAACTTATCAGCCAAGTAAACGCCGTCGGAAGAGCACCCATGGATTTCGCAAAAGAATGGAGACTAAAGCTGGACAGAAGGTTTTGTCTCGTCGTCGCGCCAAAGGAAGAAAAAAATTAGCGCTTAAGAAGAGTGGAAAATAATAAACCACTGTCGCTGAAAAGAAACGCAGACTTTTTAAGAATAAAAAAGTCAGGACGTCGCTTTTGGGCTTCGCAATGGCTTTTAGTTAATTATACGAAGAGTCCCACGGAAACATTTAATTATGGAATGACCGTGAGTCGCAAAGTGGGAGACGCCGTTGTCAGAAATAAACTTAAGCGCTGGACCCGAGAAAACCTGCGGATCTTGGTTAAAAACAGAGAGATTAAAATTGATGTTAACTTTATTTTCAAAGTCATGCCCGAAGGCTTTTACAAAAAACTTCTTCATTCGGAGTTTGAAAAAGCCATTCTTGCTGCCTTTGCCCAGATTAGAAAAAACCATGAAAAATAATTTATTATTTTTGGTCGGAGTTTACCGTTTCAGCGGAACTTTGTTTTTAGGCGGGAACTGTCGATTTACCCCATCTTGCTCTGAATACGCCGTGCAAGCTCTGCAGCAGGCTGATCTTGGTGACGCCATTTCCCTCATAACAAAACGTGTTTGTCGATGCCACCCCTGGGGTGGCTCTGGCCATGACCCCGTTCCAACAATGACGAGGGGGGCTCGTGTCTGCGCAACAAAATAAACCATTTGATAAAAAAGTTATTATCGCCGTCGCTTTTTTCTTTATTTTTTACTTTGGATGGCAAAACTATTTAGCTAAAAAATATCCAGGCTATGGAAAAACCAACGTTGCGCAAAATGTAACAGCAGAGAAAAAAGAATCTCAAAGCGTTGACGGCACACCCGCTACGGACGGGGCTTTGCGCGCGGAGCCCTCACTTGAGCCGAAAACAGCAAATGTATCCATTCCTGAAAAATGGCTTTCATATCAAGACGAAAATGTCGAGTTTCAGCTGAGCAATAAAGGAATGGGGCTTTCGGAGTTTAGAGTTCGAAAATACACCGATAAAGATAAAACTCCGATTATTCTTGCCCAGGGAACAAACCAAAAGCTTTTTGAAATGAGATTGGGCAGCTCTCACAATCCCGTGCTCTTTGATATTGAAAACCGAGGAGAAGGTCACTTTGTTGGACGAGCTCAAATTGGAGACATGAAAATTGAAAGAGAGCTCAAATATCATCCCGACAGCTCTTCTTTTTCAAGTTATGTAAAAATACAGAACCCAAACAAGCAGGCCCGAGAGGGAGTTTCTTTTTTCATTCCAGATAAAATCCACACTCCTGAAAGCTCCTCTTTTTTGTTTCCTTCTTTTGAGCGTCAGGATTTTTATATTTCATTTGGCGGAACGTCGGAAAACGTCAGCATAAACCACGCAAAAGAGGACGTAAAAAAGGATTATAAAGTAACCTCTATTTTATCTTTGGGAACGCAGTATTTCTCTTCGGCTATTTTGGATAAATCAGAGATTGCACCTGAAGCTGTCGTGAGCGCAGAAGTTTCGACAAAAGCGGCGCTAGCGGAGTTGATTTACAGAGTGCCGCCGCAATTGGCCGAGTTTCAAATCAGTCAAATTCTTTATGCTGGTCCGAAATCCATCGACATGCTTAAAAAAATTGACCTGAAGTTGGAACAACTTTTTGATTTTGGCTGGATGGAGTGGATTGCGGTTCCTTTGCTCTACACTATGAAGTGGATCTACACCGTAATTCCAAACTGGGGAATGGCGATAATTCTTCTCACTCTTTTTGTACGACTTTTAGTTTTGCCTTTCAATATTATGTCCGTGCGATCAATGAAGAATATGCAAAAAATTCAACCAATGATCAACGCCCTACGCGAGCGCCACAAGGGAGATCCCTTAAAGCTCAATCAGGAAATGATGGCTTTGATGAAGACAAATAAGGCGAATCCACTTGGCGGCTGTTTGCCAATGCTCATCCAAATTCCCATCTTTTTTGCTCTTTATCGAGTCATCGGCTCTAGCATTGAGCTTTATCAATCACCATTTGGATTGTGGATTACCGATTTAAGTTCCCACGATAAGTTTTATGTTTTGCCGGTGCTCATGGGAGCAACAATGTATATCCAACAAAAAATCACACCGACAACGATGGATCCTGCACAGGCCAAAATTATGGCGTTTATGCCACTTGTGTTTTCAGTATTTATGCTTCAACTACCCAGCGGACTGACTCTTTACATGTTTGTCAGTGCGCTATTTGGAATCACTCAACAATGGATCATGCTCAGAGAAAAAAAAGCGAGCTGAGGAGGAATGTATGGCTGGATTTTTTAAAAAACTATTTGGTGGAAGTGGTAAAGCGTCTAGCGATGTTGAAAAGCTTGTTACCGAAACGCTCGAAGGATTGTTAGAGCGCTCAGCCTTAGAGCTTAGTTTCGAATCAAAATTCACCGCAGGAACAGGCGAAGACGGTGGACAGCTACACATTGAGTTTTCAGGGAACGATGAAGAGCTTTTAAAGGATCGCAAGGGTCAAATGCTGGATGCTATGCAACTATTTTTAAAACGAGTTGCTCAACATCATTTTCCAGAAGACCGAACTGGAATTTCCGTTGATTGCGGCGGTTATCGCGAAGAAAATGAAGCGGCTCTTATTGAGCGCGCGGAAAGCCTTAAGACGATTGCATTAGAAGAAGGAAAATCTGTTTATTACCGCGCCTTGCCTCCAAAAGAACGAAAAATTGTTCATCAATACTTGGCCAAAGATCCCCGAGTAAAAAGTCGCTCTTTGGGAGAAGGTTTGTATAAAAAAATAAAAATTTATCCAACAAAAGCTCCGAACCCTTCGCAAGACGAAATGTCTCAAGAGTAGTTATGACGCCTCTGGCGGACCGAGATCTAAATACGATTTGTGCGGTCTCTACGCCCCCAGGCATTGGTGGAATCTCTGTTATTCGCGTTAGCGGCGAACAAAGTCTTTATTTCCTACGAAAAGCGGCCGATTTTTTGCCTGCAGAAGTTGAAAGTCACAAACTTTATTTTGGCCGCCTCAAAGACCCATTAAATAGCGAAATTTTGGACGAAGTGCTAATTTCGTATTTTAAAAAAGGCCACTCTTTTACTGGCGAAGAAGTTATTGAAATTAGCTGTCATGGAAGCCCTGTTCTTGTCGACGCCATTTTGTCAGTACTGATTAGGTTGGGCGCGCGATTGGCGGGAAAAGGTGAGTTCACCTACCGTGCTTTTATGAATAATAAGTTGGATTTGGTTCAGGCAGAAAGCGTTTTGGCCTTGATCGAAAGTAAATCAAAAAAAGCAGCCGCTTTAGCGCAACGTCAACTTCAAGGCGCGCTCTCGCTAGAGCTAAATACTATTGAAAGCGAGCTTCTTTGGATGGCGGCCCACATGGAGGCCAGCATTGATTTTTCCACCGAGGGATTGCAAATTGTCGAGACGACAAAACTTTCTCTGCGAATGAAAGAGCTTTCGGAAAAACTAAAAAATTTAATTAACTCTTACAAATCTGGAAAGCTGATCAAAGACGGCATTTGGTGTACGCTTGTAGGACGCACGAATGTAGGTAAGTCGAGCTTGTTGAATTTGCTTGTCGAATCCGAGCGCGCGATCGTCACGGATATTCCAGGAACAACTCGCGATTTAGTCACTGCCGAGACCACTTTCTCTGGAATAAAATTTGTTATTACGGATACGGCGGGCCTAAGAAAAAGCACGACAGACCAAATTGAAAAGATAGGCATGGAGCGCTCAAAAAAAGCTCTAACCGAATCCGATCTTAATATTTTTGTTTTTGACCTTGCGAAGGGACTCACGCAGGAGGATCAGGAAATTTTAAACGAGTTGGATCCTAAGGAGACAATCATTTTAGGCAATAAGGCCGACCTGGCCAGTTTCGATTGGAACGAGGTTTTTCAGGAAAAAAAAGGTTCTGAGAGTAAATTTTTCCAAAAAACAGAATCTTGTAGTGAGTTTCTCACAACTCAGGTGCGGTCCATAAGCGCGCTTGATATGAAAGAACGGAGCCCCGTTCTTGAGCTGATTTGCAAACATGTGCTTACCCAAGAACAGGACAATGAGGTTGTGGTTTCAAATGCTCGTCATTTTGAAAATATCAGCAAGGCTTTGTCGCATCTGGTTCTCGCAGAAAAAAACCTGCAGAACCAAATGGGTGCCGAGTTTGTGGCCATGGACCTGAAAGAAGCTGTGTTGAGTATTCAACAAATTTTGGGCAAAGCTTATGATGATCAGATTATGGACCGCGTGTTTAAAGAATTTTGTTTAGGTAAATAAATGTCGATGATGGATTTTGATATTATAGTCGTAGGCGCAGGACATGCGGGAGTTGAAGCCGCCCTGGCCTCTTCACGCTTGAAGCTAAACACCCTTTTAGTTACGACAAATTTAGATCGCATTTCTTATATGAGTTGTAATCCCTCCATTGGCGGCTTAGCCAAAGGACACATGGTTCGAGAGCTTGATATTCTTGGCGGCGAGATGGGCTTAATTGCTGATCGAACGTGCATTCAGTTTAAAAGATTAAATGCCTCCCGAGGTCCCGCTGTTCGAGGGACACGCGTTCAATCTGACAAAGATAAGTATTCTGCTGAAATGACTAAAACAGTTCTTGCTCAAGAAAAACTGTCACTTCGCCAAGGTGAGGTTAAAAAATTAATTTTAGAAAAAGATGTTTGCCGCGGAGTTGTTTTAGCTGATGGATCCATGATTCGCGCTCGAGCAACGGTGATCACGACAGGCACGTTTATGAATGGAGTTATGCACGTTGGGCTTGAGCAAACGGCTGGTGGCCGCGTCGGCGATCAGGCCAGCGTTGGCCTATCTGATCAACTTAAAGAATTTGGTTTTACTATTCGTCGTTTAAAAACAGGAACTCCGCCAAGGCTCTTAAGCTCGAGCATTGATTGGGCTAAAACGACGCCTCAGTGGGGCGATAAAAACTTGTATCCGTTTAGCTTGCGGACACAAAAGTTTCCTGAGCTGAAGCAAATCGCCTGTTACTTGACTCGTACGACAGAAAAAACCCACGAGATTATTCGTAAAAATTTGGACAGATCGCCGCTTTTTAGTGGCGCTATCGAAGGCACTGGCCCGCGATATTGTCCTAGTATCGAAGACAAAATAACTCGTTTTTCTGATCGGGATAGCCACCAAAGTTTTTTAGAGCCCGAAGGATTAGATTCGGATTTAATTTACCTGCAGGGAATTTCAACGTCTCTTCCTGTGGATGTTCAGGATTTATTTTTGCGCACAATTCCCGGGCTTGAGAATGTAAAGATTGTTAGACCAGGGTATGCTGTTGAGTATGATTTTATTGAACCAACACAAATCTATCATCGACTTGAAACGCGCACCCTTAAACAGCTTTTTTTAGCTGGGCAAATTAACGGAACCTCTGGCTATGAAGAGGCTGCTGCCCAAGGTTTAATTGCGGGAATCAATGCCGCCCATAGCTTGCTTGGCCGTCCGGAATTTATTTTGCGCCGGGATCAAGCCTATATTGGGGTGCTCATTGATGATTTAGTTACGAAAGGCACCCGAGAGCCTTATCGAATGTTTACTTCTCGCGCAGAACACAGGCTAGTTTTAAGAGAAGACAATACAATCGATAGGTTAAGCGATTCCTCTGCCGACATTTGTTTAGCTACAGATGCGGCTATGGATAGGCTAAACGACCTTCAAAGTCGAAGAAATGCGCTTTTTCAAAGCTTAGCGTCGACCCGCCTAAGCCCTAAAGCAGAGACACAAGAGAAGCTAAAGGGAATGGGTACAACTCCGCTACTTAAATCCATTAGTTTCGAAGAGTTTCTTCGTCGACCCGAAATAAACGCTGTCGATTTGAGCCAACTGGATTTTCAGGTGGATAGTGACCCGAATGTCCACGAGCCTGTTGAAATTGAAGTCAAATATTCTGGCTATGTAAAGCGCCAACAGCAGCTAATAAATCAGCAAAGACACTATGAAGAGATGCTCATTCCTGAGTTTTTGGATTTTAGTATGATTCGCGGCCTGTCGAACGAGGAAAGAGATAAATTATCTCGTGTTAGGCCTCGCACTTTAGGCCAAGCTCAACGCATTAGTGGTGTTAATCCATCTGCGATCCAGGCTATAATGATTTTTCTTAAAGGAAATTCCGGAAAAATTCAGGAGAATAAGCATGTCAGAGAAAGCGGTCACGCCGTCATTAAGTTGGAGACTAGAAGCTTGGTTTAATGACATTTCCCCCGAGCATTACGCGAAGCTCAAAGGCTTTAACGCGATGCTTCATAAGAATAACAGAACCCTAAACTTGGTGTCGTCTAAAACATTGCCCTTGTCTGATGTGCTTCACTTCTCAGATTCAATTTTGGCTATGCGTTTGCTTTTTGATGACAATAAGAACATTGATCATCTTTATGACTTGGCTAGTGGGTCTGGCTTTCCGGGCCTAATTGGCGCGGTCCTTTTTCCAAAAATTAAATTCAGCCTAGTCGAGGTCGACGCTAAGAAATGCGAGTTCCTTAAGGCTTGTGTTGACGAGCTAAAGCTGAGTAATGTCTCGGTCATCAATTCGACAATTGAAAGCCTACCCGCTAACTCTGTTAAGTATTCAGTGACCAGAGGTTTTGGCAACATATCCAAAATGATTTTGGTTGCCCGTAAATGCGTACCAACGGGCGGCACTCTTTATCATATGCGTGGCGAACAGTGGGGGCTTGAGGTTAGTCAAATTCCTACTCAGCTTTGTTCCGTGTGGACACCGTCTTTAATTAAGGAATACAAACTCCCGATTGGTGAAATTCGTTTTGCCTTATTAAAAACAGATAAAAACTAGGGCGCGTCCTCATTTGCCTAAGCTACTGCGTACACGCCCGAGAGGTGGCCAAAAAATGTTCCACGTGGAACATTGTGGAGATCTTTCTGGTGAACAGAGATCCCTAGTGCTCACCGCCACCTTCAGCGGCGGGCTCTTGACCACTTGGCGCTTCATGCGCACCACTTTGACCACCCGACTTTTTTGGATTTAACTCGGCTTTATAGTCTTCAAGCCTCTTTTTTGCGTCCCATTGTATTTTGGCTAAGCGTAGTTTTTTTTCAGATGCGTAGGATTCAAATTCCTTTGGATTTGGCCAAGGAGTTCCGCTTTTTCTAGAGCTTGTATATTCAAGCCGCGCTTGTCGTCCGCGCTCTTGAATGCGAATCAACCAATATTTTATTTGCTGCTGATATAAATCGTGTAGTTTTTCGTATTGAAATAATTTTTTCTGAGCCTGCTTAACCTGCCCTGTTTGTGGAACGGCGTCTTTTAATTCGGTCTTGCTCTCGGCAATCTTTGCTTTTGCATCAACAAGGGACTTTTCGACAATAGTTAGCTGCGTTTTCATATCAAGATAAATTGGATCACTTAATTCGGGATTTGGATCGGGCTTTGAGCATGATGTAAGTAGTTGAGAAAAAAATAAGCTAATTGCGACAATAAGTAGAGTTTTAGAGTGTTCCACGTGGAACATTCTCGGCAAAAACATGGAAAAACATAAATTAAAAGTATTATGCTTGAAATTTTTATAAAAGTTTATCATCGTAGGAAACCTTGGCGGAGGAAAAATGGCAAAAGTAATTAGTATTGCGAATCAAAAGGGTGGGGTCGGCAAGACAACGACATCCGTTAATCTGGCCTCAGCACTGGCAAGCCTTAACAAGAGAGTCTTATTAATAGACATGGACCCACAGGGGAACGCGTCTAGCGGGCTAGGTGTTAAAAAATATGAAAATCAAGACAATCATATTTATCATGTGCTTATCGGCGAACGAACTCTTGCGGAAACAATTTTAAAGACGAAAAACCCTAAGCTTTTTGTATCTACAGCTAATCCAGATCTTGTTGGCGCCGAGATCGAGATGATCGACATGCCGCATCGAGAATATAGACTCAAGCAGGCTATCGCCACAATCTCCGACCAATTCGACTATATAATTATAGACTGTCCGCCATCTCTTGGAATGCTAACTCTGAATGCGCTAACCGCAGCAGACAGTTTTTTAGTTCCGCTTCAATGTGAATATTATGCTCTCGAGGGGCTAAGCCAACTTCTAAATACTGCGGGCTTAGTAAAAAAGAATTTAAATCCCCACCTGCACATTGAGGGCATTGTTTTGACGATGTTTGATACGCGAAACAACTTAAGCCATCAGGTAGTGACGGAAATCAAAAATCACTTTGGAGACAAAGTCTTCTCGGCAATAATTCCACGAAATGTCAGGCTGAGCGAAGCTCCAAGTCACGGCCAATCCATCTTTGAATATGATGGAAAATCAATAGGCGCTCTTAAGTATCAAGAGTTGGCAAAAGAGGTTGTCTTAAAACAAAATAAAGCACTCGCAGACGCCGAACGCACAGAACAATCAGAAGTTTACGGAGACGCAAATGTCTGAAATTATAATAGAAAATAAAAACAAAAAGAAGGCGTTGGGGCGCGGTTTGGGAAGCTTGTTTAATAAGGAACAAGACCAGACATATTCGGCTCCGAAAGAAGAGTCTTTTGAAATCAAAAACCCAATTGAAACGACAAAGTCAGCATTAACATCTGAAACAGCAACGCCAGCACAGGGCGAAGGTCGCGTTTGGCAGATCAGCATAGAAAAAATAAAAGCAGGCGCCTATCAGCCAAGAAACACCTTTGAGAAAGAAAGCCTTGAAGAGCTAGCACAGTCGATTCGCCAAAACGGGATTCTTCAGCCAATCATTGTAAGAAAAACGAAAGATGCTTCTTTTGAGATCGTCGCCGGGGAAAGAAGATGGCGTGCGGCTCAAATAGCAGGCCTTCATGAAGTTCCCATTCTTATCAAAAATTTTAATGATAAAGAGGCTTTGGAGCTGGCCATTATTGAAAACATTCAACGAGAGGACTTAAATCCGATCGAAGAAGCACAAGGTTATGCCAGATTGGTTTCTGAATTTAAATTGTCGCAACAGCAGGTTGCTGAACGCGTGGGCAAAGATCGAGCGACTGTCGCAAATCTTTTACGCGTGCTTAGTCTTCCGGTAACAATTCAAAATCAAATCGAATCTGAGCTTTTAAGCCTTGGACACGCAAAGGTTTTATTGTCGCTACCAGATACGCAGGCCCAAGTTGAATTTGCTCAGCGAGCCGTTTCAGAAAAATGGAGCGTGCGAAAGCTTGAAAAAATGATTTCTCGGCCAGCGCAGGCGGTGGTTTTGACTGACGCCGCAGAGGTGGACGTTACAAAGCGACTTATTGCAGGACTTGGCGATGAGTTGCAAAAAAGCCTAGGAACTAAAGTCGCAATTGATTACAATTCTGGTCACGGAAAGATTTCTATTAACTTTTATTCAGACGAGGAGTTGTCGAATCTTGTCGATCGACTAAAACAAGGATGCTTGAAATAGAACAAAAGAAAAATGAACAGACCGCCATGGGGCACGTTACGGCAATTTTGGACCAGGGCGCTTCGTTTGAAGGTCGATTGAGCTTTGAAGGGACTGTGCAAATTGGCGGCGCGTTCAAAGGTGAGATTTTTACTAAAGACACGCTTGTTGTAAATGAAAACGCCAATGTAAATGCTCAAATTGAAGCAGACACAATTATTATTAGTGGCCGAGTTGAAGGAAATATTTTTGCCAGACGTCGCGTCATTATGCTGCCTCCGGCGATTTTTAAAGGAACAGTCACTTCGCCAAGTTTAAGAATTGATGAGGGCGTTGTTTTCGAAGGCGCGTCCTATATGCCGAAGCCCTAAGCTCAAACTGCTTTTGCCTTGACCGAACTTTAGCGGTGATGCTAATCGAAAGTTCACTAAAAAAAGGGATCCTGAAAAAATGCTTCAGCAACTAGGCATCAACGAGACTGTTTTTTTGCAGTTCATAATTTACTTAGCCATAGTTCCTTTACTTTATACTTTGGTTTCTAAGCCCTTTGCCAAAGCACAAGAGGAAAGACAAAGTCGCACCAAAGGCACTGAGCAGCTGTCTTACGAATTCCAACAGAAATCTGCGGAGCTGCAGGCTGAATATCAGCGTCGCGCTCGCGAAGTGAATGAAAACATTCACCAGATATTTACTCGCGCAAAAAGCGAAGCGCAGGTCGAGCAAGACGATATTATTCAGCTGTCGAAGCGTGAGGCGCAAAAAATTTCCGATGAAAATAGCAAAAAGATGGCCATCCTTATGGCATCAGCAAATGAAGAGCTTCGCGGGCAAGCTTCGCAGCTTTCAATGATGGTCACACAAAAACTTTTGGGGAAAGCATGATTCAAGACGTGGGCCACGCAAATGAAATTCCATTTGTTACGGTTTGGCAGTTCATAAACTTGGCCATTTTGTTTTCAGTTCTGATCTACTTACTTAAAGACAATGTTCGAAAGTTTTTTTCCGACAAAAGAACAGTTTTTTTAACTGAGGCCGAAAAATCAAAAGTTGCTCAAGCTGAAGCTGAAAAGGGATATCTGGAGATTAAAAAGAAACTCGAAGATTTTAATCGAGGCGTAGAGACCAGCAGTTTGCGCGCTCGCACCGAAGCTCAAGAGCTTAAAAAACAAATGATCAGCGATGCAAAATCCCAAGCTCAGAAAATAAAAGATGAAGCTTTGGTTTCGGCTAAAAACGAAACAATGAAGGCACAGAGAAAGTTACACCAACAAGTAGTTTCAGAAGTGATTAGCTTGTCTCGAGCTGTGCTCGCAAAAGATATTGGCAATGTTGATCACCAAAAACTGCAAAGTGAGTTTTCTAAAAACATTCAAGCGGTGAATCCATGAGCCAAAACGAAATCAGCCACCGCTATGCTAAGGCTCTTTATGCAGCGCTAAAGCAAGGCGGGGCTCAAGACAAAGGCTTGGCAGAGCTTCGAGTCGTCGCGCGTATTTTTTCTGATGACCCCGCAATCAAGGCCTATTTTTCAAATCCACTGGTGTCTGCAAATCAAAAAGAAGAGATTGTTAAAAAATCTTTTGCAGATAAAGGATTGAGCGCCGACGTTCTTGGGCTTCTTCTGTTAATGGCAAAAAAAAATCGCATTGAGTACGTGTCCAGTGTGGCTAAGTCCTATGAGTTAATTTCCGACTCTGAGAGGGGAATTACCACGGGAACAGTTCGTGCTGCGAAACCACTTCAGGCCAGCGATCAAAAGGCGCTTGAAGAAAAAATTAATCAAGTTTTAAAGAAAAAAATTGTTCTTACGTTTAAAGAAGATCCGAGCCTGTTGGGCGGAGTCATTGCCGAGGTCGGTGGATGGACATTCGACGATAGCATTGACACACATTTAAAAAAGCTCAACGAAGTTTTGATGAAATAAGGAGAGATGGGAAAGTATGGAAACCACAAATATTCGAGCTGACGAAATCAGTCGCGTACTTAAAGAACAAATTGGCCAATATAGTAAAAAAATCGAAGTGAGCGAAACTGGTAGCGTGCTGTCCGTAGGCGATGGCGTGGCGCGAGTTTACGGCCTAGAAAACGTCATGGCCGGCGAGCTTGTTGAATTTCCTAATAAAATTTTTGGAATGGTTCTTAATCTTGAAGATTCTCATGTCGGCGTGGTTATCTTTGGTGAAGACAGATATATTAAAGAAGGCGACGCTGTTAAAAGAACAAAAAAAATCGTCGAAGTTCCTGTGGGCGAAGCCCTGTTGGGTCGAGTGGTTGATGCGCTTGGAAATGCGATTGATGGTCGCGGACCGATCTCAACGCCCCATACTCGTGTCGTTGAATTAAAAGCGCCAGGAATTGTTTACCGACAACCGGTCTCTGAGCCCATGCAAACAGGCATCAAAGCCATCGATGCTTTAATTCCGATTGGACGAGGACAGCGAGAGCTGATCATTGGCGATCGTCAAACAGGTAAAACAGCAATTGCAATTGATACGATCATTAATCAAAAAGGCCAAAACGTTCAGTGTTTTTATGTGGCCATTGGACAAAAACAATCAACTGTTGCAGTGGTGGTTGAAAAACTTCGTGCCGCTGGTGCGATGGATTACACAACGGTGATTTCAGCTGGCGCAGCGGATGCGGCTCCACTGCAATTCTTGGCGGCTTATTCTGGAACAGCAATGGCAGAATATTTCCGCGATACAGGTCGACATGCACTTATAATTTATGATGATTTAACTAAACAAGCCCAAGCTTACCGTCAGCTGAGTTTGTTATTGCGACGCCCTCCTGGTCGGGAAGCCTTCCCTGGCGACGTTTTTTATCTTCATTCACGTTTGCTTGAGCGGGCGTCAAAACTTTCTGATGATAAAGGCGGCGGTTCACTAACGGCATTACCAATCATTGAAACCCAAGCCGGCGATATTTCCGCCTACATTCCTACGAATGTGATTTCAATCACAGATGGACAAATTTTTCTTGAGTCCGATTTGTTTTACAAAGGCGTGCGTCCAGCGATTTCTGTAGGTAAATCCGTTTCCCGCGTGGGTGGCGCAGCCCAAGTTAAAGGAATGAAGCAAGTTGCTGGTTCCATTAAGCTTGAGCTCGCTCAGTATCGCGCCATGGAAGCCTTTGCTGCTTTTGCTGCAGACCTTGATAAGGCTACTCAACAACAATTGTCTCGTGGACGTCGTCTTGTTGAATTGTTAAAACAAGGACAGTATCAGCCGATGAGAGTTGAAGATCAAATCATTGTGATTTTCGCGGCTACCAATGGCTATTTAGATATGTATCCAGAGACAGATGTTCGTCGTTACGAAAAAGAATTATCGGATTATTTGAAACAAAAATACTCTCAGGTTGTTAAAGATTTGGCAGAGAAAAAGGCAATGACAGATGATATTAAAAAAACTCTGGTCAGCGCTCTTGAAGAGTTTAAAGCCGTCTTTCAACCTTCTTCGGCGAAGAAGTAGCGGTTAAAAATGGCAAGTTTGAAGGACATTCGGGCTCGCATTGAGTCCACAAAAAATACGCAGAAGATAACCAAGGCGATGAAAATGGTTTCTGCGGCAAAGCTAAGGAAAGCCCAAAATAATATTTTGAGTTTACGACCCTATGCTTTGACAATGAGAAAAGTGATCTCGGACATTGCTTTGACTCAAAAAATCAGCCATCCCTTGATGGAACCGAAGATAAATCCAAAAAAAGTTTTATTAGTGGTGCTGACTTCAGATCGAGGGCTTTGCGGTGGTTTTAATGCTAACATTAGCAAATTTGCAGAAAGCTACCTTGCCGAAAATAAATTAAAATACGATAAAATTGACTTCTTTTTTATTGGTAAAAAGTCCAGCGACTATTTTATAAAAAGAGGCATTAAACCAATCGAGTCTATGACGAAGCTTGATAAAGATATTTCTTATCAACTTGCAACGGCGGTATCAGCACGATTACTGAAAACATTCTTGGATGGGCATTACGATGAAATTCGCATGATCCACAATGAGTTTAAATCAGCAATTTCACAACTGGCAGTTGCGGAAACATTATTGCCAATTAGCATTGAGCACTCTTCGTTTGGTACGGATAAAAATAAAGCGAACTTTTCTGAAGATATGATTTACGAGCCAAGTCCAGAAAAAATTATTGAGCAGCTCTTGGTTAAGCATTTTGACTTACAGGTGTATCGTTGTATGAGCGAAAGCATCGCGGCTGAACACGGAGCGAGAATGACAGCAATGGAAAATGCGTCCAACAATGCCCGGGATATGATCAGTAGCTTGACTCTGACATACAACAAATTACGACAAGAAAAAATTACCACTGAACTAATTGAAATTGTGAGCGGCGCAGAGGCGCTGAAGTAATGGAAATAATGGGAGGCCAAATGGCTTACGGAAAAATTAAACAAGTGATGGGACCTGTTGTTGACGTTGAATTTGAAGGCGTTGAGCTTCCTGCGATCAACTCGGCCTTACGAGTAACAAACAGATCAATTTCTGATAAAGAATTCAATCTCGTATTGGAAGTAGCCCAGCATTTGGGAGACAATGTTGTCCGAACAATTTCAATGGATGCCTCAGAAGGTTTAGTCCGCGGCGAAAAGGTTCAAAATACCGGGAACATGATTTTAACTCCGGTGGGCAAGGAAGTTTTAGGAAGAATTATTAATGTTATCGGCGAGCCCATCGATGAGGCTGGTCCGGTGAAAGCTAAAGAATCTTGGCCAATTCACAGAACAGCTCCAAAGTTTGAAGATCAAGCGACACGACCGGAAATGTTGATGACGGGAATTAAAGTCGTCGATCTTTTAGCGCCCTATGCTCGGGGTGGAAAGATTGGTCTTTTCGGTGGCGCGGGGGTTGGTAAAACAGTTTTGATTCAAGAGCTGATTCGAAATATTGCCACTGAGCATGGAGGATATTCTGTGTTTGCTGGCGTGGGCGAAAGAACTCGCGAAGGAAATGATCTTTGGAGAGAAATGAAAGACTCTGGCGTTATCGCAAAGACAGCGCTTGTGTTTGGACAGATGAATGAACCACCAGGAGCGCGAGCTCGCGTGGCTTTAACAGGATTAACAGTTGCGGAATATTTTCGAGATGTCGATAAACAAGACGTTTTGTTTTTTATCGATAATATTTTTCGTTTCACCCAAGCGGGTGCTGAAGTTTCTGCTCTGTTAGGTCGTATTCCTTCAGCGGTGGGTTATCAACCGACGCTGGGAACTGAGATGGGAACTTTGCAAGAGCGAATCACTTCGACAAAACAAGGATCGATTACTTCTGTTCAAGCAGTTTACGTCCCTGCGGATGATTATACGGATCCAGCTCCGGCAACAACATTTACACATTTAGATGCAACAACAAACTTGGATCGCGACATTGCAGCTATGGGTATTTTTCCCGCGGTTCACCCCCTGTCATCGACATCTCGGATTTTGGATCCTCAAGTGGTTGGCGAAGCTCACTACCGATGTGCTCTTGACGTTCAATCGCTCTTGCAAAGATACAGAGAATTACAAGATATTATTGCGATTCTTGGTATGGACGAACTTTCGGAAGATGATAAGTTGGTGGTGTTGCGGGCTCGTAAAATTCAAAGATTCCTTTCACAACCCTTCTTCGTTGCTCAACCATTTACGGGCATGGAAGGAAAATACGTTGATATCAAAGACACCATCAAAGGTTTCCGCGAGATTTTAGAGGGAAAACACGACAGCCTTCCAGAGCAAGCTTTTTACATGGTTGGAACAATTGAAGAGGCTATTGAGAAAGCCAAGAAACTTCAGAGTTAATTATGTTTAAACTCACCATTGTTACTCCAGAAAAAAAACTTGTCGTTGATCAAGAAATTCTTGAAGTAACAGTTCCTGCATTTGTTGGAACATTAAATATTCTTCCTGGCCATGCAATGTTGATCACCGCCCTTGAAACTGGAATTTTGCGGTGGAAATTTAAGGGACAAGATAAAATGTTTAAAGCCGTGGTGAGCTGGGGATATTGTGAAGTTCATCCCCAAGGCGTAAATATTTTAGCTAATATTGTTGATATGCCTGAAGAAATTAAAGTTGAAGAGCGAAAGCAGTGGATTATTGAGGCCGAGAAGAAATTGGCCTCTGTGAGCTTGGACGACGCGAACTTCGAGATTCAACGTCGCGAGATCGCGCGAGCTCGGGCCGGTATTGATCTTCTGGACGAAAAGTATTGATTTTTTCATTTAAAAATCGAGCCAAATCTTGACCGGCTCCTTTGTAGTGCGACAGGGTCTCAACTCTTGCTAAAAAGGGTGTGGTATCTCGCAAAAACGCGATGGAACCCATATTTAACAAAATTAAACTTTTCCTGCTTGATTCTGATAGACGCACAGCCAGCTGCGCCTGAGTCCGATTGTAAACAGTAAGAATATTTAACTGACAAGAATTTTCAGCAAGACTTTTTTCTAAAGTTGTTTGCGTAAGTTGGGGATGCATTTGAAAGGTTCGAGAACGCAAATTAAGTTGAGTTCGAAAGTCTGTCAGAAAAGTGCCTTTTGAAGAGTAGGCACAAACGGACTTGTCAGCTTGCAGTGAAAATTGATCTTTGATCAGTTCGAGTTTTGTTTTAAACAGTCGTTGTTCAATGGCGTCCATTTCCAAAGAAGAAAGTATTTTTTCTAAATTTTCGTGCGGCAGAAAAGTGCTTTGTGCAATAAAATTTTTCATCCTTAGAATGCGTAGAACTTTTTCGTCCAACTCATTAAGAGGAAGTTCCGCATTTTTGTAAGCCGAGACTATACGTTGAACGGTTTTTTCTTGTTCAACAAAGGACCAGGAAAGCATAACCATATCAACGCCAGCTTCAAGAGCTTTAAAGGCGCCTTCGCTAAGGGTGTTTTTATCGGAGGAAGCTTTCATGTGAAGATCGTCCGTAAGGACAACGCCCTCAAAGCCGAGCTCTTGTCGTAACCACTGATGAATAATTTTTTTAGAAAAAGGCGCTGGCAAAAGAGAGTCATCCAACTGAGGATAGATCATGTGAGACAGCATAATCGCCTTTTCCCCTTCAAGCTGAGAATACATTTTAAAAGGCACGAGATCATTTTCTAAAAGAGATTTTGCAGAGTCTTTGCGTACGATGGAAGACAGATGAGGATCGTCAACAGTGTCGCCTAAGCCGGGAAAATGTTTGGCGGTTGGAACAACGTGATTTTTAAGTAAGCCCGCTGAATAAGCCGAGCCTATGTTTCCCACGAGCGTCGGATCTGAACCAAAAGCACGAACACCAATAAAAGATTTTTTTTGGTGATTTGCTAAATCAAGAACTGGGGCCAGGTTCATATTAAAGCCAAGTGAGTTAAGAATTTTTCCGATTTCATTTCCCAGCGCTAAGCTAAGGGGAGCCGACTTTGATATTCCAACAGAGATCGCGTGCGGCGTTGAAGGACGAATTGGAACTCGATTTACAAAGCCGCCCTCTTGATCAACAGCAAGAATTGGAAGTACGCCTGTGTTTTTCGTACTTACTTCAAAAAGGGCTTTATTCAGTTTTACGAGTTGATGAGGATCAAGGATATTGCGCTTGAATAACAGAAACCCAGCCAATTTGTTTTTTTGTATGTGAGAGCGAAGTTTTTGGTCGAGCTCGGTTTGAGGAAAACCAATCAAAAATAACTGCCCAACCTTTTGTTCGAGAGTCATTTTAGACAAGAGTTGCCGCGAATCTAGCTCGAGAGCTGTCGAAAGGTTGGGAAATTGGATGAAAACTAAAAATAAGCTAATCCAACGGGGGCATCTCAGTTTAAACTTCATCATACATGAATAGAATATCAAGTGCTGGAACAAAGCTCACAAAAGATTCAATGCCCACAAAGAAATTGAACCTTTGTCAGGCGCACTTTAGTAGAGCTTCTCTGGTTGTTTTAGTTTTTGCATCTGTTTTTGCTATTTGCGGGATTGTTCAGGCACAAGAGGATGGCTTATCTGATGATGAGTTTGAACAGCAAATCAAAGAACCTGCCGTAGAAAAGCCAGCCCAAAATCCAGCGGTCGAGAACACAGAACTGTTCGATGACAAAGAATTGATTGAAAACAATGAGCCACCTGCAGTTGCAGAAGCAGAACCCCAAACAGAAGTGCCACCCCCAGCAGAAGATCTAGTAGAAGTTCGCGGCGGAGACCTGCCACTTGTTGAAGTGAAACAGCAGTATTCAACGGAAATTCCTTACAAAGAACGAAGAGAAAAATTTGGCTGGATGTTATCGGTCGGTAGTGAAAACTTATTTATGTCAGAGTACACATCGTTGTTAGATTTAAATTATTATGAAGATCTTTTTGGTGAAGAAGATCTTACTTCTTTTCAAATCGAGCTAGGATTAAAATATAATTTTAAACTTGGAGGAATTGAATTGTCCGCAGGTTATGGGATGGGTTCGGTTACAGACAATCGGATTGGCGAAGATCGAAAACTAGAAATTTCAAAACCATTTTTAGGACTATCATTGTATTTAGATACCATCATGAAAGAGCCCTATGTTGTGCCCTATTTTGGCGCGCAAATTTGGACAATGGACATAAAAGAAGTAGCCGTAACGTCAGACATTGAAGACGCAATCACGACCGATATTGGTTTTTCTTATAAAATTGGACTGTTGTTTCAGCTCAATTGGCTTGATCGTGATTCAGCACAGACGGGCTATCAAGATCACCATATTCAAAATACTTATCTGGATGTCTTTGTCGCTCAAAACGCGGGCACACAGGGTGAAGAAGATCCCGACACATCTTCTGACTTCAATTGGGGAGCTGGGCTAAAAATTGAATTTTAAATTATCACAACAATTAAATTAATTTAAGCAGGTAGTTAAGTTCTTCGTAAACCGAAGACCAAGTGATATTGTTCATCCGAATATTGAGTCGGTTGTCAGGAGTGATCGAGTATTTTTTATTTTCTCGCATTGCCAACTGGATGACTGTTTCGGTTTTGAGTTTTGTTTTTTCTGTAAAGACCAAGGAAATTGTCTTCACACCGGCACTGACATCTCTTACACCCATGTCTTTGCATTGACGACGAATCAACATCAAACCCATTAAGTTGATGATTGGATCAGGAATTGGACCGAACTGATCTTTCAACTCATCTTCAATTTTTTCCAGATCAGATTCAGATTTAATTTCTGCAAGAGCTTTATAATAACTAAGACGAATGCGAATATCTGCAATGTACGCCTCAGGGATCATGGCCGGCACTCGTAAATTAATCTCTGGATCCAGATCGTAATCATCAGTGGGCTCGCCGCGAATTTCGTGAAGGGCCTCATTCAACAAATCTGTATAGAGCTCGTATCCGACGCTACTGATATGACCGGATTGTTCTTCGCCCAAAATGTTTCCAGCACCACGAAGTTCAAGATCGTATTGTGCGATTTTAATTCCGCTTCCAAGAGCGGTGTTTTCTTGAATGACTTTTAAACGCTCAAGCGTTTCTTTGTCTAATTTTTTTTGTCGGGGCAAAATGAGGTAGCAATAAGCACGCTGTTTAGAACGACCCACTCTGCCACGCAATTGATAGAGCTGACTGACCCCAAAAAGCTGGGCCTGATCGATAAACATCGTATTGGCCCTGGAAACATCCATTCCAGACTCCACAATTGCAGTGCAAATCAAAACATCAATTTCATGATGAAAGAAAGCAAGCATCGTTTTTTCCAGCTCTTCTTCTTCCATTTGTCCATGAGCAACTTTGATTCTTGCATCGGGTACGATTTGTCGAATTTCATCAGCAAGCCCATAAATGGATTGCACACGATTATGGATAAAATAAACCTGTCCACCTCGATGAATTTCTGAAGTTATGGCTTTTCGAATAGCCTCTGGATCAAATTTGCAAATAAAAGTTCGCGTTGGCAAGCGATCCACCGGCGCGGTGTTGATAAGACTTAAATCGCGAACACCGTATAAACTCATGTTGAGTGTGCGGGGAATTGGTGTCGCTGATAAAGTTAAAGTATCCACACTGGTTTTGAGTTTTTTAATTTTTTCTTTATGGGTAACGCCAAATTTTTGTTCTTCGTCAATTATCAATAAACCTAAATTATTAAAAACGATATCTTTTGAAAGCAGGCGATGAGTTCCGATTAAAATATTAACTCGACCATCTTTTAAGCCCGTCAAAGTTTTTTTAGCTTGAGCCGTACTGACAAAACGATTTAGAACCTCAATGTTTATTGGCCAGCCTGAAAAACGTTTGCGTAAGGTTTCGACGTGTTGAAAAGTTAAAACAGTGGTCGGCGCAAGAATTGCGACTTGTTTTTGATTTTGCACGGCTATGAATGCGGCTCGCATGGCTACTTCTGTTTTTCCAAAACCAACATCCCCACAAATTAAACGATCCATTGGTTTTGTCGACAAAAGGTCTTTTGTTAAATCGTTAATTGCGCGAATCTGATCCTCGGTTTCAACATAAGGAAAAGCAGATTCAAACTTAAGCATATCGGACTGAGGAACTTGAAATGCTGGGCGATGAAGTTCGGCCCGCTTTGCATAAAGCATTAAAAGATCATGAGCGACTTCCTTCAGATGGGATTTTACTTTGCTCTTTGCCTTTTCCCAACCGGGTCCGCCGAGCCGATCAAGCGCAATGGTGGCGCTGGCTCCAGCATACTTTTGCAGTTGTCCAACTCGGTAAACAGGAAGATAAAGGCGGTCTTTGTCTTTGTAAGAAAGTTGAATGAATTCATTTTCAACACCACTGATAGGCATGACCTTAAGACCTTCATATTGACCAATGCCGTGTTTAACGTGAACGACAAGATCACCCGGCTTTAAATCTCCGAAACTTAATCGTTTCGCTTGAGATTGGAAATCTTCGGAAGCCTTTCGTTCGCGTAGCCGATCTTTTTTTCCGAAAAAATCAGATTCATTCAAAAAAATCACACGCTCTTCATCAAGACGCAAACTTTCGCTTAAGTGACGAGGGATCAGATGAATCAAGGCGTGGTCAGAGTCTTGCTCAATAAGCCAAGAGTCCCAGCGAAAATCAGTTACCTCTGCTTTTGCGACCCGAAAGTCCATTCGCTCTAGAAGTAAACGCAGACGTTCAATTTGTGAGGAGCTTTTAATTGCTATAAAAATTCTATAGGGATGCTCTTTCCAAGCCAGAAGTTTTGTTTTAATGCTCGTAAGCCAAGTTTCACTGCCAAAACTCGAAGACAAAGTTAAATTCGAAAGGTCTGTTGTGCTTAAAGTTCGATAATGAATGTGGGATTCGGCGGCTTTATTTTCATCTAAAAAATCCAAATCAGAGAACTCAAGTTTTCTTCCACCTTCGGGTAAGGAAATTTTTTCCAAAGGTAAAAAGAAATCCTCCATAGCCGGTCGCAAAGGTGTCGCCAAAGAATTTTCGTAAGAATTTTTAAGTTCGGCAAAAAAAGAATCATTGTTTTGAGTGAGATGCGTCGGATCCAAGACCCAGACATTCAGGGGCGTCGAAAAAAACTCAATTGGCCAAGAGGGGTTTTTATAAAAAAATGGAAGCAAAAACTCGACACCTGGAAAATAAGTTTTTTGGATAACCTGGCGAAGCAGTTCTTCCCGCTCAAAAGAATCGACTGGGCGACCCTCTAAAGAATCGCGAAATTTTTTAACACAGGACTCATATTCGTTATCAAGATATAAAACCTCGCGAGCAGGAATAAGCAAAAAAGATTTTACTGTGTCCAAACTTCTTTGATCTGCAACGCTGAAGGTGCGAAGGCTTTCAATTTGATCGCCAAAAAGCTCGATACGAATAGGAACCGCGCCAGATGGAGAAAAAATATCCAAAATTCCACCGCGATAAGCAAATTGTCCGCGGTCCTCAACCAGGGGTGAAGCTTCATAGCCAAGTTCGATTAAAAAACGGTGGATATTTTCAGGAAGCTCGTCGCCGACGCTCAGTCGGAGAGTTCTTTGGTTGAATAGGTGATAAGGCAAAGTTCGTTGTCCAAGGCCTTGAGCAGTGGCTAAAAATATTTGACCTTGAGCAGCTTCAACAGCGGCACTTAAAAAATTGAGGCGATCAAAACTAATATTTGGACTCGGAGAGAGGCCTTCGTATGGAAACACATCAAACTCGGGAAGAATGCAGGATTGCCTTTGCGGGTCAAAAAACTCAAGATGCTGCTGAAATTTGTAGCAATCAGCCAAATTGGGCAAAATAATTAGATGCGGCAAGTTGTTAATAACCCTTGAGCTGGATTGAGACAAAAAGAAAGCCAAGGACAATAAGGAAGATCCGCCACTGATGTGGAGTTGAGAGTGCTTAGTTTCAAAAGTTCTTTGCAATAAACTTTCGAGTCGTGTGTGAGTTGATTCCAGAATCATTTCAGTAGTGTTTACCATTTATATTTCTTGGAATTCAATCTCTGGATGAGTATAACTAAATGATTCAAGACAAGAATTTCATAAAGGAGGCCGATGTGCCTTTGGGTGGAGTCATTTTTTTAGCGGTTTTTATAGCCATATTTGGCTATATTCTTATTTTACTTGCCCGTTTTATTGGCGGTCGTAGAAAAAACAATTCAAGCATCAAAAGAGATGTCTACGAGTGCGGAATTCCTGGGCAAGAAAAAAAAGACACTAAGGTTTCCGTCAAATTTTACCTGACAGCCATTTTGTTTATCCTCTTTGATATCGAAATTATTTTTCTTTATCCATGGAGCCTGACCTTTCGAGAGTTTATTAGCTCTGGTTCTGGAGGTCCGATTTTTTTCAGCATGATGATTTTCTTGGGAATTTTCATCTTTGGGCTTTTTTGGGAAGTGAAATCGAAAGCTTTGGAGTGGCACTAAATGGGAAAAGATCTTTTTGAAATTTCGGTCAATGGCATAAAATTGATTTTGATCTTTTTAATGATGGTCCAAGCGGTCCCTATACTTGTATGGCTCGAGCGTCGCGGCTCTGCATTTATCCAAAATCGTTTCGGACCAAACCGCGTTGGGCCACTGGGGCTTGTTCAGCTTTTGGCAGATGCCGTAAAGTTTCTAAATAAAGAAGATTTTGCTCCAGATAAAGCGGTAAAAACCTTGTTTTATGCAGCTCCGATTTTTGCTCTCATTCCTGCAACGTTGGCTTTTTGTGCAATTCCAATGTCTGTCCCGCTAACGATCGGGGAATATACTTTCCGCATTCAAGGCTATGATATGAATATCGGAATTGTGTTTATTCTTGGCGTTTCTTCTTTGGCCGCCTACACGATTTTGATGGCTGGCTGGGGATCTGGAAATAAATTCTCTCTTTTAGGAGCCCTGCGCGCCAGCGCGCAGATCATCAGTTACGAGTTAGCCCTTGGTTTGTCGATTGTTGGCATCATTATGCTTTATGGAACTTTTAACCTAACGGAAATGGTGAATGCTCAACAAGGGCTGTTGCAGTTCACAGCATTGGGGCACACTGTGCAGACTTCGTGGCTGCCCAATTGGGGAATTTTTTATCAACCGCTTGCTGCAATTATTTTTTTTGCGGCGACATTTGCGGAATCGAACCGACTGCCATTTGATTTGGCGGAAGGCGAAGCTGAGCTGGTTGCGGGCTTCCATGTCGAGTATGGCGGTTTCAAAATGCTGATGTTTTTCATTGGAGAATATGGCCACATGATGTTGGCGTCAGCTTTGATGGTCACTTTCTTTTTTGGAGGCTATCTTATTCCTTATGCGACTCCAGAGACTGTGCACTCGTGGGTTCATGCTACGCTGATAGAATCGCCAGTTGGCGCCAATATTTTAACAACTCTTTTGCACTTTATTTCGTTCAATATAAAATTTGCGGTTTTTCTTTGGATATTTATTCAAGTTCGATGGACTCTTCCTCGATTTCGTTATGATCAATTAATGGATTTGGGTTGGAAAACAATGTTGCCGTGGGCTTTGGGAAATACCATCGCAACAGCTGCAGTTATCTATTTCGTGGCGTAGGAGGTTAGGTGACACCTGACATATTTCTTTTTTGGCTACTCACAATTGTGACCTTAGGCGGTGGCCTTGCTGTGATTTTAATGACCAATCCAATTTATTCAGCACTCGCCTTGGTTTTTACAATGGTGGGTATCGCTAGTTTTTTTATTACTTTAGGAGCCTATTTTATTGCCGGTGTTCAGCTTATTGTTTATGCCGGCGCAGTTATGGTTTTGTTTGTAATGGTGCTGATGCTGTTCGATCTCAAAACAGAAATTGCCGCATTTACGCGAGGTCTTTTTACCGGAGCGCTTAAAATCTTTTCTGTTGGGGTCATGGGTGGGCTGATTGTTGGCGCCATTATGATGAGCGCAGGATCTTTAGATGAAAATATCGCGAAGGTAAACCCCGAAATCGAGGCCTCAATGAGTCCAGATGCGCCAACAAAACTTCTGGGGCAAGCCCTTTTTTCTCGGCATATTTTTGGTTTCGAAGCGCTGGGCGTGTTGCTTTTGGTGATTGCAGTTGGAACAGTTGCGCTTTCCCGCAGCCGAGGAGGCACTCATGCTAAACAGTGAAGTTTTTCTAGATATTGGTTTGAATCATTATCTGATTGTAGCCGCGCTCTTATTTTCAATGGGCATGGCCGGCGTCCTTTTACGAAGAAACGTGATTGTTATTTTGATGTCAATTGAGCTTATGTTAAACGCCGTGAATTTAACGTTAATTGCTTTTGGAAAGTTCACCAACAATGTGGATGGGCAAATCATGGTGTTTTTTGTCATGACAATTGCTGCGGCGGAAGCGGCCGTTGGCCTCTCAATTGCGGTTACGATTTTCAAAAAATTCAGAGAAGTTAATATCCGGTTTTTTGAACACTTGAAAGGCTAGAAAGGCAGAGCTATTTATGAATCATTCTCTTTTGATGGCCATTTTAATTCTTAGTCCGCTTGTTGGTTTTTTCTTAAATGGACTTCGATATCGCAGCCAAAAAGCCAATTTATCCGGTGGTATCGCTACAGCGGCGATATTCATTTCATTTATTTCATCCTGTCTATTAGTCAATGAGCTTATTTCAATGCCAGCGGACGCACGAAAGATTCACATTAAATTTTTTGAGTGGATTTATGTCGAACAGCTGAAAATTGATATGGGATTTTTAGTTGATCAAATCAGCGCGATTATGATTTTGGTTATTACGGGAGTGGGTTCTTTAATTCATCTTTTTTCAATCGGATACATGCATCACGATAAAGGGGTAACGAAGTATTTTTCTTATCTCAATTTATTTGTCTTCAATATGTTGATTCTTGTTTTGGGTGATAGCCTTCTCACTTTATTTGTTGGCTGGGAAGGCGTGGGACTTTGTTCTTACTTGCTGATTGGCTTTTGGTTTACAGATCAAGAAAAGGCCACGGCGGGAATGAAAGCTTTTATTACTAATCGCATTGGTGATGCGGCATTTTTATTAGGAATGTTTATTCTTTTTGTTACTTTTGGCACATTAAATATTCAAGAGCTTAATATTTTGGCACCATCGGTGGCAGAAACCTCATGGCTTGGCGCGATCACTTTGGGAACCTTGTTTTTATTTATCGGAGCAACAGGAAAATCAGCACAGATTCCTTTATATGTCTGGTTGCCTGATGCGATGGCGGGTCCAACACCCGTTTCGGCTTTGATCCATGCAGCGACGAT
>JBBTCO010000056.1:0-45948 GCA_038043185.1 Bdellovibrionota bacterium
AGGATTAAAAAGAAAAAATAACCGCTAACCTGACAGCATTGGGGTATCGGTCACAAACTTATCGAAGCCATGGAAAATGATCTCCGCAAGGAAGGTGTTAAATTTCTTACGGTAAAAACTTTAAGTGAGTCTCGTCCGAATAAGGAGTACAACCAGACAAGAAATTTTTATCTTAAGGTTGGTTTTACACCGCTAGAAGAATTCAAAACACTTTGGGGTGATGCGAATCCTTGCGTACTTCTGGTCAAAAACTTATAATTACCATTGAGGTGTTTATGCTTAAAAATCCAATGAAAATATCTTGAAAATTTCATAATTTTAAACGACGCTTAAATGTCCATGGAAAGATATCAGAAATTAGCCCCAATCATCGATTTCAACAAGATCACAAGTGACCAGGGTTTTCTAGATGCACCTTTGGATTGGTTTGTTGTATTGACGGATTTGCGCGGCTCGACCAAAGCCATCGAGGAAGGACGATACAAAGACGTCAATCTTATTGGAGCGGCAAGTATCGCCGTCATTAAAAACATTTTAGGCACACGAGACTTTCCCTTTGTATTTGGTGGTGATGGTGCCACATTTATTTTGCCACCGGATAAAACTGAAAAAATCAAAAGTGGACTTTCACGCTTACAGAATCACGCCAAAAAATCATTTTCACTAAACCTTCGAATTGGAATCGTATCCGTTTCTGAAATCGTTGCTCGCGGCGGAAAAATTCAAATCGGAAAGTACCAGCTGAATCCTGGGTCAAGTATTGGTTTGTTTCGAGGCGGCGGACTGCAGATCGCCGAAAATATGATCAAAGAGGATACGATTTATAAATATGTTCTTCCAGAAAACGAGGAAAATGATTCTCCTCCACTAAAAGATTTATCCTGTCGATGGGCACCTATTGCAAATCGAAATGGAACAATAATCTCGGTCGTGATTCAGGTGAAAAAATCAGCGAATTCATCAGAGATCTATCAAAAAATTCTTCAGGAAATTTATCCTATTTTTGATTCAAAGGAATACAGTCCTGTTCATTACTCAGGAATGCGCTTGGAAAGCTTGTGGCGCAATATCAAGCGAGAGCTCAATCTTAGGAAAGAGTTAAGCTTCTGGCGAAAGATAAAATTGGTGATACTGCCAAATATTATCGTGCGTATGATGGCGGCGATTCCCTTCGGTCCTGGAGCAAAAAAATTATCGAATTATCTCGACGAGAAGATTCGCACTTCAGACTATAAAAAAATGGATGATTCTCTTAAAATGGTTTTGGATTGCAGCGTGAAGCAGGCGGATGAGTTAACCGCAATTCTGAATGCACATTACAGCGCCGGTGAAATTTATTTTGGAATCCATAGATCAGATTCAGCATTAATGACCTGTATTGTTGAAAGTATGAATTCTGGAGATCATATTCATTTTATAGATGGCTCAGATGGTGGTTATGCAATGGCTGCAAAACAACTTAAGAAACAGCTGATTGTATGAACTTTTTATTATAAAATAAAAAAACGCCATATTATTTAATAAGAAAAATCTACTAGTTCAGTCGTAAACTGATACTCCATTCTCAAGCAAATCTTTTTTTGGAGGATTCATGTTAAAAATTTGTTTCTTGATTTTATTAGTTGTAAGTTTTCACACTACTGCCTTCTCTGCCACTTTGGATGGTTGCGCTTGCGCGTACACTGCTTGTCGATATGACCGCGATGGATTATCTTGGACGACCTGTTATAAAGTGACTGGCGTTAAGGTGACCTCGACTCAGATCATTACTAGTGAATTGATGCAGGGACAAATTTTTGATGGCAACCGCAATAGTTACAAAATCGCGAAGGAAGCCTGCGAGACAGCACTAAAAGAATTCACCAAATCTGGCCTCTGTCCTAAGTAATATTTTTATCAGATTAGCGGAATACACCACGACAGATTTCATGGTAGTCACCACCCCTACACCGAATGTACTTTTGCGAAGACTAGAGCGGTCACTTGTCGCTTACGCACAAAACAAAGCTATGTGACCACTTCGAATCTCTGCCGTAACGACAATATGTATAGCCCGGCCCTCGATCATTACCATTAAAGGCGCAGGCAAAGGTTCCAGGATAATTGGGGTGGAATGAACTAGACCAATACCAGGGAAATCCCCTGGGGGTTTTAACCCGCAAGTCCCTAAAAATTGTTTGAAATCCATGTTTCTCGGCTAAACTGAAGTCCTCTCTTGACGGAAGGACCTGCCCCTTTTTCTGTTTACAGAAATCTGTGGCCTCAATGTGATCTACACCTTTGCGGATGTCATCAAACCAAATTTTTCCACCTTCCCCTTTATCTTGCCAACCCAATGCTCCCTCTTCGTTTTTTACTCGTATAAAAGTACCATCAGTAGAATTACCAAAAGGACTACAAATTGTTCCAAGAGGCGCCTTTGGATCGATATCTCCACAATAGGTGATGGGATTTCCTTCGTTTGCTTGACTCGAAATACAAAAAAATGCAGTCCCTAAAGTAAATAATAATGAGTTTATAAAAATTTTATTTTTCATATTGAGCTCCCAAGGCAGTGGAAAGATTGGTCCTATAATTCTTTAACGATTATTCCAAGTCAAGGGTGTTAAAAGACACTAACCACAAATTGTCTCGAATCGAAACACTTCCTGCTTAAAAATAAATTAATATTTTGATCGCCTAAGTTAAAATGCTACTCTATTTATAGGGGAAGAAACATGTTGTTGAAATCACTGTTTATAATAGCGGTAAGCCTCGTATTTGCTGCTGAAATTTCTCAATCTCCGGTTTCCGAGCTAGCCCTGTTTAATCGCTGCTATGCTCACATCACCCAAAATGCTTTACCAATAAATCATCCCTTACGCGCCGATGTAGTGGCCGGAAAAATCACCGCTGTTAACGCCTGCATGTCAATTTTTGATAGTGCTAAACTTAATACTTCGGGCGGCAATGAAGGTAAGCTCATAAATGATACGGCTGAAAGCCGCGCGGTCTTACTTGGATTCAATGATTTTCATCGCAGTTGGTTTCCCAACGATGATCTGAACACATCAATGCCTGACGAAGTATTTCCACGTGGTGCTTTTATTCATGATGAAACAGAAGCCGCATTGCACCTGACGCGTGCTCTCTTTTCTGATGGCGTTCCTTACAGCTCCGTGGTCACCGGAGATTCAGGAATGGAAGCTTTGCGCAGCAATGGTTTCTCGCAAAAAGATAGAGACCTGGCCTCTTATAGTTATGATCAGCTTGTAGCGATGTCAAAATTCCGTTTGCTTATGTGGAGCTCTTCAGATCCAAGTTCCCCAAGGACTAGAATCCCAATGAATGCGGAACTTTTGCAAACGGGAGAACTTTTGGGTGCGCGAAGATTGAAGTTAAATCCCAACAAACAAAATTTTACTGTGCATAGTTCTGGAAATATCGTAATGAATGACAAGAATTACCCGAATCCTCAAGACATACCTCTCCACCAATCCTTTGGCGCGGGAATTATTGGTACACGTTCTTATTTACTTTTAAATATTGGCCGGCCAAATATTCACCCATCCAAT
This sequence comes from Bdellovibrionota bacterium, assembly GCA_038043185.1. Taxonomy (GTDB): domain Bacteria; phylum Bdellovibrionota; class Bdellovibrionia; order Bdellovibrionales; family Bdellovibrionaceae; genus UBA5009. The sequence continues at coordinate 3,555 of JBBTCO010000056.1, forward strand.
GGCGGAGTACGAATGAATCGCCGCTGGTCAAAGTCGGTCATGAGCGACTTATTATGCCGTGATCTTCCCGCCCTTCGTCAATCTGATGCTGCTCCCTTTGTAAATAGAAATCCGGCAGCAAACACACCCCCCTTTCGCAATGCTACGAGCTGTATGAGTTGTCATTCTACTATGGATCCCATGGCGGCGGTCACACGTAATATCTCGTTTATGGAAACTATGTACGGAAATTTTGGTGGCAGCATGGAACTTACCAACTGGCCGGTAACGATGGGTGCTGAAACTGGTTTGGTGGATGATGATGTGCAGTTCTTTCACCGACCTCCGAATGGAAAATTATTTTTTAGAAGTTACGACGGAACTCTGGTTGATAACGCCTTGAGCAGCATACCAGCACTTGGTCAGGCCATTTCCCAAACCAAGGACCTTTACGTGTGTGCGGCCGCGCAGTACTTTCAATATTTCACAGGTATTACCGCTAATTTGCGTGATCTTGGTGATCCAGCGACTCCACCCATCTCGTCAGCAGATCTAAAATATCGCAACATCGTCATTCAGTTGGGAATAAATTTAAAATCAAATCAAAGTTTAAGAAGTTTAGTCCAAGGGATTATCAGTAGTGATCTTTATCGGCGCTCAGCAATGCGCGATGTAGCGCCATAAGGTAGAGGAAGTAATGGGAAAACAAAAAAAAGATTTTCAACCCACACGTAGACAAGTCTTAGGAATGCTTGGCACGTCGATGTTCACTCCTATGCTGAGCAATCCCTTGCGTGTCTTAGTCGCGGGAATTGTTGATGGCCTCATCATGAAATCGCAAGCTATGGCAGCAGTAAATGCCACACTCCCGCCCCGCAACTATGTGTTTATAGGTTTTGCCGGTGGTCCGATGCGCGTGCACTTTGACTGCCCACTCACTCCTTATACAAATCAAGCCGTAGTCGCAAATAGCGGCGTGGTCACAAGATGGACAAGCGCTTCCAGCGCAGCCTACACTTCGACGGCATTTACGCGTGGTGGAAATACGGTTAATATGCCTCACTTGTGGAATTGTTCGCTGCCTACAGCGGCTGGCGGTTCGGTTCCAATGGCAAATCTTTTAGATAATATGTTGATGATTCGCGGAATTAATAACGGCTCTGACGGTCATGCTTTAAATTACTTTAAAACCACCCGTCCCGTAAACCAAAGCTCTAGTATTGATGGAGCTGTTGCGGATCGCTCGAATATGGCTATTCCTAGTGCCTCCTTACTTCGCGGCAATAGTGGCGCTTTCAAATCCAAAAGTGGTGTAGCGCCCTCAATGATGCCTGCAGGTGCAAATCCCTTACAAGGAATCTTATCGGCATTTGATCAATCCAAAGATGGACTCAACAGTGGTTTTCAAAGTCGACAGTTAGCTATGGATAGTGCTTTTCAACAAGCCATGCAAAGCTTAGGCAATTATGCCAAATCAGGAATTCCAGGCACAGAAAATCTATACACTATGCGTACCACAGTTGAAAAAGTAGTGCGTGCGGGAATTGGCGACCTGGCATCTGCTTACAACAGTATTTATCAAAAATATGTTGGATTAATGCGAGCAGTTGCGACCTCACCTATTCCTGGCATCACTGATACCGCAATTTCACTCGGAAGCTTCAGTCAAAACGGTTTTAGAGTTGGCGGTGCAACCACATATGTCGGAAGCGGTTTTGATCCACGCACAATGGTAAACTCAAACACGAATATTTCGTTACTCGCAGAAAATTTTGCTGTGGCCGAGTATTTGTTGGTTAACGGTTACACAAACTCGATCAATATGGGCAGTAGTTCCATATTCAAGTTGAATTTCGCCAATAATTATAATGAATGGATTCTTGATGAGCACTCTGGCGGAGGTAATCTCAGCATGATAGCCAATGCTTTTATGTGGAGAGTCGTCGCAACGTTCATTAATGAATTCGCTAATGTTCTTAAGAGTAAAAATTTATGGAAAGAAACTGTCATTCATCTTGGTGGTGATTTTGGCCGCAATCCGAATAAATCAGGCGTAGGCTCTGAGCACGGATGGATGGCTAATAGCGTTTCATTAATTTCTGGTGCCGTCACTAAACCCTATGTCATTGGCAATACGCACTGGAATGGTTCACCCTACGCAGATCGTAATGTTTACACGGGCACATGGGGAGCCGCAGCCCCAACAATGGTTGATGGTCAAGCTCAAGAACTTACACTCGGTCATGTGGCTTCTACAATCTGTGGTCTTTTGCGTGTGGAATCTCCTACTCCAAATAACAATCCACTTTTTACCGAGCAAAACGGCGGAACCGTCGTGCCACTTGTGGAGCCAGCAAAAAATGTTTAACAAATTAAACCTTTCTCTTATTAGTGCTATTGCGATGATCGTTGTTTCTTACAACGGTTGCAGCGGTTTTACGTCATTGAGTACGAATATTGGTACTATTAATAGTTCAAGCACTGCAGCTAGCGGCCAACCGGCGGCGGCGGCGCCTGGAATCGAAAGTTTTAAGGCAACAGTTTATCCGCTCTTGCGTACCAATTGTGTTGGTTGTCATGCCACGAGCAAAATTCCTCTGCACTCTTCAGCAGATCCAGTGACTGCATACAATGGGGCTTTCACCAAACTTTCACTAACAAAGCCCGACGAATCATTGCTGGTACAAAAATCCGGAGACGGCCATTGCAAAGTTAATCCACCGATTGATACTATGAACTGTCTTGATCATATGGCTAAATTTAAGGCGGCAGTCATTACTTGGGCGGCACACGAAACTTCCAACACGGGTGGCGTCCTACAAGCCGCCGGCAACAGTCGCTTACGCCTAGGTAACCGTCGTTTTGTGAGTTCTAAATTGAATGATTTATTTGGTAGCGTGGCCAACACTCCGGTTAATGAGATGGTTGCAACAAAGTACGGAGTTTTTGGTGGACCATGCGATAAATACAGAGCTGATTTCTCTACTTACGGTGGGATTTACGGAGTACCAAAGGGTGACTGTGATAACATCGCCAACTCGCAATCCAGCGTCATTGCTCCAAACACCGCGCCCCGCTTAGCTCTTGTAAACCGAGTGTGTAATCGCATTTTACAAGAGGACACGTCAGTACATAATATTGTGACCAAAGGTTTTGGTTCGACGTCACCGATTAGTGCGCGTCGCCCGAACGACACTGATTTACAAACGCTTTATGGTTTATTTTTCACAGGCCGACTTGCTGATAGCACCGTAATCAGTGGCTTGCGCGGCCTTAGTGATAAAGCTCAGTCCTTGGGTTACACCAATATCGAATCGTGGCGCTTTTCACTGATTGCTTTGTGCCAAAGCCCTGACTGGCAAATTCCGTAATCTATCATTCTTCGTTATAGCGATACACATGAGAAACAGTACCTAAAGGCTGCCCTTCGGTATTCGTAAAAACAGTCCAATGCCCCTTTAAAGAAGGGCTTTCAAATTGAAAGTTTCCAAGTCGAACATCTTCGGGAAGAACAAAAGGATTATTTCCAGCCGTAACCACAAGCTTGCGCAAAGGCTTAGAAACTTCAATCCTTAGCGATTGAGTTTCCCCCGCAACAGCACGAGGCAAGACTCCAAGAACTTGACCACGGGCTGTTTCTATTCGAATCGGAGGATGATATACTTCATTTTCAGTTGCAGGGATGATGCGTTTTATCTCGACAATAATTGGCAATGCTTTAGTAAGAATTGGATCTGGAGGAAGTTGAGAAAAAGATTCCCTTTTAAGGGCACGATCAAGCTCAACCAAAGTTTTTTTCAGCCCTTCTGTAGGATCAATTTCTTTATCAAAAAACAATGTCGATAAATTTGGATTTGGTTTTATCAGTTGTGTTTTGACGAGCAAATCTAAATTCTTTTTGTAATCACAACCAACTATTCCTAAAAATTTCATTTCCGGATGAATTCCTTGTAAGACAGCCGTCATGTCGTAGCCGTAAAGATCAACCAAGGCCGCGCGATGAATACCTGCAACTTGTTCAGCGTCACTGCCTGCATGAGCCACCAAAATCACCGCAGCCGTATCTTGCGAACGAACAGCTTCCCATAATTCATTTTGACGAATAAAATGGCGAACCTCGAGGCGATACCTTTGCGGGAAATGCTCACGAAACTGCTGCTCAAGCTTTAAATTGTAAGTTCGGTATCTCTCTTGAAAAAAAATAGGCTTCATAGTGGTTAAGTTTAAGGAAGTCAGCAAAACTATTTTTGGCAAAGATTTGTTTTCGGGCTTAGGGCTCTCGTGAGCCCAACCCGTGCTAATCCCTACTAAACAAAAAAATAAAAAAACATTCTTCATCTTTGTTGCAATATTGGAGTTTGCCCTGAAACTTTTTTCAATGCTGAAAAGGCAGTTGGTGACAATTGAGTACCGTTTGCTTGCCAAAGATTTCGAGCTAATTTCTGATCAACATCTTGCCCTAGGCTCACACGTGTCGTAAGAGTCCCAACGATATGTTCACGAATAGCGTTGATCTCTGGAAGTTCTTCATTGTAGCTACTGAGCTCAACATCGCTGAGTCCAAGTTGGCGGGCTTCATCAGATTTAAGTTCTGTGAAAACCACATCAGTTCCTTTTTCTCCATCCATCAGAAAGATTCCAAACCAGAACGTGAGCCACGCAGTCCCATGATCCTGGTGAACTGGCGCTAAACTAGCTAAAGTGACAAAGGCACCCGCAACAATAAATGGAACGCCAATCAAGTGTGGCAAAAGAATAACGCCGACAGCTGCTTCTGATTTTTTTGGACTAAAGTTAATCAAAGAAATAACAGTCACGAGTGAAACTAAAAATTTTCGCATGATCTTCTCCTTGTTATAATTTACAAACTTACTTCTTCGAACTTTGATAGGCTCAATCAAAAGGAGTGTCAGCAGGTTTTTATGTATTGTTGCGAAAAAATTATTTTTACTCAGTGAATTTTGAATTGACGGGGCAGCGCGCCCCGGCAAAAGACTGTTATTACTCACCCCTGGATAGCTTTAATTTACAAAAATTGTTTTGCAGTGCAATTTAGCCAACGCCCAAATGTCTCAAATTGAAACAATTTAGTGTCTCACTTTGATACAAACTTCGAAGAAGTACAATTATACAGAACTGAATGCTTTGGACGTAAATTTGCAATTACTAGTTCTATTCGGAGGATTTTATGCGAAGTCTTTTAAATGCAATTTGTTTTTTATTTCTAACAACAACTGTTTTTGCCCAAACTCAATCAAAAGAGAATGCTCAAGTTGAAATTAATAATACTATAGAGCAACTTAATAGAGACAACAATTCGGGAACCGAAAATTTTGTTATTTTCAGCTTAACGAAGCAGGCCATCCGACTTGCTGAAGTGCCATTGCAAGAACGAGGAATTTTTCCTGCAACCTGCGATCAAAATAAAAATAAATGTTATTATCAGGTCGAGTTTTTTATGATTGATAGAACAATTGAAGCATTAAGAAAAGCTAACTCTTTTACCCGAGAACAAAAATGAAAGCTTCAATAATCTTTGCAAGCCTTTGCCTTTTTTTAACCTCCGCTGCTTATGCAACTAAATTAACCGGTGATACTTTAGCGTCTGCAGAAAGAAATCTCACTGAACTTCGATATAGTCTTGAATATATTCTTTCGCCCGGAAAATTACTCGGAAAAATTGATCTAACGGATAACAATAAATTGGCTAAAGCCGTTTGCGCACAATTGGGTTCAGCTGTCGGGTACGCAAATGCAACTTCAAATGAAATTACGCTTTTTTCATCTGAAAACTTGAAAATAAATCGAGATTTTTTTAATCAAATCAATGTTCTAAAGCAGACCTTAGCTGATGCACGCAATGAGTATTGCTTTACGCAAGTCTCTGACATAGGCCGAGCAGAAATCGTCGCGCTTAAAGCTAAGAAAATGGTTTTAGAAATTTATTCTACTCTAGAAAGTATTCGATAAAAAAGGGCAACAACTGCCCTGATAATTTATAAAATGCTTTTATGTCCTTGGGAGCGGCAAAGCTTGATTCGGTCAACCATAGCTTTAGAAAGATCATCATGGTACAGGCCGTAAGATTCAACATACAATCCCTTTATATTTTTTCCGGTGATTGCATATAATATAGATTGATCATCAGGATCAGAAGAGTTTTCAAAACGAAATATATCATCAATAAAAATATCATTAGGATACAATTCGATTTTTCCGGACTGACAACTCAGGTGGTCTCGACTAGGTACAAAACTTTCTATGTAACCTTTATCTTCTAATTTCGTAATAGTCTCACTCAGATTTGCCATCATACCTGTTCCAGCTTCGAGCATTTCTTTTAGAGTCGCTTTTTCCATAAGTTTATCCATTCTTAAATTGTTGAAGATTTACTTTTGCATTAAGCAGAATTCAAGCCACCCTCAGAACCAATGGATTCCAGTAAATGGAAAAGAGAACAAACAAAAGGGGCGTAATTCCTCGTAGTTTCTCAGCTTGAAAAAATTCCTAAACCTGAAAAAAATTTGGCTTTTTATTGAAAATATGCCATAAGGCGCTCATGTCAAAAATCAATAAAAATAAAACGCTGTCACCCTTAGTTCAATCTGTAATTGCCTTAGATAATTACTTTTCCGAGCTCATCCGCCTGGGTGCCAGGATCGAAGATACGGATATGAAATCAAATTTTGATTTTGAACAAGCCCAACGTTTGATCAATCATTTTGTTGATTGCGGTCAAAACGTTTCCAATGAAATTATTCAAATGTCGGCAGCCCTAAATGCGGCTCGAACTCAGGCTGAAGCCACTGCGCAACTTGTTTCAGTCCGTGCAGAACTACTCCAAGCGCGTAAAAATGAACTGCAGAAAAAAATGGATGCGTTTCGTTTGTTAGGCGAAAAGGTTCGTGATTTGACCTTATCCCTCAACGATATCAAAAAGCCAGAAGGCGAAATCGCTACCGAGGAAGACCGGGCGAAAATATCCATGCGTCTTTCAGAATTTGAATTACAGATTCAACCACTTATTGAAGAAGCGCAATATTTGAAAAAAGAGGCGCAACATTCGAAAATCAAAATTTTAGAACAAAGTGCTGATTCCCTAGGACAAAGTCTTCTGGCAATAAGCCAAAAACTTGGTGCATTTCATACGACAGACCAGCTCTCTCACTAGATTGCTTGCTTATTAGGCTGAATTTGCCAGCCTCTTTGCAGTCAGCAACCTTGAGTTTTGAGAAAAGAGTGTTAGATTTTATAAATGCATCTGCCAGCCATCATCCAAGACTTAGCTATAATTCTTATCGCTGCCGGCGCAATGACTCTGTTATTTCGCTCTATACGCCAACCAGTTGTGCTTGGTTACATCGTCGCGGGCTTTCTTGTTGGGCCCCACTTTGAATGGATTCCAACGATACTGGATACGGAAAGTATAAAAGTTTGGGCTGATATAGGCGTCATATTTCTTTTATTTGCGCTCGGCCTTGAATTCAGTTTTAAAAAATTAGGACGTGTCGGTGCACCGGCTTCAATTACCGCTCTGGTCGAAGTCGGGATTATGATCGGAATCGGTTTTTTTGTGGGCCGATTTTTTGATTGGAGTCACTTCGATAGTTTGTTTCTGGGTGGCATCCTAGCCATTTCATCGACCACAATTATTGTTCGCGCATTTGAAGAACTTGAAATGAAAACGCGTGGTTTCATTCATCTTGTCTTTGGCGTTCTCATCGTCGAAGATTTGTTCGCTATTTTACTTATGGTGGTTCTATCAACAATTTCTTTGAGCCAAAAATTTTCGGGCATAGAAATTGGCATCGCAGGCTTAAAGTTATTTTTCTTTCTGACTCTTTGGTTCGTTCTTGGTATTTTTCTGATACCAAGTTTTTTAAAGAAAGTTCGACGATTATTACGGCCCGAGACATTGCTGATTGTCTCGCTTGGACTTTGCTTCGTAATGGTTGTATTAGCAACTAAGGTTGGATTTTCCCCGGCTCTGGGCGCCTTCATCATGGGCTCTATTCTTGCCGAGACCATCGAGAATGACCGAATTCAACACCTGATTCAACCGATCAAACATCTTTTTGGCGCGATTTTTTTTGTGTCTGTCGGAATGCTTATTGATCCCCAAATCTTGATTCAATATGCTCTGCCAATTTTCGTTATCACTTTAGTTACCATTGTTGGGAAACTCGTCACGACCACAGCTGGTTCTTTGCTCGCCGGCCAAAGCCTGAGGCATTCAGTCCAAGCTGGCCTAAGTCTTGCCCAAATTGGCGAATTCTCTTTCATCATCGCTGGATTAGGACTAAGTCTAAAGGTTACAAGCGAATTTCTGTATCCAATTGCCATTAGTGTCTCGGCCATTACGACTTTTACAACACCCTATCTTATCCGCTCATCAGATTCTGTTGTTCATTTTTTAGAACGCCAACTGCCGCCGAAGTGGATTAAGGCACTTGAAATTTTTAGAGTCCCCGCCGGAAATGGCTTATCAATAAATTATCAGCAAACACGATTAAAAAATTCTGCTCTTAAGATTATCGCAAATGCAGTGGTTATGATTTCGGTTTTTTTAATTGTTTCTGAATTTTTAACTCCATGGTTCGTGCGCAAAGAATTGAACATCGAAATTGCCCAAGCCTTAAGTTTATTAATTGCATTCACCGGATCGGCGCCATTTCTTTGGGCCATCACTGGAGGGTGCATCGGGGGCAAAGCCGTAGGCGCCTTATGGAGCGAGCGCAACTTTAGAGGACCCTTGCTGGCTTTGGAAATGTTTCGTTGGTCATTTGCTATTATTCTGACGCTCACACTTACAAGTCGCATAATTTCTTCATTAATTATTATTATGGCGATTTGTATTTTCATGCTCGCGATCGTTTATTTACAACCACGATACTTCGAAAAAATCTACCAGTGGTTGGAAAATCGATTTGTCCATAATCTTAATGAAAAAGAAATTAATGAAAAAAAGAAAAATCTTCCTGTGCTGGCTCCTTGGGATTCCCATTTAGCAGAAGTGCAAGTTTCCCCTGAGTCATCTCTTATAGGTAAAAAATTATCAGAGGTTATGGTCCGAGAGCGCTTCGAAGTGACAATTGCCTTGATTCAACGAGGACGCAAAACCATAACTGCACCAAATCGAAACGACCGACTTTATCCAGCTGATATTTTACAAATCATTGGTACTGATCAACAGATCGATCATTTTCGCCAAGAGTGTGAAACTGCTGACATCCAAAACCAAGAGCCATCGCAACTTAATTATGTTTTACAATCAATCTATATTGATTCCTCTATTCCCTATGCCAACAAGACCATAAGAGAATCCGGACTTCGAGAAGAAACACACGGCTTAGTTGTGGGAATTGAAAAACGTGGACAAAGAACACTGAATCCAGATTCATCCACAGTCATTGAACCAGATGACGTCTTATGGATTGTCGGTGACCAAAGTTTGATCAAGGGACTCAAGACTTGACTCAATATGAGACAGCCCTAGGACACAGGACACCTGCAGATTGCGCTTTAGCAATCGTCGTGTACTTTAAAAAAGTTCCCTGATATCCTGGATTTGTGTCAATAGTGGGAGTTACTGAGGGGCCATCGACATGAAACTTAATTTTTTAAATAACAAACACATTTTTTTCTTTTTTATTTCCAGCAGCTTAAGTATCTTTTTATTTCAAAACTGTCAGCAGTCTGGCGAAATCGCTCTACTTCCAGCTTTATCATCAGAACAGAGTTCAAATGATGTTCCTGATGCGACCTGTGGAAACAGAATTAATTCAAATGGCGTATGTAAAGACTTTGTCTGCGAACACGTGATTGAAATTAATGCGCAATCCTTAAATGATATCCCTGCAAGAAATGCCGATGGAAATTGTTATGCGATGAAACTTGGCTCTGCAATTTCTAAAAGCCCATCGAACTTAACATCAGCACGGGACAACGAGGTTATTTCGCGAAACCATGATGACAATAACGGCAGTCATCACCCCTATTCCATGGCCAGCTTTAAAGGTGAAATTAAATTGCGCGGACCTCGAGTGGTTAAATTATCTGGCGGTCTTTCAGAAACAGCCCAAATTAAAGTCGATAATTTTATTTTAACTGGTGTTTACCGAGACGGAACAGATATTATTAAATATTCTGATTATTATAAAGCAAGAGGCACATCTGATTCCTCGATTCCTAATGGTAGTGGCAACATTTCATTCAAAAATGAACAGATTCCTCTAGAGGTCTTTGCTAGCGGTGGAGTCAGCTCAATAGCCCCAATTGATCTTAGCAGTACGATTCAAGCCAATACCTATTATTGGCTTGATGTTCGAGCTTTAGATTGTGGTGGGGATCGTGAGATGTCGAATATCTACATTTTGTTTCAATAGAAAAGGTTTAATTTTTATCTTCTTAAATGAGTAAAGTAATCCAAAAACAACCAAGTACTTTCACTTTGCTCTAGGGTGTACTTTCCAATTTTTGCAGACACAGGGGCTTTTGAATCTCCAATTTCAATTCCTAAGGAAAGTGCATTAAATTTCCAAAAATAAAAATCTGCACTGGACCCTTTGGCAACATAGATGACTCGTGAAATTTGACCATAAGTGTAGGCATTGGTTGTCGCCATTTTTTTAGTTACATCTTCAAATACTTTTTGAGTCTGAATTGGAGGTGCTTCTTTTGTATATCCCCATGGAAACATAATTAAACGACCATAAGCATGAAAGTCGACGCTTCCTGTGAGTGGATATTTTTTAACAAAATTGATAATGCCATTAATACTTGCCGTCGGCGCTCCATTAACATTTTCTGGAAAAGGATAAGAACGATTTGGATCGCTGCCGTTATCATAACGATCTTGCTCAGAGAATCCATCAGGATTTACCACTGGGATAAAAACAATTTCTAATTTATCAAGATACTCTGCAAACCGAGGATTTGTACTTGCGCCCTCAAGAAATGAATTCATTAAATTGAGCAAAACTTCCGTGGTTATAATTTCGTCCCCATGGGTCGCTGCCGTCAGCATAATCCGCGGAACTTGTTTTCCATCATTCAAATGATTCGACACTCGAAGCGCAAGTAGCGGTTTACCGTTTGTAGAAACTCCATACTGAACTAAATTAGCAATTGCAGGATAACGAAGAGCTACAGCGTTAAGCATTTCTGTAACTTCTTTGAAAGAATGATAACCAGCCGTGCGCAGTGGGCTTTGTTGGCTAAGTCGAAAAACTTCCCGAACCGATTGGGAAATATCCTGCACTAAAATTCGTGCCGTCGGCGCAAGGCTTATAAATTCACCTCGTCGTGTCTCAGGAACCAAAACTTCGTAGGCATTTTTATGCGACCGAGAGACTTCAAAACGGTCAGCAATTTTTAACATTTGCTGACTGGAAATTCCTTGCACAACGTAACTGCTGATTTTCGGTTGCGCTGCTACTGCATTTTGTAGGCTAAAAATAAAACTTAAAAGGACAATAGAACTCTTTATGAAATGATGCATTGATTCTCCCTCTGCTTGAGCTAAGGCAAAACTATCTGCTTAATTTTGACTTTTCAAACACTTTCACGGATTAGGACACACCCTGACCTTTTGCATAATGGACAATAAAAAAGATCATCAGAACAAAACAGATTGATGAAATGAAATAGGTTGCTTGTAAGGCCTCATTTAAAAACAGAGCCTCGAAGGGTTGAATGACAATCGAGGACAGCAATGTGGGTAACTCTGCCGTAGCTATATCCGTCAAAGAATAAAGTCTCATCGTCGCTATGTAGGCTCCAAACATACCGCAGCCTGATAATATACCGATAAGAATAAATTCAAGATTCCAGGTCTCAAAAATTTGGCCTGAAGACAATAAGCCCGCACCGAATTGATCTAAAATTCCATAAAATACAATAGCCAGCGATGGCACTAAAATCGTGATCCCTTCGTTTTCGTCATTCATACTTTTTTTTATAAATAAATATCCAAAACAGAGCGCTAATGTTCCTATCGACAGGGAAGCAAGTCCCAAAAATAAATTACGTTGCACCTCCAAAGCCGAGACATACCAAATAAGAAATAAAATCGATACTAGCGAAAGCCCTCGCGAACGCCATGAAGCCTGAATGCCCACAAGTGGCCCCAGTGCGATCAACAGTGGCACATCGATATTGGATAGAACGGAAACCGTGGATGCGGTCAGCCAGTTGTAGCTCATTGAAAACAATGTCAAAGCGAAGCCGGCAAGCAGGGCCCGAAAAAATTGTGTTCTTATCGATTTTGGCCAAAGCGAAAGGTTCCTTTTGTAAGCAAAAACAATCACCAGCAACAAACAACTGATTCCTCGCAAAACCAAACTTTCTGAAAGGGGTACGCCTCGTGTCGCTAGTAAACGAATGCAAAGACCCGTTATGACAAGACTAAATATTAAAATGAAAGCCCAAAGAGAAAACCGCGATTTCATAAATCATCCTTCTTTGGTCGACAAGATAGAATGAAATTAAAGATTATAAAATTGATCTATTTTCAGCGAAATTGTTTAGAAAATTAGAACAATCAACTCGAGGACTTTACTGACGATGTCTTTATTCTCTCGGCAATTCTTTCAATCACCAGATCCAAAGCTCGAGTGCGAATACGAAATTTTGACCAAACAGCAGAGATCTTATAATCTGCGTCCCATCCCCTGGGAATGTAAGTTTCGATTTCGGTGCGATGACTATAGGCTATAAATTCTGGAATAAGAGTCCAAATTGCATTCGATTTCAAGGCTTGAATTGCCACATCATAGTTATCAAATAAATTAACGATTTTAGGCTTAATTCCCAATTTTTGAAATGCAGGATGATCTTCACAGTTATCAATCCCCTGCGCCGATAAGGCGGCAATTGAAGGGTAACGGCTTAAATCTTCTGCTCGACGATCTTTAAGAAAGGGATGCTTCTTCCCAAAACATAAGACCAGTTTCCCCTGGTGCAGAATCTCTTGTTCGTGATTAGGACCTGACTGTGGCGAAAAACAAATGCCCAAGTCGACCTCCCCCGAATTCACCCGAGAGAGCACCTCTCCTGATCGCAAGGAATGCAAGGTTGCCGTCAGAGCCGAATGTTCTTTTTGAATCCCCATCCATGTTGGCGTCAGGAATTCCGAGCACAAGACGTGCGTCGCTGCAATTCGATAATGACCACGCATTTCTAACTGATCCGAGGAAAGTTCGTCACGGATGTGACTGATCTCTGTCATTAGAAACTCGGCGCGATCTAAAAGAAGTTTCCCATGTGGAGTAAGTTTAATCTGTCGTCCCTGCTTTTCAAACAGAGCTTTGCCAAACTCTTCCTCGAGCGCGGCGATACTGTGGCTAATCGCGCTGGGCGATATATTAAGGAATCGAGCGGCCTGGCCAATATGCTGGCGCCTAGCTGTTTCTATAAAATATTGAAGTTGATCGAATTTCATAAGTCTTCTCCCAGAGCCGACATTCTCAGATTGTTTATTTTTTTTCAACGATAAAATTGAAAAACCATCAGTTATATTCATGCTTTTTTTCAAGTACATATACATCCATCGAATGAAACTTTCTGGGAAGGCGGACATTTATGAATATTTCGAATTTTAATAAAACAAAGTTAACCAATGCTTACGGCATTTTGTGTGGCCCTACACCTAAAGCCAGTGATCGAGATGCGCTTTATCCAACCTTCTGTCGCATCCCCAAAAATGAAGAAAGCACTCGTCATTCGCACTTCGAGCCTGAACTTTTTTACATTATGAATGGCACGGGATTGATGGAAATCAATGATGAAACTACGGAAGTCATTCAGGGCGATTTAATTCGCATTCCCTCTTTTTCACAGCATCGTCTAAAAAATATTGGCTTTACAGATTTGGAATTTCTTTCTGTTTACAGTGAAGACTTCGCCACTCCCCTAATTCCCTTGTCGATGACGATCACTGCGGCACCTCCAACTCCCAATGGCCCCTTGCATCTTGGCCATATCAGTGGACCTTATTTAGCGAGCGATATTCTGGCCAGATACCTGCGTTCTAAATCTGTCCAAGTTGTAAATCATAGCGGCACGGATGATCATCAAAATTATGTCAGTGAAAAAGCCCACTCTCTGCACCAGGACACGGAAAATTTTCGTCAACAGATGCGTTCTCGAATTCAAAAAGGCTTACACGAAATGCAAATTGAATTTGATGAATTCATTGAACCAAAAACCGATAAAGAATATCAAAATAAAATTCAAAAATTTGCGACTAAAGCCATTAGTCGCGGAGTAATTGAAAAAGAAATGGTCGATTTTCCTCACTGCAAACAGTGCGATCATTTCCTGGTCGATTCCTTAATCGATGGGAATTGCTCCTCCTGCCAGGAACCAAGTCGAGGCAACTGCGAGAATTGTGGAATCGTCGTTCCACCCTGGGACCTTCAAAACCCAAAATGTGCCCGCTGTGGTGCGCACTCTGACACTCAATCCATTTCGGTCTTTACATTTTCGCTAAGCAAATATTTACCATTGATCGAAAAAGATTTAAAGAATCTTTCTTTACCTGTAAATTTGCAAAGCCTTGTCGAGCGAATCAGTAAAATTAAAGATCTTAAAGTCCTTGTTAGCCATCCAAATGCCGGTGACCAAGGACTTACTTTACCTGGATCTGATCAAACTATTCATGTTTGGTTTGAAATGGCTGCCCATTACGAGAGCTTCGCTCTTAGCAAGACAGCATGGACTCATTGCTTTGGATTTGATAATAGTTTTCATTATCTTTTATTTATTCCCTCATTATTGCGAGCCCTGAATTCTGAAGCGAAACTTCCAGATGCGGTCATTGCAAATGAATTTTTGTTATTAGACGGACTTAAATTTTCTACAAGCCGGAGACATGCCATTTGGGCTGACGAATTTGAGGGCTCAGCCGAACATTTACGTTTATTTTTAAGCCTCGAGCGCCCGGCAAAACTGCAATCAAATTTTTCACTGAAAATTTTTCAGGATTTCTCGGCGAATCTTGAGCAAAAGTTGCAGCAGCTCAGTCATCGCGCAAAACTTTGCGAAGAACAAAATCCAACCGCAATCTATCCCGAAGCTTTAATCGATTGCCATCGCTTTACACGTGACATGGAATTTTTTTTAGCACCGCAAAATTTTGATCTTCGTCGTGCTGCTCGACGACTTTTTGATTTTATGGATTTAACACTTCAAAACCAACACCAGAGTGAAAAATTGATGCTTTCAACTCTCGCTGGCTTCATGGCGATTTTTATGCCAACCGAAGCAAAAAGGCTAACGCCATGAAATCCTATGAATTTGATATCCTCATTATTGGCGGCGGCTGCATCGGCAGCAGTGTCTATCATGAACTTGGGCTGCAAGGTTTTACCAACGTAGCTCTTCTGGATAATGGAAGAAAGACCCTTAGTGCCACGTCGAAATCAGGTGGAATGCTTAGGGTTTTTCACGAACGTTCACAGCATATTGATTTGGCTTTGAATAATCTCAAACGTCTTGAGGTTTATCAAAAGGCAGGCTGGATCGAAAAAGCTCAGCCGAATGCGAGTCTGTATTTTTTTAATAAACATCGTTACTCGAGTTATGAAGAAAATCTTCGTAAAATGGATGGTGCTGGATATCCATTTGAAGTTTTCAATACGGTGTATGGTCGCGAACGTTTCCCTCAATTTCATTGGGGCGATGATGAGTGGGCGATTTATGAACCACAGAGTTCGCAACTCTCTCCACAAACTTTTGTCGAGGACCTACTTACTGCCAGCGCTCCATATAAAAATACAATTCTGGATTCTTTCGAAGTTATTCGCATTTGTTCTTATCGTGATCAATTTCGAGTTTACAGTAATGATTCAGCGGTAACTACTAAATTGCTGATTCTTGCAGGAGGCGCCAGACTTGTACCTAAGCTGAAAGATCTTGGTGTAAGTCTGCCGCTGGAAACAAGAACCTTGACGAGTTATTTGGCAGAAAAAAACCAAGAAGATTTTGTTTTACCAAATTATTTTGATCGGGAAACTTTGCAGTTCGGTGGATTCGGTCCAGGTCGAAATGTGACTCTATCAAATCCCCTCAATCAACGCCTTATTGAAAAAAAGTGGAGCTCCACATTCACAGAAATGACAGCGCAAGACTGTTATGCACCAGGGCGACTTGGCTATATCGGTGAAGTGCCGGGGCATCCTCGATTGATCTTAGCCACAGGCTGGGGAGGCACTGCATTTAAGTTTGCCTTAGATGTCGGTCGCCAAGTTGCCTACGCGGTTGAAAGAAACCTTCCGGACAGGAGATTAATATATGGGAAATAATGAACGAAAAACTTTAGCAGTCATCGGTGCTGGCCCCAAAGGCCTTGCCGTTGCCATCAAAGCTAAAGTTTTAGAAGAATTCGGTCTTCCCGTCGATCGCGTCGTGCTGATTGAAAAACATGGTGTTGCGGCAAACTGGTCAGGTGATTTTGGATACACCAATGGAGAAATGAAATTGGGTACATCTCCGGAAAAAGATGTGGTTTTTCCTTTGGAAACAGAAGTCGGTGATGACGAACTGAATGAACGCATTCGACAACGTTTGCTGCAATTCACGTGGGTTTCTTTTCTTGTGCAAACTCGACGTTATTCCGATTGGGTAGATCGTGGACGTCCTTCTCCGTGCCACCAATTATGGTCTGTTTATTTGCTCTGGGTTTCAGAACAACTTGAACCTCAAGCTTCGATTGTCAAAGCAGAAGTCGTGGGCATTGATTTAACTCCCGATGGAAAACGTTGGGAACTTAGCTTACGTCAATCGCCCGACGACATTATCTTAAGTTTTCTACGAGTCGATCGCCTGATGTTAACTGGCCCCGGAAAAACCAAAATGGATTTTGTCGAAAAGAATACTGAGTCTTTACCAGGCCTCTATGATTTGGAATCCTTTTGGGCTGCTTTGAAAACTAAAAAAATTTCCACTTCAGGAAAAATAGCGATCATTGGTGCCGGTGAAAATGCGGCCTCAGCTTTGTTAGCTTTATCTCAGCACGCGCCCCTACTGCAAGTGGATGTGATTTCTCCGAAAGGTTTCATTTCAACACGTGCAGAAAGCTACTACGAAAATCAGGTTTACTCTCAGCCAGAAAGAAATGGCTGGGGCGAACTTGATATTTCTGATCGGTTGAACTTTATCGAAAGAACCGATCTGGGAGTTTTTTCAACTCATGCGATGAGTATTTTGAACGAACAAATTCGTCATCGAATTATTGCTGGTCGCGCCGTTGGACTTGAACAAGACGGACAAATGCTGTCACTGAAAATTGAGTATGGCCCAAAAGTTTTAACACGAAATTATGATCAAGTGATTTTAGCCACTGGCTTTGACCAGATTTCAGCTCTGAAATCACTTTTTTCAAATACCGCCTTAAAGACTTTAGAAAAAGCCATAGGTTCTGTTGTAAACCAAGATCAAATAAAATTTCGGATTCAAAATGATCTTTCGGTTAAAGGCATGCAGCCCACTTTGCATTTACCGATGCTGGCTGGAGTGATGCAAGGACCAGGATTCGCAAATTTAAGTTGTTTGGGTTCACTCTCGGATCGAATCGTTATTCAAGGAGGGGGAATGCAAGTGGAAACCTCAAGAAGTCCACTTTCCCTCGCTAAAGGAGATATATGAAAAATCATATTTCGTTTATTACGGATCGAAAAAATGAAATTGAAGCTCTTCGCCAGCAAGAGTACGCCAATGCCAAAGGTTTTGTTGTCGACTTGGAAACCCTTAAATGGAAATCATCCGACGACGAAAGTTTTGTTATGGCCGCTGAATCAAAGGGTCAGTTGGTCTCGACCATGCGAGGTGAAGTTATCAATGAACTGGCCGTTTTGGAAAAAAAATTAGAATGTCCGTGGAATTTTCCAATGGAACTTGGGATGCCGGTACTTTTGCTCAGCAGAGCTGCGACACTTTCTTCCTATCGAAATGTCGGACTCAATCTTGTACTTCGCTATTGGTTTATACGTCTGGCAATGGCTCACAATATCCATTTTATGATCGGAACATTTATGTCAGGCTCGCCCCGCGAAAATACTTTACAAGAAATGGGGTATCAGTTCTTTGAAAATAAATTAGGGTGGCAAGAATCCACCTACCGATCACTGGGTCCTGTAACTGTTGCGGTATTAAATCTACAAACGGATGGAGAAAAAGCTCTTCAATACTGCCTTCGTCGCGTCCCTGAAGGAATAAAGGAATATCAGTTTAACCAAGAGTTTCCAGCAATAAGATATGTGAGGAATTTATGAATCAAAAAGGATCTTATCAATTTGAAAATCTCGAAAGTCGCCACATTGAAGCAACACACTTAGCCGATCGAGCCCAATTGCGTCTTGATGGCTTCACTGACTTGCTCAATCGTCACGAGTTTCCTTCGCAAGGGAAAATTCTTGAAGTGGGTTCGGCGCAAGGGATTCGTACGCGACTAATGGCAGAAAATTTTTCCCAAAGTGAAATTATTGGCATTGATCGAAGTCCAGAACTTTTGGAAATTGCTCAAGCGCGAAATCGTGATTTAAAAAATCTTTCTTTCCAGCAAGCTGACTTGTATGAACTTCCTTTTTCAGACAATAGTTTCGATTTTATCTACGCAAGATTGGTATTCATGCATTTAGCAGACCCAATTAAGGCCCTGCAAAGCTTGAAGCGCGTACTGCGCCCCAAAGGACGTCTGCTGATCGAAGACGCTGATCGCGATTGTATGTTTTTTGAACCCGCCCCGGCAAGCTTCTCTGGCTTCTGGAAAAAAGTGCAGGAAGGCCAGCGTCGTCTTGGCGGTGATCCCAACGTCGGAAGAAAACTTGCGCCCTATTTAAAACAACTTAATTTTCAAAAAGTAAAAATTGAAACACAGCCAATTGTTGGCGGTGGCGAGGAGATCGAATTTCTTGTTCGAACACTTCTGCCCAGTTTAAATATTTATTTAGAGCCGCAAGATCGCTCGATTGGCCAAGCAGCAATTAATGATTTATTAAAAATGTCTGAAGATCCTCGAGCCAGTTTCTATCACTTCTGGTTTGTCGTAAGCGGAGAAAAAGAATGATCAACATAGCAGATATTAAAATGAAACCCAGCAATTTCGGAGGCAACAACGAACCTGAACAACTTTTTGGCTTAGCTGCACAACTGACATCAAAAGGCATTCAACATGGCGTTTGGCAGAGCGGACCAGGCGAATTGACACTCAATTTTGAATGGAATGAAACAATTTATATTCTCGAAGGTAGCGCCGAAGTAAAAAATCTAATGACCGAAGAAAAATTTACGCTTATTGCTGGCTCGATGATGACTTTTGAGCAAGGCTCACATTGGCGCTGGAGGATCCCATGGAAATTAAAAAAAATCTTTACAATTCTGGAGTGATAAAATGAAAATTCAAAAAGCAACATCTGAAGATTTTGAAAAAATTGTGCCCCTCTTTGATCTGTACCGACAATTTTATAAGCATCCACCGGATCAGGAAGCTGCGAGATGTTTTCTGCAAGAACGACTTGTTAAGAATGAGTCCGTGATTTTCTATGCTCAAGACCCTTCGCAGGCAACAGTAGGCTTCATTCAACTGTATCCTTCGTTTTCTTCAATGGCGATGAAAAGACTTTGGATATTAAATGACTTATTTGTCGCCCCATCGGCACGAAGAATGAACATTGGTCGAAGTCTTCTCTTAAAAGCGATCGACTATGCCAAGGAAACAAATGCACGAGGTTTAACTTTAAAAACTGCCAAAGATAACCTTCCAGCACAGAGACTTTATGAATCATTAGACTGGAAACAGGATCAACGGTTTTATTCTTATGATATAGCAGTAAGCGCTATTTAAGAATAAAACCGTTAAATTTTTACTGGGCCATGGATTCTTTTACTGCAGCCTCAGCATTAACAATCCCAGAACCATATTTATTATTTACGTTCTGTTCAACCACAGTTGCTGTCTTTTTTAAAAGCTCTTTAACCCGCGCCGGAGACAAGGTTTTATTTGCACTCTTCATCAATGCCACAACACCAGCGACATGAGGTGACGCCATCGAAGTCCCCTCAAGATATTCATAGTCCGCTTTTTCAACAAAAACTTTTCCCTTAACGACTTGGCCACTTTCAATTGCTTTTTGGGCAATGTCGCCATTTTTTTGTTCAATACTCAGTACGGGAATTGGCAATTCGCCTCCATCTGGTTTTAAATTTCCACGAAGTAATCCTGGAATATTATTAATAAAAATAATGCCCGTTGCTCCTGCTTTAATCGCAAAATTAACCTTATCACCAATACGAATTCCACCATGAGTAATTAAAGCAAACTTTCCAGAGACATTCACTCGAGCAAAATCTTCGGCACTTCCACGCCCAACATACGCCAACTGATTTTCCATAACTCGATTAATTATTTTTGAGCCATGTAAAGCGGCGCTGGGAATATCAACCATATTATCACCGTTGATATTCATCTGCACTTTGGAGCCAATCCCTCTTCCTTGTGGAAATGTAGACAAAACTTCCATGCCTGGAGCGACGATTGTTAATTCAGGACCATATTGTGAAAGACTGGCTCGTTGACCGTTCCTATCTGTGGCTCCAACTGCGATCACTTCTTTTAAAGCCGCAGGAAAACCAACCCGCGCAGCTCCACCGTTTCCTGACGCCGAGACGATTGTAACTCCTGCTGCATAGGCACTAGTCACGGCGTCCCCAATTGAGGGATCCAAGGCCCCCGTAGAAATTGACATGTTAATCACGTCGACCTTTTTTTGAATTCCCCAATTGATACCTTGGACAATTCCAATATTTGAACAACCTCGAATAGCACAAACTCGACCCATCAGAAGTTTTGCATTTGGCGCAACCCCAGAAAATCCGGAAGCATCCAAAGCCCCAGCGATTATTCCAGATACATGAGTGCCGTGCCCGACGAGATCGGAAAAGTCTGCTGAATTAACCGGCTCGTCGCCAGCAAAGTTTCGACCTTCTTCAAAATTTGGTTTCAAGGAAGGATGTCCTCTGTCAATACCCGTGTCTAAAACTAGAACACGAGCCTTTGCCCCCATCCCATCTAAGGCCCAAGCTTCAACGGCTCTTATTGCAAGAATCCCCCATGGAGTTTGCTTAGCTTCGGCTAATTTTACTCCGTCTGCCAATGGACTGTACATGAAACCATCTAAAGCTTTTGGTGCCGGAAAAAATACTTCCTTTTGAACGAAAGCCACGTTCGGATTTTTACGAAGACTCTCGACATCCGCTTCTGAATCAACCTTTGCGACAACGGCGTTGAGGTTATTCAAACTGTCTACTAATCGCAGATTAATTTGCGGGAAAATATTTTGTAATTGTTGAGACTGTACCTGGGCCTGGGTTATCGCCTTAAAAACGCTAGCCTCTTTCATTTTTATGTAAACTCGTTGTTCCTTTGCTTCTAGATTTAATGCTGCCATGGATAGTACGAGCACTGTTGCGCTTCGTGCTATTTTAGATATAACCTTCATGCTTCCCCCTTTTAGTTTCACCATCTTGCCGAAATTCATTACAATTTTTGGCTCAAGAGGATTGCATTAAACTATTCAGAGAAAAACAAGCCCATAGTTTCTTTTTAAGAAATGAAGCAAGTGCCCATAAGTCTTATTTATAGCTGATCATAGAAAAGAAGCAGACGTATCAAAAAATGCTGTGAGCGGTCACAGCACACGCCCAATTTACATTTGGTTATTCATAAAAGCTTGCTTAAGAGTTTCGATATCCAGCTTTTTCATTTGAAGCATGGCCTTCATCACTCGATCTGATTTCACAGTATCCTTGGCCCGCACCATGCCGTCCAAAACAGCAGGAACAACTTGCCAAGACAAGCCGTATTTATCTTTAAGCCATCCACATTGCTCGGAATTTTTATCAGCGGAAAGCTTTGCCCAAACATCGTCAATTTCTTTTTGAGTTTCACAACTCACCACCAAAGACATCGCCGGCGAAAGTTTAAAATGAGGGCCGCCATTAAGGGCCATGATTTCTTGGCCGTTGATTTCGAAAACAACAGTCATGACAGAGTTTTTTGGCCTACCAGCGGTTTGTGAGGCGCTATCACCATAATAAGCCGTTTTTATAATTTTTGAATTCTTAAAAACAGAGGTGTAAAACTGAGCGGCTTCTTCTGCTTCGCTATCAAACCACAAACAGGGCATAATCTTCTGCATAACTAAACTCCTTGTATATCTAGCTCGAGACTAACATGAAAATTAATTCTTGGCACATGATTAAAGCCCATAGATTCAGGTGCGTCAGTGCTCATCAACAGATACCTGCATTATTTAATGCAGGTTATTTGCTGAAATCCATTTAAGTCGATGGGTCTTCCTTCTAAAACAACTCCGGCTGGGACTGTATATAATCCAATACAATTGTAACCAGTCGTGGCAACACTCGGTAAATAATTTAGAGCATCAGCAAAATAAGTGTCACCATGAACATCCCAGTCACATCGAGTTGATCCTCCATAACCTGTTGCAAATCTTACGAGACCATCTGCGTCTCTGTACACAAGTGCTAGGCCCACCATTTCGACGGCTGTTGTAGCAGGAGAAACATAAGAACCATCTGGGTTTCTTGCATAGATTGTTGTACTACAAATAGGATCTGGCTCTGGTGGAATCGTCGTTGTGTCGAAGGGATCAAATCCGTATATTTCAATTAATCTCTGGCGAGTGATGGGTTGCGGGTCTACACTTCCACCAATATATCTCGGATCGCTTCCAGGAAATAACATATTTTTGGGATCACCGCTTTGAAAAGGCCAGGGATCAATGACAATGCCTTGAATCTTTACATTTTCGTTGTTGGGTTGAAGGCCTTTTGGCAGGGCAACAATGTAACTATGGCCACCATCAGAACTTGTACCAAAATAAAAATTGGTATTCTTCATTCCCAAAGAGCGGTCAACAATAGATCGTGCAACAATGTACTGTATCCCTTGGCAAATCCGCGGCGAAGCACAAAGATTTTCGATCCCGTCACTGGGTGGCGGAGCTGGGATACCTACTTTATCTAAATAATAATTCAATGCTTCTCGAGTCGCCTTTCTCATATCTCTTCGCATGCTATTAAGACTTTGAAAAAAATTATAGGCTGCGCCGCCAAAATTATCTGCGATGAAATCAGGATTAGCCTTAAAAAACTGCTTAACATCCTTAGAGACGTCATTCATCATTTGCTTAAACTCTCTCGAGTCGGCCTTACTCCAAGTTGTTGGATCATTAATTGGAGCCGCATTAGCGGCAAAATTAAGACACATCATAAGCGTGAAAATTAAAATTGATTTCATAGTTGTTCCTCCATATAGCAATTAACATTGCAACAAGGAGGCCAGTCTCAAAATGAGAATAATTTTATATTTTATCACACAACGATTTAAGGTAAGTGGCAGTATAGTTGGTCAGAGAGACGGGAAATCTGTAATTCCCATGGCGTTTTCACCATAACTCAGACCAAAATTGAGCTGAGTTAGTCCTTTAGAAATTTGGTTCATAGACAAGAGGAAAGGAAAGTCCTAACATTACTTTGGAGGCGAACATATGAAATACATCCTATTTATGTTTATGATTCCGAGTCTTACTTTGATGGCTTTTGCAGCTCCTGATTTTGACAAAGCTGAAAAGGACATAAAATTTCTAAAACCAAATGAAGTAAAAGAGCTACCCCTATCGGTAAAGAACGTTTTGGAATCTGAGAATTGCGAAATTCCAGTCATGCCTGGAGCGCAAAAACCTACCTCGTGGGCAAAAGGCTCTTTTGCTGAAATAGGTCAGACTGACTGGGCTGTTTTGTGTTCCAACTCTTCGAGTAAATCTCAAGTTAGAATTATTTGGGGAGGAAAAAGCAAACCTTGTCCCGAATCTTTTGGGTTCGCTGACAATAAAACTTATCTTCAAGTCCAAGATGAAAATACAATAATGTTTAGTCGAATGATCGGATCAGTAGGACCAAAGCGAGTGGTCTCTCTACTAAAAAAATCAAAAGGACCCTTACCATCATCATTTTCCCAGGACGCTATTGTAGATAGCTTCGTTGGAAAAGGCTCAACGGCTCATTTTTGTACTGCTGGAAATTGGCAAGAAGTAATTGCTTCTGACTAAAACACTTGTTTCTTGATCAACATTTCAGAAAAAATCAGTGAATAATGGATCTGCTCATCACTTTTATTGAATATTTCCTTTATACTTCATGTCGAAATTTTATAATTCTTGACAAGATTTTTGGATTTCCAATGGTTGCGCTGTGATTTTATTTTCTCGAATTTGTTTTCAAAAGGGTTTTTTAAATTTAGATTTCGGGGCGATGGCCTGCGCTTCGTATAAAATGATTTTACAAATCACCTGAGCCCTCTCAAAAATTCCATATAAAAAATCTATGCTATATCCTTCACTATGAAACAACAAACTTTTAATTTTTTCACGAATTTACCAAAAGAATGTGGCGGAACCCAAGCTGTTAACAAAAGAAAATCTCAACGGACACTTTCTACTAAATCACCGATACATTTGGTTCTGCGATCCGATAAAGCCAAAGGAGTTTGTTCTTTCGTTAATCATCAAATCGTTCTTAATAAATTGATTACAAGACTGGCGAAAAAGCACAGGATTAAAATTTATGCCCACGCTATCAATTGGAATCACATTCATTTTGTTATTCGAGTTTTTCATCGACGGAATTACAATTGTTGGATTCGCGATTTAACAGGACAGATTGTTCAATATATTTCTTTGAAAACAAAAACTCATTTGAGCGAATTCTTCACCGTTAGGCCGTACACGCGACTCGTTAGTTGGGGGCGTGAATTTAAAACGGTGATTGAATATCAGATATTAAATAAAATGGAGGTTTTCGGATTGAGGCCGAGGAAAAGTGGAAATACAAGTTGATTGATCTTCTTGGGCCTGGATTCAGGAGTAAGAAAATCACCATTTTAATCTAAATTTTATTTAACGATAATTTGCAGCGAAGGCGTCTAGATGGAATGTTGGTAAGCTCGTTATTATAAGAAATATCGATAGGCATAGTAAATCAATTAATTTTATTTCATTTAAGGATGTGAGTTATTTCTCTTTGAGAGACGAACAAACCAAAAAAGGAAAAGGACAATGAACAAGATTTTTATTGCAATGCTAATGACATTATTGGGAACAAGCGGACATGCAGCGACTTATACGAAGTATATATGCAAGGACCGAGCTAGTGGAAAAACTATCGCCCTATTTGGAGTGCAGCGTGACTGTTCGGCTCTTCCGCTAGGCTGTGCCTATGTTGAGTACGGGAACTATCAGAAAGCGATTGGGACTTACAACTATCATGAGAGTCAATGTCCAAGCCGACTTTGTGGAGACTATACTTTACAGTTAAAAGCCCGCTCAACGGGAATGTCACCCCAGTGGCCAGTGGAGTTCGTTACGATTGGAATTAATAATTACTCGGGATTTATAACTGGCAAAATTCAATTTGAGATGGCTGGGAAACAATCACCGCTTCTTTTTAACGTTGAATGTACGATACAGCCATAAATTTAAAACAGAAGAGTCCCAAGCTACTCAACTAATGGCAAATTACAGATGATGGAGTTTTCCCCGCCTTGAAATGACATTACAAACAGATCACCCTCTAATCTGCATTGAGATGTAAGGTGGCAATAATCTACAAATTTGAGAGTAACAGAGGGAATCAATATTTCTTTTGTCCGTAACGAGAATAGTCCATCAACACCAGAAGCTTTATCGTAGGTATATTTATTATTACTGTTTTTTAATGTGAGTTCTACCGAAGCTTGAATAAAGTCATTCTCGACTGCAAGTTCTATATCATGTGAAAACGCTCCGTTTTTATTTTTAAAAGACCTAATAGCAAGAGGAAATTCCTTTCTTAATTTGCCAACATTGACTGCTGCAACACAATTTATGTTTTGAATATCTAGAAATAAAGTTTTCTCCTCCGCAAAAGAAAAACTCGAAATTCCCAACATGATAAAAACGAACAGCTTATTTCTCATAAAAAATCTCCTTGGAAGATACTCACCATATGCCAATTATCGCCTGGTCTTTCGATCAAAGCGCCACACTAACCTATTTTAATATTTTGAGAAGATGTCAGGAATTTTGACAGGTAAAAAGTAAAAACTCCTATTACGGAGGTTAACGGTAAGACTATAAATGCTGAAATTAAAGTTGGGTACAAAGAGGCTGGCGATATGGCCTTTATCATTACAGAATACACTGCCTCTATTTTAGAACGTAGAAACCAAAGAAGTGTCTACGGATTGGTCGAATTGGTCTTACGAAAGATAAGATACCACCCTTTCGCCTATCGCTTCACTCTGATCCAATCGATGTTTAAACAGGCAAGTTCGTTAGCGTTACTCTCTTTTACAATTTCACTTACTGACTCAATTAGCTGTTCAACCAACTTTCTGACTTTGGGAATATCACTGGTAGCAATAGTCAGCGGACCTGTAAAACACAGCTCATCAAGCTGAAGATTTGGATAGCGCTCGATGGCTTTAAGACGCCAATTCGTATGATGACGAACTGCTAAGGGTGAATCGGGTTCAATGTGTGTGCGAAGTGGACCGATTTTAATTTTCTCTCCATCTTCAATGCAAAGCTCTTTTGTGATCAAAAATTCAATGATTTGATTTACAAGAAGTAACGGAAGATTGAAGTATACAGCTATCGCTTCACGAGTCTGTAGATGCTCGATAGAACTCGCCATTCTAATGGCAGAATAAAACCAATTCGAATAAAAAATAGCACGATCTGGCTCGGACATAATCTTATCTTGAGGCAATCGGTTTGCTAAACTCATTCCTTTTGCATTCAATTCTTTCAGCTGATTGGTTAAAAAAAGTTTTAGATCTTGAGTCCCTGCTTTTTCAATTTGTATTAAACATAAAAAGTATTCAGTCTCGAGAGTCGTAAGACCAAAATATCTTGAAAAACCGTAAGCCTGCTCCAGAGTGGGAGCTTTCACCCCTCTTATGATTTGGCTTATCAGTGTTGTATGGACTCTTAAATAATGCGCAATTTTTCGAAACTCTCCTCGGCCCCTCCGAGGTAAAGCTTCGATTTTTGACCGTACAAATTTCCGATAATCATTAAATTCGAATACCTTCATCTCTCGTCTTTTCGGTAGCTTATGGCTATTTGTTTACTTATTAGTCTTCAATTATGAAGAAAAAAGACTAAAGAAATCTATATTTTTAACGCAATAAGTCTTAATTTCACCTCACTTCGTTTCAAAAGGAGAAACTATGAAAACATTAAGTGCATTAGTCATACTTTTTACAGCAGCCTCTACTTCAGCAAAAGGCGTAACGCCCCTGAATTCCAATTTAAATTACTCAGCTTTGAGAATGTTGGATGGTGAATTATTAAGCTCAGAAATCGATCCAGAAATATATTGCGAACCGTCCCCGAGAGAAAGTTGCGTACATGCAAAAAAAGTCACCTTGAAGGTAAAATTCAACCGTGGCTGCGCCAATACCTTAGGCCCTGTCTTGGCCGCTAAAGGCGAAAGCTTTGGAGATCATACATTGATACATATTGCTGCGCCCTTAGCTATTTCCAAGCAATCCCAAGTTGCCCTCTGTGCTCCTGACCAAATGATCGAAGAACGAGAACTCGTCGTTTGGGTGAATACAGATACAAAAAACGTTTCAGTCCGATTTATGACAAATTAGAATCGTCCAAAAATCAATGGTGTTTGATTTGCAAGGGAGTATCGTATGTTAAAAAAAAGGTCATTGCGTAATTATTTAAGACTTATTGTGAGTCGTATTTTGTCACTTTGTCTAATTCTTATCATGAATTGTACTGCATTTGCAGGTGGCGGAGGAATGGATGGCGGCGGAGGAGGAAGCTTTCTATTCTACCGCGCAAGTCTTGCCAAAGATTTTATAGTTGAAATGCTTAAAAAAATTGAGCCGAAAGATCTCCCACCTTCTTTACGCTCAACTTTTAAAAATCACAAATTTTTTATGATTGAAGACTTTGCTAAGACTGAAGTCAAAGTATTGAATCAAAAATCTTACAGCCAAAATATATTTACCGATCGGAGTCCCGTTTCTGATCTGATTCTAGTGCAAAACTTTTGGGATCATACACTCACTCGTCAAGGTACATTTCGTATGGGAAGTCTTGCTTATACGATACTGTTTGTGCTTTTGAATCACGTTCCCTTGCAGGATGAAAAAACAAAATATGAATTGCTCAACGGTCTGTGGGATGCGGCTGAAAAGATAGGTTTAACAGCAAAAATACATACTTTTTTCTCATTCGGCGACGAGAATGTTATGAGTCTCAATGAGTTCATAGCGATGAAAGAAAAATCTGCTCGCGCATTTGATTTTTATAACGAACGACTCTTGCCCGCTAAAAGATGGGCTGCAAAGCTGATATCTCGATCTGCTAAGCATTCTTTGTCATTTGAGAGAGCTTTGTCTCAAATGAAAATTGCACAAGAACTCAAGCCATCTTCGGGATGGAATGATTTTTATGAACTTCAAGGGCATAACGGCAGCGAATATGTTGAATTCACTGAAGCTATTCGACACGCCTCGTTTGACGAGCTTGTCTTTTTGATTTTGCATGAAGCTGGGCATGGGGTATTTGGTAATAGTTTATTAACAGAAAATAAGATTAATCAAATTGTCGCTAAACCAGTCATGGATGCTTTAAAAAACGATTTGGAATTTCAGGCTCAGATTAAATTTGATAAAAATCTTATTGCTGAAAGTAGGAGATTTGAGCTTGAAAACAAAAGCGAAAAATGGTGGACATTCACTGATCTGCACATTTCAGATAGACCTTTATTTTATCTTCAATTTAATTCTGTTGCGGAAACATGGGATCAAAAATCGATCGACGCAAGGTTGAATCGCTCGTTACATCTGTGCAGATATCTTGGGTTTGAAGAATCTATTACCTCGGAAAAATTAGTGGTAGCAAATTCAACTGAAACAGTAGAAATTACTGAAGATTTGAAAGTGCGAAATAGATCTTCTGCTCAAGGTGAGCTATGGGTATTCAAATCGATCACCTGCAAATAAATTATGAAATGCGTTCTAAATCTACTCAGCCAAATCAACAGGAGTCAATACAGCATCTCCCGCTTTTCTCCCCAGTATCGCTTTGGAGTTATTTCCCCAGCACTTGACTCCACCTTCTTGCATCAGGGCACATTGCAGACCGCTACTGCCGGCAATGGATTTGGCTTCCGATTGGAGGCCTATCACATCAACAGGAACTATTGAGGTATCCGTTGTGCCGTTTCCAAGAATACCGACTCCCCAACATTTCACTCCACCGTTTTCCATCAAAGCACATGAATTATCTGATATATTACTGATATTTTTTACTCCAGAGGATAGGCCAAATACATCAACTGCAACCAGCGACGCGTCTTTGGAATTATTTCCCAAGCGCCCCTCATTTTGTGATCCAAAACATTTAGCACCGCCACCAGAAGTCACTACACAACTGTGGTATCGTGCGATTGTAAGACTGGCTATTGTCCCAACCTTGCCAAAAGCATAATCCATATCTGAAGGGTTAGAGCCCCAACACTTAATGCCTCCACTTTTTAACGAAGCACATGTTTGTAAACTCGAACTAATAATGGACGTAGCTCCTTGAATTCCAGGCACCAGAACTGGCAGAGAGCTGTTTTCTCCTGGTCCATTGCCAAGTTGACCATTTTGATTAAAGCCCCAACACTTCACAGAGCCAGTTTTAAGAAGTGCACAACTAAAATTCGATGCTGCAGTAACATCAATTGCTGACTCAACTCCAACAACATCTGTCGGTTCCGACGTCGTGTCTGCATTGCTACCAAGCTGACCATAGGTATTACGTCCCCAACATTTAACACTTCCTGCGCTGGTCAAAGCGCATTGATGATTTGTGCCACCGACGATAGATAGGGCATCTTTAAGTCCCGTATCAACAATATTACCAGCAGTTCCGCATCTGACTGAGCCGGATGAGTTTTTGATACAAATTTGATTGGATAAAGAAATGGATTTATAAGAAGGTGCAAATGGTGGAATTCCAGTGGGCAATGGTTCTTTAATCGTCACTGAAATAGTTGAAATATTGGAATCGAATTTCCCGTCATTAACTTTAAATGAAAAACTATCTGCACCACTAAAATTCGCTTTAGGAACATAAGTTAGCGTGCCTGTGTTGGCGTTAAAATTTGCAATAGAACCATTCGAAGGCTGCATAACTATCCCGTATGTCAAGGCGTCGCCATCGGCATCCGAGGCTACCAATTGAATATTGATATTAGCACCGCTATTCGTTGTTACACTTTTGTTTTGAGCAACAGGCGCCACTCCTTCAGATATGGTCCAAGAATAGGACTTCGAACTTGTATTCCCAGCTTGATCGATCGCAGTTATTTTAAGGGTGTGCTTCGCATTGGCTAAATCGGTAAAATTCAGCGGGCTGTTGCATTTCACCTGATCAACATTATCCAAATTACAGATTTTTTTATTCTGATTAAGGTCAGTAATTGTAAATGAAAAATCAGCACTCGTGGATTTAGTAATTGATGCTGGTGTTCCCGAAAAAGCAATCACTGGCAAAGTGCGATCCACTACCCAGGTGTACAATTGAGGTGATGATTTTTTATTATTATCATCAACTGATCGCACATAAAATTTCTGACTGCCTTCGGGAAGATTATTATAAGTTATAGTGCCACTGTTACAGGCGACGTAGGTAACGCCATCTCGAGAACATTCAAATTTTGTTAAGTTTTGTCCATTCCCGGTTCCTGCAAATGAAAACACGGAAGATGTTGCTGAATCAAAGCCTGGCGGATTTGTCGTTAATGTAACGGAAGGAACGCCAAATTTAACTTCAAAACTTTGGGTTAAATTAAATACATTTTTCGCAAGATCGGTGGCGGTGATTTTCAGGGACTTCATTCCCTCTGTTAAATTACTCAACATTAAAGTACCATTAGCACAAATGACCGCGCTGTTATCAAGAGCACAAGCTACACTTTCAATTCCAGATCCATTATCGATGGAAGCAAATGTAACTTTCAAACTTGTTGTAGAGACAACCTCCGATGGCCCCAGCACAAATGACACTGTTGGAGCTGTGGTATCAACTATCCAATTAGCAAAAACTGCTGAAGATGATAAGCCTTGATTATCAGTTGCGATGACTATCAGACGATGAGGGCCTTCGCTAATACTAGAACTCGTATAGCCCTGCATACATTCCACAGGAGCCATATTATCCAATATGCATTTAATAGAAGAAATTTCGTGTTCTGCTTGAGCAGTGGCTTTAAACATAACAGAGGCACTATTTGATTTTGTTACAGCTGGGGGGAAGCTAAGCAAAGTAACCGAAGGAGGAAGACCCTTCGTTACAGAAGACAAAGAAGATAATTCATTTTCAACGACTGGACTTAAGGCAGTGAATGGCTTTCCACAGTTCTGGAAGGACAATACAAATACCGAAAGAACTATTGGAACTCCAATACTTAATACCCAATAACGATTCTTGAGTGGCAACATACATCCCCCGTTGTTCTTCCCCAGAACAGTCTTAATATTAACTGTATTTTTCTAAGCCGTCCATTAACTATGCTTAGGAGGAACAGCTCATTCTTGAGTGTCTCATTTTGAGATTTAGGTCTAGTGATGATGCTATTCTTGAACGGTGATCCACACATTGTGGATGCCATACTCACGAACCAATCGGTTAAAGATGTAAGCATTCGTCGGATGCAAACGAATGCAACCGTGAGATGCCGGCTGTCCTAAGTATTTAAAATTGGGTTCTGTTGTGCCATGAATAGCAAAGCCGCTAGCAATAAATACGGCATAAGGCATATTGCCAAGCCCCTGATAATTCCCGCCTGGAAATATTTTAGAATTGTACTCATCGTAAATTCTTCCATTCGGATGAGTGTCAAAATCAGGTGTGGGATAATTTTTCCCAGTAGAAACAACAAAAGCATTTACCAGCTCAGCATTTATATAAAGATACATTTTTTGTTGCGATTTCACAATTTGAGCCCAGACAGGACAGGTTTCACGAAAGCATAAATTATTGAAGACATTAAATACTCTCACACTGTCGAGGAACGGAGAAAGGCCAGTTTGTTTTTCATAAGCTTCATCGAAACTTTTTAAGATATCTTCGACATCCGGAGCATAGGGATCTAACTCTGCGGCTTCCGAAGTTTCTATTGGAGGGGTTTGTGCTTTTGCACTGCTAAAAAAGCCAATTTAGAAAATCATAATGAATGAAAATACGAGCTGAGACATGTGCCACCCTTGAGTGAGGCGGAACCTAACCAAAATTTTCTGAAAAAGCTACCCATTTCGGTACGATTTCCTATGATTCAATTCGCTCGTCGATTCATCTTTAAAGCGTTTTATCAATATAGGCCTTGATTTACGGTCTGATTATCATGATAATCAGACTACTATGGTCCGATTATCCTTATTTAAACGAATCTTAAATTTTGACTTTAACGAAGGCCGAGCCCTCATTTTATTCGGCCCGCGCAAAACTGGAAAAACAACAGTTCTTCATGAACGCTTCCCCAATGCTATATTTTTTGACTTATTAAAAACAGATGTTCGAGCTCGCTTTCAGCTTACTCCTTCGCGACTGAGAGAAATCGTTTTAGAAAATCCCAAAAAAACTTACATTCTTGATGAAATTCAAAAGGTTCCTACATTGCTCGACGAAGTTCATTGGCTTCTGGAGAATACAGAAGCTCACTTTATTTTATGTGGATCATCAGTGCGAAAACTTAAACGTGGAGCTGCAAATCTTCTTGGCGGAAGAGCCTTGCGCATGGACCTGTTTCCGCTTGTGTTTTCTGAAATTCCAAATTTTGATTTAAATCGTGCGATCAACCATGGACTAATTCCACAACATTATATTTCAAAAAATCCAGGGCGATTCATAAAAGCCTACATTGAACAATATTTACAAGAGGAGATTGTTGAAGAATCGCGCATTCGGAACTTACAAGTATTTCACCGCTTTTTAGAAGTGGCTGCGCTGATGAATGGTGAGCTCTTAAACTATGCAAATGTAGGTAGTGATTGCGGCGTATCTCCAAAAGCTATCCGTGAATATTATCAAATTCTTGAAGATACACTTATTGGTTTCACATTAAATTCTTGGATGAAAGTAAAATCAAGAAAACTCATTGAAACATCAAAATTTTATCTATTCGATACCGGTCTAATTAGATCTCTAAAAGGTATCGATAAGATTGTAGAAAAGACAACAGAATTTGGGAATCTTTTTGAAACCTTGATGATCAATGAGGTTCGATCTTACATTAGTTACAAATACAAAGAGTACAAATTAAGTTTTTGGCGAACAACGAGTCAACTTGAAGTCGATTTGATCGTAGGCCCTATGCTCGCCGCAATCGAGTTTAAATCAACCAACCGAATAACTAGAAACGAACTCAAGGGTCTAAATGCATTATTGACCGAGCATTCACCTGAGCACAAACTCTTGGTTTGTCGAGTCAGTGAACCACTTCAGCTCGAAAATGGTATTCGAATTTTACCCTATGAACAATTCTTAAAACTACTCTGGTCTGGCAAGCTATTTTAGATCGCAAAACGATTGGTACAGAGAATGCTCTGTAAACATCCTATGAAGTCACTTTTTCGCTATTTACTATTAGTTCTTATTAGCAGCATTTCACTGTCGAGTTTTTCGACACAGCTGGCGCAAAATCCGGCTTTGACTATAAGGGCGCGAATTCATGCGCAGCTCTTGGGTTTAAATCCTTCCCTACGCTGCGAAGCTGTTTTTAGTCCACCCATCAGCACGGCGAATTCTACCCGAGGACTCAGCCGTGGCATTACACGAGGAATTCAACTTAAAAGTAATTTAGCTGAAAAAGTTGAAGAGTTCAGCAAGAAGTTTTCTGAAGTTATTAGAATAGAATTTGATCTTCCCTATGGCAAAGAATCGGATCCTAAGTCATTTTACTTTTTGGAAAAGGATCCCTACGAGGGGCCAGAGAAAATGAAAATTTATAAAGAATTGGGCGTCCAATGGTCAGGGAGCAAATCCCCTGATAAAGTTTCGACCTGGATGGAATTTGCCCAAAATTTTCGGGCAGCTTTAGAGCGACAAAAAATTAACCCCAAAGATTTCTTAGTCCCAAGTTTAGTTTTTTTTCGCACCACTGCCGATAATAAAAAAGAATACAAAGCTATCGATCCATTGAGTGATGAACTTCCTCAAGGTGAGGGTTGGATTATTTTGAATAAGGATATTGAATTCAATCTTCCCTTTCCGGTTATTCTAAGTATGATGCGCGAAGGGAAATTTCCTCTCTTGGATGCTCTTCATGACACCGCTCACTTTGTGTCCTTTTTACGATTTCCAAAATTTACGTCTTCCTTACGAAAAGGGATGGAAACGAGTGATGCAGATATTTCCAGAGGCTTTAAACGCAGAATGTATTGGTTGACTGAGTCCTTGTCTGTTCTTGATCCAAAAGGAGCCAAAAAAAATCAAAGATTTCTGAATTCCTATAGCCGCTCAACTGATGTACGTGACATTGAAAGTATTGAAAGTGAGTTAGCGCAATTTTCAGAGCGCAAGTTACTCACCTATTCATATGAACTGGCTCGTTATTTTGAATCTCAACTTCGCGATGTCTCTGGCGGAGAATCAAACCCCGCAGAAAAATGGTACTACTTGAGTGAAAACTTTAAGATGACAGCTAAAGATTTATTGTCTGAGGATCTGTCCAATACGAAGGATTTTAGTATCATTGGAGATCTTTCTAGAACTTACTTTCAAGATGGACCCGTGACCTTAAGCGCCAATCCTAAAGTAATGACCAATGAAACAAGCACATTTAGCTTTAATACTTTTGTTACCAGCCAAAAGCTTTTGACTTTAATTTTGAGCAAAGACAAAGGACAAACTATTGCGAATTTGGATTCTATGAGTCGAAGTGAAGCTTTAAGTTATCTGATTAAATACACAAGCCGCATTGAATATCTTCTGACAAAGCCGCCCATAACATACCAAGCTTGGGCGGAAGCCTTTCTTAAAGCCAAGTTGGATCCCGAGGATCCGGTAGCGAAAATGCTCTTAACAATTTTTGGGAATAATATAGTTAAGAATTATTATTTGGGCATTGGAGATAAGCGTGCCGAGCCTTAAAAAGAAGAAAGTCAAAAATGTTTCGAAGTAACTATTTAATCGTGATTGCACAAATTCTGGTTAGCGTAAGTCTTGCAGAAGACTCGATGAAATATTCTTTTCCTAATATGACTAATAATAGCGCTATCGGCGGGCGTATGTACCTCCAGCCGTTGACCTTGGATGGAAATATGGATCGTGTAGTCCCCGGTCTTCACGTTTCTGCTGCCTACTTTCAATCGGCTGACTCCAATGCACTGGCTGGTAATACGAGTAAGGATTTTGGAGCTCGAACGAATTTAAGTACAGACACAATTTCAGTTGGAATTTCTTGGGGAACGCTGCTCAACAACGGCATGAAAATAGGGGCCGGAATTGGCTTGTCCAAGTATATTGATCACCGTCATAATTTAACAGCAATTATTGCCGAATCGGTTCACAGAAATCTAAAGGCTTATCGATTTATTCCTAAAAAAGATGCTCCGGTTGGTGCTTTCGTTGGAAACCAACGAGTCGATCAGATTCATCACAAGTTGACAATGAACTTTAAAGTACAACTTTCCGAACAAGATCTTGAAAAGGGATTCTTCAGTGCTCCTGATGTGGCCGCGATGGTTAGTGCTCAGATACCGACTTCATTAAATAATGAATTTGAAAAATTTGGCGCTGGGCTTTCCATAGCTGCGCAAAAGCAAATAATACCTTTGTTTACTTTGATGGGTGCGGCCTCGATTGCCTGTCAGGCATCTAATCAGAGTGCTTTTCAATCGGATGACATCCGCGTTCGTAATTGTGTAAAAAGTTTTTATGGAGGCGTTGTCATCGATCCAGACAAAAAGGGCGATGTTTATTGGGTAGCTGGCGTCAGCGCTCAAGAAAATCAGATCTATTATGCCTCTGATCGAATGAGAACAGATTACAGCCCTGTTGCTTCTATTTCTTTACGTTATGGAAATCAAATTTTTGATTGTGGAGTCAATCTTAGCGAGGGTCTTGAAAGAAGACCTGTGTCGTTTAAAGAGGATTTCACTGTTGGGTTTGATTGTAATGTCTATAACATAACTGCGTGGTGACCCCACCAATTGTAGCTGACCCAATTATGAATGATCTTCCTATGGCATTGAAATATATTTTTAATAGAAAAGATTTTGATGAAGACCATAGTATTATTATTTTTCCAAGCGCAGAGGCACAAAAATATCGTTTGAATCCATCCAATACCAAAGGCTGATTAGGCCTGTCTCATAATGATAATCATCCTAGATCATGCCATATTATATCATTTTTAGTTGCATGATATGGCATGATCTAAAAATGTTGTCATTTCAAATAGATAATGAACTTACTAAGCAGTTGATTGCCCTCAATGAGGCCATATCAGAGAAAAATGCCTTACTTGGAGCTATCTCCTCTCAGGATAGAGAAGCGATTCATCATTATGCCTGGATCAGCATGGTTGGGGCATCAACGCGTATCGAAAACGCTATACTGACGGATTCAGAAATTGACTGGCTCGATTCCGTACTTGGAAAAGATGCTAAAAAAACTGCTTTTGATGCAAATAGGAAGCCATGCGGGACCTTGTCTCTTGGTACAATGAAGCTATTCACAAAGAACCATGGACTGTTGCAGTTGCTTGTGAATTTGTTTTTCGTTTTTTAGCAATCCATCCATTTCAAGAGGGCAATGGCCGTTTAAGCCGTGCCCTTTTTTTAATGTCACTTCTTCAATCGCCCTATGAAAAAATAGCTAGCGTTGTTTATTGTCTAGCTACAGACCGTCACATTGAGCGACACAAAGAAGAGTATTATATAGTTTTAAATCAATGTTCGGATGGAAAATTTGCGATTGATCCGAAAGATTATAAAATAGAATATTTTTTGCGATACATGATCAAAGTTTTAGAGTGCTTTAAAGAGCTGCCCGAAATTCGAATCAAGCCAAAACATATTCAAAAGAATACAAATCTTCCGACCAGGACAGTTGCTAATGCGCTAACAACTCTTCTCAGAGAAGAATTTATTCAACGTCATGGCAGAGGCTCTGCGACTTATTACCAATTGGTATTTTAAAAAATGGTGGTTACCCCACCAGGAATTGAACCTGGAGCTACGGTTTAGGAAACCGTAGCTCTATCCATTCGAGGCATGAAGTCATTTTATTTAAAAATCATATAAAATAGATTATTTATGGTGTCCAAACATAAATAGTTTTGCATAATATTTGAAAGGAATTTTTATTAAAAATTTTAACTTTTTGGATGAGGTCAAGATTAAACGTCGACAATTTATTCAAAAACTTTGTCTTTGGTTTTTTGGAGGCTATTTTTTTTCCGGTTGCGCTTCAATGTTCAAAGGATCTTCAAAAATTCAGGAAAATCGAGATGGAAAAAGTCTATTTTTTTCTGATGAGGAATTTAATACACTCGGCGCTGTGCAAAACTGCATTCTGCCAGGTGGGGTGAGCTCTCCAGACGCTCAAGCTATAGGTGCAATGACTTATTTAGAAAGATTTTTTAGTTACCCAGATTTCAAAGATCAATATTTCATTTTTATTCAGGATGGCCTTAATAGACTTAATAAAAACGCGTTACGAAAAAAAAATAAAAATTTTTATGCTTTGGATGTTGAAGATAGGGAAAATTTATTATTGGAGTTTGAAAAAGAGGGATTCAATAGGGACTGGCTTATGTTTGTCATAGCTCTAACAGTAGAGGCGTTGCTTTCCGACCCTATATATGGCGGCAATAAAAATGAAATGGGCTGGAAATGGCTTGAATATAGTCCTAAATTTCCTCGTCCAACAAAACCTTACGCGGGATCGATGAATGGCGTTTGATGCTGATGTTTGTATTGTTGGCAGTGGTGCGGGCGGCGGACCTGTGGCTTACAGTTTGGCTCAAGCGGGTTATAGTGTAATTGTGCTCGAGAAGGGCCCATATTTAAGTGAAAAAGATTTTTTTAAAGATGAAATTGGCGAAGCCATTCGTTCAAAGTTTCGCCCATTTTCATTAGTTGAACCTCGTGTTATTCGCCGTTTACCTGAAGATGAAGATGGCAAGATTTCTTCTATTGAATCATTAGACAATAATTTATGGAATGCCACAATGGTGGGCGGCTCTACAAATATCATGAGCGGATTTTTTTTCCGTATGAAACCTAAGGATTTTGCATTACGTTCACTGCTGGGTTCTGTCAAAAATGGAAATGTTGAAGATTGGCCCATTAATTATCAAGATTTAGAACCTTACTATTCTCTTGCTGAGAAAGTAATAGGAATATCTGGTCGGCAAGTTTCTCATCCTCAGTCAGAACCGCGATCTTCACCGGATTTTCCTTACCCACCGGTAGCAGAGCATCCCCTCGCTCATTGGGTAGATCATACTGCGAAAGACCAAGGTTGGTACTCCTTGCCTGTAGCACGAGCAATTTTATCGCAAACATCTAAAAACCGTGGAGCATGTTCTTATACTGGAATGTGTGGAATGTATGGATGCACAACAGGTGCTAAAGGCAGTTCGCGTGTGGCCCTCCTTGAACCAGCTGTGGCCACTGGGCGCTGTGAAATTCGTGCAGAGGCAACGGTAAAAAAAATAAATATGCGTTCAAGAAAAATTGTAGAAGTTGAGTATTTTGACAAAGACGGAAGCGTAAAATTCGTGAAGGCCAAGATGTTTGTTCTTGCAGCTCAGGCGATTGAAACTGCCCGACTTTTACTTTTATCAGCTAGTACGGAATATCCGAATGGACTTGCTAATAGCAGTGGGCAGGTGGGTAAAAATTTATTTTTTTCTGTCGGCGGCGGTGGGAGCGGTCAATTTTCTTACGCAAAGTATTCAGGAAATCGCTTAAGAGAACTTCGCAATCCTCAACCTTTTTTAAATCGCGCATTTCAAGATTGGTATTTTTACGAACAAGGTGAAAAAAAATATAAAGGTGGCACACTTCTTTTTCTTCTTGATAATCCAAGCCCAATTTTGTCGGCGATGAGCGTGGCCTTTGAAAATAAAAATTCTTTATTATGGGGTGAACAACTAGCCAAATCCTTGAAAAGCAAGTTTGTTGATTCAAAAACAATTAATTTTGAAACTTTTGCAGATGGAATCCCTCATCCTAAAAGTCACGTGACGCTCGATGCTTCAATGAAGGATCGATTTGGGCTTCCTGTGGCAAAGGTACAGGTCAAAACCCATAAGAATAGCATAGCTGCAACAAAGTTTCTCAAAGAAAAGGGGCGTTCAATTTTGCAAGCAATGGGAGCCGAAAACATAAAACTGTCCCCTGAAATTTCAGCCTCTGCGAATCTCGTTGCGGGTACTTGTCGTTTTGGGAATAATCCCCGCACATCTGTTTTAAATGCAGATTGCCGAGCCCATGACGTGGATAATCTCTATGTTACTGATGGTAGTTTTATCCCAAGCGGAGGAAGTGTTCCATTTACCTGGACAATTTATGCTAATGCCTTTCGAGTAGCGGATAAAATTATTCAGCAATTAGGCGGGTTGAAGAAAATTTGAATTATCTCATTTTATTATCTTTTTTATCTGGATTTTGCGGCATAGCCTATGAACAACTTTATGAGCGTTTGCTGACCACTTATCTTGGTGATACATTCCATATTTCGGCTTGGATTCTTTCAACTTTCCTTATAAGTATCGCCTTTGGAGCTATTTTTTCACGATATTTTATTCGTTGGCTTTGGATAATTGAAATAA
The DNA here is from genome assembly GCA_038043185.1 of Bdellovibrionota bacterium. Lineage (GTDB taxonomy): Bacteria > Bdellovibrionota > Bdellovibrionia > Bdellovibrionales > Bdellovibrionaceae > UBA5009. Next base: position 43,452 of record JBBTCO010000056.1, read on the forward strand.
TATTGGGTATCTATTCCGTCGGAATCGGCATTGGCGGCCATGAAGTTGTCCAGTATCTTTACCAAAAGACACTTATTTTTTTTCCTACAGTGGCGTCATCTATCGCCATCCTTTTTTTGTTGTCGGCGCCAGCATTTTTAACGGGAGTTGCGGTTCCTATCTATCACTTTTATCTCTCTCGAGAGAACGAAGGAAGCGCATTTGAAAAAGTTTATTCAATTTATAATTTCGGCGCTTTAATCAGTGTTCTTCTCGTCGAATTTTATTTCATAAGAATAAGTGGTATACGATACACGGTGATTTTCTTAGGCTGTTTGAATATTATCGTCGGAATTTTACTAAAAACTCGGGGCTTTGGAAATTATCACTATCCGATTGCCCGCAGAGAAAAGTTTTCATATCCGCTGCTCATGTTATTTGGAGTGAGTTGTGTGAGTGGCTGGTATCAACTGCAATTTCTAAAATTCACGGAACTGCTCTGGGGGCCATTTCATGAAAACTTTTCCTTAAACTTGGCTTTAGTGTTATTTGGAATTGCTTTGAGCAATATAATCGTTAAAAAATTTAAGATTTCATTTAACAAGCTCTTGTTGCTTTCCTCATTTTCGATTTTGTTTTCGCTTTTCGCGTTTCTTTTCCTGATTTATACGGGTGGAAATTTAAATGATTCTTATCTTATCGATGGCCTTAGTAGAACTATTTTGAAATTCATAATGATGATTGTGATGGGTGGCGTTTCCTTTACCTGTTTTGGCTCGAGCATTCCTGTTTTAATCAAGGAAATGAAGAGCTCATCTGGTATGTTGCTCGGTATTTCTGCTTGCGGGAATTGTTTGGGATTTCTTATATCTGTATTCCTTGTTGATACCCATACAAGTTACTTCACTGCTGCAATGGGGGCTTCATTGATCTTGATAGCTTTCTTGGCCCATCCTCTGCGTAAGCAACGAACTTTGTATTTGAGCTGGCTATTTGTTTCTATTTTCGGTTATGGCGCTTTATCAATTTTTTGGAACCCACAGATTTTTGCCTTTAGCTATGAAGAGCTTGGTTCACAGAAGCGCCTATCGATAGCTAAAGAGCAAAACCAAGAATATACTACGTATAAAAAATTTAATAACCTTGTCAGTATTTTACGGCAAAAAAATGATTCTTTATATATTGTCATCAATGGCTATCGTAGTTTTTTTACGAATCAATCTTTGACAAATCCTTACGAGCTGGTGTTTGGGATGACTCCAGTGCTTTATGCAAAAGCTACCGAAAGTGCACTGGTGCTAGGTTTGGGTTCTGGAATCACAGCTGGGGCTGTTAGTACTCTTTTTCAAAAGACAACAGTCGTAGAAATTAATCCAATTCTGATTGATCTACAGCCACAATTCCGCGAGCATAATATAGCAGTATATGAAAATCCAAAGGTCAAAATTATCAACGAGGATGGCCTTAGTTTTCTACTGCAAACAAAAGACAATTACGATGTTATTGTTAATACGGTAACAACGCCGATCTATTTTTCTTCAAGCAAGCTCTATACAGAAGAGTTTTTTTTACTTGCGAAGAGCCGTCTAAAAAAAGGAGGAATTTACACCTTGTATTTTGACTCACGTGTTTATGAAGAAGGTGCAAAAATAATTTTTCAAACATTAAGAAAATCTTTTCATGATTGTCAGGTCGCTGAACTTCGACAAAACTATAGTCAGGTGTTCTGTTCGGATGAAAAACTTTCCCCCCGCGCTGTTTCCGATTCACTGTGGTCGCCAAAACTTGCCGAAAAATTTGAATTTTTGGGGGCCATTGACACTAAGAAAAAAATTAAAATTTCACAATTGTTAGAAGCCATTGTTTTTCCAAAGACAAATATTATGGAAGATTCGAAGTCACATTCTGTGAATACTTTTGATAAGCCAATTTTAGAATATATAATGGCCTCAAGAAGTCCTTTTGACGTTGATCGTTTGAATTGGGTACCGTATAAACTTCTTAATGTGGATTATAGGGTTTCTATTTCAAATGCGCAACTAGGACCGTTAGAGTTGTCACAACGATGCCAATTAATTGCTCGATTTTCAGGTCGTGACTTTAATTGTGAAGAGCAACTTCGACAGGAGGCAGATCCACTATTGTGGAAAAAATACTCACATGAGATGAATCTTTAATACAAATTTTTATCTATTGGCACCAGGTGGTAAAGATTTCTGTGTACGCACTTTTGAAACAGCCGAGCTATCTGAACGACTTTTTGCTATGATTTGCATAGCCAGAGTATCACCATCAACGTCTAGATTATATGTTGACCGCATGTAATTGACTATAGGAGCAATCCAAACATCTCCAGGTTTTACCAATTCATACAGTGCTGCGATCAATTTTTTTTTCCCATCAATATCTGCCCCAGGCATGCGCTTTAGGACTTCACGAATGTCAGTTATTCTCGTTTTTTCTTTTTTATCCTTTAGCCCTTCGATATAAGGTACGCTATTTGTATCAGCATTTCTCC
>JBBTCO010000057.1:0-27279 GCA_038043185.1 Bdellovibrionota bacterium
CGCAATTGGTTTTAGTCGCATGGGAGTCAGTCAGCTTCCTGATGCGGATTTCCGACAGTCAGTATTAATGTCTCGTTAGAGGGGGCTGCTCCGGAAGTTATGGAACTCACGGTGGTTGATGTTATTGAAGGAGCTCTTACCTCAATTCCCGGTATTGATAACATTTCATCTTCTTCTAAAAATGGTTCGGCAAATATTACGGTTGAGTTCGGTTTAGATAAAAATATTAATATTGCCGTTCAGGAAATTCAGAGTGCGCTCAGTCGCGTGCAAAGAAAATTGCCACCCGACATGGATCCTCCCACCGTCAGCAAGTCGAATTCGGAAGACGATCCAATTCTTTGGTTAAGTGTGTCTGCGGAAAGCATGTCACGTCGCGATTTAATGTCACTTGTTCAGAACCAAATTCAAGATCGTTTTTCCACCATTTCTGGGGTCGGAGAAATCACGCTTACGGGTTTTGTTGAGCCAAATCTGCGAGTCTGGCTTTCCGCAGATAAACTCAATCAGAAGGAATTGACGGCTTCAGATGTTATCGGCGCGATTCAGCGAGAACATTCCGAACAACCGGGTGGACGAGTTGAAGGTAGTGATCAAGAATTAAATATTCGAACTCTTGGCGAAGCGCCGACCGTTGCAGACTTTGAAAATATCACCATTACTCGCCGGGCAGGTTCAATTAATTATCATCCAGTGTCCTTAAAAGCCGTGGCCGACGTTGAAGATGGAACGGCTGATGTGCGAAGTATCAGTCGTGCGAATGGAAAAACAGCGGTGGGGATTGGAATTAAAAAGCAACCTGGATCAAACGCAGTCCAAGTTGCTCATGCGGTGAAAGAGCGGATGAAGCAAGTCGCAACTCAACTTCCGAATGGAGTTGAGCTCGGCGTTCGTTTTGATGCTACTCAGTTTATTGAAGAATCTGTGGGCGAGCTCATTTTTACGCTGATTTTTTCAGCTCTGCTGACTGCGCTTATCTGTTGGATTTTTCTGGGTTCGTGGTCGGCAACAATCAATGTTGTGTTAGCCATTCCAACATCGGTGGTGGGTTGTTTTATCGTTCTCTATGCTTTGAACTACACCTTAAATACTTTTACTCTTCTTGGACTTTCTTTGGCAATCGGGATCGTGGTGGATGATGCCATCATGGTGCTCGAAAATATTGTTCGCCACAAAGAAAAAGGAAAAACAAAATTACAAGCCGCGCTGGATGGTTCAAAAGAAATTACTCTTGCGGCGTTGGCTGCCACCATCGCTATCATCGCGATTTTTCTTCCCGTCGCTTTCATGAGTGGTGTTGTCGGAAAATATTTTGTCCAGTTTGGTGTTACGCTTTCTGTCGCGGTGGCGATTTCATTACTTGAAGCTTTAACCTTAACGCCAATGCGATGTTCGCGTTTTCTTAGCGTTGAGCCGCGAACTTCTTTGCTTGGCCGAACTATCGAAAATGGATTCGACAAAGCCGCCGATTTATACCGAAAGATGATTCCTTACACTCTCAAGCGACCAGTCTTAACAATTTTTAGTGCAACTTTATTTTTTGCGGCGACATTTTTTATTGGGACGCTAATTAAAAAAGAATTTATCCCGGCAGAAGATCAAAGCCGACTCAATCTTCGCATTCAAACACCAGTGGGTTCTTCGTTAGAATTTACCAATGCGAAGATTCAGGAAATCGAAAATTATGTATCTTCGCGCTCAGAAGTTGAAAGTTATTTTAGTTTTATCGGCGGTGGCCAAGTGAATACGGGAAATATTTCATTAACCTTGAAGCCACCCGGACAAAGAAAACTAAATGTACAAAAACTAGCCGTTCAATTTCGCAATGACCTTAAAAAAATTAAAGGGGCTCGAGTTGTGGTTTCGGATCCATCGCTTTCAATATTAGGAGGAAGGCGCAGCTCGCCAGTGTCTTTCACAATCCAAGGAGCAGATTGGGCCAAGCTTGTCGAATATGGAAAAAAAATGACTGAAGCTATGGAAAGCTCGGGAACAATGACCGACGTGGATACGAATTATCAAGATGGAATGCCCGAGGTTCAAGTGATTCCCGACCGAGTGAAAGCTCGGCAGTATGGTGTCGATGTATCAGAAATTTCGCAGACCGTAAATGTGATGATGGCGGGGGCTATTGCAGGAAAGTACACCAACAATGCTCGTCGTTATGATGTGCGAGTGGGATTGCCAGCGAGTGGACGTACTTCCGTAGATACGATTAAAGGCTTGCATGTCAGAAATAATAGGGGAGAGCTGATTCCACTTTCGAATGTGATCCGCTTAGATCAAAAACCAAGTTTGCAAACGATTACTCGAGAAGGTCGGCAGCGTGCGCTGACAGTCAGAGCGAATATTTCCCCCTCAAGCTCACAGGGCGAAGCCATTGTTGCAGTTAAAAAAATCGCAAGCGAAGTTTTACCTATGGGTTATTATGCAACGATCAGTGGTAGCGCTAAAACATTTGAAGATTCATTTTCAAGTCTTATCTTTGCGTTAATGCTGGGAATACTTGTTTCGTATATGGTTTTGGCGTCGCAATTTAATAGTTTCATTCATCCGATCACAATCTTAATCGCTCTTCCGTTCAGTGTTTCAGGTGCTTTTATTGCGCTTTATCTTGGTGGACAAACTTTAAATATTTACAGCATGATTGGTTTGATTCTTCTGATGGGAATCGTGAAAAAAAATTCAATTCTACTTGTTGAATTTACTAATCATGTGAAAGAAAAAGGACTCAGCACAGAACAGGCCTTAATCGAAGCTTGTCCTATTCGCTTGCGACCGATCCTAATGACTTCGATTGCAACTGTTGTCGGAGCGATTCCTCCCGCATTGGCCATCGGCCCCGGGGCTGAAAGCAGAATTCCGATGGCGTTAGCGGTGATCGGAGGAGTGATTGTCTCGACAGTGCTGACTCTGTTTGTGGTTCCTTGTGTGTATAGTTTATTTGATCGAATGAGTGTGAGCAGCAAGTAATCACCTCAGAAATTTCAATTTAGGGTGCGTTCTAATTGTGAAAATACAGTCTTTCCATCATCAGTTGAGTGCGTTCTTGAGTTTGCTGATCTACTGTAATTTCTTTTTCGGATTCGACCAAAGCATGAGCAAATTCGTGATCAGTTAAAAGAAAATATCTCTTGGTTGGTGGGAGTATTTCTTTCATCCGCTTTATGCCTTCAATGTAAGAGGCAACAGACCTCTTTAAGGAATGCCTATGCATGGCTAGATTCGCGTCCGTGAATGAGGTTTTTTCTTCAGCCTTAAGACGAGCAATATTTTGCATCAAAGAACGAATTGTATTGGCATCGGCAGTTATGGAATACTTCAAATGTTTTGCGCCACCCTCCCATTGATAGGATCCAATGAGTCCAACACGAGTATTTAAGTGAGTTCGATTGTCCCGACCTTCTTGCCCAATACTAAAATTTGCTGAAGCTTGAAAACCATATTTTTCATCTGTTAATATTGCAGTCGTCGCTGCACTTGGATGTCCTGCCGTATCCACGCTAGCTGAATTTTGTAATGCCAGAGTTAAAGAGCCATTTTCTCTTAGTTTTTCACTATTAATTGTAGAGCTAAAACCGATAAAGGTTCGACCTTCATTGCCGGGATTTGATTGATCTGAAAAAAAATAAGTTCCATTAAAAGAAGCTTCAGAGCCCCAGCCTCTTGGTTTCAAGAATTCCGATAGAATTCTTAATATGATTTTTGCCTCAAAGGCTGTCCTTTCTTCGGGACTTAAACGCTTGGTAACGCCGAGGTTAGTTTCAAGAGTTTCACTTTTGATCTTAAACCCAGCTTTAAATTCTGGGCGTTTAAGATGAATTCCAAAATTTTTTAAACCACCGTACCAACCGACCCGAAAAGTATCACCTTTAACTTTAAATAAATATCCCGAGGCTACAATTTGAGTTTTATCAATAGCCAGTGTTGCTAGAATATAAACAAGTATGAGATAAATATCGTAATAAACAATTTGTTGTTTGATTTTATTCCAGGCGTCCCAATCATTTTCTCGCGGAAAAAATGAGGCCTTAGAAAGCAAAAAAACACTCAGGTCGACAATTTGTTCATTTGTTAATACTTTTTTGAGCTGATTAATAAGAGCTGTTCTTAATAATTCTCGACTCATTTCGTCAGTCAACGTAAAGTCTACTGAGAGATTTACATCCGAATAAAATTGTGTAGGAGGACCAGCACGATCAAACGCGGTGGAGTCTTGGTCATCAACCAGCATACGCCCTATGTTGGTAGTTATAAATTGCGCCAGACCAAGCCGGATTTTCAATGGCAAAAATTGAATTGACGCTAAAGTGTCTGGTCGAAGAGTCCATGGATTTTTCCCTACGGCCGCATCGATATCAGTAATGTTCTTAAGTAATTTTAAACCGTTGGCTACAAATCCAAAACGATCACGAAGATCCTCAAGCCAAGGCGGGTGTTCATCAGTCGGACTTGTTGGAATTTTACTCTTTGAGCTATCCACGGCGAGGGCATATGGATGAGGCGCTTGCACCGCAATGGTTAAAGATAAAATGACAGTTGTAATTTTATTAAGTGACACAAGCCCCCGCTTTTGAAGTTATACGTGAAATGGGGTAAAAAGGCTGCTGTCAGAAAAATAGACAGTATTTTTTTCAGACGAAGGCGCTTGTATGTGTACGCTTTATTAAAAAACTCTTTCGCAACTCATTATCGTTGTCGCAGCTCTGGGAAATGGTTTGCGCGAGTTCTTGTAACCCATTTGCTCCATTAATCGCTGAACATGCTCACGATACTGATTAACATAATCTTGCAAATGAAACCCGTTGCGAATAACACGCTGAGCTTGTCGCGCTTCCCCTTCGAGATTGCGATTGGCCTCGGCGACGTTGAACGAGCGAATTTCGTTTAAGGTCAAAGCAGTAATAATCGTCGACACCGCTTTTGCACGCTGGGTTTGTATCGCTGCTAACCGCGAAACATCTTGTTGAGTGACGCCAGCCATGAGTAATTCATTTTGAATTGCGGCGATCCTGTTGTCTACTTCCTTCAGAGTATTTTTGTCGTGATCTAAATTCATCCATTTGTCTTCATGAAGTTGCTGGTATAAATCGAAATTAAATTCAAACTTTGCCAGTGCTTTTATTTTTTCTTCGTGATTAAGATTAGGGTTAACAAGAATCGCCGTTTTATAAGGACTCAGCAATGTTTCGGCGTTGATTGATAGATTCAGTAGTTTTGTATCCATCGTTTCAACTAAGGTCGTGGTCAATTGTTCGTCTGACCACGAGATCATCATTAACACTCGGCCTGCGTGATGCGTATCGCGAAGCAATTGTCCGAAAGTTTTGGCAACGGCTATCCACATTCTTAAATTTTTATTCCAGTTTTCTTTTTGTTCATCCTGAGACATCCCAGCGAAGTCCATTCCATCCTTTTCTTCAGTCGGAATATTCGGAGTTTCATTCCGAACGGCATCTTGAGTATTTGAAGACCGAGGTTTTAATTTATCATAAAAATGATTAATTTTCTGTTCCCAGGGGCCGGTATAGCGCGCAGAAATAAGGCGAATAAATTCGGTAGTGGGTTGAATGAACCAACCAGTGGCGGAATTTAGAATCGCGGCCAGTGGACCCGCCTGAAAAGCGCCACCAAGGGCGCCCACGATCAAAGCAATTGTCCAACCTGGCGAGATATTAAAATGGTTAGCCGTAACTGCACCAACGGCACCAAGAACAATAACCCCGGCAATAGCTGAAGCTCCTCGCAAATGAGGTCCTGTTATAAGGCCCAAAGTATTTTTAACAAAATTTGGATAGCGTCCCAAATAAGCGACTTGTTCTGTGATCACCAAGGTCTCTACAGTCCATTCCCCAATGGGTCGAGTGATTTTTTTGTTCCGCATTGCCGAAGATAATTTTTTCGCGTCGATTTGTTTTATGAAAGGTTTTAATTTTTTCTCGATGAAATTCTTATACAGTCCAGATTTATCACTGAGTTCAAAATACTCATGGAGTCTTTGTGCATCGATTAATAATTCATGAGTTCCTTGGGACCAGTCGTTACTTTTATCATCAAGATTTTCTGGAAAATATTCAGAAATGGTTTTGCTGCGCAATTCTTTAACCCAAGCAGGAGCGGTATTCATCGCTTGCACCCGATTATTTGCAATTTGTTGAAGAGACTCGGGTAAAGATGCGCCGGATTCTGTGGCTGCATTAGCTGCATTCATATTCACACCAGGTACAGTCGGAATAATTAAATCGATAGATTTAGCCGCACTATCAAGGTTTTGGCTTAAGCTTAAAGAGGGCCCGCAAGCCATGGTAAAAATCAAAATTCCATTGATAAGTTGGATATGAGTATTCTTCTGAATCATAAATGCCTCCGTGATAGCATTTACTGTTGCAAAGGGAAGGTATCGCCTAGTGAGTGGAGGCGGGTATGGGGAAACAAAGTGTAGTGTATTTTAAGAAGAGCCAAAAAAAGTTGCGCTCGATCTTTACAATATGTCAAAAGGTCACATTGTTAACTCAACTGATATGAAAATATTTGCGGCTTTTTCATCTTTATTTTGTCTTTGTTTGTTTCACTCCATAGAAGCAAAGTCAGCCACGTCTTATTCCTTAAATAAGGATTCCATTCGTTCTCTTCAGTCCGATAAGTGCCTCAGGGGAGCCTCCTTATTTTTCTGTAAAGCTGACAGTGTTAATCCTGAAACGAAGAGTTCCTATCCTTGGTTAGGTCTAGAATCAGAAGAATTTCAAATTTTCCTCTCCAAAAGAGATTGTACAGGAATACAAAAAACGTTTCATCTTAATGGTGCGAAAGATTTTTATTTTCACACAGGCCTCAGCCCTCCTATTTTCATAACCGCTTAAAACTTATCTGAACAAATTTTTTAATATTAATTTAATTATAATGAGGAATTATGAATACACGTTTATTTTCAATCGCTCTCTTGGTTTCCGCACTTCCATTATTTGCTTTAGCAGAATCAGCTGCAGTCTCTTTGAATAAAGGAGATTTCATTTCTGCTGAACGATTATCTGAAAGTGGTGAAACCATTGTCAGTGTAAAGCTCAGTAAGTCTGGAAAATCGAAGTTTAAAAAGTTAAACAAGGATTCCGTAGGTAAAGAGATTCACACCGAGCTTGCCGGAGTGTCATCGGACTTTAAACTCAAAGAGCCCATTAAAGGGGCTGAGCTTCAAATAGGTCCCTATTCGCAGCAAGATGCTGAAAAGGTAGTGGCTGAAATCAATAGGAAGTGAGATTTTTACGAGGGCAGCCTTGGCTGCTCTCGTTTTATTTTTGTAAATTAAAAAAATCAGTGGTCAGGCAATAGACTTCTTCTTCAGCTGAGGCATGAACCACCTTGAGTGATTTTTCTATAGATTTAATAATTATTTCTTTAATCGTTTTTACATCAGATTTAGAAAGAGTCACTGTCGCGGAATAATGGAGATTTTCTTTATTTTCAGAATCCAAATTTAAAATTGCTTGATTTCGCCAATTGATGTGATGCTTAGAAATATTGGGAGAGTCATTTTCAAGATGAATTTGGGTTGGGCCAATAAGGTATTGATTGCCGTTCAACTTTGCCAAGCCGACGGATAGTAGAAACTCCAAAATTTGGTCGACACGCTTTATCGAAAGCCTGAAGTGTTGACTTAAAGTTTTTAGAGTGCGCAAGTCCGGAATTGAAAGCGCAACATGTATAGCTCCATATTGCCAGGAACTGTAATAAATCGCTTGAGCTTCTTTATTTAAAGTCGTTTTTATTCCAACACGATTTCTAATATTTAAATGTTGAGCTAATGCTGAATCAATTTGTTGTTGATAGTAGTCTCGAAGCTCGTTTGTTCCTGATCTTTGTCGATTTACTAATAATAAGAAGTAGTGCGACTCTAATTCGGTAAGATTTAAAAATTGAGTAACTCGAATGGATTGTTCAAGACTGAGTTGAGCCTCTTTTTTTAAAACTTTTGAAACAAATGAAGAATAGCTATTAATCGCAGTAGCTAAAGCTTGACCAAAACCAGTGCGCTGCTGAGTTCCCCCGGCTAGGGCCCTTAAATACTCGCGATACTCATTAAAATCAAAAATTGAATAGTTCATATATTTAAATAATTTATCGGTATAAGCTAAAAAAACTTTAGCTTAAGTGCATTTAGTTAAATAATTAATTCTTGTGGAAAATTTGCCATTTCTGTAAAGGCTAATGCAGAACTTAATAACTTTTGTTACAAGGAGTACACATATGAAAAAATTAATTTTGTTAGCTATATTGAATTTACCTGCACTCACATTCGCTTCTCTACAAGGAGCTTCCAGCGGTGGGGGTATGCCAGGAAGGATCCCGTTACCGACAGAAGATTTTAGTTATTCTTGCGAAGCGCAGTTAGCTGAACAAACAACTGTACAAGAAAAAACTTGTTACACTTCTGCAAAGGCTTCATTTAATTTAAACAAAAGTGATTTTAAAGCTTATACAGGTCTTTATAACGCCACAGTGAATCCTAAAGATTTTAAATGGGCACCTGGGCTCTCTGCGGAAGCTTGTCCTACTCTGCCTGACAGCATTCATAGTGATCATATGATCAGTTTTAGTTCTGGCGGCGACAAAGAGGGAAACAAAACTATCAATTTGCATATCCGAGTTTTAAAAGATGAAGGTGGAGAATATCTTTGGGCTTCGAGCGATCGCAATGAATTATTTTCTTTTGGAGAAATAAGAACTTCAGCAAGCCTACATCAAAATCAAAAGAGTCCGAATGCTCCGGCAAGAAATATTTTACTCAGCATGAGTGTGAGCTGCAAAAGAACAAAATAATTTGAGTTTAAGGGGTGTCGGTTGAATGCCGACACCATATTCCAAACTTATTTACCTTTGAAACTTTCCTTCAAGAAAAAAGCGCCACCAATAAAGGCTCACAAATTCTAATATTCGCATAAAAATCATTAAGGCGAACCTTTTAGGATGAAGTTACTGTTTCACTATAACTCAGTGTAAAATCGAGCAAAGTTAATCTTTTAGAGATTTGTTTTTAGGATCACAAATTTGGTTCCTGTGTAAAGGTATTGGACACTTCAAGTTCATCCTTAACTTCTAATACCCCCGAGAAATCTGGCTTGTGGCTTGCATTACAGAAAAGCATGAAAAAAATATTAATGATTTTATTAAGCTCTTTAACAATAACGCATTTTGTTTCAGCCAATGAAGATTTAAAGCCTTTGAGTGCTGAGCAAATCGAAAACCTACTAAAACCGTTTGTTAGCGGAGACCGAGCTAACAACTATGTGGTCATACAAGTTCTAAACCCTTCAGATGCGGCTACACAATTTGCTCTCCGTGAACCACCAACATTTATAATTGTTGCGAGGTTGGAGGCCGTGGCCCCAATTATTGGCCTTCAAGGAGCTCTTGACCTTAAATTCAAAGAATTTAGTGACGAACTAGCTCAAAATGTCATTCGCAGTGTTAACCAACGTACGGCCAAAATCATGAACACGAGCATTGAAAAGTTATCGAATCTTATGGGCGTTTATCAAGGACCCCGCCGTGGAATCGTAGTTGGGTCCGGCGAATATGCTAAATATAAGGCGACTAATATTTTACCGCTCTCAGATTTTGCCAACTAACCACTTATTTCTTGATCGACATTTCAGAAAAAAATCAGTGAAAAAATGGTGCTAAAATTCCGGCTGCCATTCTTTATTCGTATTTTAGGTAAGCCAAGAAACCTGCACCCTGTATCCATCACAAGTATTCATGAATTCGCGAATACAAGAATTCACGAATACGCGAGCGTTCGCTAGAACGCGAACTGGTGGCCCCGGGGAGAATCGAACTCCCACGTCCTTGCGGACACTGGATTTTGAGTCCAGCGCGTCTACCAATTCCACCACAGGGCCTCATGAGGACGGCCATTTAACTTTTCTTTGGGTGCGAAAACAAGAAATTTCTAAAAGAAAGTAAAAAAAGCTTTCGGAAAAATTTTCAGGCTTGATGCTTGCATTTGACACTTTTTTGCTAAAAAGAGCCAAATTGACCCTACGTATCAAATATATAAAAACTAAGTAATATCAGTTAGTTAAAACAATTTATAAGAATCGGCCAGAGTGGCACTGGGATTGCTCTTAGGCTCATCGGTTAAGAAATTTAAAAGTAAGACTAAGGAGTATGCGATGAAAAAATATATCTTTCTAGCTGTGATGAGCTTGCCAGTTGTTGGCTTTACTCAAAACACGGCTGTGGATCAAGATGTGGATCAAGAGCTTAATCAGCTTTATTCACAAGATGGAGCTCAAGGGGCATCATCTGGAAGAGGTCGTTTAGGCGGAAACAGTACAGTGTCTGTTAATACACAAGTACAAGTTCCTCAGGTGCAGAAGCAGCCACTCACAGTGGTTCAAGCATCACCTATGACTGAGTCTCGTGCGGATCAGATGAGAAAAATGAGACAAGAAACAGAATTGGGCACTGAAACTAAAATCGTCGAGAAGCTTGAGCAATCTCGAATGGAAGATGAGAAGCGAAGAGCGAATGCTCTTTTTGGTGATAAGTTTAACACCAGTGGGGCTGAACAACCTCAAGCTCAAGTCATTGCTCCTCCTCCTGTGCAAGTGATTCAAGCTCCTAAAGAGAACACACGAGAGATCATTCGTGAAGAGCTTAGCGCGGCGATGAAAGTCGAAGAAGAGACAGAAGCGACTCCAATTGAGCAAAAGTACTTCGCTGCATTAGTCGGCATTACTGAAATTCCAGATGCGACCAATGTGCGTGGAAACTATTCATTGGGTGCAACTTTTGGAACTAAGTTCGACAATGCCTATGAAGTTGAAGGAACTTTCATCGCTTCAAATTTAACAATGAATCCAGTTTATTATTCGGGAATGGTTGCTCCTAATATGGATATCAATGCTTATACTGCTGCAGTTGCAGTTAAGTACTTATTTTTCTCGGGAATGGTTAAGCCTCTACTTGGCGGATTGGCTCAGTACACTTACCGAACCTACACTTGGAATAACTCGAACAGTGGCTACTACGGTTCGTCTCCTTATTACGGTGGTGGCGGCGGTGGTTACAACAATAATGACAGCAAGACAAATTCTCACGCCATTGATCTAGGTTTGGTTGTTGGAGCTGACATCGATTTTAATTCTAAGTTTTCGTTGGGACTGGATTATCGTTATTTATTTAACGTATCTTCGCAAAGAAACAACAATGCCTTTGTCTATCAGCCATTTTATGGCAGGGCTCTCGAAACTATGAATTCCTATGTTATGTCATTATCTGCAAAAGTTAATTTCTAACCACTTTGTCAATTATCATACTCTAAAGCCCTTGGTCTTGCTGACTAAGGGCTTTCCATTTATTTTTGGACGGGGCCCTTAGGGCTTTTTTTATTCTCGACGCCCTTTTCAGGGTATGGGAATATAAGAATTGTGAAGCTGAATCGAATGGTTTTAATTATCAATATTTTTTTTCTATTTGCCAGTGCAGCCTCTTCAGCGGCAACCACGGTCTTGTCGCAAACAGTGGGCGCGGTTGGCGTCGAAATTGTTTCAACCCGTGATGTGCAAATCCAAGTTGCAATAGAAAAAATCCTGTTCCCGTTAAAGGGTACAAAAGCAAATCTTTTCGAAATTCATTTGAAGGACGCTCAATTTCAAACAGAACTCTCTTCGACTTTATTGGAGTTTGTTATTCAAAGGGAAGCGGAATCCTTTCAGGTGGCACAACCGACAGCCGAGGAATTAAAGGAAGCGACACAAAAAGTAGAAAAGATAGCCAATGGCCACAGCTACTGGTCCCAGCTCGAGTTAAGTTTCACTGAGCTATCGGATGTTGTAAAACGTAAACTAACAGCAAAAAAATTCATTAAAATTAAAACGGACTTGATGACATCTTTGTTAACTGACCAAGATGCACTTAATTATTACGAAAAAAACAGGTTAAAGTTTGGCCAACTGCCATTTAGTAATTTCAAAGAAAATATTAAAACCTTTTTGTCCCAGCAACAAATGGAAGAGCGAATTAAAACTCTTTTCGAAGTGATAAAACGAAAGTACAAAGTTCGAAATTATCTTGTTGAAGGTCGATCCCTCGAGTGACGACGGTATTCCGCCCTCTGAAAAAGTTGGATCAAGCGGAAGTCATTTCCTTTGTTGTGCAGATTTCCGATTCTAAAGAAAGTCCCGGTTTCAATTGGACAAAAGAATTCCTGGAAAGTGAGTTCCTTACATCCAGCTGTTTTGTACTTGAAAGCCAAGGGCAGATCAGAGCCTTTGTTGCTTTGAAAAGCTTAGCTGAAGCCGATGAAATCACCTGCCTGGCGGTGCGAGCCCAGGAAAAGAGACAAGGCTGGGGGAGCTTGATTTTGACGAATCTGATTGAAAATAGAGCTAATGACGCGAAAAGTCATAATGCAGAAATCTGGCTCGAAGTTCATATCCAAAATGAATTAGCCCAAGGATTGTACACCAAGTTTGGCTTTAAAGTGGTGGGGCATAGAAAGGCTTACTATTCTGATGGCGGAGACGCCATCCTGATGTCCCTTAGGCTTTCCAGATAAAGTCTTGCGATTTTTGAATCTTTTTGCTAGGTTCCAGCTGTTCTCGTGGGCCTGGTAGGCCCATTTTTTTTACTTGGGTTCAATTTCGGAGATTCATGAAGGAAGCGACAAACGATAGTGCGACTGTCGACAACGAACAGTCAGAAAAAAACTGGTTATTGCAAGTTGAGCAACTTGCAAGTCAAGCCGCTCAACAAGAGACTTGTGTTTTGTATGACCTTGAATTTTTCGGAATCGGTCAAGGAAGAACCTTACGAGTTTTCATCGACAAAGAAAATGGCGTTGGAATCGAAGACTGCTCGAATGTTTCAAAAGCTTTGAATGAACTTTTGGACACGGATAATGTTGTTCCCGGTGGGGCTTACAGTCTTGAAGTTTCTACCCCTGGTATTGATCGAAATTTACGACAAGGCTGGCACTTTGATAAAGTTGTTGGAAAAAAGATTTGGGTAAAATCAAAACAAGCTTTTGAAGATTTTGGAATTGATCACGCCAAATGGGCTAAAGCGAAACAGATTGAACATGTTTTAACAGAGGTTGAGCCAGATCATTTAATATTTAAAACAAAAGAAGTGGTTATTCGCATTCCAAAAAATGCGGTTGAAAAAGCAAAAGTTGTTTTTGAAATGACCAAGGGACAAAAAAAATAAAACGAAGAGGATATCATGGCTGAAAATGTGTTTTCAGAGCTCAGTCGAGTGATTGAACAAGTGGGCAAAGATAAAGGTATCGACAAAGCTGTCGTTATTGATGCCGTTACTCAAGGCATGCTGGTCGCGGCCAGAAAAAAATATGGAACTTATCGTGAAATCGAAGCTTCCTATAACGAGACTTCTGGCGAAGTTGAATTGCATGAATTCAAAGAAGTTGTAACGCGTGAAAAATTTATCGATGAAGAAGTTGAAATCCCCTTGGATGAAGCTTTGAAATTAGATCCTCAAGCTCAATTGGATGATTCTATTGGAATTAAAATTGAGACAAATGATTTGGGACGGATTGCTGCACAAACGGCAAAACAAATCATTATGCAAAAAGTGCGTGATGCTGAACGAGAAATTATCTTCAATGAATTTGAAGAACGTAAAGGTGAAATTGCTTCTGGAATTGCTCGCCGAGTGGAAAAAGGCGCCATCGTTGTCGATCTTGGTCGCACCGAGGCTTATATACCGCCGCGAGAACAAATTCCTGGTGAACAGTATAAACCTGGTGATCGTCTGCAAGGTTATTTGATGGAAGTTCGTCAAACGACGCGAGGTCCACAAATTATCATGTCTCGTGCCTCGGGCGAATATTTGATGAAATTATTTGAAATGGAAGTTCCTGAAATTTATGATGGAATAATTGAAATTATGGCGGCTGCTCGTGAGCCTGGACAACGAGCAAAAATTGCTGTTCGTTCCAAAGACCCTTCCGTGGATCCTGTTGGAGCTTGCGTTGGTATGAAGGGCAGTCGTGTACAAAACATCGTGCAAGAACTTAAGGGCGAAAAAATTGATATCGTTCCTTGGGACGAAGACGTGACTCGTTTCGCGTGTAATGCTTTGGCCCCTGCTGAAATTTCCCGGGTTTTCGTTGATGAAAATAATCGTGAAATGGAAATTGTCGTCCCTGATTCACAGTTGAGTTTGGCCATTGGTAAACGGGGACAAAATGTTCGTCTGGCAGCGAAATTAACAGGCTGGAAATTAGATATTATGTCGGAAGCTGCGGCGGCATCACGAACGGCCGAAGCTATTTTCAATTTGATGTTGTTGCCAGGCATGACTCAAACGATGGCACAAAATATTTTTCAATCTGGTTTCGGTACATTCCAAATCGTAGCTCAGGCGACCGTGGATGATATTATGACGATCCCTGGATATGATGATTCTGAAAAAGCAGAAAAATTAATGAATGATGCAAAAGCCTTAGTGGAAAAATACGAAAAAGAAGGCACACCGATTCCGGCTGCGCCAACGACAAGTAAAGAAACAAAAAATGTCGGTACTGCTAAAGAGCAGGCTGATTTGCGTTTAAAACAAGAAATGCAGAAGCTTGAAGTTCAAGCCGAAAGCGAAGAGAGCGTAGAGCCTAAATAGCTGAGCCTAAATAAAGGGAGAGTGAGTGAGTAATCCAAAGGTATTTGAGTTCGCCAAAGAAGTCGGTATGACGCCCTTGGCACTTATGGATAAAATTCGAGAATGGCATATTCCAGTTAAGAGTCATATGTCAGAGCTTGAGCCTGAAGTTCTTGATTTAATCAAAGTCAAGATGCGTGGATCTCAGGGCTCTTCTGAGGATAAGCCAAAAAAGGCAACAACTCGTAAAGCTCCGGCAAAAACGACAAAAACAGCTGCGACAAAAACCGCAACGAAAGCTCCTGCTAAAACAGCCGCAAAGAGTACGGCGAAATCAGTGACGGCTAAAGGCGCCACTAAAGCGACTGCCACGGCGGCGGCAAGCGCAGCCACAGCAACAGCTTTGGCCGCAGCTTCTAAATCAGTTATCCGCCGAAAGGCGAAAGAGGCTGAAGAAATCGTACCAAAGACTGCTGAAGCTCTACCCGAGGAAGAAGAAACAAACCTTGTTTCTCAACCTCAAGTTATAACAAAAAAATCAGCCCAAGTAGAAGTTGAACCTGTGGCCATTGAAGAGTCGCCCGTAAAGTCTGCGGCATCAGCTCCTCCGATTGCGACTCAACCGGTGGCAGGTCCACCAGTTTCTGCTCGCAAAAAAGAAGTTGTCGTTGGCACAAGTGGTGTTTCGTCGAATGCCACTCCAGTGACGACTGTGGGTCGAAAAAATATCATCGGACGAATGGATCTTTCACGAGTAGGCCCTCAGCAGGGCCGTCCAGGAGGACCTCAATCGCAGCAGGGTGGCGGAACGCAAAGACCGGGATTTTCTGGTCCACCACGGACTGGCGCACAAAGAAATATTCGCCCAGGATTTGTGTCTGCTCCGACTGAAGTCCCAGATCTGCAGCATCTTCACGAAGATGCTTTTGAAAAAAAGCGGATGCTGGATAAGAAGAAAAAAATCATCGAGGGCGCTTCGACAAATGTCGCCAAAGAACGTGAGCAAGAAGATCTTCAGCAGTTTAATGCGGTTGAGTTTCGTAAACGAGAAATGGTTTTTCAGCCTAAAAAGAAAAAAGGCTTGTTAAATCGCGAGTCCAAGAAAACTGAAATTACGACTCCCAAAGCCTCGAAGAGGGTTTTGAAAATTAATGGAACTATGAAAGTTAGTGATCTGGCTCAAGAGATGGGAATCAAGGCAGCTCAATTAACTAAAGCTCTAATGAATAATGGTGTGCAAGCCACGATGAACTCGGTTTTGGATTTTGATACAATTGCCTTGATCGTTCCCGAGCTGGGATGGGAAGCGCAAAATGTTTTCAAAACTGCAGAAGGTGTAGTTACAGATACCGCTTTTGGTGATTTAAAAGCAGTTGCAGTAACTCGTCCGCCGGTTGTGACGATTATGGGTCACGTCGATCATGGTAAGACCTCTTTGCTTGATACGATTCGAAAAACGGATGTAGCGTCTCGAGAAGCCGGAGGCATCACTCAACACATTGGTGCTTACAATGTGACTTTGGAAGACGGTTCTAAAATTACTTTCTTAGATACTCCTGGCCATGAAGCCTTCACAGCAATGCGTGCTCGCGGTGCTAATGCCACGGACATCGCGATTATTGTTGTAGCTGCTGACGACGGCGTCATGCCGCAAACGGCGGAAGCGATTAATCATGCAAAAGCCGCCAATGTTCCCATTATTATTGCGGTCAACAAGATCGATAAACCGGGTGCAAATATTGAAAAAATTAAACAGCAGATGACCGAGTTTGAACTGGTTCCCGAAGAGTGGGGCGGAACAACGATTTTTTGTCCCGTATCAGCTGTAAAAAAACAAGGAATCAAAGAGCTTCTTGAGCAAATTAAATTGGTTGCCGAGATGCAGGAATTAAAAGCCAATCCACTTCGTTCTGGAACGGGCATTGTGATCGAAGCCAAACTTGAGAAGGGTCGGGGCGCTGTCGCTACCGTCCTGATTAAAGATGGAACTGTAAGAATCGGTCAGTTCGTTGTTGCAGGAAGTATCAAAGGCCGCGTGAAATCTTTGACCAATGATCGTCGAGAGCGAATTCAAGAAGCGGGCCCAGGTCAACCGGTAGAAATACTTGGTCTAGATGCCGCACCAATGGCGGGAGATCGTTTCGATGTAGTGAAAGATGAAGCAACATCAGATGAAGTTTCGCAATTACGAGTTCAACTTGAAAAAGACAAAAACGGTCCGACATTAAAACCAACTTTAGAAGAGATGTTTGCGAAAGCCAACAAAGGGGATTTGAAAGAATTGCCAATTATTCTGAAAGCCGATGTTCAGGGCTCAGCCGAGGCGATTCAGGGCATGTTAGCTAAAGTGTCGACGCCCGAAGTGAAAACAAAAGTGATTCACACGGCTGTTGGCGGAATTAATGAGTCTGATGTGTTGTTAGCGCAAACCGCAAAGGCCTTTGTTATTGGGTTTAATGTGCGCCCTGATTCTGGAGCCGCAGCAAAAGCGAAACAACTGGGTATTGAAATTAGGACTTACTCGATTGTGTATGAATTAATTGACGATATTAAGAAAGCCATGACGGGTTTACTGACTCCGGACATTGTCGAAAAAGTTATGGGTCGTGCTGAAGTTAGAAATACTTTTAATTTACCGAAGGCCGGAACGATTGCAGGTTGTTTGGTTAGCGAAGGAAAAATTCAGAGATCCAATATGTTGCGCTTAATTCGTAACGGTAAAATTGTTTACGAAGGAAAAGTTTCTTCATTGAAACGATTCAAAGATGACGCCAAAGAAGTCGCACAAGGTTTTGAATGTGGTATTGGCATCGAGAACTTCAACGATATCAAAGTTGGTGACATCATTGAAGCCTTTGTGAAAGAAGAACAAGCCAGAGAGTTAACCAGCGAAGCGCAGGTTTAGGACAATTCGATGAATAAAAGCGGTGATCAAAGACGGGTCTCTCGTGTTGAAAAAGAAATTCAAGTTACTATAGCTAGGTACTTGATTTCTGGGTTCAGCCAGAAGCTTCCGGGTTTGGTCACAGTGGCCACCGTCAGAATGCCAGGGGATTTGCGAACCGCGAAAGTTGATATCAGCGTACTAGGGACGGAAGTTCAAAAAGCTGAAGTCATTGAAATTTTAAACAAAAGAGCGTTTGAGATTCAAAAATACATTGGACAGGAATTGAAAATGCGATTTTGTCCAAAGCTGACTTTTTATGAAGATTACACTACAGAACAGGTATTAAAAGTTGAAAAAATTCTGCACGAAATCCAATTAGAAAAAAAATCTAAACCTGAAGAGTGAAATTTTGGATCAAAACAAAAACAATTATCATGGTCTTTTCCTTGTAAAAAAAGATCCGGGAATGACAAGCCATGATGTCGTTTATCGTTTAAGAAAAATTTTGGCGACTCCTTCGATTGGACATTCGGGAACTCTGGATCCAATTGCCGAAGGTTTATTAATTCTGCTTGTCGGCGAGGCGACCAAACTGAGTCAGTATATTCTTGAAGGAAATAAATCCTATCTTCTTGAGATGCAATTGGGAATTCGCACAGACACATTCGATATCACTGGTGAAAAGCTAGAGGAAAAGCCAGTGGATATTAGCACGGATTTGATTCGTACACTTGCCAGTCAATTTTCCGGAGAGAAAGAGTGGAATGTTCCAATTCATTCGGCGGTAAAAGTAAAAGGAAAAAAACTTTACGAATATGCTCGCGAGCAAAAAGAAATTATTCCCCCCAAAAAAATCATGAAATTTTGGGACGTTGAGTTCATTCATCGCGAAGGTGATTTTGTGCGATTTCACCTTCACTGCAGCAAGGGCAGTTACATCCGTACGTGGATTCAAGAGTTCGGTTTGAGTTTAGGTTGCGGAGCAACCATGACAAAATTAATTAGGACTTCGTCGGTGCCATTTCATGTGGATCAAGCTTCGAGTTTAGAAGAAATAGATCAAGCTATAAAAGCCAAAACGATGCTGTCTTGTTTTATCCCTTTGGAACAGGCCTTGCCTCAATCAAAAAAAATTCGCGTTAAGGGACAGGATCAACGGCTTTTAAAGAATGGCCAAATCAGCCATGATTTGAAATTGCAGTTAATTCAAGTTTGCAATCCTGAAACTGATCGTCTGATTGTCGCTACTTCTGTTGAGCTTGAACCCCTTGCCCTGATTGGCTTTGAGCCCGAAGTGGGCTTTTTGATACGTCGAGTGTTTCACTTTGAGGCGTCGAAGAATTTAGCTTTGAATAAATTTTAATCAAAAAATTACTTCACTAATAAAATTCATCAGTTAGGACTGTTTATCTGAATACTTTCGTATTTTGTAAACACTTCGACTGCAAATTTGAGTATGGCTACTACTTATATATCGTATAGGGCGGTCTGGCTTTTGTAATACCAATAGTATGGGGGAATTCATGAGCCGTTATAAGACACTAAAGAAAAAGCAAAAAGGCTTGCTCTTATTTACAAGCTTATTTGTTGCTCTAAGTTTTGGATTTAACAATTGTGGGCAAACAGGTGACCTAGTTATGATTCCTGCATCCACAGATAATGGAATCACTTCGATTCACACAGAGCCTCCTGCAGAAAATCCACCAGAGAATAATCCGCCAGTGATTCCACCCGTGATGCCGCCGGTAACTCCACCCGTGATACCACCAGTAACTCCGCCGGTCTTGGTCCCAAACTACGTGTCTAAATCAAAAATGTTATCCGTTGGTGCGACTCGAAGTAATAAAGTTGATCTTCTCGTTGTTATTGATAACTCGAAATCAATGATAACAGAACAAGCTAATATGGCCGCGCGGTTTGCGACTCTAATTGATCAGCTCAATGGTTTAGACTGGCAGATTGGTGTTATCACAACGGATGTATCCAGCGATGCAAATCTTAAAGATGGTCGACTCATAGCACTTGATACAGCAGGTAGCCAATTTATCATTAGCTCTCAATCGGATTTAATTAAAGCGAAAGAAGATTTTGCACGAGTAATTCAAAGACCTGAAATTGGAAGTGGAAATGAGCAAGGAATTAAAGCGACTTATAGGACTCTTCAAAGAGCTCTTGATGGGAACAATCTTATGGTGAATAAGCCAAATCGTGATCTTATACGATCAGACGCAGTTTTTGCGGTTCTTGTTGTGACGGATGCTAACGAAACTCCTGGTGGAAGTGCCGAAGCCCGAAATAATGGAGATAATCTTTTTAATTTTATTGCAAATTCTTGGATGGGCAAAAAAGCGTTCGTCTTTAACTCTATTGTAGTTAAAAGTGGCGATTCTGTATGTAAAGCCAAAGATGGAAACGAATCTTATGGAGCAGCTTACGAAAGTCTTTCAAATAAAACCCAAGGAATCATCGGCACTGTATGTGCCACTGATTACGGCAGTCAATTAAAACTCATTGGCCAAAAAGTGGTTGATCAGGTCAAATCCATTCAGCTTGTGTGTCCTCCTGTTGACAGCAATGGCGATGGCAAACTGGATGTTGGTGTTTTTGAAAGCCTTCCTATCAATGGCGGATTATCTCCTTCCGTGCTTGGGAGAGAGCTTCAAGGTTACGTTGTTCAAGGTATGAATCTGCTGTTTGCGAATCCACTTCCTGAGGGTTCATATCAGGTTAAATACATCTGCCAAGACGGCACAAAGTAAAGATTTCATTGATATTTTAGCGCCTTTTTCTTGACCCTTGGTATCCCC
This sequence comes from Bdellovibrionota bacterium, assembly GCA_038043185.1. Classification (GTDB taxonomy): domain Bacteria; phylum Bdellovibrionota; class Bdellovibrionia; order Bdellovibrionales; family Bdellovibrionaceae; genus UBA5009. The sequence goes on from JBBTCO010000057.1 coordinate 20,311, forward strand.
GAGGGTTAATGCTATGACCCTGCTCGGTGATTCGACAGCCATGACGATCACAAGGGCAGGGCTCAAATTGTTGAGCCCGGAATTCATCAACAACATTATTAAGAAAAAGGAGACGTTAATGGCAGTCACCAAGCAACGAAAACAAGATATTTTAAAAACATTTCGCCGTGGAGATCTAGACACAGGATCTTCAGAAGTCCAAGTGGCTTTACTTACAGAAAGAATCAACCAACTTTCTGGTCATTTCAAAACACACAAAAAAGATGAACATGGCCGTCGCGGTCTTGTGACCATCGTTAATCAACGAAGAAAACTTTTAGACTATTTAGCGCGAGTGGATCAACCAAAGTATGCTTCTTTAATTAAGCAACTTGAAATCCGCAAATAGTGCTTATTTCTTCATCTCATCGATATAAATCAAACGACATTTCAGATCATCAGGATATTGATCTTAAGGAGAATTCATGAAGACAACAGTGACGACATCCGTCGGTGGAAGACAAATCACAATCGAGTCTGGTCGAATGGCCAAACAAGCTGACGGCTCTACACTTGTTACCTGTGGAAACAATATGGTTCTTGTGACTGCAGTTTCAAATCGACAACCAACCGACAAAGATTTTTTTCCTTTGCAAGTTGAGTACATTGAAAAATTCTACGCGACTGGAAAAATTCCCGGTGGATATTTTAAGCGCGAAGGAAAACCAACAAACGATGCAGTGCTAACGGCCCGGTTGATTGATCGACCACTTCGTCCAAGTTTTCCTGAAGGCTATCGGAATGAAACTCAGGTTGTTGCCAGTGTGCTTAGCGCTGATGGAGCTTTTCCACTTGAAATTTTAGCAAGTTTAGGAGCTTCGGCTTCCTTGCACATTTCGGATGTTCCGTTCAATGGTCCAACTGCAGCTGTCCAAGTGGGAAGAGTAGAGGGACAATTTGTTGCCAACCCAACTCCTCAACAAATGGAAAAATCAGACCTGAACATTATCGTGGCAGGAACACGCCACGGATTGTTGATGGTGGAAGGGGAGTGTCAGTTTATTTCTGAAGCTGATGCCTTAGCCGCCCTTAAATTTGGTCATCAATCGATGATACCCTTACTGAATGCTCAAGATGAATTGCGCGAAAAAACGGGATCAAAACAAAAAAGAACTTTTGAGCCAGCTGTGATTGATGCTGATTTTAAATCCCAGATCGAAAATTTTGTTCGACCACAAATTGAAGCCTCTTTGAAAATCAAAGAAAAACAAGAGCGATACGCTACTGTTGATCTGGCAAAAAACGAAGCAGTGAAAAAATTTATTGAGTCCATTGGTGACAAAGGTCTTCAAACTCAACGCAAAAAAGAACTCAATATTATTATTGAAGATATTAAATACAAATCAACTCGAGAAATGATTTTGAATAAACACCGTTTAGACGGTCGTGATTTAAAAACAGTACGAGCGATTTCGAATGAAATTGGTTTTTTACCCAGAGCACACGGATCAGGATTATTCACTCGCGGCGAAACGCAATGTTTAGGCACAGTGACTTTAGGAACTGGTGATGATGAACAAATGGTTGATGCTTTGCTTGGCGACATCACTCGTCGATTCATGTTGCATTACAATTTCCCACCGTTTTCAGTTGGTGAAGTGGGTCGTTTTGGTGGACAAGGTCGTCGTGAAATCGGGCACGGAAACTTAGCAGAACGTGCGGTAAAACCAGTTATTCCAGATCACGCAAAATTTCCTTACACCATTCGTGTGGTGAGTGATGTTCTTGAAAGCAATGGTTCGAGCTCTATGGGAACAGTGTGTGCGGCAACCTTGGCGCTGCTGGATGCAGGTGTTGCTTTGAAAGGCAACGTTGCTGGTATTGCAATGGGGCTTATTAAAGAAGGGGATCGCGTAGCTGTCCTTACTGATATTTTAGGTGATGAAGATCACTTAGGAGACATGGATTTTAAAGTTGCAGGAACATCTACTGGAATTACGGCATTACAAATGGATATCAAAATTGATTCCGTCAGTTTTGCGGTAATGGAAACCGCTTTAGCTCAGGCTAAAGAAGGTCGTTTGTATATTCTGGGTGAGATGGAAAAAGTAATTAAAACTCCAAGAGGACAAATTTCTGAATTTGCTCCTCGAATTGAGACAATTAAAATTAAACCTGACAAAATTCGTGAAGTTATCGGCGCTGGTGGTAAAGTTATCCGCGGCATAACCGAAGCGACTGGGGTTAAAATCGAAATTGAAGATGATGGAACTATTCGAATCGCGTCGGCTGATCCTGAAGCGACTAAAAAAGCAATTGCGATGATCAATGACATTTGCGCGGAAGCGGAAGTGGGCAAAGCTTACAAAGGTAAAGTCGTAAAAATTGCCGAGTTTGGCGCCTTTGTCGAAATTTTGCCAAATACTCAGGGTTTGCTGCACATTTCTGAGCTAGCCCATGAGCGAGTCAGATTAGTCACAGATGTTGTCAAAGAAGGCGATGTTGTTGATGTGAAAGTTCTTGAAGTCGATCGCGCTGGTCGAATCAAGCTTTCCAGAAAAGCTTTGCTTCAGTAATTAATGATTCAATTTAAAAAGACGGTATTACCCAACGGAATTCGAGTGGTGAGTGAACTTCACCCCTCGTCCCGTGCGGTGTCTTTGGGCGTTTGGTTATTGACCGGAACGCGCGATGAAGCAGCGGAAATGGCGGGGATTTCGCATTTCCTTGAGCACTTGGTTTTTAAAGGCACAAAAAATAGATCTGCTTATCAAATTGCAAAATCTTTAGAGGCTTTAGGTGGCGATCTGAACGCTTTTACTTCTCGCGAAAATACTTGTTATCATGCGCTTGTGTTGCGTGATCATTGGCCAGTTGCCATGGATGTCTTATCGGATTTAGTCAGTCACATGCGCATCGATCGAAAAAACTTTAAATTAGAAAAAGGTGTCATTCTTCAAGAGATTGCCATGTGTGAAGAAAGCCCCGAAGAAATGATTTTTGATATATTTGCTGACCGTGTTTATGGAAAGCATTCCTTGGGACGCCCCATTTTAGGTAATATAAAATCAATTGCTAATATGACACAAACTCAAGTGGTTAATTATTATCGTCAACATTATACGGGACAAAATATGATTGTCAGCGCCGCTGGCAATATTGATCATCAAGATTTAGTCGAGATGGTTCATAAAAAACTGGGTCATAAGAAAAAATTGAAGTTGAGTTCAAAGAGAACTGCCCCGCGCTGGAATAAGATACGTCACATCGTTGAAAAAAATAGCGAACAGGTTCATATCTTGTTCGGTTTGCCGGCGGCGAGTTTTAATGATCCTTATCGATTTGAAGCTTTAATCATCAATTCACTTTTGGGTGGAGGCATGACCTCGCGACTTTATCAAAGCGTGCGCGAAAGAAAAGGTTTGGTTTATTCTATCTACAGTTTGCTAAATACTTACGTGGATGTTGGTCAGATTAATATTTACGCGGCGGCAGATCCCGAGAAAGTTCAAGAAGTTGTCGAAATTATTTTTAATGAATTAAAAAAATTAAAAAATTCTGGAGTGCGTCGTTCGGATGTCGAACTTTTTAAAACTCAGGTTGTTGGAAATATTTTATTAGGATCTGATGATATTGAAAATCGCATGAATTCGCTCTGTGTGAATGAAATGATCTTTGGAAAGTACCGTTCGGTAGAATCTGTTGTTGATGAAATAAAAAAAGTGACAGTGGACAGTGTTCATGAATATTTAGAAGAGAAATTTCGTTTGAACGCTCTGTCTGGAGTGCTTTTAGGGCCTGGTTTATCTTCGATTGCGGATTGGTGGAAAGACGTGGAGGTCTAAATGTTAAAAATTCCTTTAAAAGTTAAATTATTAGAAAATTTTCGCGGTGATTTGCCAAAATATGAAACTCTCGGCGCCAGTGGTTTTGATGTGCGGGCACAACTAAAGACGCCGCTGATTTTGAAGCCAGGCGAACGGGCAATGGTGCCCACGGGCCTGAGCTTTGAAATTCAGTTGGGTTACGAATTACAATGTCGCCCACGCAGTGGTTGGGCCGCAAAAAAAGGTTTGAGTGTTTTGAATACACCGGGAACCATTGATGCGGATTATCGCGGGGAAGTAAAAGTTATTTTAATTAATTTAGGTTCAGAGCCGGTCGAGATTCAAGACCAAGAACGAATGGCGCAGTTGATTTTAGCTCCCGTTGTTCAAGCTGAATTTATGATCGTGAATGATTTAACTTCAAGCGACCGTGGCGCCGGTGGTTTCGGTTCGACCGGACGAGCTTAATTACTTAGTTTATTCAATAGTTGAATATTTTCTTTAGTTACTTTCAGCTCGCTGATATGGCGAGCATTTGCCATATCGATCAAATTATTAATCATTAGTGCCATTTCAGGATAGACATCTGTTTTGTGTTCTAATCCTGGAAGACTCATCATTTTTTGTGCGGCAGTTATACGTGAAAGCTCGTTTTTTATCAGTTCGATATCTTTTGGGGATATGTGCTCTTTGAAGTCTTCAATATTTCTAAGAAGTGCAACTCTATAAAGATAATCATTGATAAAATAATTCATACTTACGAATTGAAGTGCACCACTTTCCAAAGCTAAGAAGTCGGCCAAAAGACTTTGGTAGATCCGACTATTTTCGTAATTATTTTTTAAAGCATAAATGAAGTTGCGCCGATCCTCTGCAGTAAAATTTTTGGTGTAAATTTTCATGGTGTCAGGTTTCTTAAAATTTGCTTCGATTAAAAATGTTGCAAATTTTGAATTGAGAATATCCGACGGAGAAGCCTTCAGTTTTTTTTTCAAGTCTTCAGCGGCGGATGATAAGGCATGGTGTAGCGACGTAAAGGTCATTTCGCCGAGGTCAGGAGCTTCCTTTTTTAGGTCTGAATATCGGGACAGGCCTATCTCATAAAAAGCATCACGCAATTTGACTGGTGTTAAACCATTCAGATTATTAATAGAATTATCTCGAACAACAGCTTTTATTAAATCTTCTGTTTCACTGAGGCAATTATTAGTAAAGAATTGATACGAGCCCTCGTAACCTGAGTTAATTTCTAAAACTCGATTCAACAGATCTCGTTTTTCTATTTCCGATAAATAGAGAGGGGTGGAAATAACATCCCGATAATAGTAGTTATTGTATTCACTAAGAACAAGATCTGGACTCATTAAAAACATTTTCGATGGGTAAGAGCCGTTAAGCCCAAGGCCTTTAAGCATATGATTTATTGGCAGCCAACTATCCATAAAAAAGTCTTTCGACTTACTCCAAAAATCATTTTTATCTTTTGCAATTTTTCCTACGTTTTCTTTATCAACGACATTGGCTCGAAAGCTGATAATAACATGATAACGAGAATCTATCGCACAATCCTCGTTCAATGGAACACCTGGAGCACAAAAAATTAATCGCAACATACTGTGCCCGAACAGACTCACTAGTTCTTGGCCAGCCGCTGCCAAAAAATAATCAGCACGATAAAAGCGTTCGAGATCTAATGAAATGGTTTTCTGAGCACGCCCCATAACGTTGACCATGCGATTAATTTTACAAGTTGGTTTCGGAAAAGGATGAATATCAAGTTTTTCACGATAATAATTGTAAATTGTCGGGCGTCGACACTGATATTCTGGATCTAAAAGAAAATATCCCAGATTTACTGCGAAAGCTTCTTTTGGGGACGAGAGTTCGTCGCTGTTGGCAGTTACAGAATTATTTTTTTGATTCGTAAAAAAAACAAAACTCTTACTAAAAGTCATTAAATGACGAAATCTTCGATCCGATGATATTTTAACTTTTGAGTCGTATATAAGGGCCAGTTGGTGAAGAAAAGTTGATAAGGCTAAACGGTAAGTGCTTTTTAAGCCGCAATTGTAGGAAATACTTGATTTGGAGCCCTTAAGAATTTCCGGCCAAAATAATTTATTCAACGTGATAATAGAAGATGAGCTAGAGTGAAAAATCGTTTCACCACCTTTTTGCCCTTCATCATCAGCTTGATTTTTTGTTTTCGTATCATAAAAACATTCGATAGGACGCAAATAGAAATTTTTTTCAGAATTTCCTTTAGAAAAATCTTTAAATTTTAATTCAATTGATTCTGTTAAATAAGGTTTCATCGAGTTGGGAAGAAGCGCTTCAACATCACTGATAAAATGCTGAAAACGTGACAATTCCCAATCATTCATAGGAGTGTTATCTATTTTAACATGAAGTGTTGCACTAGCAAAATGGGGAGTTGCAATTACAAAAAAAGATGCAGCTAAAATTAATTTTGCAAGAGCAGTCTTCATTTAATTGGTCTCTCTAAAATAAAGATTACAATGAAGCTTCGTACATTACTCGGTGAGTAAGTTCACGTAGATTGCTCGGACCTGGCGTAAGTGTAGGATCTGCGTGAATGATGAGGAAAGCATTTCGTACCATTGGATCTTTAAGAGTTTGCTGAATTTGCTCTTCAGTTGTCTCTGGATTTAACAACGGAGACACTCTAGAGCTGGCCTGTTTCATGATCTCAGGTCGTGTACTTGTAGAGTTACTTGAAGTGCTGGATGATGTTCCTCCGGCTGAAGTTGACATTCCGCCAAGATTAGTGACGGTTGCACTCACTTGACTGATAACACACATGACCGCATTCGTCGTCGTTGCGAGATTGAGTTTAACATCGCCACATGAAGATGTGTCAGTTTCCAAAGCCATAGAAGTGCTACTGACGAAGGCTAAAATTGCAAAAATAACTTTCATTGGGTTCATGGGAGCTCCGTTTTGCTATTTGTTTGGTGAATCCTGTTGGATCAACCTAATACAAAATAAGTACCAATGATTATTGAGCAAATTTCGAATTTAGGGGATTTGAGGTGTATAAGTTTTGATCAGCTGGCAATTAATGTCGGTTTAGGCGACTTTACATGCGTAAATAACTTAGGGACATCGGCGGTTGTTTTTGAATATCTGCTAGCAAGCACTG
>JBBTCO010000058.1:0-29486 GCA_038043185.1 Bdellovibrionota bacterium
TGAATTAATGGAAGCGAACCTTCGAGCAGATAACTCTAGCTCGGCTGAATCGGAAAAAGCAAAAGTTCGCCTTAGCGAGTTGGCTCCGGGTGAAGATGAATTGTATCGGGATTGGAAAGACGGACATTTGTCGAAGGAATCGTACACGCGGAACTTGCAACGCTTGCAAGCTGAGAGACTAGAACTCGAAGCGAAAACTTCGCGGAGAACATTGAGCAATGACGAAATCGTACAAAGAGCGAAATTCACTCTCGAACTCTGTAAGAGTGCGGAATCTATTTGGAAGGAACAGTCTGAGGTAGATCGACTCAATCTTCTGAAAAGGCTACTCTCGAACCCGCGCTTGAACGGCGCAAGTATTTGTTATGATTTGAATTTGCCATTTCAAGGAATCGCTCAGCTTAAATTAAATGAGGGTAAGGAAATTTGGTGCGCGGAAAAGGACTTGAACCTTCACAGGATTTCTCCCACAGGCTTCTGAGACCTGCGTGTCTACCAATTCCACCACCCGCGCGCTAAACAACATCAATTGGCCGAAATAAATAACATCAAAAAAATTTAAGAGGAAGTTTTTTCTGTCAGGATCCAAGTGGCTTCGTGTTTGTTGTGATTTAAATGCAGGATCACTGATCCCGAAATGTCTTTAAATCGCTGCAGGGCCACGAAATCTGTTTTTCCCTTGAACTTGATGGTGCAGACAAAGTTTTTGACCCGTCCAGAAGCTCGCCACTTTTGCACCAGCTCGAATAATTTTTCCGGTGTACAAATAATATCACTAAAAAGCCAATCCAATGGCGGCACATCCTCGGGCTTTAATGCGAAGGCATCCTTTTTCATAAATTCAATTCGAGCTAGCTTAGCAATTTTTGGATCAAGGGGGGCCTTATCTACGCTGATGACTTTACATCCTAAGGACTGCAGCACCCAGGTCCAACCCCCTGGACAGCTTCCTAAGTCGATCACGGTATCCGATTTTTTTGGGGGATTCAGATGAAGAGTGAAAAGCTCCCACAACTTTAAATAAGCTCGGGTCGGCGGAAACTTTCGATCTTCAATAAATTGAATTTCCCCAAGCGGAGTTTGGCCAGCGGTTTTTGCACAGGCCAACATCCATTCCTTTTCCAACAAAGTCCATGCACCAAAATTCTTTTTTTCAATTTTCTGCATAAAATCCACCGCAGAAAAATTCCAAGATTTTAATTTTTCTTGAATCAATTGGGCACGACGATGATTTTCAACCGAATATAAAGCCCAGAGGGATGAAATTTTTTTTAGTTGAGCAGCACCCTGAGTGATCGAGGGACATGGTAAAAGTTTTGTATCAGGCCAAAAATCTTGCGCCCAAATCAAGGGAGTTTTTTTTACTACTCGCGACTGTAAAGCTATAAATAAACGTCCAAACTTAACAAACTCTGGACCTAACTCTTGCGCTAGTTCGTCTTCGCGATTTTCAAAAGCTAAGGCCGCACACAGCGGCCCATTTAAATTTTGAACTTGTGTAATCAGACCCACGCCCTAAGCTGCTTTTTCAGCAGGGTTAAGCAGTCCTCTTTGATTTAGAGTTTGAGTGAGATCGGCCCAAAATTTTTCTTTGATTTTGGTTTCCGCCGGATTGAATTTTATTTTCGGGAATGTTCCTTTGTCAAAGTGATCACAAAAAATCGCTTCAGGACAATTACGAACAATTTTAATCATCAAGCTAAAGTGAACGTCGCTTAAACCTTTTGGATCGATCAGAATTTTGCGAAGCCCTTGCTCGGGAGTGTGAAGTAGAAACTGATAAACGCTGGGCAGATTATACTGACTCATGCTGGCCCATCCTTTCTGGATTGATAATCTCAGATCGGAATTTTGGTCAAAAACTTAAATACTTGGCCTAGGGCCCAGGTTATTTTTGGACGAGCCCTTAGTTGAGTTCGGCTTCATTTTGGATTTTGATTCTGAGTTTAGTTAAAAGCCCCTGCAGCTGCACAACTTCGTCCGGATCCAAACTCAGAAAAATTTCTTCAACTTTTTTACAGAACTCGGGTTGAATTTTATTGAGAATTTCATATCCCTTTTCTGAAAGTTTGATGACGAAAGCACGACCATCCTGATGATGTTCTTGCCGTTGTATTATTTGACTTTTTTCTAAACTATTCAGTAAGCCGGAAGTTGTTGCCTGAGTGACTTGGCAAAAACTAGCTAACTCGGAAGGCATTAGCCCCAACGGTGACTTCGCCAGCACCATAAGAATATTAAAACGACCAAATGACAGCGAGTATTTTGCAAATAAAGCATCTAATGAAGCGCTAATTTCTGTGGAAAACTGACGACACATTAAAAAGGTCTGCAATCCAGTTTCGTTTGAATTCGACCTTGAATTTTCGGCAGGAACATCGACATCTCTTCGGGCCGCTAGATTTGCTTCTTCATCGATGAATTTCGTCACTTTTCCTCCGGAAATATAAACCTATTAGATTTAGTTCTATCCGAAAAAAGGACAAAGGCAAAATGTAAATTAAGTTTTTATTTTAAGGGCTGGCTGGACAGGCCTTACAATCTACTTCGGTGCCATCCCAATCGGCCCAATTGAACTCTTTTTCAAAGGAATCTTGAACCGCCGGGGCAAATTCGTCCTTAAAAAAATCCAAGCCAGAAATTTTTTCAACTTGGCGGATACTGACTGCTCTGTCTCGATAGGGATCCCCATCGTCAGTTTGGTTATAAATAAAACCGATACCTTTATATTTTCCATCCTTAAAAGAAAGAATAACCTTATAAAACTGCTCAGGTACCGAAACACAAGAGTTCAGACGATTAAGTCCAGATTTAAGGATTGGCCCGGTGTATATGCGAAGTTCCCCATGGCCGCAGGTCCAAAGCCGTATGCGATCTTCCAAATTATTCCATGCCCTTTGATTAAGGCTGACCGTCTGAGGGGACATATTCGTCATGAAAAAAGTTTCCTTATTGACGTCGGCATCCCACGTAAAATCAGCTGATGGAGCCATATGTCCTCGATCAAATCCTGATACACTTCCTTGATAGTCCTTTTCCGTGACCGCAGGAAGTTTCGCCTTCACCAATACAGGGTCGGCTTTAAAATTGTCTTTTCGCTTGGCGCAGCTATTTTTTAAATTTTCCCGGCTTAAGCGGTAATAGACCCAATTCGAAACACGATATTTAAAATTATAGCTCAGGGCATAAGCTCGGTGGGCAATAGGGTAATCTTCCGAGAGCCCCTCGGCTCCCTTCTCGCAGCTTGCCGCCAACTCCGTTTGGTTTGGCGGCAGCACGACAGGTCGATCTTTGGAAGAGGTAGTCCTTGGCGCAACAGTGTCCTTTTTAGCTAGGCCTGTGTTGGAAATTAGTAAGGCCACTAAGCCAACTAAAAGAATATGTATACGCATTTTTCCCCCTTTGGGTGTTTAAAATTTATTTAACACAAAGAATTCATAAACAACATTTCACGATATTTCGGCAGAGGCCAATACTCGTCAGCCACCAGTCTTTCCGCAGCATCGCAAGCTTCGCGCAATTTAAAACTCAAAGGTTGAACTTCATGCGCCAGTTTCTTCATCTGCGAACTTTCATCTTGAAGGCCACGAACTTGATCGACTAATTTTGTTAATTCTTCTTGTCGTCCCAAAATTTGATCCAAGGTCGTTTGCAGGCTCATCATTCGTGCTGAATGTTTTGTTTTCAGCGAAGCAGAAGTGATTGATTGATGGGTTTGGTACAATAGACTCATTTGTTTTTCCACAGCAGGAATCACATAAGTTTGCACAAGTTCAAGTAAAGTATCGATTTCGATATCGATGGTTTTGATATAGCGCTCGACCATAATGTGATGCCGGCTAGTTATTTCTTCGGCAGAAAGCACATTTTCTTTGGTCAGGAACTCGGTGAATTTTGCTTGTTTAAAAACTTCCAAAGCTTCAGCTGTGCTATTCAGCACAGGAAGACCGCGCTTGGCTGCTTCATCACGCCACTCTTGCGAATATCCATTTCCATCATAACGAACTTTTTTAGATTCAATGGCAAATTGTCGAGTCAGTTCCATGACAGCTTCATCACGTGAACCTTTTTGTTTGATCAAAACTTTTAATTTTTCAGTGGCATCTCGGAAAGCCGAAGACACAGCCGCGTTCAAAAATGTCATAGGGATGGAAACAATTGACGAGGAACCCACGGCTCTGAATTCAAATTTATTTCCCGTGAAGGCAAATGGACTGGTGCGATTGCGATCCGTGTAATCTTTCGAGATATTAGGAATTTTTCCCACTCCCAAATCAATGATCTGAGCATCAGTTGCTTGCGACGATTTCCCTTGCTCAATATCATCAAAAATCTTTTCCAGCATGCTTCCCAGAAAAACCGAAATGATCGCAGGTGGAGCTTCATTGGCTCCCAAACGATGATCGTTACCAGGGCTAGCAATTGAAGCTCTTAAAACTGCGGCATGATCATGAACCGCTTTAATGATGACAGACATCACTGCCAAGAATCGCAAATTTTGATGCGGCGTCGTTCCTGGTTCAAGCAGATTTTCGCCTTTGTCGTTCGACATGCTCCAATTGTTGTGTTTCCCACTGCCGTTGATTCCCGCAAATGGTTTTTCGTGCATCAAACAAACAAAATTATGTTTTAAGGCCACTTTTTTTAGAATTTCCATCGTCAGTGTGTTGTGATCCGCGGCCACATTCACATCTTCAAAAATAGGCGCCAATTCAAATTGGCTCGGAGCCACTTCATTGTGGCGAGTTTTTGCCGGAATTCCCAGTTTAAAAAGTTCGAACTCGGCTTCTTGCATGAATTTTTTTACACGACTGGGAATGGCACCAAAGTAATGATCTTCCAATTGTTGTCCACGAGGCGAAGAAGATCCCAATAAAGTTCGGCCAGTCATAATCAAATCTGGTCTTAGTGCTACAAAATTTCGATCGATCAGAAAATATTCTTGTTCGACACCCAAAGTGACGTTCACTCTTTTCACATCAACATCGCCAACAAGTTTCAAAAATTCGCAGGCTTGCAGATTTAATGCTTCCAAAGAACGAAGCAAAGGGGTTTTACAATCCAAAGCTTGTCCATGATAGCCAAAAAATACCGTCGGAATACACAATGTTTTTCCCGCTTCATCTTCAATGATAAACATTGGCGACGAGGGATCCCAAGTGGTGTAACCACGAGCTTCGAATGTCGAGCGCATCCCACCGCTGGGAAAACTAGAGGCATCGGGTTCGCCTTGAATTAATTGAGAACCGGTGAATCTTTCGATCACCCGGATTTCAGAATGATAAGAAGATTGTGTGGTAATAAAAGCGTCGTGTTTTTCAGCAGTCAATCCTGTCATCGGTTGAAACCAGTGACAAAAATGAGTGACGCCTTTATTCACCGACCATTCTTTCACTGCCGAAGCAATTGCTTCCGCAGTTTCTTTGGGAAGTTTTTTCCCGTGATCCAAAGTTTTTAAAAGATTTTGATAAGCATCGCGAGGAAGTTTTTCCCTCATTTGCGCCAATCCAAAAGTTAAACTTCCGAAATATTCTGACACTGGCGTATTAAGACCAGCGGGTTTTTCAACTTTTCTTTCGGGAAAATGGAGAGCTGATTTAAGAGTTTGATATCGCATAGATGAATTGCCGGGCTCGTTGCTGAGCATAAGTTGGACTCCTTTTTTATCTTTCAGAACATCGCTGTTAACGAGCTCTTGAAAAACGAATGTTTGCATCTCGCGAAGAACGACAGAAACTGAAGCTCTTGGAAATGCTTAATTCAAGGCTAACCTTGGCGTAGATTAAATTGCAAGGCCTACTTTTAGTGAAACAATCAGGCTTACTTTTTTTTCAAAAGATCGGCGAAAGTCCCAAAACTTTTAGCTGGGGCAGCATGGGCTTTCCAAGACTCATCTATAGCTTCGCCTGGTAAGCCTAAAGAAATTCGTCTTTCGTCAGCTCGAATCTCGTCGATTTGGACTTGGATAGAGTCCCCGCGCTTCTTATTTTCGTATTGAGCCCCGTCCACTGATTCACGCCATTTAGATTTGGGCAAAAGACCCGTAATGCCACCTGCAACATTTACAAATAGGCCGTAGGCTTCTTTCTTTTCCACAGTGCCTGCGTGAATGCTACCGACTGGAAATTTTTCCACGATGTTGCTCCAAGGGTCACTTTCGCCGCCCCCCTGTTTCAAAGAAAAGGACATACGAAGTCGACCATCAACATCTTCAATTTTGAGCAACTTAACTTTAACCATCATTCCGTTATGAACAACATTTTCAGTTTTCACCCCACGGGACCAAGTCAATTCAGAAACAGGAATCAAGCCTTCAAGATTATTTTCCAATCGCACAAAGGCGCCGAACTTTTCCATTTTGGTGATCGTGCCTTCGTAAAGATCACCGACCTGAGCTTTCTCGAGCATTTCGCTTTCGACTTCAGCTTGGCTTATCAAAAGTATTTTTCGTCGAGACACAACAATATTTCTTCCATTGTTTTCATAGGCTGTAATTAAAAAATCTAATTTGCGACCAATAAAACTTTCTGGTTCTTGTGGTACACGAAGATCTATTTGGCTCAGCGGACAGAAGGCTTTTTCGGTAGCCACTTGAATGCGATAACCGCCTTTAACTAATTCAAGGACTTTTCCTTCAACTGGTAATTCCATATCGAAGGCATCTTCCAAATTATCCACAGATTGAGACGAACCTTTCGCCGCTTTGGCGCGCAAAAGCACTTCCCCTTCAAGAACCCTCAACACGACGACTTCAATTACGTCACCCACTTTGTATTTTGGCAACTTGTTGTCATCCCAAATTTCTCGGACAGGCAGATGCCCATCAATGGCGGATCCGGTGGAAACATACACAAATTCTTTATTGATTGTCAGGATTTCCCCTTTAAAACTGTCGCCAGTTTTAAGCTTCGCACCTCTGAGGCTTTGCTCAAACAAAGCGCTAAAATCATTTTCACTTTTGGAAACTTCATCACCAAAGACATCTTTTTTACTCATGGGATACTCCAGGCGGATTTTATAATATTGAATTCATCGGAATGGCAAGACCAATGTGTTGGGGTCGCTTTAGTTAGAAGATAAGGGCAAATTAATAGGTTCAATTTTTAAATTTTTCAAAAAGGATTCGGATTCACTTTTCGTATCATTCGAATCATGTTGAAGCGTGATTGCAATAACTTCCAGATCCTCGACTTTCAAATCTGGAAATGCATCTTTAAGATCCTTTGCAAAGTCGCGCTTGATCATTAATTCTTGATTCAATTTTGTTGGATTTTCTAATAAAACTTGTTTTGCCTCAGGAAGACGAATTGCGACGTAATTTTTCTTTGAATAGTAATTTTCAAAAATTTGCCCGGCTTGCTTTTCAGCGCTCGACGTCGGAGTACCCCAGTAATAACCAAACAGAACTGTTTTATCTTGATCTGCATTTAACAATGATCGATCTTTTGTGGCATTTCCTACTCTTAACACAAACCACGCTTGAAAAGCAGAATCGTCTTTACCGGATCCACCCTTAATCACATCAGCTCCTGAAACAGCTTTAGTAACAGCTAATTGAGTTGAAAATTTTGGAAAATCGACCGGACGAAAGCGATAAGCCAAGGTTGTCATTCTGACTGAAGTGCCTTTAGATTTCATTTGCAACCAAGTCCCCAAATTACCACGTGATACAATTTTATAACCGTTCAGATTATTATCATCCGCGCCTGCTGGCGATGTGTCTTCGTAATTAAATTGATGATCGATGCGAAACTGAATCATGTTTTGTTGATTGATATCAAATTGTACACCTGTTGGAAATTCTCTCGGTGATAAAGGTTTTACCTTCGCTTTTGATAATTGCGTACTTAAATTTTTTAATGAAATTGTATTGTAAACCTCATAATGAAGTTGATTTTCAGGTAATTTTACTTTTGGCTCGTAGGTATCCGCAGGATCCGTGGCCATCGGCAAAAGAAGCTTATTAATATCAAGAGTATTTGTTGCATTCGGTAGAATTTTTCTCATTAAGATTAAATTTTTTGTGTGATAAAAGGTTATCCCCTCGTTGTTTTCTCTGAATGAATAGTGGCCTGTCTGAGTTGTTTTGTTGGCTTGCTCAACAATTTGTTGAAAATTCCACTTCAGATTCCCTTTTGTATTGCCAACGTCAAGTTCCGCCAAGGTTTGCGCTAGTGCTTGGAAAAAGGCTTGTTGATCAAATCGTGAAGAGAGAACTCCAGCCAAATGATCGGCTTTAATTGTACCTAAATTCACTGCGCCAATATATTCAGGATAGTGGGATGAAGTTAAAGTCACGACCCCATCGTTATCTTCATCAAATTGAGCGATCAGTTTAGTGGCGCGCATAAATAAATGGCTATCTTCCATTTCACTGACAAAAGAAACTGAAAAATATCGAGTCAATCCAATGAGTGATTTTCCATATCGTTTCCAAAAATTAGATAATGCGCTAGGGGTTAAGGATTTTCCAGCGGCGGATTCCTTTAAACAAACTTCAGGTGCTTTTTGCGAAGAAAGAGCTTCGACTAACTGAAAAGGAAGATCTGCTCGATCCAATATCGAAGAGCCTTGGAGCGGAGAAGCAATTGAGACCAAACCCAATATATTTTTAGAAACAAAATCTGAATTTGTCACAAAACCCGCAAGCGCATCCACCGAACCTTTTGAATACCCCAGAATCAAATATTTAGTATCGATTCCAAGTTTTTGCTGGCGAAGAGCAAAATCATTTTGCAGAAACTTCATCAATAAATTCCCGTTGTAGCTCGTAGAACAAGTGCTTTCTGTAGGAGCAGTAAGCACGCGAAGGCTTAAGCCCTCTTCCAATTTTTTAATTCCCAAACTAAAAATTTCTTTATCGAAAATACTATTGTAAATTCCCGGAACATAGACCACGGTCAAATCCTTGAGTTGTCGATTATAAACTTTTTTAAGAGGGGTTGGGAAAATCCGGTTTTCAAGACTTGCCTCTTTGAAAGTTTCTTCGAAAAGTCTTTCCGAAACAGTTTTATTTCCACTGGTCATCTGTAAATTCTTTGATGAGCTTGTCATATAGTTACGGGCTTTATCCCAATATTCGGCAAAAACAAAATCCCGTGTTTCTTTCAAACTTGTTCTTTCCTGTAACGAAAGGGCACGCTCTAACAAGGGTGGTAGTTGGAAAATTTTCATTGTCGCACGCTTGGCATGTACGGCTGGACCGCCCGACTTCATAAAATTATTCTCATTAGTCGAAGTCAGTAAATCCCCCGTTTGTTGCTTAGCGCGAAGCTCGAGGGATTTAACCACCTGATGGTTTCGAATGTTGCTTAAATCTGGATTTTGCAAAATAACATCGGTCAAGGCTCCTATATCAGCCGGTTTTAAAAAGGCTTTAAAATCAAATTTGCTTGGATCAAACTTTAAATAAGAATGAGGAGCTTTATTGTTCCCAGGAATTCCCTGAAAGGCGGACATAAGTTCGCTGATTTCAGAAACCACAAAAAATGGACGCGTATCTGCGATAAAGCGAGTGATATGTTGAAATAAATTTTTAGTGGAAAGATCACGGGAATTTGTTACCACCCCAGCTTGTGATGTGTATTTTAAATCTTTCAGACCTTGCGCTGATGTGGCTCGATGGGTTTCATAGGTGTTTCGATAAAGTAATTCGGCCTTAATACCAAAATATTCAAGGATATCTTGTGATCTGAGTTGCAAAGGGACCTGGTTGAAATTTGAAGCCACAACGCCAAGTGTGGAACCGGCAGTTAATGAACCATGGGTTCTGTACATTTTGGTAAATTCAGAAAGACTATTATCAAAGCAATAACCATCTTTAGACGTAATCAGTATATCCGGAAAATCAAAATCCTTACTCATTGCTGAGCGCACAATTCGATAAAAAGCATCTGGATATTTTGATTTTGCAGCTAAGGCCGTTGTCTTTCCTTCAGCGTAATTGTTAAAAGACGCTATTCCTAGAACATTTCCTGATAAAACATTCCAACTGTAACGATTATTGATTTTATCAAAAATTAAATCTGCTTCGCCTTCATTTGAAACAACATGAATGTGAATTTGCTGCGACGTTTGTTTCGTGATGTACATTCCAAGATCAAACCACTTTTCCCCAGAGATTTTTTTTAAAAACTGGCCTCTCAATTTTTGATTTTTTATAAAAACCGGTGCCCATGATCCTAAAGCTAAAAGTGGAATTGCAATGTCTTCATCTTTTACAAGAGTGTTGACCATACGAAAACCATATTTTTTTGCAACATCAGATAATTCAATTTTGAGAAGCTCAACTTCGTTGGCTCCTTCAGCAAAACGACCAACATTCCCGTGATCAGAAACCAACACAATATGTGGTATTAAGCCTTTTTCCTTCATTCCCTCAGAAAGTCTTTTAAGCTCTTGATCAAGAATTTTTAGAATAGGATACAATTTTCCATGCTGAGTGTGCGCCATTGAATCGGGGCCAGCAATGAAGGCCGAGATAACAGGTTTTTCTTCACTGGCCAAAATGTCATCGATGACATTTTTAATTTCAAGTTTTGGAATTTCATTGGTCGGAAAGTACATAAGACCTTCAAGATAGGGATTAAAAAAAATATCGAATCCCCCCATATAATATTTAGGATGAGCTAGCCGACGATAAAAATCACGAACGTCTCCGCCAACGCTTCCCGTGGATTCATCAAAATAAACGGCTTCAGCACTTCGCAAGCGTCCTTGTTCGCCAAAAATTTCAGAGGTTTTCATTACAGAGTTCCAAGAAACATCTGACATCGAGGGAAAGGGTGCTACATGGGCGCCAAATTGAAATTCTTTGAATAAACCTCTTTTTTGCGCAGTGACCATAGCTTCAAAACTGAAACCATCCACACCCAGATAAATAAGTTGAGGTCTAAGTGGAGCAGCAGCTGATGTCGTATTAAAACATAGGATAAAAGAACAAATAGAAAGTATTTTTAAAATCCATGGTTGCTGCATCATAAAGAGGCTTATCCCAATTAACATGCCATAAAAAAATCAAGTAATTACAGTATTTTACAAAACAGTTGGAGTGCAATCTGCTTGACGTGTGTCAAATAAATCGACAGATTGCAACCGGAACAAGAGACGATATAAAGTCCCCCAGAGGAAAATCATGCTGCAAAAAATTAAAACTCTACAAATGGCCACACGAATAATTCTTTTATTGGCATTCTCAATTCCTTTTATCCTTATTTTCACACCTTTTTTAAAACCAATTTTGATGGCGATTTTTTTTGCATTTGCAATTGAGCCTTTATTTAAAAAAATTGGTTCTCGAACAAAAACTAAAAAATATTTTGCCCCTGGTTTATTTTTGTTCATTGTGTTTTTTATTTTAGTACCAAGCACTGCTTTTATCGTTCGCATTGTTAATACCCTTAAAGGAGTTTCCGCTGAATCGATGCAGAACTCGCAATTCTTCCGCGCTGTCTTTGATTTGTGGGAAAGGCTTCAGAGTTATGGTTTAAAATTGACCGAGCTTTTTGGACTTGATGCTCACTTCATTCCTAACAAAGAGGAACTCTTTGCAAAGGTTAGTCCCTTCTTGATTGAAAATATCAAACTTTTTTTGGCGACGCTCCCCGATTTGGGATTATCTTTATTTGTTTTCTTTTCGATGTTGGTTTTGCTCACTACCCGCTCAAGTATGATAAAAAAAGCTTTTTTATATTCTCAGATTCTTCCTTCGGAAGAAATTAATCATGTCACTCAGGCATTAAAATCCAGCTGTTACCTTATTGCGGTTTCCATTCTATTTATCGGCGCCTTGCAAGCCCTGGTTGTTTCTGTTGGTTCTTTAGTTTTTGGTTATAACGAGTTCTTTTTAATATTCACCGTCACATTTTTACTTTCATTCATTCCTGTTATCGGAGCCGCTCCCGTAGCTGTGCTCTTGTCGATAATCTCATTTGCTAACAAAGAAGTTGGGTCTGGCGTTGGCATGTTGATTATTGCTGTTGTGGCTGGTACCATTGATAATATTTTAAAACCTTATATTTTCTCTAGTGAATCAGAAAACTTACATCCTCTTGTTTCTTTATTTGGAATCATTGGTGCAATTCTGGTTTTTGGTATTTCTGGTTTGATATTAGGTCCATTCATTATGCAAATCACTATGCAGCTGGGCCCCTATCTGATTCAGAAAATGCAGCGACCCCAAACGAGGACAATAGCTAATTCCAGAATTGATATCTAAGAAGGCATCTCAAAATAAGAATTCTACTTTTAATGTCTAACTTTTTAGTGAAAAAATATAATGTAAACACGACAATTAAGTTTCATGCTAACTAATTCAAGCACTTAAGATGTCTCATCTTAAGAAGAATGTTTAATTACGGATAAGTGGCAATGAGTTACACAGCTGTTTGTATGTCAGCTAGGACCCGGTAAAATAAACATATGGAAAGACTAAAAGGTTCATTAAAACTATTTGTAAGCGCAATGACACTAGTCCTAAGTACAGCATGCAATAAGAGCAATGACTCATTTTCGCTCTTATCCTCTGGACAGACATTCGAGCAATCTTCGGCCATCTTGAATAACAAGGTTGATATCCTTTGGATGGTTGATGGTTCTGGAACAATGGCCAATCATCAAACGAATTTGGCGACAAATTTTAATACCTTTATTAATGACTTCACGACTAAGGGTTTTGATTTCCAGATGGTCGTTGCTTCGACCGATGCTTGGGTTCGCGAAAGCAACTACAATGCCGGAGGTTGTATCGCCAACCCCAATCCCAGTCTAAATCCAAACACCACATACACATCCAGTGCCGACTGCGCCACTACGCTTGCGAACTATGGTCAATTAACACACTTTCGTGATGGTGATATTTACGGATCTTCAACTGGAGTCCCCGGCTCTCGCAGTGGCGTCTATATGATTACAAGTTTAATGTCACCGGCAACGATCTTAAGTACCTTTGCCGCCAATATTAAAACAGGAACCAGAGGCGACGGCGTCCAAGAATCTGGTTTACAAAGTTTACGATCTGTCCTACGCAGAAACAGTGATGGCTCTGTGGGCTACAGTGGCGAAACACACACAAGTCTTTCCAGCTTTCGTCGAAGCGATGCCTTCTTCGCGGTTATTATAGTTTCAGACGAAGAAGACCAATCTAAAAAGCAAAATGGAACTAGTTATGCAAATACTCCTGAATATGTCGATTCATTTAAAACATTTATGGATAACTACACCGGCAGTGTGATTGGAAATAGAAAATACAATGTTTCAAGTATCGTGATTAATGACATAACCAATTGTTCGTATGGATTGCATGCCCAAGCGACCCAGGGTGATCGTTATGTTGCTATCGCTAATGCTTCAGAGGGAGTTGCTGCCAGCATATGCAGCGCCAATTTTTCGACTCAATTATCGGATATTTCAAAACAAATTTTAACTCTGTCCACAAGGTTTCAATTGAGCCGCGAGCCAATTCCTTCAACAATTGTTGTGACTGTAAATGGTTCGACGGTCGCTCAAGATTCATCGAATGGTTGGATCTATATTTCCGAGGGCGGCTTTTATTATCTTGAATTTAAAGGCACGGCTATACCGCCGCAAGGGGCCTCAATATCTGTATTATTTGATCCAATAACTGTTATTCAATAATGGACAATGGCGTTGAGTTTCCACTAAACTGAACGCTATGGATCCAAAATCACAAGAAATTTTCAATAAAATTACCTCGTCCGATGAACGAGCAAAAATTTTCACCGATATGGCCAGCGGCCGAATTGAAATTTTTTGCAAAGGTATTAAGGATGAGGTTTTTAAGTTAACCTGTCATAGTTACACCCCCCCCAATAAAATGACCTGCTTTTTTGTAAAATCAGATCAATTTGTACCCACATCTTCCTCATCTTTGGTTTGTCAGTTCTCTTTAGGAGGGGAAAAATACTTTTTCAAATCGGCTCTTGATGCCCAAGGGGAAAATTATATTTTAGATACGTCAGGTGAACTTTTCCATTTACAACGACGACAAAGTTATCGCATTCGCATTCCCACAAGTACCAAATCTACAGCAGATGTCACCCACCTCGACACAAATCAAATATTGAAAGGAGTCCCCTTTGATCTGAGCACCGGCGGCTCGAAACTGGTATTCAATCAACGAAGCCTAGCTTGGAAGGCCAATGATAAAGTGAAACTTACTTTTAAAGTGGGCCCTCGCGAGCCACTTCAAATGACCGGAGTCATTCGACATATACAAAGCGAAACGACTCCAAAAATCTGTGTTTATGTTGGCATTCAATTCGAAAATATCACCACGGCAGTTGAAAAAGCTTTGTTCTCGATCACCATGGAACTCTACCGAGAATTTTTCTCTCGCATCGAAAATTAAATTTTATGAAAAAATTACTTCCCCGGTTCTAAATTTGTCGCCGGTTTTGATTGAGCATCCTGAAACGCCTTTTCCAACTCTTCGTTTGTAACTCCATAAGCTGAAGGGCTTACAATTTTTGTCGTTGGCTGAGGGCTTCCCGATGAATTCGTGGCGACCGAGTGATTTCGATTTTCTTGGTCTTGTTTTTTCTCTTCGTTTTTTTGTTTCTTAAATTCCTCAAATCGTTTCACATAAGCACGATGCTCTTGATTAAAATCATTGGTTTTTTCACGAGCGTAATCTTCAAAATTTTTTCTTTGATCACGAATTGTCGCTTCAAATTCTTCTCGTTTTTCTTTTTGATCCATATAAAAATCTTTGCGACGCGCTTCAATTTTTTCGTTGAACTCTTTTCTCTCATCGCTGGACCACTTCTTACCAACACGACTTTTGCGATCGGCATCAATTTCTTTTATAAATTTATCTCGATCTGATTTTTCATTCTTGGTAAAATCTTCTCGATATTTTTTCATATCTTTATTAAAAAGATCTCTCTTTTTTCGAATAGCTGTATTAAATTTTTCGCGAACCTCAGATGGTGCAAGGCGAAGTTCTGACATCAAACTTAAAGTAAATGCAACCTCGTCATTTTCTTTGCGCTTTTCCTCGGGAATTTGTTGGCGAAGTTTGTCTAACTCTTCGCGGTCCTTTGATAGCCTATATTTATCATCAACCAAAGGTTTTACCTTTTCATCATCAAGACCAAAGACTGTTGAGCTGGACCAAAGTAAAAAGAAAAGAACCAAGACCCTTGCCGCACTAAAAGTCGAATAATCTAATTTATAGGTTTTCATAATCTCAGCTTATTAAAATTGGACTCATTGAACAATCAGAATGTCACTTTAGGATAGGCTTACGTCTTAAGTTCCCCTCTGTAACAACCGACAAAAAGTTTATGATTTACCAATCGCGACGCTGGCCAAATCGTCACAAACACAGTCAAAAGGGTGGAAAGAATCATCCCTTTTTAATATCACAGACTAAAAATGCATTTTTAGTCTGTCTGATGATTGGTGTGGCTTGTCTTATGTTCTTTTTGCCAACGATTTATTTTCTTGAACAAAATTACAATACTTTTCGCAATCTTGCGTTTGATCTGCAACCTCAGTTGGTTCGCCATCTTGAAAGAGAAGTTCTTTGGTTAAAAGCTTTTATGGCCTTAAGCCTGATTGTCCTTGTCGTGATGACTTACATGTTCATTTCAAAAATCACCCAAAAAATGATGCGAACTTTGGTCGAGATGGAAGAACATATGCGCCAGCTTTTGGGGGGACAATGGAATATACCTCACTTTGAACCGCAAAATGATGACGATATTAAAGAGCTCTCTATGACTTATGATTATTTATATCGTTCATTAAAAGTAAATACGGAAATTGAATTGAAGCTATTGGAAAAAATTAATGTCGATCCTCAAAACCGTGAAGCTTTTGCTGCTTGGAAAAATCTAATGGGCCTTAAACGGCAACGCTTGGGATTGCACGAATCCCATTCTAACGAAGTTCTTATTTCTCTCCGAAGTAAAACAAAATCCGAAGAAAAGAAACAAGAAGTTGTACGCAAAGTTTCTTAAAATTTATGTCTCCGTTTTACTTCCCTCATTTGCGAATCAATTTCCCGTTTTTTTATACTTTCGCGCTTGTCATGAGATTTTTTACCTTTAGCCAGAGCAATTTCCAATTTTGCGCGGCCCTTTTTAAAATAAATCTTTAAAGGAATGCAGCTGTATCCTTTTTCTCTTAACGCTCCATAAATGCGCTCCAGCTCAATGCGATTCATGAGTAGCTTACGAAATCTTTCCGGATGATGATTATTGTAGCTGCTGGATTTGTAGGGTGCGATGTGAGCATTCTGTAAAAAGGCTTCCTGACCGACAAAACTAATGTAGGAATCTTTAAGTTGAACATTTTTATCCCGTAAGGATTTAACTTCGCTTCCAGTTAGAACCAGACCGGCCTCAAAGGTATCAATAATTTCGTAATCGAAACGGGCTTTTCGATTTTCATGTACAATTAAGATACCATCGGACTTTTTTTCCATGATTTGATCTATTCGAGCTGAAAATGAAAGTAAAGATCTTTCATATCTGCAGGGCTTAACTCTTCTGCACGGACACTCAGAGGCAGTTGACGGGATTCCAGCCATGCCGGCAAATAGGTGGGCGTCTTATCTTGCCATTCCGGATCACTCATCAGATTCGATTTTAGTTGCTTCCTTCTTCGAGCATATGAAGCTTTTACGAATTTTAAAAACTTCCTGCGATTTTTAATTTTCGAATCGCATTTTACAAAAGAGAGCACTCGGCTGGCAATCCTTGGCGCCGGCGAAAAATCGCGCGGGCTGGCCTCACAAACTTTTTTAATTTGCCAAAAATTTTGCGCAATTACACTGAGCAAACCATATTCTTCCGTCGATTCTTTAGCATTAATCCGTTGAGCCACTTCTTTTTGAAACATCAGCACCATCGCCTGCAAGCCTTTTGTATCCAAACTGCGATCAATCAACAAAGAAGAAGAAATTTGATAGGGTAAATTACTGACCAAAACAATTTTTTTTTCACCGATCAATTCTTCCCAATCCATCTGCAAAGCATCGCCTTCGATAACTTCACAGCCTTGATCTCGCCAATGGGCTGCAAGAAAACGATCCAACTCGAGCAACCGCAAAGGGACTTGCCATTTCCGCAAGTGCTCTGTCAATGCACCGGGGCCAGGTCCAATCTCGATTAAATTTTCTGGCTGAAAACTTTTTGCAGCCTCTAAAATTTTATCAACCACATGATCACTGATTAAAAAATTTTGTCCTAAGGATTTCTTCGCTTCCAGTGGAAATTTTTCCAAAAACAATTTTAATCTTTCATGCGTTGAATTCATTGGCGCCTTAAATCTTTAAAATCCGTAGACAAAGTTTGGGGTGATGGTCCCAAACTCATATCAGAAAATTCCCCTCGATTTAATCGCAGCACTCCGACGTAGCCAATCATTGCCGCATTGTCAGTGCAATAACGAAGGGGCGGAATCACCAATTGATAAGATTTTTTTTGTGCCATTTCTATAGCACGCTGACGAAGTCGGGTGTTAGCACTCACCCCGCCCGTCAAAATTAATTTTTTTATATTTAAACTTTTTGATGCCTTATCCAGTTTATTGAGTAAAACATCCACAATGGCTTCCTGGTAGGATGCACACAAATCCTGTAAATGCATTTTTACTTTTTCATTACCCCACTCGCCCACCAGTCTTTGCGCTGAAGATTTTAGTCCCGAAAAACTCATTTCAAAAGTATCTTCATGGATCAAACTGCGTGGAAAATCATAAAACTGAGCATTGCCTTTTTGAGCCTCTTGATCGACACGCACACCGCCCGGAAAACCAAGTCCGACCATCTTGGCAAACTTATCAAAGGCTTCTCCTGCAGCATCGTCCTTGGTTGCGCCAATCACTTCGTAATCGCCCAGGCCCCGAATTAAATACAAACTGGTATGACCACCACTGATAGCTAAGCCTAAGTAAGGATAATTAAAATCTGCCGGAGGGGAATATTCTGTATCTCGTAAAAATGGTGCTAGTAAATGGCCTTCTAAATGATTAACGCCAATGTAGGGAAGCTTGCGAATTTGCGAAATGGTTTTTGCCGTTACCAAACCAACAATTAAGGCTCCGATCAAGCCAGGCCGATTGGTCACCGCAATTCCATGAATATCATTCCAATTTTTTTTTGCTTTACTAAGAGCTTCTTCAATAAGTGGAATCAAAGCGATACTGTGATTACGACTGGCGATCTCGGGAACAATTCCGCCATAAGGCTCGTGAGCCAAATCCTGGCTGGCTGAAACCACCGAATGAACCCAACCTGTTCGATCAACCACCGATACCGATGTATCGTCACAACTGGTTTCAATCGCCAGTACATTTTGGATCACTTCAGTCCTTTCAGACGATTTTTTGCTTTTCTTGCTTCTTCAGAATTAGGAAAGCTGGCAACAACTTCTTGGTAAAAAGTTTTTGCATCTTCTTTTAAGGACAGCTCCTGGAAACAAACACCAATTTTATAAGTCGCCTCGGCAACATGTTTTCCTTTTGGATTTTTATCACGGTATTTCTGAAATTCGATAATGGCATTTTGCCAATCTTTCTGTTTAAAAAGATCTTGGGCTGCATTCAGACTATCTTTTTTCCCATCCTTTGAGTCTTTTGACGACCGTGTTGATTCTTTTGTGCTTTTTTGCATTTCGGATTTCAAGTTAGCAATTTCCGCGCTGTTTTGGTGCATTTGAATTTCTAATTTTGTCAAAGCCTCTTGATAAATAGACATTTTTTTGTGGGTTTCTTGCAAACTTTCCGATTGAGTTTTTAATGATCGGTCGGCTTCTAAATCATTTTTAGAAACTTTTGCTTCTAGTGTTTCTAAACGACCATGGATATATCTTAATTGCTCGTCGACTTCTGCAAACCGCGAGCCCGAATCGGCGGTGTTCTTTTGCAAATCAGTCACTTGCCTATGTAAAACTTGTTTTGTCTCGATTTCTTTCACGTCATTTCGGGTCATCAAACAACCCGTGAATACAAAAATAAAAAGTCCAAGAACAATAAACTTAAGACTCATAAAACTTCTCCTGTTTTTTGACGAATCAATCGGGCCGCGTTTTCGGCTTTTTCAGCTGACAGACGTGCTTTTAAAAAATTTTCTTTGGCTTTTTCCCAATCCTGATCTCGATAATAAATTTGTCCTTTGCGATAAGCGTTCTCTGCCTGATGCCAATGTCCCGGAGAATGGCGAGGAGCCTGAACATTTCTTGCCGCATCTAAGGCTGAGCGAGCCAAAGCATAATCATCCAAAGGCATGGGTACGCTTTGACAAGACATTATGAAAATAAGGGAAAGGAGGATGAAAAATATTCGCAACAGCTAATCCCCCATCATTTGTTTACTGGGTAGTTACAGGAAGAAAATTAGCTCGACGATTTTTTGCCCAAGCCTTTTCGTTGTCAGAGGGATCCAGAGGTTTCTCTTTTCCGTAACTGATCACAGAAAGTCTTTCACCTGAAACACCCAAACTTGTTAAATAATTTTTTACTGCGTTCGCTCGTCGTTCACCCAAAGCCACATTGTATTCGATCGAACCGCGAGCGTCCGAGTGTCCTTCGATTTGAACTTTCGTTTTGGGATTATTTTTTATCCAGTCTGCATTGTTCTGAATTTTCTTTCTAGAATCTGCCGAAAGGCTCGATTTGTCATAATCAAAATTAACAGTTACGAGTCCCGCAATTTTTCCGCTATCAGAACCAGCGGAATCAACTCCCAATGGAGTTGTATCTATTGTCGGTTCTGTTTGCCCAGTACCTACATTCTCGGATACTTCCGTTTTTGGTTTGGATTTACATCCGGTGATTGCGACAACAAGAATTGCAGGCATGATCAATTTGCGAAACATGGTGACTCCTTCAGCTGTTAAAAAATTGTACTTTAAAACTCTATTGCATAGCGCCCAAATGTCAAACAGGTTTGATGTTGCGTTGCTTTAGGGCTATCAAAATTAATATGCGAAATATTTGGATTTTTTGGATTTCCATTTTAGGGATTGTTACTCTTTCCCAGCCCCAATCTTGGGCTGCAGAAGTAAAGCCGAATGATTCATTTGTTACGATTGAATCGCCTCACTTCGAAGTTATTATTAATGCTCAGCAGCAGGAATTAGGACAATATTTTGCTCAAAAATTAGAGTTTTCATTCGGACTACTTAAAGAATTTTTTTCTGTTCAGCCGGAAAAAACCATTGTTATCATTAACGACAAAACAGATGTAACTAATGGTTATGCAACACGAATTCCTTATCCTCATGTGATGATTTTTCCGGTCCTACCAGGTCCCACTGAAAGTTTAGCCGAGTTTGGTGACTGGAATTTAGAGCTCCTTTCCCATGAATACGCTCACGTCTTAAATTTTGAACCAGCCCCAGGATTCATGGGTTATCTACGTCCAGTATTTGGCTCAGTCATCGCACCTAACATTCTTTTGCCAAACTGGTGGAAAGAAGGATTAGCAGTCCACATTGAAACTGCGGTCAGCAACAAAGGTCGGTTGCGTTCAGTTTATCAAGATGCCGTGATTCGAGCTTTTGTCCTAAAAAATAATTTATCTGATTTCAATGTTGCTGAAATAAACGAGACTATTCCCACCTGGCCTGAAGGAATGCGGGCTTATATTTTTGGATCTTTGATCTGGAGTCAGATGGTTGCGGATAAAACTCCAGGCATCGTCGACACCTTAAATCAAAGACATGGCAGCCGTGTGCCTTATTTTATCGAGACCCCGGCTGAAGAAAATTTGGGACTTTCCTACGAAGATTTTTATAAAAAAACACTGCGATGGACGCAAGAAAAAAGTAAAACACAAATTTTAAAATTAAAAACATTTAAGCCCACGGCAACTGTGAAATTTCCTTCGGGTGCACAATATTCAAATGGCGCCTCAATCAGTCCGAACGGAAAATACATCGCCATGATCACCGTCAGCGATACTGACAAACGCCTAGTAAAAATCTATGAAAGAAAAAAAGACGAAAATTTTTTAACAGCAACGCCTTGGGGAAGTGCCGAGGGCTTGAAAGAAACAACTCCACCTGCAAAAATTTTAGACGGTCCTCCGACGGGAAGCATTCAACGCATCAGTTGGTTTCCCCGCTCAACACAAATTGTTTATGATCGCATGGATGCAGTTAACTCGACGGAAACTTTTTCCGATCTTTACATTTATAATTTGCAAAGCAAAATCACTTTCCCACTGACCAAATCTCTGCGAGCCCGAGAACCTGCAGTTTCTCCTCGTGGCGACGTCCTGGCCTTCGTGCAACTTTCGGCCTCGCGAACGGCTTTGGCTTTATTCGATATCAGAACTAAAAAGGTTGAAGTTCTTAAATTATCCGACATTGGTGAACGCATTTCTGTTCCAACATTTTTGGATGAATCAAGAATTATATTTTCATTGCGAAATTCGGTGGGCGACGAGCACCTTTATGTTTTTGATATTAAAACCAAAACTCAATCCCAAGTTCTTGATAAATACAGCGATGCCAAGTTTCCCTTGGTTGCAGGCGATGAAATTTTCTTCACTTCGTCTTTGAATGGCACGAACAATATTTATGCGAGTTCCAAGGATTTTAAAAACGTGCGACCGGTCAGCCATACCCTGACCACTTTGTCTTCACCAGCCTTCGATCCTATCCGAAAGGACCTTTATGCTACTGAAATAACTGCCGATGGTCCCACCGTTATTCTTTTAGAAAAAAAGAATCAGCTGACTGCAGCTCCTACATTACCAGTTATCGAAAGGTTAATGGCTGAACGATATCCAGCTCGGGAAGTGAAAAAAAGCGAAAGCAAGACTTCGGACGCAGCCATTCCCGCAACAACGACTTATCCTGTCAGTGATTACTCTTCAGCGTCTCACTTATGGCCCCATTACTGGATTCCTTTTTTTGCAACTTCAAGCAGCAGCGGCGGAATGGTTTTTCAAGCGATAACGTCGGGCTTTGATCCGCTGAAAAAACATATGTATCAGGGCAATGTATCTTGGGATAGCTCGATCAATCGAGGATCTTTTGAAGGCAGTTACATCAATAGCATGACTTCAACCAACTATCTTTTAGACATTTATCAAACAAATACTTATTTAGTTACGAGCGCTAGTCCACTCACAAATTCAGGTGGTGCCGTTGGCGCCGCTCCAGATCTTTGGGCGTTCAATCGTTATACCTCGGGAATGCTGTCCTGGCGTTATATCAACACCGCATTCAGCACCAACTCCACCTCTAAAAGAATGGGGCCCGGTATTTCATTAGCTTACAATAACTTTTCGAGTTCCGGCGCAGAGATTGCTCCCGAATCAGGGGGCAGTGCTTATTTAAGTGCCGTGAATTACATCCAGACTGGTGATTATATAACTCATTCTCAATTTGCCACTGGTGGAAATTATTATTTTTCAAAATGGCTTCCCGCAAGACATTCCATCATGCTGAGGATGAATGGCGTTTATACTCCTGAAAAAATTCCTTCGATTTTAGGTGTATCCACTATTTCCCTGATGCCTTTCCAGGATGGATCAGCGCCAACTTATGTGATGCGAGGATATTTGAATGGACAATTTTTAGGCCGAACTTTGGTGAATACCAATCTTGAGTATCGCTTCCCACTTCAAAATCTTTACTGGGGTTCGGGCACCAATGCAATTTTTTTACGAAGGTTCCATGGCGCTGTGGTTGTTGATGGAGTGGCGTTGGACGGAGCCGCTTACAATTTAAAATCAGAAAGCTTCGATGCCCTTGTGATCACCAACAAATCCATTTGGAGCGCCGGCGCTGAAGTTCGTTTTGAAACAACCTTAGGATATGTTATGCCCTTCACTCTAGTTTTAGGGATCTATAATTCTCTCAACCAAACTTATGGCAGTGGAACTCAGCTTGGATTAGCCATTCAATTGGGTGGAAGGCTCTAGAAGCCATCTGACATTCTGCGGCGCCCTTGACAAAGCAGCAAGCCACCCCAAAACTATTAAGGAAGGGGTGAATGTGGAAAAAATCGAAGAGAAACAATTCGAAAAAACAAATTGGATTAAAGAACTCGTCAATGCCGAACAAAAAGTTGAAGACACCGGCATGATTGATTTGAATCCCCATGTTGATCAACAACGAGTTCTTGCCCACGAAACCTTGCAATATCTTTTAAATTTGAAAGTTGAATTCTACGATGCCTCTAACATTTACAATGAATTAAAAACTTCACCACTTGGTCGAGTGAAAGTTTATGGCGTGGCCCACACTCATGCCGACTTCATGTTATTTCGCAATGGTTACAAAATGCTTTTCACACTGAAAGCTCCAGGCCTGATCTCTATTCGCATGAATTTCATTGGCGCCAATATGATTCCAACTCCAGGGACTATGGAACAAAATCAAAATTCCACAAAAGTAATGGAAGAAGTTTTGTTGGAAGCTCAGCTTGGGCCTTTTAATGAAGTCACTTGGACTTATCAAAGTCGCGCTTTTAACACGATGAATTTGGTTCGACATTATTTGAGTTTATTTTTGCGCGAGAGCATTGGGCAGTAACTAAAACCCGGTACAAGAATCATAACTCACAGCCTGATCCAGACTCGGTAAAACTCCATTAAAAGTATAATAATGTCGAGTCACTCCCATAGGTTTTCCATCGATATGCGAAAAGACTTTCCACTGCGCTTGTGACTGCGAATTTCCCCATCCCGCCGTAAAATTCACATTACCCAATGAAATTTCATTTTTATGGATGGCACCATTATTACCGGCGTTGACGTATAAATTAAAATTTTCGGCTGATGATTGGGAATCCAAGAAAACGGTCGTGCTTTGTTCATCACCGGAAAATCCGGCTGGCAAAACACCCAAAACTTTTCCAGCTCGGGTTTCGATCCGCAATGGAGGATGTCTTAAGTTTTCTTCATTGAGTGGGATCACTCGTTTTACTTTTATGGGATAGACTTGCTTTTTGAGGCAAATCTGCGCTTGAACTTGATTCATTTGTTTTTTTTCTAAGGCCTTAAATTCTTCTATGGCTTTAGTTAATCCATCTTCGGCGTCAATCTCTTGTTTAAAAGAAGTGATTTTCAAAGGGTTTGTCAAAGTTCGAGGTGGCAAAAAAGCTCTTTGCTCGATCACCTTTTTTGAAGAACAACCAATCAGACCAAGAAACTTTAGATTTTCATTTATGCCTTGAAAGGCAGGGCTGAGATCATAACCAAACTCATCCACTATGTTTGAAAATCCAGTCATAAGACTACTGGGTGAATTTATATTTCCAGCATGGGAAATCCAAAATACCGCCGTATTATTTGGGTCTTGCAAAGTCTGCCAAAGAGTATCTTGTTTGCTGTAATGTCGAACAACAAGACGATAACCAGGATTTTCAAATGATTGTCGAAATTTTTGTTCAAGACGCAAAGGATAAGTTCGATAGTACTCTTTACGAAAAGAATTATCTAAGTTTCCAAAGTGGATTGAGGTTAGTAAAACCAGCGTCTTGATAATCATGAAAAATTATTTACTTGCTTGTGTTAATAACCGAAGATTCTCGTTCGAAATCGTTTCTAAGACTTTAAATGCCTGTGGTGAAATCAAAGCTTGGTCGCGATAAAAAACCCATGCGTCACGAGCCTGTTTCAAATCTGTAATTTCGCCACTGTTTATTTTAGCGTGGATTTCTTGAGCAGCTAAGTTAATTTGTGGAAGTTCTTGGTTGTATTGGTGTACGGCTTCAGCTGGAAGGTTCGCAGATGCCGCTTCAGTTCCTTTCAATTCTTTGAATTCGACAGCAAATGCGCCATTGTCCTGGGGTAATAAAACCACACCGAAAATAAAAAATATCACGCCCCAAATAATTTCAGTTGGAGTTGCGTTCTTAGCTGATACTGCCGCCACACCACCGACGACAAAAGCCGCTCCAACGGCAACTAGGAAAGCTCCGGTAATAACATCACCTCTTGAAATACTGCTAATTCCGCCAACTGCATGAGCTTGTTTTAAGTTGGCACTTTGCACACTTAAAACAAGAGCTAAAGCCAGACTTAACATTTTGATTTTTTTAAACATAGAATTCCCCTGATTTGTTGTAATAAGAGCGGAATATACCAGCTCAGCCTATGTCCTGCAGAAATAAGGTGTTAGCTGAAAAAATTTCATAAACTCAAAAATAACAGGGCCAGCATGCATTATATATCATTTCATGGTGGGTGAACTTCTTTGACTCCTTTGTTCGATGGACAATAAACTGGGATTCAGGAGTGGCCCTTGATCGCAAAAGTAATTTCTTCGGTTAAATATTTTTTTTCAAATTCATTTCAAGAGCTAAAAGCCAGCAACCAAGATTTTTTAAATGCAAAAATTCTTTGGCGATATTTTTTGCTGTTTACGGCCGGCTCTGCCTTATTAATTCAATTTTTAACCTATTCGGCCGTCCTTTTTAACACTTCAGAATCACGGCCCATCGTTGCTACAGCCGACGACGACACTCAAGATGCGATTCGTTTAACTCAAAATACTTATTTAATTAATGACAACGGAGCCCGCGCTTATGGGCCGGTTTATTACCGCCTGGCTTCTGTTGCAAGATTTTTTGGTGCTAATTCTTTTTATGATTTTAAACTCAGTCCCGCCGAACAATCCGAAAAGTCCACTTATTTTTCCTTGATGATCGTTAATTTACTCGCCATTTTTGCTTATTGTTTTTTATTGGCCTCACTGATTCACCCCTTGATTCATCTTCGCCTTATATTTACCTTTGGGCTGGTTCATGCATTTTTACAAAACGATTTACGATCAACTTTATCCTTTATGGGTAAACCGGACCATGTTTTGGTGTTTTTCACTTCTCTGGCTTTTTTGTACAGCTGGAAATGGCTAGCCTCTTTTGATAACAAAAATAACTTATTGAAATCCGCAGCAGCCTGGGCCCTTGCTGCCAGTACAAAATTGTCCACATTATTTTTTGCTCCAGGAATTTTGTCTTTTTGGATTTTTCGAAAATGGGATGCCACGAAGTGGAGTTTTCTCTTTTTTTTAAAATGGCTAATTATTTTTTATTTTCTTATCGGCTTTCCACAAAATTTCGAAGTTCCTTCCTATTTACGTTATTTGCTGCAACAGAATGCGCACACCAGTCTGGTGACTTGGGAGTTTTTTACCCAGAAGTGGTTGGTTCTTTTCGCTAAAGATCTTAGAGATCCATTTTTATTTTTGCTGATCATCGTTCCGATATTTCATTGGAAATTGGGAGGAGTTCTAACTGAAGCATCCAAGAATTGGTTACGAACTAACCAAAACAGAAAAAACTCTGACTATTATCGAATCGTTTTATTCTGTATTCTTGGATTTGCCACTATTACTCACAAAAAAACTTTATCACCTTATGAATGGTATACATTTCCTTTAACCAATATTATTTTAATAAGTTTTATTCTTATTTACCAAAAATTATTGGGTTTTATTTTTGAACCATTGCTTTTACATTTAAAAAATTTCAAGTTATTCACTTCCGAAAAATTTTGGCCTAGGGTGCTAACCTCGGTGCAAACTCGTTATTTTATTTTTTTGGTGTTTGTGACTGTTCTGAGCGGGGGCTACTCTGCAGCCTTTTATACTCAACACAAAAATTTTCAAAGCTGTCGTGCCGAAGCTAGAAGTTTCAAAAAAGAAATTGATGCTCGTGCTGCAACCGGAGCCATGATCCTTGCCGATTCGGCCGTACCTTATGATCATCAATATCATGATAAAAATATTTTTATGACTTACGAAATGAAGACCTCTGACTTAAAAAAATATAATCCTCGTTTTTTAGCAATAAAAAAAGCCTATTATCAAATTTATATGCCACAAGCTGAAGGTGGACTTGGGTTAACTTTGACTCATATCCAAAATGTCGATGACACACGAAATTTTTACCGAACTTATTTTAATAAAAAAGAAGGCACCGATGTACATGGTGATCATTGGAAACTTGTATACAACGACAGTTGCACCTTTGAACTCTGGCAGAGAGACTAACCCAACTGATCCAAGTTTATTTTTTTGAATAGGACGGGGCGGATGGTCGCCAGCTTTCCATTTGTCATTGTCACTGAATCAAGCATTTCGACAGTTGAACGAGTCTTCGGCGCGACCGTGGAAGCGGCTGCAGCTACTGGTGCTGGTGCCGGGACAACAACAGAAGGTTCAGGCTTCGCGGGGGAAACTGGTGGCTCTTCTGGCATTGTCATAGCCGTTGGTCGAGATATCTCTTGCTGAAATCTTTCGCCAATTTTTCGAAGCACTTCCTTTTTATCAGTGATTTCGGTATTGACCGGACTGTTCTCTATCCATTCGACATCATGAATATCTGTTTCTGAGGCCTCCGAGGTTTCCTGAGCCCACTCTGGTAAACTTTCTTCGCAAAACATTAATTGGTTTTTATTTACCTTAGCTATAAATTCCACTTCAGCAGCGGAAATATTCACTTCTTTACAAATTTCATTTACGCTGATTCCCTGATGGGCCATTCGCGCCGCTTTCACATACTTGGCCGTGTTCTGCCGCTCAAGAATTTCTTTATGCGGTATTTTATCTTCAAATAATTTCGCCATTTCTTTCGATTTAAGCATGCTCTGTTCGATTTTTTGCAGACCACGATCCGCTTCCAGCATTTTCTCCTGAAGTTCCTTACCTTTTTTTTCAATTAATAAATTAAGCTGCTGCACTTGCGTATCCGTACGATCGGCCAGATCCTCTAAAACAGCAATTTTACTTTGGAGCAGCTGCAAGCCTTTGCTGAGTCGAGGGTCATCCTTAGCAGGACGAAGGTTTTTTACCCATAAGGCGACAAGACCTGCCGACATGATCAATAGTACAATCCATTGAGACAGTTGAGAAAAACCCAAGCATCCTCCTTGATTTGGGATCTATTTATTTTCACTCAAAAAGGGTCCTTGTCTCAAGTCGAGAATTTTATCTAACGACCAGATTTCAAATTTACTAGACTATTGTCTTTCTGTGGGCTGTGATAGATTAAATATGGGAGTGGGTACATGAGTATATTCTATCGACGTTCATTGATGCTAGTCTTCTCAACCTTACTTTTTTTTAGTTGTGGTCAAGTCAAATTCAGTGGCGAAGACAGCTCGAATGAGCCCGCGGCCCCCGGCAGTGATGGCGGTGCAAATGTAACACAAACTCGAAATGTTGTTTACAAAGGCACGGTCGATCCAAAAACTTCCAAAGTTGATATTCTAGTTGTTATTGATGATTCGAATTCGATGCTTGAAGATAATAAAAAATTATCTTCAAAGCTTTCTGGTTTTGTCAGTGCATTGCAGGCTTCACAAATCGACTGGCAGATGTGCGTGACGGTGACTCGACAAATGACAATAAACAGCAACTTATATTGGGGCGCTTCGATCAATTGGGTTGATTACACTGCACCCGCCGGCGCTTCACAGTGGATTCTGAAATCAGGTGCACAAAATTTAACTTCAATTTTCAATGCAACCATCGATCGCATCGGTGCGGGATGGGCCGGCACCGATGACGAAAGAGCTATTTCAGCGGCCTACTGGCATGTCGGCAATTCTCAATACAACAACTGTTATCGCGCCGATGCGGCGATGAGTGTTATTATTATTTCAGATGAAGATGAACGCAGCGTTGGTGGGGATAAAACCATTGAATATTATCAAGGGGAACACAAAGCTTTAGAAGACCATGACTTACCAGCAAATTTTATAACTCAGGTAAAAACTGTTCTTGGAGATAACAAACGATTTTCAGTAAATTCAATTATCGTTAAAGATAACGATGCTAGTTGCATGCAGGCTCAAGATAATACAGGTTCGAAAAGTCATTATGGCAAAAAATACCAAGAACTTTCGACCATGACCGGTGGTGGAATTGGAAGTATTTGTGACGATGATTACACCGCTAATTTAAATTATTTTAAAGACATCATTCAGACGACGCTGGGCTCGGTGCCTCTTGAATGCCAACCTGTAGGCGGGAATATCAGCGTGACGATCACCCCACCAATGGGAAATGTGGTTAGCACCATTCAAGGCATGAGCCTGGTGTTCACTCCTGAAATTACTTCAGGTCACGATATCGAACTCTCTTACAAATGCGCCGGTGGATTGCCAACGCAAACGACACGAGCACCAAGCTCGGAACCTCGTGGGTTTTTGGCTAAACTTTATGTTTGGATTGTTGAACCTATTTTGAGTTTTTTTAAATAATTTTATTTTAACTCAATAATATTTTACCGTTTAACTTAAGCCCATAATATTTCCCATTCTCCGGCTGACAACCCCTTCAGCCTCAGCTTTCGATAAGGAATATTCCCCAAAGCTTCTTGTTCGTTAAGCCTGACATAACTTGCTACCGTCCGATACGCCTTCCAGCCACGAATAACTCGAGTGAAGGGTCTGTATTTCCATAGTTTTTTTGATTTTTTGCGTGTTTCTTTGGTATCGACGGGGGTATCGGTCAATGCTGTCAGGTTAGCGGTTATTTTTTCTTTTTAATCCTC
>JBBTCO010000059.1:0-9858 GCA_038043185.1 Bdellovibrionota bacterium
CAGTGCTTGCTAGCAGATATTCAAAAACAACCGCCGATGTCCCTAAGTTATTTAAGCCACCAAAAATAAAAAGTGTCGCAATTTTAAGCGCTCGATGTAGATTTTTCATAAAATTGATGAGTACGAGCCCCGTGAAAGAGCTTATGGCGAAATAACCTGGCTCTGTCTTTGCTTTAAATGAGCCCATGGCTATTTGGAATTGTCGAACTTGGGTTTTACGACCTTTAATTCTTTTGGTGTGTTTGATTCTTACTGATCAAACCAGTCGTGGTCTGTCGTCTACAGATCAGCTATGTACCGAGGATCCTAAGCTCAGCCATGAATTATTCCTTTGTAACGTCAGTTATAAAAAGTCACTTAATCGAGAAATCACGAAAGAAAATATCCTGACGGATTTTGATCTTCGTGTTTCTTCAGAGTTTAAAGTTGATGATCGTCTTCGAAATCGTGTTGGATTTTGGTTTGATATCTATACTGTTTATGGTTCTGATCAAAAGGTCCTTCATCTATCAGATTATCCGTGGATTATTTTTAAGGTATTGGATTTTAAAGAAATCATGAGCCGACCCAAAGCTCGCTGGGTTAATCAAACAAAGGTGGACTTGCTGACTAAATTGGAATTGGTCAAATTGCGAGTCATGCTGTCTTCTTTGTCCAAAAAAGTAAGTCGTAAAAACTTTAGTGCAGCGACTCTGAACGAAGAAGAAAAAGCAACAATTGATCAACTCCAAACCCTTCCGGGCTCACTGAAGAAAAACTTGGTTCATGCATTAAAAGATGTGCGAGTGCAAACAGGACAACGTGATTACTATTTGCAAGGGCTCAAAGAGTCTCAAGATTACATGAAAACAATGGAAAATGTATTTCTAGAAAACAGACTTCCTATCGAGTTAGCTCGTTTGCCTATGGTCGAGAGCAGTTTCAATTCGAAAGCCACAAGCAAAGCCGGCGCTGCGGGCGTTTGGCAATTTATGCTTGGCACCGGAAAGAAATTTTTGATGATTAACGACCACATTGACGAACGAAGATCCCCCTTTAAATCAACTGAAGCTGCAGCGACTTTACTTAAAGAAAATTATTTATTATTCCAGAATTGGCCTCTGGCTTTGACCGCCTACAATCATGGTCCAGGAGGCGTTCGCCTTGCTATGAGAAAAATGAAATCCCGCAATTTAGGAGAAATCATTGCAACTTACGAAACGAAAAATTTTAGTTTTGCGACCCGAAACTATTACAGTGAGTTTTTGGGCGCGCTCTATGCTGAAAGATATTCCAATGAAATCTTTGGAAATCTTAAAAAAGCGGATCGACAAGAATATGAAAAAGTCGAACTTCTTACCAATTTAAGACCCGATATGATGTTGAGTTGGCTTGATCTTTCCAGTGATGAATTTGTCAAAATGAATCCGGATTTAAAGAAAGCTTTACGAAGCAATACCAGATTACCAAAAGGTTTTGCTCTGTACTTAGCTCCTGACATGGCTTTTCAATTTCGTTCTTTACAGAAGAAATATCAAGAATCTTTAAAGAAGAGCGTGAAGACTCGACGAATCGCCGATTTGTAGTGCTGAACCGCTTTTAAAAATACAATGTCTCCCAGTGACAAAAGAGTCTCTTTTGTTATTTTTTCAATTTCAATAAGGATAAAATTCAAAATTACTGAGAGGTCCCCCTCTCAGTTGAAGCCAGTTCGACTAGAGAGCGAATTAAATGGCCTTATGCTTGCTTGAAGCGGGTGGGCATAAGACATGGGGGTTGTAGTGCGGAAATTCTTGATGATTTTTTTAGCTTTAGCGTTTTCAATTTGTTTTGCTGAAAGCAGCTTAGCACAAATACGCGAGACCGCTCTTTTGAGTTTACAAAATGGATCACGGATTTCAAAAATAAATTTAAAAAAAGTTTTTGCTCATCCTGCGGTGATCAAATCGCGGGATGTCTTTCTTCCGAATGAAAAAGCTTACCTCAAAAAAATTAAAGCTACTTATTTGAGTCAATCTTGGGTTCTGGAAGTTCGAGATCAAAATGCCTTTTTTGAGCTCGAACGTTTTATCCACCGCAATGGTTTGCCCTTGAATCTAGAACTCAACGATCTTGGTATTGTAACTCAAGCCCAAAACGCACAAGTCACAAATGTTTTGGCACTAGATCCGTTTGCATCTTTACAGTGGGGATTGCACAACCGAGGGCAGGAACAAAGCATTGATTTGGATCCCGTAAAAACTTACCGAGTTCCTGCAGTCGCAGGCGAGGATGTTGGGTTTCCATTGGTAAATCGACCTGAGGCAGCCCCATCTTCAAAAAAAATTATTGTCGCAGTTTTAGATACGGGCGTTGATAAATCACATCCAGATTTGAAATCAGTTTTGGTTCGTAAAGAATCTGAATGTAAAGCTCTCGAAAAATTTCTAAAATGCGTCGAAGACGGTGATCGTAAGGAATGTGAAAAAAAGTGGATGGATTTAAAAAATCCTGAAGTGGATCAAGATAAAAATGGTTATCCCCTGGACTGCGAAGGCTGGAGTTTGTTGGGTGGAACTAACGCTGCTCAAATAATGGGAAAACCAGATTTCGGTGATGACCAAGGTCACGGCACCCATGTCGCGGGTATTATAGGTGCAATTGGTGGCAACGGCGTTGGTGTGACTGGTGTTACTCAAAAAGTTCAGATCCTGCCAGTTCAGGTCATAGGCATTCAACCTTCTGAGCCAATTAAACCTTTGTCCTTGGATTTAAACCCTAATGAGGAAAACTGGGTTGGCCGCAATCGAAGTTTGGGGGACTTGGTCGCACGCGGAGTAATCTACGCGGTTCGCTCAGGAGCTAAAGTCATTAATTTTAGCATGGGTTGGCCACAAGCTCGAGATTCTGAATTCATGAGGCAAGTTATTGAAGAAGCCCAGCGCCAAGGGGTGATCATAGTTGCGGCCGCAGGAAACGACTCAACAACAGCACTACTTCGGCCATGTGCCTACGCGAATGTAATTTGTGTGGGCGCTCATGGTCCGGACGGCGCGCTGGCGCATTTTTCAAATTATGGAAGTGGAGTTGACCTCGCTGCTCCGGGTACAAATATTCTTTCCACAAGCACACTTGATAAGCGACCAGTTAAATTCCGTGCGAGTATGGGTTATGAATTTCTTTCTGGAACTTCGCAGGCTTCACCCTTTGTCGCAGGGGTTGTTGGCGAGATGCTGGCTATGGGAATTCCTAAAGATGAAATTTATCCTCGATTAGTTTTAGGCACTCGTCCCTTGAAAAAAAGTTTAGCACTTATTGAGGAATTTCCCAACTCGGTTAAAAAAACAATACCTGCTGAATTTCGTCCTTATGAAAAATTCGTCTTGTCAGGTTTAATGGATGTGAAAACGGCTTTAGTGACACCAGCTCAAGCCTTAATTTTACCGGCTTCTAAAGAGAGTATCGAAATTCCATGGGATCGAAAAACCCCTCTCTTAAAAATAAAAGTTCAACTTAAAAATTTCTGGAGTGAGATCCAGGCAAGTCAAGTGCAAGTCCGAGCTGGTTTTTCTAAGCCCGACCAAGCCGTACGACCGCGCATAAGCTCGGTTAAAATTATTGACCGTGGGCCAATTTGGAAATCTCTTGATACCCGTGACGTCGAGATTGAAATGCTGATCGATGATAATTCCGACGCATCATTAAGTCGGATACCCAGCGAACTGGCTCTGCATTTGGATATAGCTGTCGCAGGTAAACATCGGGATGTCGTTATCGATACGGAAATTCTAGTATTGATAAGTCCTGAGTCTACGTTTTCGGAAATGATAAAAATTCCTATTGTTGGTTTGCCCAATGAGCGTTTCGAGTTTTTACCCATCGATGAAAACTGGGACATGATGCCGACGAAACGAGATTACATGGTCACGACTCAGGATAAAAATAAATGGAAGCTGTGGTTAGTGACTCAAGATGATAAATCTCCAAGTTCACCTTATAAAGTAAGTCCGGAAGCAAAAATCACAGTCGAGGGTGAGGAAAATAATCTTCGCTCACAAATTATGTCGCGAGTGGCTCGAGGTCCGAAGGGGGAATTACAGTATGTCTTAGGATTTCTAGAGGACAAATCTGAACTTGAAGATCCAAAGCCATCGCCGATGAGTTTTTATTTTTTCGATAACAATATGAAACTTGTGGATAGCTTTGTGTACAACAGTGCTCAAGCGCAAATTCCTTACCAGATCTATTGGCAAACTTTAAACAATACCAAAATGCCCTCGTGGGTGGGCTATGGTAAAAAGCCGCAAGTTCGCCGAGGGCTTAAGGATCGTTGGGAAAACCCAAATGATGATGAAAAACAGGAATTACGTTTTTATTATATAGATACTGCTAAAAATCTTCAGGCCTTGCAGATTTATAATGATTTTAAAATTGTCGATATCATTGAACCCACGCAAGCACAAAAGGCAGCTGGAAAAATCTCGATTCTTTTGGCCAAGAATATGGGCAGCGAAGCTAAACCCTCCTATATTTATGAATTTGCCATTGCTGAAGTTTACAATGGAAAAGTTGAAAATTTTAAAAAAATGGATTTTTTTGGATCATTAAAAAAATACCGTAATCTTTTAGACACTCGGGTGGATAAAGTGAATTCTTTAGATCCTTCAAACGAAGAATTCCGCGGTTCATTTTGGTTTTCTGAAGGGCAGAGCCGTCAACAAAGAATTTCGATTCTGGATCAACAAAACTTTGAATTTGTCGATCAAGAATTGGCTTCTATGAATCGACTGTTTGATTCAGCTCTTTGGGTGCGTTCAGCTTACATTGGGAAATTTCGAAAAGGCGCATTCGTTCTTACAAATAGTGAAATTCAGTACCATGACTTGAATTCGCAAAAAACTTTGAGTCGGAGTATGGAGCGGTATACTTTTTTCCCCGACAGCTTCATGACAAACTCCTATTTTCCCCTTGTACTAAGGGATAGCCGAAGTGCATCCAGTCACATTCCTGCTTTATTTACAACTGAGAGCTCTGAGCTCAGCCGTGGTGTCAAAATGGTTGTGCCGTTTTTTGCAAATGATGGTCATGTTGTTGAACTGGTGTCACCAGCGCGATTGAGGTTCAAGTCTAACGCAAACTGTCGCCCGCTCAACACGCCAGTTTTTTTAGGTGAGAAAGCTTACGCATTCGATTACTACTGCGGGAGTGAAATTTTGAGAATACCGCTGAGCTATTAGAAGGATTTTAGGAAAAGATTTAAGTTTTTAGAAACAAGACTAAGGAAAATAAACAACCATCATTTGGGAGGAAAAAATAATGAACAAAATAACAAACGTAAAAACAGGAGTGGCTGCTTTAGTTGCTACGATAGCTGCGATGTTGCTTTCAGCTTGCGGTGGCCATCATGGCTCACACGGTTCTCAAAGCACCTTATATTACCCTTACGAAACTGTTTACGGAGATGTCTGTACTACTCTAGAAGCTACTCCTGGTTGCACGTTTTCGCGTTCGACAGGACAACGAATCACCGTTAGTGCTGATCCAGATTATGATAAATTCAGTGGTGGTTCTGATGACCTGTGGTATGTGACTTTCGATAAAAACGGAACTGCGAAAGTACGTGATGACCTAGGCAATTTTAAATATTTTGCGGATGTTTCTGAATTCGCAGGATGGGTTGGCGGAAATTACATCGGTGTCGGAACAACAGGTTTATATTGGGAAGACATTCGTAATGGAACTTATTGGTTAGGTAAAAATGGAGTTCTTTATTCGGCTAATTTAGTTGAGTCTAACTATGGACAAGCTATTAATAATAAAAGTGCGGGACAAGCTACTGATACAAATTTTTCTGCTTTGAATTCGGACACGAATAAAATGTTAGTTAAAAAAGGTGCCGACAAGTTAGTGAAAGAGTACGGATTCAAACGAGATAAAGCAACTGCGGTTGCCTCTGCTTTGAACTCTTGGGCTGTAGCTGCAGCTGAACGTGGTAAAACTTCAACTAAGGATATGGACAAAACTTTCAAAGCAACTTTTGGTGTTCAATTTTCTGATGCTTTGGCTGCTGTTAAAGATTTAGCTGCTGGAAATAAATCTTCAATGCAAAATCTAACCAACAGATCATCTGCAGCACTTGGTTTAAAACCCTCACAAACTCAAAAATTCATGAAGGGCATGTATAAAAAAGCTCTTACTGACTGGGGTTTTGATGCTGAATCTATTCAGTGGTAAGCTGACCTGATCTTTGATGCGAAAAGGATCCCAACCGGGGTCCTTTTTTTTTCCTTTTTTGGTTTCTTTTAGCCTGCACGCACTCTTGTTTTTTCTTTTTTAACAACGGATTGCGAACTTACTCTTCTTAATTCTCTTACGATGTGTCCTGAGCCTTGCTTCTACTCCTGGTGATTCTTCTGGGGGTATCGGTCACGGCCGTGGTACCAGGTCCCTTGTTAGCAAAGCTCCAATTTATTTGGTATTGTGAAAATTGAGCAAATCACCGTGCAAACAAAACGGCAAGAAACTATATCCAGCTCAATGCTGACATTTATTAAACGGGCCCTTTTAATGGTGATAATCAGGGACCGATCCAAAGATCTGAGCTTTCATGATTATTGAGCGACAAGTTAAGTAGTGGTTTAAATACACCTTAAAGTTAAGAAGTTTCCTGAAATCGTGCCATTGTACTGTATGGTGGTCTGTCCGGGATAATCCAATACATCTCCAATAGTGATGATTACATCCTCAAAAAGAGATTTTCCCATCCGTTTGCTTGAAGTAAAGCATTTCATCTTCAAGCAAGCCGTTAATCTCGATACTAGATCCATCCATCATAACCACGGATGAACCAGCTTTGATTTCTTCATTACGAATATTGTGTGTTTTTCTTAATTTTGTATTCTTAGTAACGACGCACTCAGCATTTACATAAGTCGGAATAAAAAAACTTTTACTTATTATAATAAAAAATATTGTTGCTATTTTTTTCATTTAAATCCTCCTGCAGGAAATCTTGCGTTTCGATGCCAAAAAAACGGCAGCGATCATTTACGGAGAACATCTCGACAATGAAAATTCTCCTCTTAGTTTCATTCAACTTAAGACTCAATTGCATGACGGATTATTTCTTCGCTGTTCATTGCAAAACTTAAGACCATCTTCTTTTGTTTGCCCTGATGACCAAGACATGAAGTGAAAAGCAACATATCCTTTGGGCCAATTTG
Organism: Bdellovibrionota bacterium; assembly: GCA_038043185.1. GTDB lineage: Bacteria > Bdellovibrionota > Bdellovibrionia > Bdellovibrionales > Bdellovibrionaceae > UBA5009. The sequence goes on from JBBTCO010000059.1 coordinate 7,182, forward strand.
GATTTTCACTCGCTTCTTGTAACGCCATATAGTAGTAATACCTTTCTTGGCCGAGCTTACAAGGCGTGCAATATTTCCCTATACTATCGTTTTCAATTTTCTCCAGGCGACTCTGAATGGAATTTAATTGTTCAGTCAATTTAGAATCAGCTGCTTGGACCGAGGAAGTTATTAACAATCCCAAAAGACATATTTTATTAAAAAATATTTTTTTCATTTTTTCTCCTTTTTAAAAAAAATCGGGTTTAATTTCCTAAACATGAGCTAATGTAACTATTTTTATAAGCGAGTCCGACTCCGGAATCTTCCATCGCAACCACTTCAATAGCCGTTGCTGCACATTCATCCGTATTGCCCAAATATAAATGTGCCGCTTCATGTATCAGAGTTTGGGCGATAGCCACTTCCGCAGCGTGGACTATTCGCTGGCACAAGAAAATTGTACGTGGCGCCGTAGACGGCACCACGTAAGCCAAAGTCGTTGCCGAGCAATTCGTAAAATCCGAGCCATGTTGGGGCCACGCTAAGTCTGAACTCGCCAAAGTATTTCTTATTTGCTTAAAAATACCCGGGTTGTTGCTGCTTGAGTTTCTGGATGCTTCATCTAAAATTGATCCCGCCAAAATTACAGCTTGGTTAATGTCCCCTGCATAAGCAGAGAACGAAATTAAATAGGTCGCTAGTATAGTTTTTATCACAAAATCCTCCTAAGTAAAAAAATGATACTAACTGCACCTTAAGAAGTTTTGGTAAAAATCGTGGAAAGTGTTTCCAGTTTTTGGAAACGCTTTTCAGGCATTGGTTTTGCATTTAATACACTTACATGTTAGTAAACCTTCAAAAAAGGATATATTGACCATGGAAAAGGTATTTTTACAAATTTTGTCACTCACGCTAATCTTTGTGAGCTCACAGCGTGCGAACGCGGCTGATGATTTTATTTATCCAAAATTTAAGGATTACCTGATGAAAGCTAAAGCTCTCGGCGTTCAAGACATAAACGGAGAGTCAGTCTCATTAATTATAACAAGGGCAAAAGAAATTGAAATTGATTGGGTGTCGAGAATTGAGCCCAATGAACATACCTCAATTGATGGGACTTACAGGACTACAGCACATTGGGATAAAGAGAAAAATAAGATAACCTTTTCAAGCTATCACATTAACAAGCTTTTACTAAATCCACCTGGGAGTTTAAAGTTAGAAACAATCATCGCTCACGAATATTTTGGAGCGCTAAATATTTTCGATGATAATTTCTCTACAACGTCACCACTAGAAGTCATAGTTTGGATGCATAGGCTAAATAAAAATTCTTTAAGCGAACATGGTATTCCCTTTTTGTCCTCTGAGGCTCCCATTAATCTTTTTGCCGAACAGATTAAAGTCGCTCGCGGAGGTTCGACAGGCGTTGGTGGCGGTGGCGATGGCCGTATATCGCAATACTCTTGGCGATTATACCATGAGCTCTTTAAGCTGCTAAATAAAGAGCAAATTACTACTACTCAAGCAAGGCTTGCGCTCGGTCGCCTAGCAACTGTTAAAATTGAGTTTAGCGAAAAGGTCCCTCAAGGCGAAGTGAGGTTTAGCGATGACCATTCTAAGATTTTGGTTCCCCCCAACTCCACGATGGGAGACAATTTTAGTATTAATACGCCTAAAATCATGTCTTTGATAAAAGTTCTGATTCAGGCTAAAGAAGGCTAACGTGAGTTCAAAGGAAGCGGTGTCGATAATAAAAAAATCTTGGCAAAGGCTACGAGCTAAAGACCCAAGAGCTTGGTCATTAAGACAGGTGGCCAGGACTGTTGAAATCTCACCAGGCTATTTAAGTAAAATCTTTCAGAAAAAATCGCCGCTTCATTGGGCTCTTGCAAAAAAACTTTTAGTGTTACTGAAAGTTGATCAACTGGGGTGTGAAGTTGTACGTGCTTCTTTTGGTAAAATAAAAAAAAACAAGTTCGAAATTCCCCTATTGAAGCTTATGAATTAGCTCCCGAGCAGGCTGAATGGTTGCTGGGACGATGGTATCGAACTGCTATTCTAGATCTCATGACAACGAAGACTTTCGTGAGCGATCCGGCGTGGATTGCGAAACGCACTGGTATTTCTATAGGGGAAGTCTCAGATTCATTAAAAAAACTTTTAGAATCAGGTCTTGCAAAAGTCGATGAGAGTGGGGTTTTTAGTAAAACTCATTTGAAGGTTCGATTTCCAACTACTTTTTCAAAGTCAGTCATTAGGGAGCATCACACATCACAAATGAAACGAGCGATAGTGGAGCTTGAACAAAAAATTACGCCAAAAGATTTTAACGGCCGGCTCGTTGTTGGTTTTACCACAGCGTGCAATCCCGAATGCTTGGATGACGTCAAAAATTATCTACACAATGCACTTGTAGAAGCTGTAGAGATGTTTTCTAAAGATCCCTGCACCGAGGTCTATCAAATTAACCTTCAACTTATTCCGCTGACAAAAAAGATAGACTGATCAACAATCTAATGAATAAATGATGCTTGTTGATCATGAATGCTAAGAAATCCATCTTCGGGGCTTGTATCAGCAGATTGGGAGTTGCTGTGGTCGTGAGCTTGCCGCCGCTGTCCCTCAGCCAAGGCAAAAGCTGAAAAATTTTGGGACATCGACGGGTAAGCAATTAGAGCTGGCAATTTCTTTT
>JBBTCO010000060.1:0-11413 GCA_038043185.1 Bdellovibrionota bacterium
CCCCCCCCCCCCCCCCCCCCGGCCGATAATAGTATATGAAGTTAAAAAATCAGGGTTTTTCGCTCATAAGTGTGATGGCTGCCGCTGGCGTCGGCGCTATTGTACTAGCTTCACTTACCCAACAAATGTTATTTCAGTTTAAAATGAATCACCACCTTGAGGCTAAAATGGAAGCCTTAAATTTAAGGCAAGAACTTACTTTGATGTTAGGAAATGATGCGAGTTGTGATGTCAGTTTTGCTGGCTTGAACGTGAGTGTAGCTAATAGTGCAGATGGTGACTACACTGATATTACATCTTCAATTTCTGGGACAAATCCACTTAACGTAATTAAAAACAGCTACACGACCAACAATAGGCTTATCAATATTACTGAAATAAAACTTTTTAAACCCTTAAACAAACTTGGTGGAGCGCCAAACAATACCACGCCGTATGAATTTAAGTTAAAGATGACGACACAAGAAAAAGGTGGGTTGGGCATGACTATACCGGTTGACGGACCGACCGTGCTATTAAACGTTTCCGCCGGCATAACAAATGCGACAGACGCCTGCTCATCAATACTGAGTCCGGGGCCAAAAGTTGATTACACGGCTTGCATTACCAGTCCAGATACCCAGTGGTATAACTGCCCTGCAGATCACGTGTTGATATCCTTTAATTGCACAGGCGACTGTGGCACAGGTGAGATGCAGGTTACTTGTTGTAGATTAAAGTAAACTTGGGGCACAAATAATAAATCTCGGCAGTGAACAGAAAAATCAACTTAATGCTAAGTAGATTTTTATATTATTTTAAAGTTTTGTAAGTAGCACTACCCTCTTTGGGCAAAGACTTACCGTAAGCTCCATTAGGGTCATCACTAACTAAAAAAGCACATTCTTTTGAAAGTTTGCTTCTTGCTACTGATCCTTTTCTTGTGAATGGAATTCTTTATCTTTACCACTTTTAACGTCAGTTTCCGCTACATTCCAGGTGGTTATGGAAGATAATGTTTCGGTCTTTTCTGACTCATCAAGTATTGGTTTAAGCATTTTAACTAATTGAGATTTTACGGCTTTAGGATACACATTTTTACCATTAAGATTTCTGAGCTCAGAAACTAGATTAGGGGTTTTTTTGATTTCACTCTTCAATTTTTTTAATTGCTTAAAGGAATCTTCAGCAAACTTTCTGGTTCATTAATGTTTTGGCACGACTCAGTTTCCAGAATACTGTAGGAAATTTCGCCGAGGCGAAATTTTGGTAGTGAGGGGCGGTTTCTATTGACCCCTTCCAACTACCTAAATAAACAGAGTTTTTAAGCTCTAATCAAATTAACCGCTGCTGCGACCTTCACTGACGCTTACTGACGTACACCAATATTCACAAAGAGTGGCTGCAAATGGCTGCAATTTTCCAGTTTGGCCGCCGACAAATTAGAATTCTCTGACCATTCAACTTAATAGTGCTTTTGGGTCACATTCGGGTCGCAAAGTTTACATTTGCTGTGCGATAATATCCTTTTTATAGCAGTTAAAATCCGTAAAACCCTTTTCTAATTTTTCTTTTATGTAATCCGCAATTTTTAAATGTGGCATTTGAAATTGAGGTGAGATTACTTGCTCATGACACTTAAATGTTCCAGCGTTCATATCGTAAGTTAGATTTTTAATCTCAATCTCCGTGTTGCCTTTCTGAATTTTTAACCCAATTTGAGGGATAAACGGCACTTCAACTTTTATGTTAAATCCAATAAGCATCTGAGTTTGTTTTTTTTCAACAACAAGTTCACGAATTATAGGGTCCTCGATTTCATATGGCTTAACTGTAACTACCATATCATTATCTCTGCCTTCCCTAGCTCTCTCTCTTGTTTCCATTGTGAGTGGCAAATCGATTCGTTCCGTAATAGATACATCCAAAGTATATTTCATTTTTTCTCCTATAACGTTCATTAAAAATTTTAATTTATTTTATATTTTTTGCGAATTCCTAAAAAAAAGAAGAACCAAAGAATTGAACTTAAAACACTCAAACCCCAATACAACAACTGTCCATACAAATGAGTTGGATTAACAATATCAATTTTCCCAAGCAATCTAAAAGGGCTAAGAGCCGATGTTAGCGCAAGAAGAAAAGCTTGTTCAACAAAAGAATATTTATGCCCGTTTAAGCTTTCAGATAAGGAAATATATATCCAACCTCGCTCAGCAAATTCAGCAAAAATTATGTCCATTAGTAGGAACAATAAAACCAACAAAAATAGAGGTCGATAAACTCTTAACCCAAAATCGTTAATAGATTTGTACACCTTGTTAGAAATCCAATCTGCTGGTTGATCTGTGAAACGCGTGAAGGCGTCAATTGATTTCAATTCTAAAGCGCCAAAAACTAACGCCGTACCATCGTCATGATTCTCTTGCATGTGTTTTTTGAGATCTCTGTATTTAATAGCTGATTCTTTACTAAACTCTTCAAATTCACAATTAAAAAACGTAACTGTCTTTTCCAATTTTGATTTCATAAAATTAGGTGAATTCTTAAACGTAATATTCGTAAAATCAGTATCAGCAATTACAATATCTCTAAATTCAAGATTTGTAATTATGCTACTGTTAACAATAATGTCACCGGCACGGCTCCCAGTAAAATTGAAATTGGTCAATTTACAATCATCACTTATTTTCAAACAAGAGGCGCCATATTGTTCTTTGAGCTCTAAAGATTCAACTACATGTCCCTTTAGTTCTACATTCGCCGGATGCGATTCAATAGTTATTATTTTACTTTGTCCACCTCTCATAATTAGAGGCGCATAGCTTTTTTTTGTTAACTCAAAAAAAGTACAATTATCAAATACTAAAGCTATATTTTTTAAAGCGTCTGATAAAATAATAGAAAAATCAAATTTAATATTCGATAACTTAATTTCTTGAAATAGGCCCGAAACACTCCGAAGTGGAAATAAACTATCAATCTCATTTATAATACTATTGAAATTAGTGTTGTCTAAAGTACCCTTTTTTATAGCAATCTCAATTTTTTGCTTTTTACCGAGTACAATGCTTTCTTGTTGAGTTCCTGTAAGAGCTTTTTCTAGTTCAATTTCGTACATATCCTATTTCCTATCATATTTATCAACAAAGTCCTTCATTAACTCTTCAAGAACTCTAGAGGCCACCACCCCCTGCTTTTCACATGTTCCTTGAAAAGCATGGTATGTCCCCGGATCGAAGGTTAAAGAAACCTTAATCCTTCTTTGTTTAGCCCGCTCAATAATATCATTTTGTTTCTTATTTTCTTTTTTCATATTAAATACATTAGTACGTATAAATTATATAGTCAATATAAGCGCTTGTTATATCATTATGAAACACAACTCTAATTTATATTTACATTTTAGGCGTACTGCGTTATTCTAAATACAAGTTGAATATGTAAAAGGGAGAAAACATGAATTCTGATAATGAAGATAAAATAAATAAGGCACATGAGCTTGGCAAAAAAGTGCAAGAAATGTCTAACGAACTAAGTGCTCTAACAAGATCTTTATCTTTAGATAGAGAGTGCCGCACTATGATTAATGACTTCGTAGATAATAGTTCTCATGTTGAAAGAAAATTGAATTTACTAAAACTTAAAGCACCGAGTGATCTTGAAATTAAAGATGGTGATAAATTTATTAATTGTTACTGCATGGAATACGACGAAGAAAAACCAACCTAAAATTTCAGATATAATCGCACTTGTTAGCGATTCAGGTCCACTTGAATTCGAGTCCTTTACAAATCTAGCGACCGCTCCCGATGCCGAACCATGGACTTCGGTTAAGCTTTTGTGCAAACACAAGTCTAAATCAGTTAAAGCCATGGGCGCGATATCAAACGGGGTATTAACTAATAAAAAAACAGTTTTTCTTTTTTCGCTCACAATTCTTGAGAAAATACTTAAAAAAGATCCTAATTTTGATGAAGCATCCATTTCTGGTCAAATTTATAAAAAAATATTAGCTCAACTAACCGACCCGAAAATTGGATTTATGAAATGTCTAACCGCACCTTCAACTTATAACTCAAATAAGCATAAAGCCGGGACATATGAGGTCATCTATCCACAAATACTTCATTATTTGAATAACAGCTAGCAGTCACAACAAACGTCACCGTAGTTGTCACCGTAACTGTCACTTGTATGTGGATGTGTATGCGTAGGCGTATGCCTACGCGTATGTGGATGTGGAGTGTAAAACGTCACCGCTAGATTAAAATTGGTTCTATTAGGCAAAATGCAAACCGTGCCCCTTATGTATAGGGGCACAAACAATTCTTTTTAAGGAGAATATTTAAATGAAAAACAAATTAAGCGCTGGACAGAAATTTGGATTTAAAGTTGAAAAGGATATCCTTTTACACCAACGTCTTTTGCACTAACTACGATACCTGAGCACACGACTGCCAACACCAATAGTAATTTCATTTTAATTCCTTATGTAAATTGTCCTGTGGTTTTATGTAAACTAAACAACTTTATTTTAATCGGATCAGTTTCTGAATACTTTAATTGGTTCTCAATTTGTGACGTAAATCATCGGTTTTTCTCGTATTGAGCAACAAAACACTTCGAATTAAAATCCTAAGGCGGTAAAGCTTGAAACTCCCAAAAAATGAGTCTATACCTCATGCCCAGCTCATTGAAAACTTAATATGCAAGAGGGAACTCGCTCAAAAACTTAGTTTATCTGTTTCTTACATTAATAAACTAATGAAGCAAAACAAGATTAACTACATTAAAATTGGGCGAGCAGTACGTTTTAAGTTCAGTGAGGTCGTTGCAGCACTTCAAAGGAGTTCTGCATGACTAAATTTAATTATAAAACATTTCAAAATAAAGACCGTGTCTACACTGAGATACGCAGCCTCAAGGGCATTAGTAAACTTTGGATTTGGAATGATGACGTCAAAGAATATCAACCCCCAAAAAAGGGAAAAATATATCAAACACGGAAACGAGTTCTAAAGTTTGGAAAAACGCAAAGAATTACAAAATTTTTTGAAACCCTTGAACAAGCGCGACAGTGGCAAATTGAAGCTGATAATTGTTCTCCCGTTTATGAAAAGCAAATAATTGATGTTAAGTTTAAAGACATCTTGGCCAATTGGCAGACAAGAATATTGCCTAAATTAAAAGAAAACACCCAAGTCGGTTATCAAAAAATTATTATTAAATACTTTGTCCCTCTCTTAAATGTTGAGATGAAGGATTTTAATAGTAAAGTTGTCGATGATTGGATTGATTTTTTACTTGAAAGCCCAAGAACCCACAGAAGGTCAACTTTTATCCATGAACTTGATTTATTATCTGCTATTTTAAATTTCCACATAGAATACTCGGATAACTTTGTTAGTCCCATAAAAAAGAGACACAGAAAAGCCATTCAAGTTAAAGATAGTGAGTTTCGAGGTAAAGACTTATCCGAATCTGATTTTTTTAAATTTCGAAGTGAATTGTCAAAATTGAAACATGGTCATCTTTTTTCAACCATGGCTACGGTTCAATTTTTTCAAGCTCTTAGAGTTTCAGAAGTCGCGGCTATTCACTGGGAAGACATTGTTTTAAACGATATTAGTCCTGTGGAATCACGAATCATAATTTCTAGGTCAATCAAGTGGATACGTAAGGCAGGAGCTATACCTCGTCTTGAAAATAATTTTAAGAATTCGAAAGCCAATGGCGGATTGAAAGAACAACCTATTTTTGAGGAGACATATAAGCGTCTTACTGCATTTAGTAATGCTGAAGAAGAGGCCGCAGAACTAACAGATGTTATGCCATTTTTGTTAGAATCAAAATTAGTAGATCGTGGTGCTGTTTATTCAAAAGCATCTCTTTGGCAAGAACATGTAGTCACGGATCAGAGACTAGTGACAGGACAAAATCCTGCATCAGCTAAAGAGGTTGGCAAACAAATAGCGATGCTCGTTGGTTGAGGAGGAAAAATGAAGGAAAAATTTTATTTAAGACTCAAGAAACTTCGCAATCAAAAAGGCTTTTCGATGAAAGAGATGGCACAAAAAATTGATGTTCCTGTGACAACTTACCGGGAGTGGGAATATGGCCGAGCTATTCAGGGTGAGCCCTACGTTGCGATATCTGAAGTTTTAGAAGTATCACTTTATGAGTTGTTGACTGGCACTAGTAAAGATAAAAATCGGGTCAATCTGGCGCTGCTAGATGCTGAAAATGCACTTAGAAAAATCAGGTTAGAGGTTATGTCGTTTTTTTAAAACGACATAAGGATTATATATTTTCTATACCGCAAAACGATGCTATGTGTCATTTGATTGCAAAATGGATAAAAAAATAAGGAGTTAGAACATGAAAAATATTGTTATGATTATATCAGTGGTCTGTCTATCTTTCGGTACTGCTAAGGCAGCAACCTTAATGTCACAAGCTGTTGAGTCTTGTACTTCGGTAACGAATCTTGATTGGTATATCGAAGTTTTGCCCGTAGGGAATAATAAATATGAGCTGATAAATTATAAGTTAGTTGCCAAGTCACCCTGGCATGGCAATGAGTATTATAAGCGAGTTTACTCAAGAATTGCTAACGTATCTCGATCTGCAATTAATAAAAATTACACAGTTTATAGCGGTGAAGAGTTTGGACCAATGCAACTAAAAATTGATGCGCCGATAGGGGCAAAAGGTTCAAATTTGAAGGCAACATTATATGTATTGCTTCGTAACTTTGAAGATTATCAGAGATATCCATTTGTTTGTACTCGATACTAAAATCAACTTTTAAAAAATCATATTAATATAAAATTATTCAAGGAGAATTTATGAAATCAATCTTAATAGTTATCACAAGTCTAGCTTTACTTCCGATGTGGTCAAATGCTCAAATTTCCGACAAAACTAAAATTTCATTATCTTGTGTTGGCTCCTCGCAAGGGCAATATCTTTTTTTAAAAGGCACCATGCAAACTCTGTATGGAAAAGATTCAGCAAATCCTGCTGATTGCTCTCTTTTGAATGGAATGCAAACGGTAAATAGGCTTAACTATTTCTGCGAGAGTTATCAAGGAGCACCCTACATTAAGTTCAGTCTTCCAACTAAAATATTTAATTTACAAAGAGGGCAATCTTTTTTGATGCCAATCCGTTATTTAGACGAAAATATTACTTTACCAAATGGAAACTTCGGAACTATGTTTACAGTTAATATGAATTGTATGGTTACGAACAAATAACAAAAATGTTATTTGTTCGTCTTAAGATTAAGACACAATTTGGGGCGCCTGCATGACTAAAAATAAATTTTTTATATCCACTTTTTATCTATCAGTGATTACAGCTGGCTGCGTAGGGACACAAACTAAAAATAATTTATTGATTGAAACGGAGCGATGTCCAGCTCAGATCAATACAGCACCAATAATTCGTTTAGTGCCACAAGAAATTTATGGGGATGAGGTTTTGAGTTTGTTAGATAGGAAAGGCGCAGATGGGACTCTTATCTTACAATTTAACTTTTTTACAGATAACAAAGAAAAAACATATCCAAAAAAAATTGCTCAAAAATTAATTAATATTCGAAAACAGAACTCTACAGTCCCTATTCTGGTCGCCCTCGAAAGTCGAAAAGATGCTGGCGATCAAGGCGGAAAAGGTGCTGCACAAAGGAATGCGAAAACAAAAAAATTACTAAGCACTGCGGGTATAGAAGTACGTAATGTGTTCGGCCACTCTCGCGAATTACAAAACCCTCCGGGTCGAGAAGATGGTGTTAGTCATACCAAACTTATCATGGCTGGTAACGAGATAATTGCGGGAAGCAATAATTTGACCAAACAATCTACAGATGTTGGAGCAAATAATGAGATGAACCTTTCAGTCCAGTCGGAAAAAATTTCAAATGCAGTACGTGATTATGTGACGAAAATTATTGCTAAACCTGGTCAGATGGTGGATATCGACGTTGAAGACGGGAATGTTAGACTCTTAACAGATAGACTTCACTTTGATGAGCTGCTCTCACAGATTAAGCGGGCGCAAAAAGGCGACCAAATTGGCCTCTCAATGTACCAATTCCTTTATCGTAATGAAAATGATCAGCAGGCACGACAAGTTTTCGAGGAATTGCTTGCTGCTCATAAGAGAGGCGCTCAACTAGAAATTTATCTTAATCGCGCTGAAGACCTGTCAATACAGAATACTGAGGCAAATCTTCGAGTAGCTGAACTATTGATGAAAGAAGGAGTAAGCAAAGTCTATTTTGATCCAGTAGCTAAAATTTCTCATTCAAAGTTTTTATACCGCATCAGTGCTCTTGAAAAGGTTGCCTTGGTTAGCTCGGTCAATATCTATCGTGGAGATTTCAATGACAATCACCAGTTGACATGGGTTATTAAAGACAGCTCCATCACAGATCAGCTGGTTAGCTATTTCAAACAGCAAATTGCTTATGATGGTGTTCTTGTTGGTCGCATCCCAAAGGACCCACTCACAGGTTTGAGATATAAAGTTGTAAGCCAAAATCCAGAAAAAACTATCTGGAATAAGCCTGTGCCTGCTATGCGAATGTTGAGATTTTGGCGCGGATTCAAGCAAGATGATGTTTCTAGTACTAAATTTGAATCAAACGTGAACGCACGATTAATTCCAGAAACTATTGAGGTTGGAGGTCGCCGCGGATTGAATGCGTATCTTCCATCCTTTTTTCCCGAAGGAAAGCCTGATTTTTTACCGGATGAAGTTGCAATTATTGATTACGCGGATGAAGAAAAATACAATGCGATCCGAATTACTGAGCGTGGCAGAAAATATGGCCCCCTTCATTTTGAGCAGGGCCTTTTTACAAAGCAGAACAGCAAAGGCTTCAGTAGTGGCAGCTTGGTTGCTGTAAATTATGCCGATGTCGTCGAGGTACGACCAGAAGGTCGAGCCTACACTCTTGGTAATCCTGATGCCAACTGGCAAGAAGGGGTCTCTTTGCGCAGGACTGTGTTGCCGATAGAGAATCTCACTGAGCTAGAGGCTCAGCAATATTTATCTAACCTGAAAAAACAGATTGACCATTTGGGTGTGAAAAGCACAGTTGCTATTGTTGATCCTCGCTATATATTGCTAATGCTCAACGTAAAAGATCTGCAGGCGGCTCAATCATTAGATTCAGCACTCGTTCTCCTTGAATCTGGGCGATTTAAGAAAATTGATCATATTTCTTTTGATATTCAAAAACATGGAACTACCCAACTGGCGCCCGGTTCAGGAATCAATGTTAGATTTGAATCTGAAGTTTATCCTAGGAACGAAATTATTGATGTAGTCCTTAAGGAAATCGGTAGATCAAAAATCCCTATTGGTGGACGTTGCGAAAAACTTTTTAGCAACTGAGGGACCATTCCATAAACTATGATTTGTGGTCGAAGTCGATCATAAATCATAGCCTTTATAGGGTGGGTCGCTTCGAACCTTAAAAATTAAAAAGCTACTGTCCATAAAGGTTCAGTAGCTTTAAATTTTTTCACTACAAAGAGAAGTGTTAGGTGGACAATTACGAACTAGCTTATTTTGAAGCGGCGGGGGTAGGGACACCTTTTTTGGAATACCCTTTCGGTTGACTTCCATCCGAGCTAATAACCATTTTGTATTTCGAATGAATATCAGAATACACTTGCAATGGGCTTTTCTTCTGATCAAGACAGTATAGCGCCTTCCAAATCATTGAGTTGTAAGTGTTAATACATTCTAAAGCATTATAATGTAAATCTAAATTGCCGGAATGCCAAAGATAGGAAGGGAAGGGTAAAGCCTTTTTAAATACATTGTCATGATAAACACCGTCATATCTATCTTTTGCAGATGCAAGTCTTGTGTTCAGTTCTTCTAGTTCGCATACCGGACATCGCAATGCCCAACGTCCACGAAAAGTTCGATTACGCCTCGCTCCGTGCGGTCTTCCCGATCAATGCGCATGAAACAGTTCGTGCCATTCGAATTGCTCGCCACAAAGGCGCCTGCATTCCCGAGGACAGCAAAGTCACGAAATAATGAAATGAAAGACCCGAGTGACTCGTCAGGACAGTTCGGCTGGACGCGAAGAAACCAGCGATGCTGACTTTCTGGATCCATTGCGAGTGAAATACTGCTGCGCATCGGCCTCACACTCCCTTTTTCAAAAAACGGAAAAGCCACCGTTGAGTGGCATCAACTTCGTCCGCATCACCCGCCAACTTGAAGGGGGCGAAAAGCTCTTTAATACCATTGTGCAAAGGCTCCACTAGTCGATAGGCATCGACAAACGCACTCAGGTCTTCGCGGCGATTCACGTCTCCCAAGATCGGCTTCTGGCCCGCTCGAATCAGCACACCGTGGGCCGTTTGAACTAGACTCAAGCGGTCACTCGCATTGCGCTGCAAGGGATTTAACCCTCCAATCTTCTCCAGCAACTCCGAGCCGATCAGCGTTAACCATCCAACGTTTTTGATCCGTTCGCCTTGAACGGCCCCTGGCCCGCGACTCCTTGTGGCGATATCGACAGCTTGGTATCGCATGGCCAATGGAAAAGCCGCCCCCTGGGCATCTTCAGCAAAGTACTGGTTACACTCTATGACGAATCCCCCATGCCCCGACACAAACGGGATCCGATTACATACGGTAATGACGAAATCGACAAATGTTTGGGATCCCGTCTCCATGAAATCAGCCGGAACCATGAAGCGTAGATAGTTTGAGCTGAGCTTGAATATTATATGCTCGCGCTCTGCGCTGCTAAGGTAGATCCCACAGGTGCCCACGGAGTCATGCGCTTCCCCTCCCTTGAGCATCAGCTCACGCAGGTTTTTCCTGGCACACCCGTCCTTCCACCAGACTGCAGGGAGGGTGAAGCTTCGACTGGTGGTCGGTTTGAATTGCTTCATCGTCTCTGTGGCGTACCAGCCGATCGCTTCCCTGGGGCAGAGTTGGTAGAAAAGCTCCATAATATCAATTACTTCATCGCGAATCTCCCTGAGAGGCACGTTGATGTAAAGCATAACATCGGCGTTGAGACGAGTCAGCTCCCGCCCACGTTGATCAACAATATGAAAGCGCTCGAATTCCTTACTCATATACGTCTCCACCTACTCGCAATCTGTCTCACTACAGTCACTGGGTTGGATTTCCTGTGGATCTTTCCCGTTGTCTTGAATTTTCGCATAGTCGTCTTTCTGGGTACCCGTGAGCATGGACGCACTGCTGCTCGGCGACGGCATGGATGCCTTCTTGCGGGCGGAAATATTACTCGGACAGGGGAATTTCGCATCAGCAACCACCCTCTGGCCATTTTTATCCTGATACATCAAGTCTGGGCGTCGCAGATCTCCCTGCGTATAGGGCAAACAAAGCCCATATTTGGCCTTCGGCCTGGGTATCAAGCCAA
>JBBTCO010000061.1:0-5784 GCA_038043185.1 Bdellovibrionota bacterium
AGGGCGTACTTCCTGTACGTCGAAGGAGATTTTTGGCCGAGAACGCAGATATTTGGAATTTTAAGAGGCTCTCTATCTAGTGGGCCGTGGCGGTAGTGATATATTCGCGAACTCTGGATTCAAGCGGAGTCAACTTCCCCCTCATCAACTCTTCCCGCCCCGCCAAGTCCTCATGCTTTTGAATTTGTGTCTTTAAAAAAGGACCCATCCAAGGCTCAAGAGTGATAACTCCTTGTTGCATCATGAATTTGAGATAAAATTGCGTTTTTAAAATTTCTAAATGCTGAGTGGTCTCTATGGCCTTCATGGTGTGGCCTAGTAAATTGTATAAAATTTCTGAGTTGGAATCGCCTTCTTGACTGACTTTTTCGATACAACCAATAACCTGAAGAGCAAATTCTAAAGTCTCATAACTTCTTCGAATGGGGGCAAAGTCATGGATGATTTGAGCGTCTTTCAGCAAATGCAGACTTCCACCATTGTGAGGTTTTTGGTAGGTAAAAAGAGCTTGATGAGTGGGCTCGAGCACCCCTCCACCAAATCTTTTTTTACTTTTCAAAGCCCCTCGCGCTAAAAAAGAAAATTTCTCTCCATTAGAAGATAAAGCATGGATAATTAAATCGGCTTCCAAATATTTAATTTTTTTAAGCACAAAAAAAGAAGCTTTATAATCCATCAAAATTTCCAGGTTTGTGAAGACTTTAGCTCTTCATACGTCTTTCGCGCTACTTCAGCAAACCCATTTCTTTGAATGACATCGGGGCTCATGATCAATAAATCTCGAAGAAGGTCGTCTGCTGGGGACAATTTCCACCAATTTTTAAACATCTTAACTGAGTTCCATTGACAAAGGTGAGTGGACCAAAGATTCAAACTTAAACTTGTGGATGCAGAAAAACCTAAGGCTTTGGATAAGGCATGAGTCATTAAATCTCCGGTGACACCGGGGAATACCAGCAGACTCCGATCATAAATTCTTTTGGCGTCTGACCAGGGATAAGAAAATTCAGTCATCTCGCTTTCGAATTTTTGAATCTCTTTTGGAAATTCTTTTTTGTTCTGCAAATTTCGTAAAGAAGATTGAGCTTCTTTTGTGGACCAGCTCATCACCTGAGCCACCACTGGTGGCACTTTGAATTTGGCCCCCATGAGCACAAGACTTAATTCGCGACTTAAAGAACAAATTCTTACAGTGTAAGGTTTAAGCTCAATAGGATGAAATAAATGTGACGAGTGTGATATTCGTAGAAAAAATATTTTTTTTTCATTCAGGATGGCATCCAGTTCCTCTAGATCTTGAAGTTCACCAGTTACAGGATGATCCTCGCTGGCGATGACAAAGACGGTGTCTTTTTTTAAGGTGTTAGCCCATTCTGTCCAACTGGCATGATGCTGCTGCAAAGAGTTTAAATCCATGGATTGAATTTGATAAGCTTCACGTAAGTAATTTGGAATTAAAAACTCAAAATAAGGACTGTTTCCTTTAACAAAACCCACGCTTCTTTTGTGGGAATAAAATTGTGAGGTTCCCATGCTCATTTCATAAACAGCATGACCAAGCCCTCGATAAAATTTGATGAGCTGATCGCCTGGAACTTTTAAGTGAGTTCGAAAATGATCATTTAAGCGCTCCCACTCTTCGGGAATGAATAGGTCTTGAATCATTATTTTAATTTAGCATACCTACGCGTACGGACAACTCACACTGAATTTCATGAGACCTAGGGCGTGTGCTAGTCTTCGCAAGACTTTTGTCTTCATCATAAGATAAGTGGGCGAATCAATAGACCCCATTTAACAAACGAAATACAATGGACTAACTATAGGAGATCTTATGAAAAAATCACTGCTTGTTATTGTTTTGCTGGGATTATTTTCAGCGCCTTCAGCTCGGGCACTATTTGAAGCACGATTAACTTATGGTCTATTGGGAAGCGGTCCTGATTTAACCAGCGTGTATTCTGGTACTGCCAGCGACGTCCCTTCAATTGCTCCTAATTACGGCTTGGGTGTTGATGCTATTTTTGTTTTACCAGTCGTGGGCTTAGGTTTTGGCGCTCGCTATGAAAATCTAGGTTTTAAAATCAGCAATAATGGACTTGAATATAAAACTTCCTCGACCCGAACTGCCTTGGTCTTAAATTATCGGTTAATTAACACTTTAATATTCCTGGGTCCTATCGCAACTTATGGAATTTCTCATTCAAACAATATGAAGTGGACAACGACTTCCGCCGGGCCCTCAGTTGGTTCAGGGGTTTCGGCTGATTTAACACCGGAAACTTCGACTTCATACACTGTGGGGGTTGAAGCCGGAATTAAACTGCTCAGCTTTTTGGTTGGAGCTGAAGTCGGATACGAAGATTTCAAATGGAAAAAAATGACGGATTCAAGAGGCGCGGTTACGACCAATCCGGATCTCAACATGAGCGGAACATATGCCAAAGTCTTGTTTGGATTTGGAATTTAGGGGCGCGGCCTCATTCAATTATCGATTCTTAGATTCCTGATTTGATTCTTTCTTCGTCATCAACATGAGAAAGAATGCCACCCTTTAAGTTCGGTCGATAAGCCAAATGATTAATGTCATAAATAAAGTTAGCACCGGTAACACCAGGAGTTTGCCATTCCGGGCCCATACGCACGGCATCCACAGGGCAGGCTTCTTCACAATAACCGCAGAAAACGCAACGAAGAATATCAATTTCGTAATGAATAGGAAATTTTTCAACGCTGGGATCTTTATGCTCACTGGCTACTATTTTAATACATTCAGCTGGACACGCGGTTGCACACAACATGCAAGCGGTGCAACGAAGTGATCCATCCTTTTTGACAGTCAGAACATGATTTCCTTTGAAGCGAGGAGAATATTCATATTTCTCTTCAGGATAATTCAAGGTCGTCATTTGCTTTTTATTAACTAAGTTTTTTACCAGATGCTGCATGGTTATCATCATGCCCGTCAAAATTCCGGGCAAATACCATTTGCTTTTTTCTGAAGTATTTTGGACGACGCTCATAGGCTTCCTCGTTTGTAAACAAACTCATTTTTCTTACGATGTTCCAATCGGACTAAGTCAGCGCGACGATCAGCCTCAACAAATGTTTCCCGAGTTGGAGTCACCGCTACGCTAATATTTTTTCCTGCTAAAAGTTCAGCAGCTTCACCAAGAGTCAATGATTCCGAGACCACTGTTGTTACTTTATGGAATTTTTGCTCAAGACCCGCATGGTTTGTAAAGGTTCCCGATTTTTCGATATAACTTTTCATTGGGATTTGCCAAATATTTCCATTCATATCATCCAAGTCGGAATTTTTTACGGAAGATAACCAAATTAAATTTTGAGCTTTGGTAAACAGGCTCAATTTTTCTTTAAGATCTAAATACACCGCAAAATTTTCAGGTGCAGCCACAACAAGAGTTTTAACAGTTCCCTTTTTAAGATCAGCTTCTAGATTTGAAAAAGGTGATGTCAAAGAATGAGATTCCAAAACTCCAATTAATCCTTTGGTGTTAGGATTTTTATCTCCTCGAATCAGCAAGCCATCAAAGTCGTTAAGATGTTCTTTATTATTGATCCAATGATAAATTTTCTTCGATTTAAAATCTTTTACGAAAGTCTCGACGATTTTTTCATATTCTTCGTTGGTGTATTGTCCAGTTAAAACCAAGGCGACATCTGCACCAGCAGACTTAGCAATACCACTGGCTTCTTTGGCTGCAGCCCCTGCTGTTAGCTCTGTCCATTCACCAGAATTAGTTTTCTTTTTTGCTTTCAACAATCGAATGTCGCGATTAACAAACTTATAAATATCGCGACCTTCATCGCACATCCAATGCCCATTAACCTCTGGATTAACAACAGGTCTTACACGAAATAAACCCTCTTTATTAAAATAGACTTTTACACTGCAACCCGTACTGCAGCCATTACAAATGGTGTCGGAATCTTTAAGATACCAAACTCGCTGACGAAAACGAAAATCTTTTGAAGTTAAGGCCCCCACCGGACAAATATCCACAGTGTTAAGAGAATATTTATTATTCAGTTCTTTTCCTTCGGCTGTTCCGATCTCACTGCGATCTCCTCGATTGAAAATTCCCAATTCATGAGTTTTAGAAACTTCATCAGTGAATCGCACACAACGAGAACATAAAATACATCTTTCTGAATCCAAAACAACAGTCGGACCAAGATCGACGACTTTATGTTTTTTAACTTTTCTCTCGGCCATTTCTGGATCATATTTGCCGAATTCCATGTATTGCTCTTGCAAACCACATTCACCGGCTTGATCACAGATGGGACAATCCAAAGGATGGTTGATCAAGTGGAAATCCAAAACCCATTTAACGCCTTCACGAATTTTGTCTGATTTATTAGATATCTTCATGCCGTCGGTAACCGCAGTATTACAAGCAATTTGCGGTCGAGGATTTCCCTCGATATCAACGATGCAAAGACGACAGACACCCGCAACACTCAAACCCGGATGATAACAATAGTGGGCGATGGCTTCATCCATCTGATACATGGCTTCCATAATTGTGGCGCCAGCTTTGACTTCTATTTCTTTGCCATTAATGGTGCATTTCGGCATATGTCGTTCCTTTAACTTTAGAGCGTCCTTCGCGAACAAAGAATTCAAATTCTTCTCGAAATTTGCTAACAAAACTAATGACCGGTAAAGCGGCTGCATCCGAGAGGGCGCAAATGGTACGTCCCTTCATATTATCAGCGACTCGTAAAAGCAGATCAATATCCTGCAATCGTCCCCGTCCTTCCAAAATAGAATGGGTGATTTTATTCAACCAACCCGTTCCTTCACGACAAGGAGTGCATTGCCCACAAGATTCATGATGATAAAAATGCATCAAAACACCTAATAAATCGACCATGCATTGAGAATCATCAATGACAATCACAGCACCCGAACCAAGCATGCTTCCCATTTGAGCCAAGCATTCATAATCCAAAGTTGCTTTGGTGCATTCTTCGGCTGTTAAAACCGGAGCAGAAGAACCTCCAGGGATTACGGCTTTCAATTTTCTTCCTGGCTTAAGTCCGCCGCCTTCTTTGTTAATTAAATCCATCAAGGGATAGGCTAACGGAACTTCGTAATTGCCAGCCTTAACGACATTTCCACTTAACGAAAATAATTTTGTTCCAGCCGATTTTTCAGTGCCAAATTTTCGATAAGCTTGAGCACCATCCCGCAAAATTGGAATTACGGCCGCCAAAGTTTCGACGTTATTAACGATAGTTGGTTTTCTTAAGTAGCCTTGAACAGCTGGGAAAGGGGGTTTCAACTTCGGTTGCCCTTTAAATCCTTCAAGCGAAGAAATCATTCCCGTTTCTTCACCGCAAATATAAGCACCCGCCCCACGATAGACATCCATATCGTGATCAAAGCCAGAACCCAAAATATTTTTTCCAAGGTATCCAGCTTTATAGGCTTCCTCAAGAGCTTGCATCAAACATTCATAAGGAAAATCATATTCTCCACGAATATAAATATAACTTTTTTTCGAACTAATCGCATAAGAAGAAATAATCATGCCTTCAATCAATTGGTGAGGAGCTCGCTCCATCATCAAACGATCTTTGAAAGTTCCGGGCTCGCCTTCGTCTGCATTGCAAAGCAAATAGCGAGGCTCATTATTTTTTGGTAAGAATCCCCATTTGGATCCCGTAGGAAAGCCTGCACCACCACGACCCCGCAGTCCGCTGGCTTTAACTTCGTCAATAATTTGTTGAGGCTGCATTTTCAAAGCTTTT
>JBBTCO010000062.1:0-14123 GCA_038043185.1 Bdellovibrionota bacterium
TTTGAGCACACCAAATGTAAGCCGCTCTCAATTACGTTAGCAGTTGAGTACAAAGCCCGGCGCATCTTGGGCTTTGAAGTATCGCAAATGTCAGTGAAGAGCACTTTGGCTCAGATTGCGCTTAAGAAGTATGGGCCAAGGAAAGACCTGCGATTCTTTGGTCGAAGAAAGCTCTTCAAGTCTATCAAGCCTTTAATCCACTCTCAGGCAGTCATAAAATCTGATCAAAACCCACACTACCCGAAAGATGTAATGAGGGATTTTCCAGGAGCCTCTCACGAAAAGTTTAAAGGTCGTAAGGCTTGCGTGGTGGGCCAGGGGGAGCTTAAGAAGATTGGCTACGACCCTCTGTTTAGTTTAAATCACACTTGTGCGATGTTTCGAGCCCATGTGAACAGGTTATTTCGTAGAACTTGGTGTACGACAAAAAAATCAGAACGACTGAGCTATCATTTGGCGATATATGCTGTTTATCACAATCAAAGCTTAAAAAAAGTGGCTTAAGTTTAAAATCTAAATTTTTAATTAAATTAAGCAAATCTAGTCGCTGAAAAATCAACACTTAAGTAGCCCAGTTTATTATTCAATTAAATTCTTGACGACAATTCCGTATTTTTTAATTTTTCTTAGCAAAGTATTTTTTGGGATATTGGCTTGAGCCACAGTTTGATTGATCCGACCATTGTTCGCCTTAAGAGCATTTACAATAAATTCTTTTTCCATTTCTTCTTTGAAAGCATCAAAATCCATTGTGCCCGTGTGACTAAGGCTTGTCCCCCGTTCGTTTTCTGAGGGTGACTTTTGCTGAGTCATTTTTGTTTTTATTTGATCGGGTAGGCTTTGAGCCGTGATTTGCGAAGTTGTTTCAACGATGAAGGCTCTTTCCACGGCATTTTCAAGCTCACGAATATTTCCTGGCCAGTTGTGTTTTTTCATCAATTGGATGGCTTCTGCAGAAATAGATTGAATGGCACTGTTGTGCTGTTTGGAAAACTTTTTTATAAAATGATTAACCAAGGCAGGAATATCTTCAACCCGCTCACGCAGGGGTGGAAGAAAAATGGGCATCACATTGAGTCGGTAGAAAAGATCTTCCCGGAATTGATTGTCTCCCATCATTTTTTCTAGATTGCGATTGGTTGCAGCGATAATGCGGGCATTTGATTTTACTTCTCGTGTGCTGCCAACCGGAGTGAATTTCTTTTCTTGAAGTATGCGCAGAAGTTTAACTTGCATATCGGGTTTCAATTCGCCGATTTCATCTAAGAACAAAGTGCCGTTATTAGCGGCTTGGAATTTACCAATCTTGCGTTCAATCGCACCAGTAAAGGCCCCTTTTTCATGGCCAAAGAGCTCACTTTCCATCAGGGATTCAGGAATAGCTCCGCAATTTATTGCGATAAAAGCTCCACTTTTGCGAGGAGAGTTAGAATGAATAGCATGAGCGACAAGTTCTTTTCCCGTTCCATTTTCACCGCGAATAAGAACTGTGGTATCTACTTTACAAAGTTTAAATATCAAGTGAAATACTTCACGCATTTTTTGTGTATTTCCAACAAAATCGGATTCAATGTCATCATCGAAGATAGGACTCGATAGAGCCAATTTCGATACCATTTCTTGAGCTTCAAGAGAGGTTCTTACGATTTCAACGAGACGCTCGGCTTTGACCGGTTTTTCGACATAATCGTAAGCGCCTTCTTTGATTGCTAAAATAGCATCGTTTAAATTACTGTGCGCTGTCATAATGACAATAAAAGTTCGTGGGTCATGCTCTTTGATTGCAGTTAAAGCCTCAATGCCATTCATTTCTGGCATTTTGACGTCCATTAAAACAAGATCCCAGGATTGAGCTTTAACTTTTTCTAAAGCTTCTTTACCATTGGAGGCTTCTTCCATATGAAATTCAATTTCAGGAACGGATGAACGCAGAATAGTTGCCACTGATTTTCTGAGTTCGGCTTCATCATCAACGATAAGAACATTTAGAACCTTATTCATATTATCCTCTGGGTGTTGGTCTTATCATCTGCGAGCGGTAAGGTAAAGGAGACAGTGGTGCCTTTGCCCAGCTCACTCTCCATAAACACTTGCCCACCGTGAAGATTCACGAAATATTTAACCAGATAAAGGCCCAAACCTGTTCCTTTGGTTTTAAGATCTTGATTCTTACCACGGGTGAATTTTTGCCAAACACTTTCAATCTCTTCAGTGGAAATCCCTTGTCCATTATCCCTTACAGACACATGGACAAAATCTTGTTCTTCCCATGATTTAATTAAAATTTCTTGGCCGGGTTGAGAGTACTTAATCGCATTTTCGACAAGGTTGATGATCACTTCTTTCATCAAAGTGATATCAAACTCCACTGAAAAAATAGGCTCCAAAGAGGTATTCAGTTGGATATTTTTTTCAGTGGCCAAAGGTCGTAATTGCCGAAGGGCTGCATCAATAATATCGTTGATGTCAGCAACCTCAATAACCAATTGAAAATCTCGGGATTCAATACGCAGAACTTGCAAAATAGATTGAATGTAACGATTGAGTTCGTCGCCATAAGACCGCAGGGCTAAATAATCAGGTTTAATTTCTGTTTGATCCTTTTGAGTGAGTAGTCGATCAATCACGGCTTGAATTTTTGCAATTGGAGTTTTGAGATCATGACTGATCAGACTGACAAAATTATTTTTGAGTTGTTCCAACTCGTGAAGATATTTTTGTTCTTGTTCGAGTACGAAATTTTTTCTCTCGATTTTTGAAGCCTGGTAACCGACGAAAACAATCCAAATGCTGGTCAATAAAATGGCCGGGGAAACCGCTGGAAACCAGATCGAGAAGGTATCAAAGACCCACGCACTCATTGCCGCAAGTAAGGTTCCAATCCAAATGAAAAAGACCAGACTTACGCTTTGTGGAAAATTGGTAATAATAAAAATGGCAACTAAAGCAACCACAAACAAAAAGGCAGAATAGATGCCTATTGAATAACGCACGATCCAGCGCTGATGCAAAAGATTATCAATCACTTGAGCTAAGATATGAACACGATGAAGAGAGCCAAAAGGGGTCTGATAATTTGGGGTTAAATTGGTTTCGGCTCCGATCAATATAATCTTATTTTCAAGAAATCGTGGAGGAAGTTCATTGTTAATGACTTCATTCCATGTCACATGAGTGAACAAACTTTCATCACCTCGGTAGTTAATGAGCCAATGCGAATAACTCCTTGGTAAGTAAATGCCGGTTAATTTTTCGACCAACAAAGATTGTTCCGACGAAGAGGAAAAAATTCTTCGCACGACCCCATCGTCATCGCGGCGAAGTTCATTGCTGCCAATATTGCTTTGATTACGATTTGTAAATGCCGGCAATAAAGTTCGATCCAGGTGATTCACCGAAGTCGTCCAGAATATTCGTGAATCATAAAAAATACGTTTTTCGTCGATCGACAGTTTAATTTTTTCGACATTATCGCCAAAATAAAGATTAATACCCACAGCGCGAGGCTTTTGTTTCAATAGCGAAGACAAAAATTCTTTCCAAAGAGTTTGATCCCAAAATGTGCTGTCACTAATCGTTGTGGGTTCGTTGATATCGATGACGGTGTTCATTTGAATATTTGGTGATTTTCGAAAATCATTCGATTTAAGCAAAATGACAACCACGTCTGAACCGACCTTTTGAGGGCCCCGAAGCTGAAATCTTTGGTCATAGTTCATGACTTCGTCATATCTCAGAACAAGAAGCGCAAAAATCCAACACAGGAAGAAGCGAAGAAAAAAGCCGCTTCGACGACTGACTAATCGTAAAAAATAGCTCAAGCGAAGCTGAGCAAGGGTTAGGTATTTTCGTGATCTCACGCGATGCAACATAGCGGAATCTCAACAGAATTTCAACGATGAAATAAAGAACAGAGCTTGCTAATGTGGACCGAGGAGATTTTACAAAAATGCAAATGGTGGACTCTTTAAGTCAGGCCAAAAAAATCATCGAGAACTCGGTGGTTACAATGGGGAATTTTGATGGCGTGCATCTTGGTCATATCGAATTAATTAAAAGATTAACAAAGAAAAGCCAGGAAATGCAAAGCAAAGCGGTCGTTTTGACCTTTGAGCCTCATCCAATGCAGATTCTTTATCCTGACCGGGATTTTCAAAGGTTATTTCCCTTTTCTGATCAGGTTGAGCAAATGCGAAAGTTAAAGGTGGATGTTTTTATTCGTCATCCTTTTACACTCGAGTTTTCAAAGCTCTCGCCAGAAAAATTTCTGGATGATTGGCTATTTTCGAGTCTAAATCCACTGGCCCTTGTGGTCGGCTATGACTTTGCATTTGGTTCAGAACGGCATGGGACACTCAATCGATTGCAAGATATTTGTGCAAAGAGAAAGGTCGAAGTTGAAATTATTCCTCCTTACGAGAAACACGACCAAATTGTTTCTTCATCAAAGATCCGAGAGTTTGTACGTCGTGGGGAGATGTCTCAAGCCCAAGATTTTTTAGGAAGGCCTTTCTATTTGAATGGAAAAGTCATTCATGGTGCACATCGCGGGCGCACCATCGGTTTTCCGACGGCGAACATTGATGTGCAATGGAATCTTAAACCTCGGGTCGGTGTTTACATCACTGAAACTCTTGTGGATGAAAAAAAATATCAATCGATGACTAATGTTGGATGGAATCCCACGGTGTCTGAGAATCGCAACAGTCTAAAAATTGAAACTCATATTCTTGATTTTGATGGATCCCTTTATGACAAAGAAATTGGAATTACATTTTTTAAATTTTTACGTGAAGAGAAAAAATTTTCATCTTTGGATGAGCTTCAAACTCAGTTGAATAAGGATCGAAAATCCGCAAAGGAATATTTTAATGAAAACCCTCAAATTTGCTGAGATCGACGACGGCAAAACACCTTCACTTTCACTGCAACATATGCAGGATTTTTTTAAGATTAAAAATATTGAAATTGAACTCGTGGCCTTTAAATCTGAAAACATTGAAAATCTTTTAGCCAATCAGTACGAGCTGGTAAAGTCGTTCAATTTCTTGCGGATGGGTTATGAAACATCACAAAAAATTCTTGAAAATTGGCAAGCAAAACCAACTCAGGTGAGTTTATTGGGTTGCTGTGATTCGATTGTTAACGAGAATGGAGCCTTGTGGCCTCGGGTCATTATGATTGAGAGTTTAAGAGAGACAATTGTTTCAAAGATCAAGGATCATGATATTAAAGAAGCCGGTTATGTTATCTGTGACGATCTGAAAGGTCGTGTATTGGTTGCCATGCTGTTAAGTCTTGGCCATCGTCGAGTTTATTTGGTCGGTGAGGACGAGGATTTCATTAACTCGGAAGTCGAATGGCTTCGACGATTTCATATTGGAATCGAAATCTTAGCTTTGCCTTCCCATCAGCTGACTTTGCAAACAACTCGTGCCTCTATCTTAATCAATACGGTCGTTTTTCCAGACGGGGATCCGATCTTAAACGATTTAGCTTATTTTAATTTTATGAAGGATGGGGGCGCGGTATTAGATCTGGATTTTGCAAATTCAAAGAACCCCCTGCTAAGAGAAGCCAAGAGAGCCGCTTTGAAGACGATCCCGCGAAGTTATATATCTGCATTTTATGACTTTAGTTTGATTCAGAAATTGAACCTCAAGCTTGATTTTTCATTCGAAGAATTTGAAAAGAGTTGGCAAAAATTTCTTACTGAAAAAGTTCAAAACTCGCCCTAGGTCTAGTGACGCAAAATTGCGGTTAACGATATGATATTTTGAGTTCTTTTTTCGAGAGGAAAATCATGTCCTTAAAGGCCGGCGAGATTCTTGTAAAACAAGGATTATTACGCCCCGAACAGTTAAATGCAGCGCTTGAAGATCAAAAAAAGAATAAGGTCTTTAATGTTATTCAAAGTATCGTTACTTTAGGTTACCTCAAAGAAAATCAAATTCTTCGTGCGCTGGAAAAACATTACCAAATTCCTGGAGTGGAATTGGGAAGTTTTGAAATTGATCCGGGCGTTGTTCAAATGTTGAGCCGTGAAACTTGTGAAAAGTATATGCTGATTCCTTTGCAAAAGGCAGGACAGACATTGGTGGTGGCGTTTTCTGATCCGAGCAATCTGATGGTGCGCGAAGATCTGCGATACATCACTAAGATGAAAAGCATTCAGCCGGTCTTAGCCACGGCTATTGCTGTGCAAGCAGCGATTGAAAAATATTACGGCGCTAATATTCAAAAAAGTCTTGATCAAATGCGTGACGAAGAGCTCGACGACAGCTCGATCGTGGCCTTAAATAATGCATCCGTCGAAATGATTGATCAAGATTTGTTGGGCGAGAATTCTCCGGTCGTGAAATTTGTTAATGGTACTTTAGCTGATGCGATGAAGAAAAGAGTTTCGGATATTCATTTTGAACCCTACGAAAAAAGATTTCGTGTTAGATATCGCATTGATGGTACTTTGATTGAGGCAACCTCGCCTCCGCAAGGATCGGGTTCGGCCATTGCGGCTCGTTTAAAAATCATGTCAAAGTTAGATATTGCTGAAAGACGCAGGCCTCAGGATGGTCGTTTGAAGGTTCGTACAAAATCAAAAGAGATGGATTTTCGGGTTAGCGTCTTGCCCACACTGTGGGGTGAAAAAGTTGTTTTACGTCTTTTGGATAAATCAAATCTTCAGTTAGATATGACTAAATTGGGATTTGAAGAAGATGATTTAAAACTTTTTAAAACAAACATCAATCAACCGCAAGGAATGGTGCTGATCACAGGTCCAACAGGAAGCGGAAAGACAACAACAATTTATTCTGCATTAAGTGAGCTCAATAAAGCAGATGTTAACATCAGTACGGCAGAAGACCCGGTGGAGTTTAACTTAGAAGGCATCAATCAGGTGCAAATGAATCCAGATATTGAATTAACATTTGCATCGGCACTAAAAACATTTCTGCGACAAGATCCCGATATCGTGATGGTGGGGGAGATTCGTGATCAAGAAACTGCAGAAATTTCCTTTAAGGCCGCTTCAACGGGTCATATGGTGGTAAGCACTTTACATACGAATGATGCGCCCTCAACAATTATTCGTCTGACCGAGATCGGTGTGCAGCCGTACATCATCACTTCAACCTTAAATTTAATTGTTGCTCAGCGCTTAGTTGGACGAGTTTGTGAGGCTTGTAGAGCTCCCATCGAAATTCCACCTCAGGTCATTATTAATCTTGGTGTAGAGCCAGAGGATGTGGCCTCTTACAAAACGTTTAAAGGACGTGGGTGTCGTGACTGTAACAATACAGGAATCAAAGGACGAGCAGCTATTTATGAATTATTTCCGATGACTGAAAAAATTAAAGAAGCGATTTTAAAGGGGGCCAACACTGGACAGTTGCGATTTTTGGCAAGGGAGTTAGGCATGCGCACATTAAGGAGAAGTGCTTTGTTGAAACTCAGGACAGGAGTAACTACAGTGGAAGAAGTCCTTAACGCGTCAGTGAAGGATACCTAAGTATGACAAGAGTTAAAGATAATTCTGCTTTTGATTTTTTGCTGCCACAAGTTTTAGTGGAAGCAAGTTTGCGACAGCAAGGAATAATTCTTATTGTTGGCAATCGGAATTCATCCATCGAAAAAACTTTGGATTTGCTTGGGCAAAAGTGGAAAGAAAAAAAAATTAATTCGATGACATATGTAACCAGAGACGGAAGTCCCACTCTTGGAAAGAATGGTTTTCATATTTGCACCTACGATAATATATTGGAATCGAATCACCGCTTGGCAGTGAAAGAGTCTTCAGTGGTTATTTTTGAAAATATTCAATTTGAAGATGAGTTATCACATGCGATAAACTTATACGAGGACGGAAGACTTGTCGTTTTGCATTTAAGTGCACCTTCATTGATCAGTGCCCTTCATCGTTTATTCGGACTGGCCATGCCCACACAAAACCCTCATTTACTCTGGCGATTGATCGATGGATTAGCCGTGATGTTCAGCCAAACACAAATTTCTAATGCTCAATCTGAATTTGTTTTGGCAAATGAAATTGTTCTGGCATCTTCGGAAGTAAAAAAAATCTTATGGTCCAAAGACCTTACCGAATTTGAAGAACTTATGAAAAATGCGGGCGAACATTCAGGAATTGTGACTATGAATCAATCTCTTCTGCAGTTGTTGGTTAAACGAAGAATTGAAATTAAAACCGCATTTGAAGTCAGTCGGGATCCTGTGGATCTTGATCACTTATTAAAAAGGGTAGGTGTCTAATGGGAAGATATAGCTATCAGGCAAAAAATTTGTCAGGCCAGATTTTACAAGGTGAAGTTGAAGCGAAATCCGAAAGCGACGTTCGAGCTAAACTGCTGCAAATGAATATGCAAGTGCTTCGCATAGGTTTGAAGGGCCAAATGGGCTCAAGAAAAGCACCACCTGCGACGGTTGGGATTTTTTCTCCGCGTGTAAAAACAAAAGACATGCAAATTTTTACTCGTCAATTTGCAACCTTGATTAATGCGGGAATTCCTGTAGTTGATGCTTTGAAAATTTTAGGAGAAGGGCTTCGTCCCGGTTTGCTCAAAGACTCGGCCTCAAAAGTAAAACTTTCGATTGAAACGGGGCGACGACTTGCAGAGTCTATGGCTTTGATTCCAAATGTTTTTGATCGCCTTTATTGCAATATGATTCAAGCGGGGGAAGAGGCCGGTATTCTGGACGGTATTTTGAACCGTTTAGCAACTTACATGGAAAAATCCGAAAAAATTAAATCCCAGGTTAAAGGAGCGATGGTTTATCCGACGGTGATTATTCTTGTGGCCATCTTGGTTATTTCCGGCATTCTTGTTTTTATCATCCCGAAGTTCCAAGAATTTTTTAATGCCAATGGAAAAGCGCCGCCCATGCTGACGCAGATGGTGGTGAAACTCAGTGGAACTTTAATCAAAAACTGGTATCTCTATATTGCGGGTTTAATTGGGCTTCCAATTCTATTTTTGAATTACATTAAGACCGATGCGGGACGAGAACAATTTGAAACTTTTTGTTTTCGAGCACCTGTTTTAGGCGAACTAGTTTCCAAACAATGTTTTGCAAGATTGACGCGAACTTTATCAACATTATTGGGTTCAGGTGTGGGATTGATCGATGCTGTTGATATTGCCTCAAAAACTTCTGGTAACATAGTTATTGAAAAAGCGCTTCTGCGATGCAAGGACTCGGTCATGCAAGGTAAGCCCTTTGCTTTGCCCTTGTCCAAAGATAAAGTCTTTCCTTCAATGGTTGTGCAAATGATTAGCATTGGAGAGCAGTCAGGAACTTTGGATGTTATGCTTGGAAAAATCGCAGATTTTTACGAAGATGAAGTTGAAAATGCGGTGAAAGCTTTAACTTCGCTGATTGAGCCATTATTGATGGTTGTCCTTGGCGGAATCATCGCTGTGCTTGTTATCGCCATGTATCTTCCTATTTTCAATATGGCCGATGTCGTTGGTGGTGGATGATTTGGATCCAGAATGAAAAAAATAGACTCATCGTTGAATCATCAAGGGTGGGTCTTCTTTTTTTAATTCTCATATTCAGCTCAGCTTCATTTATTTTCCAAGGTCAGTTCATTGATTGGAGTTATCTTACTTTTTTTTACATCGCCTTGATCCTGGGATTGAGTCTTCATTTAGGATTAATGATCAAACTCAATTGGTTTTACCAGCGCACACATTGGCTATTGGCCACCTTTATTTTAGATTTGTTCCTTATATCCACTTTAGTTTACCAAAGTGGACTGAATCAGACATTTTTTTTATTTATCTTTATGGTTTTAATTACTCTTGGTGGATTTGTATTTCGGGTCGAAGGGGCCCTGTCCTTAGCTTTGTGTTCGAGCATTTTTTTTAGTTTCGCAAGTTTTTGGACACCGGAACTTCGTAACATGCAGCACATTTTACTTTTGGCGATTAATAATGTCGCTTTTTTTGTGATCGCAGGGCTATCGGGTTATTTGTCGGAACAACTTTTTAAGACAGACAAGGAATTGCAAAGAACTGGTTTAAATTTAATCGCCTCCGAAAAACTCAACTCATTGTTAATAGAAAATATTCCTTCAGGGTTAATTTCTTTTGATTTACACGGTCAAATTCTTCAAGCTAATGCTTCATCCTTGGGGTTGCTTGAAGAAGCTTCTCTTGTCGGAAAAAATATTCAAGATTATTTTAGTGATTTTACCAATGAAACTCGCAAACTTTTTGATGTTAAATTCGAAACAAAAAATAAAACTGAAAAAATTCTGGAAGTCCGGAAAAATCAATTTACTGATCCGAGCACAGGGAAAGAGTTAGACCTTGTTTTATTTGATGATTTAACAAAAATTCGTGAGTTAGAGTCTCGGCTTCGACAAAACGAAAAACTTGCGGCGATTGGTCAATTAGCCGCAGGCATTGCTCATGAAATTAGAAATCCCTTAGCCAGCATTAGTGGAAGCATAGAAATGTTATCTCAGCATGCAAAAACTGAAGATGATAGCAAGCTTATGAAAATTATTTTACGTGAAATTGATCGGTTAAATAATTTGATCACCGAGTTTTTGGATTACTCACGTCCCCTGAAAGATCCGACAGAATTTGTACAGTTGTCGTCAATCTTGAATGAAGTGATTGAATCTTTAAAGATGAATAAAAATTTAAAATCCCATGTTCTTATCGAAAAGGATTTCACTGCTGTTTCTGAAGTTTTGGGGCATGTTGATAAGCTTAAACAGGTTTTTTTAAATCTTATGGTGAATGCTTATCAAGCCATGAACGATGTGCAAGAGGGCAAACTTCGAGTGTCCTTAAAATCGGATGAAGCGAATCAAAAGGTGATTGTTAAAATTTCTGATTCTGGCATGGGCATGAGTGAATCAGTTATGAAAAGACTTTATGAACCTTTTCATACAACAAAACCTAAAGGTACGGGCTTAGGTCTGGCCGTGTCTTACAAAATCTTAGAAAGCCACAAAGTCGAGGTCTCTGTTAAGAGTCAAGTAGGTCAAGGTACCGAGTTCACTCTGATTTTTCCTTGCGTCAAGGCACGAGACGTTTCAAAATTATAAGTATATTGAGGTCATATGAAACCAAAGATACTTGTTGTCGATGATGAAGAGTCCATCCGCGAATTTTTAGAAATTATGCTTAGAAAAGAAGGCTATGAAATCAGCCTCGCCGAAGATGGCCAAAAAGCAAAAGAGCTTTTAACAAAAAAATCTTTCGATATGATTATTTCTGATTTGCAAATGCCCAATGTGACAGGCATCGAATTATTAAAACATGTTCGCGAATCTTATCCAGACACTGTCTTTATGATGATCACTGCTTTTGGGACAACCGAGACCGCTGTTGAAGCAATGAAAATGGGTGCCTACGATTATTTAACCAAACCATTTAAAATTGATGAAGTTCGTTTAAATATTCAGAATGCCCTTCGCAATAAAAATTTAGAAGTTGAAAATAGATCTTTAAAAAAAGAACTCAATAAAGAATACAGTTTTCAAAATGTGATTGGCAATTCCACAGCGATGCACCAAATTTTTGATTTAGTGAAACGAGTTTCTGTCGCTCCAACCAATGTTTTGATTACGGGTGAGTCGGGAACTGGAAAAGAAGTTGTAGCGAAAGCCATTCATTACAACGGACCTCTGAAAGATAAACCCTTTATAACCATCAACTGTGGAGCGATTCCCGAAAATCTAATGGAATCAGAAATGTTCGGGCATAAAAAGGGATCCTTCACCGGTGCCGTCGTTGACAAAGCAGGTCTTTTTGAAGTCGCTGATGGTGGAACTTTATTTTTGGATGAAGTGGGCGAGCTTCCTTTAGCTATTCAGGTTAAATTACTAAGATCAATTCAAGAACGAATTATTCGTCGTGTGGGTGGAACAGAAGATTTAAAAATTGACGTTCGTATTATTGCAGCGACAAATCGTAATTTAGAAGAAATGGTCGCTAAGGGTAGTTTCCGTCAAGATTTGTACTATCGGTTAAACGTAATCAATATTAAAACTCCATCCTTGCGGGAAAGAAAAGACGACATTCCACTTTTGGCCAATCATTTCTTAAAAAAATATAATGAGCGATTAAACAAAAACATTGGCGCCATCAGTGCCGAGGTCATGGAGATCATTCAAAAGTATGATTATCCCGGAAACGTGCGTGAGCTTGAAAATTTAATTGAGCGAACGGTAGCACTTGAAGGTGGAGCAACGATTCTTCCTGAAAGTTTACCACCAATGGTCAATACCACTTCAGGACGAAAACTGGCTTCCAGCAGTGAAATTGAAATTGGCCCCGAAGGAATTGATTTAGATAAAGTTATGGGTCAAATCGAAAAGGAACTTCTGGTGAAAGCCATTCATACCGCCGGCGGTGTGAAAAAAAGAGCGTCCAAACTGTTACATATCACATTCAGATCGATGAGATATCGCATCGAAAAGTACAATTTAGGCGTGGTCGGTGATGATGAGCTTGACGACGACGAAGCTTAGTCCTAATTTCCTTACACATTATTTTTGTAAGCGCGACCTCATAGCTCAAATGGATAGAGCTACGGTTTCCTAAACCGTAGATCCAGGTTCAATTCCTGGTGGGGTCACCAAATGTCCCAATATGTGGCGAATTACCGAAATTATCAATCGATAACTCTGTCCAACCCTTAGAATCCTCACCTACGAGATGACTCCGATTCTCTTTATGAGTTTCATAACTGTAATATTTTTTGCCATTACTTTCAAAAATATGACGAGCCTTAAATTTTGAAATTATGGATTTCACTTTTCTCTTTTCTAAATCGAGACTAAAAATAGCGTCAGCTTCAGGGCAGGATACAAGGCATTCTTTAAATTGATCCTGAGACAAAAGAAAATTAAGTGTTTCATAGGTTTTATTATTTGGAGAAGTTGAAATCATTTCTAATAAAGAATGCTCCTTGCCATTGATAATTTCGATTGCGGGCGTTGTATGAGTCCCGCCAACTATTAATTGATCAGCCGATTTTTCTAGAAAAGCAAAGTGAGTAGGCCCACCACTCATTTTGCTTTTCAGGATTCTTGAGGATTTTTTAGTTTTCAAATCAATCCACACAATTCTGGGTTCAAACAAGCCTTGCCTTTCCTTAGTCGTCCCACCTAAATTCAAAACCACAAGTTTATTAGGGTCGTTTGGCGCTATCTTTATTTCATGTGGATTTACTCCAAAAGAGGAAAAACTCTCTTTCAAATCACCTTGTCTATAAACTAAAATCTTGCCTTCAGCTTTCTTATCATCCATTGCAGAAATAAGCAGGTCTCCGGATGGCAAGCAAGCTCCGTGACCAAAAAATCTGACTCCTGGGCCAGGAAAAATTTTCTTAATAATTTTCTTTTGCTTTAAGTCTAAAATAGCAGCGTCGATTCCCCATTTTTCAATCACAATTAATTCAAATGGATTGTTTGGATTTTGCAAAAAAGAATGGGGAAAAAACGGAAGAGGGATATTGTCTTTCAATTCAAATTTTGAATTGAAAATTCGTAGTTCTGAAGGATATGTAGGATAGAGAGAGTTAATACCATTGCCTTTTTGAGTCGCCGTTGGGCTGTATCCCACGGCACAAAAACTACTATTAGAATTCGCTGACCAAGCTCTGTTCGAAGCGACACTACCGACAGTAAACAACAAGGAACTCATTTTTAAAAACTCACGTCGCGATGGACTCATATATAAATTCTATATAAAAATTATTTATTTGTATTTAAAAAATGAGACTAGACCTTAGCTGGGTTCAGCCAGCTGTAATCCAATAAAGTAAAAGTCTAATTTTATTTATTTGATGTAAAATAAAGTATGCTATAATTTCTAATATCAATAGTGTAGAAATGCTTTTAATATAGGAGTCCTGGTGTTACAAATAAAATATTATTTAGTTGCGATTATGTTGAGTTTTTTATATCTCCCAACAAGCAATGCTGCTTGTGGCGGAGGTAGCTATAGACCTCCTCTAGTAAGCTTTACTACCAATTTTAAATTAAATTCTCTAAATAAAGACGCGAGTTACAGCTATCGTGCAATCAGAGAAGATAGTATAAAAATTGACAATGAAGAACTGCTTTGGAGAAATGCTGATAC
>JBBTCO010000063.1:0-8274 GCA_038043185.1 Bdellovibrionota bacterium
AGAAATTGCCAGCTCTAATTGCTTACCCGTCGATGTCCCAAAATTTTTCACTAGCAAGAAATTATCGATATTGGATAGTACGATGTCGTTTTTCTTATTGATGATTAAGGACGCGCCGTAAACTCAATTTGCGGATCTAATGCTGTAGAGTCGCAACCATTGTTACCATTTGATTTTACAGTGAAATCAATTTTGTCACCAGCTAAGACTCCAACAGTTAAATTAAAATACCCACTTATTTCATTATGAATAACCTTTTGCCATAATATGGTCCCATTTTTTTTCACGTAAACACTGACACCATTAGCGCCACATCCTGGTGCAACGTCAAGAGCGCTTGCACTTACCAGTGCAGTACCAGATTTGACGGCCTTCCAGCGTCGCGTGACCTCAGTATTTACCCCGGGATGGAATCCACTATTCCAAATAAGACTGTAGAGTTCTGATCCTTGCCAACGGTAATTTATGGGGTCGAAGATCATTGGTATACTGTTAGCGCCATTGACATAAGACCACTGGCGTCGTCCTTGCTCTCCAGAGAAGTCAAGTGACGCTTTGAATGAGCATTTTAGAGCAGACTTTGGCAGGGTGAGTGTCCCGGAAGGAGCGAATGGAGTATTTCCTAAAAGCTTGATGCGTAGATTTCGAATCTGCGTATAGATAGGATTTGGAGTTTGGTAGGGAGCACTGGCAGTTACAGCCCCGCAAGAATCCAAGAAGGAATAAAAATTATATCCTGGAAGAGGAAGGATAAACCCTAGAATACCCTTAACATTATTTCTTGGACCTCCAGAGAGCCAGAGTTGTGGGTAAATACCAAGGCTAGAATTCGACGACTGAACAAAACGATCTGCTGTAGCCTGAGAACTAATAGAAAAATATGTTCCGACCTCAGTTAAATAAACTGGGAAGTCTAAAGGCATTCCCGCTTGTTCCATTTCGCCTTTATAAGCCACTAAAGCTGGATCCGTTGTCATCGACGGACAATTAGGTTTTTGACAAAGCCCAAAATCCTCACTGGGATAGGGGTGGGAGTTCCAAGCGTCGATGAGATTAAATAAATCTGGTCGCTCAATTTTCATCTCTCGAACGAAATCGCGAGAAGAAAGATTTATTTTATCACCGCGTCCGCAACTGCCATCACTGTTAGTAATAGGATTGCTGTCACTGTAGGGAGATAAGGGAGTGAAGAGGATTTTGATCTGAGTTTTATTTAGGTTTCTAATGGCTTGTGCTAACTGAGCTGAGGCTTGCGCGACCTCTTTGGCGCGCGTGACCCAATTGCAGGTTCGACTGAACCACATATCTGTATAGTTCGGCTCATTGAATAGTTCTACAAGTAAATTGCGGTCAGTACGCAACGGAAGTTCATTTACAAATCCCGCAAGCTGGTTAGACATGTTTTTATAAACAACATGGGGGGAAGTGGAGTCATCAGCATATTGATTGAATTGTATTTTAACGATAGGAATTAAATTAAGATCATAGGCCCGGTTGATGGAGGCAGAGCAGGCAGCTCTACTTTCTGCAGTTGAAGGATGACACCAAAGGCGCACATGGCCTTTAGGACCAGCTAGGTACAATGTTTGGCGTAATTGCAGTTCGCGTAAATTTGCATCTATAGGTAAATTCCACTCCCCGAAAGCCGCGCCCATCCCAAAAGGATTGTCGGCAGCGGAGGCCTGTGAAAATGAAGCTATCCATCCAATATATAATAATGAAATCAGAACTATGATCTTATTGTTCTTCATATTAAAATCCTTTTTTATTTAGAGTATTCTATCAAAGGCCAACGAAAATAGCTTCTGAAATTTGATGACACATTTTGAGATTGTCGAATTTTTTAATATACATATGTATAATTTCCTCACAAACTAAAGAATCTTCCTGATGTATATTGGCAAACTGGGGTTTCGAATGTGTCTGAGCACAAGAGTTCTTTCTGTCTTTTTTTATATTGCTATTCCACTTACATCAGTGGCTGCAAATTTTTATGTTAGCGCCAATGGTAATGATGGAAATTCTGGTACTTCAACTTCATCAGCCTGGAAAACAATAAACAAAGTGAATAGCAGATTATATAATGCTGGTGATCGGATCCTATTTGAGGGCGGCGTAACCTTTTCTGGAAAAATCTATATAACAAAAGGTGGAGCATCGGCGAATCCCTTGACGATCACCTCTTATGGCAACGGAAAAGCCGTAATTAATGGTGGAGGAGCAGAAGCTTTTTTCGCTTATAATACTGGGGGAATTGATTTAAAAAATATTATTTTTAAAGGAAATGGTATTGGCGTTAACGGTATTAAAGGCGGTGGTGTTGGTTTTTATAATGACTTAGGTGGCAATATAAAATTATCTCGTGTTTATATAGATAATGTCGAAATCTATGGTTTCGGTGCAATAAATACGGGCGCTGTTGACGGGCGCGGTTATCCACGCCGAAGCGGTGGTGAAGGTATTAGCATTGGCGGTTGGAATGGTGCCAGCGGTTTCCAAGATGTTCAAATAACTAATTCAAATGTTCACGACAATGAAGGCAATGGCATTACTGTTTACGGACTAGCAAACTATTCAAACCAAAATATTAAAATTATCAATGTGACAGCCTATAATAACACGGGCCGAACCTCCAGCCCTGATAGCTCACAATATTCGGGTAGTGGAATCGTCATTTATAGTGCAAGACAAGCCTTGATAGAAAGATGTACCGCTTATAACAACGGAACCCGTGGCAACGGAACTGCTGGGATAATGATCTTAGAAACCGAAGGCGCAGTCATTCAACATAATACGGCTTATAATAACCGCACAGCCGGAGATGCTGATGGCGACGGCTTTGATTTAGATGGTGGTACAAAAAATTCAGTACTCCAATACAACTTTGCTTATGGCAATGATGGCGCGGGTATTCTTATTGCTGAATATCCTGGATCTAGTGTGCATAGTAACAACATTGTTCGTTATAACATCAGCGCTGCTGACGGCGGAAAACGAAATTATGGTTCATTTCATCTATGGAATGGAAGTGGCGCAGGTATGGTGCGTGATTTACATGTATATAATAATACGTTTTTTTCTGATTTGGCAGTTGGTGGCACGAAACTTCTAATTCAATTCGCAGGCAATACAGTACAAAATGTGAACTTCAGAAATAATATTTTTGCCGGTGCAAGCGCAGGAGTGTACATGATGTATATTCCCGCGATGAGCCCAGGACTTGTCTTCCATAACAATAATTATTGGGCGGGCGGAACGACGCCAATATTTTACGTTGGTAATAAAACCTACAATGGACTTTCCGAATGGCAATTGCGCGCGGGTCAAGACACTGTTTCTGGAATCAGTGAGAATCCCCGCTTTGCGAACCCTCGCGACGGTGCCAACGGCTTTAAAATTTTAACGGGTTCACCAATGATAGACCGAGGAATCGCAATTCAAGGAACTTCAAAACGTGACTATTTCGGTTCTCCAACTCCCTTTGGCAAAGGTTATGATATTGGTGCTCACGAATATTCAACGGGGACACCATAACTGGCCTCACCTTCATTTTAATGTTCGCTTTAAACACATTATTCGATACTATTTATCGTATTTTCAAAAGTATCTGTACAAAGATAGAATATTGGTTAAATGGATGATGGGTCTGAAAGTGGGCTTTAGACAATGACGAATTTTATATCGCACGTTTCAGTTGCACCAACATGGTTATGGATAGCGTTTTGCGCAGGTATCTTTCTACTGCTTTTGATCGACTTAAGTCTTTTTGGAAAAAGTGTTCACAAAGTTTCTCGTAAAACTTCTTTGATAGAGAGTGGAATTTGGATAAGCATCGCCCTCGTCTTCAATCTTTGGTTCGGCTTTGCTTTCGGCAAAGAACTCGGGCTGGAATTCCTAACAGGGTATTTGGTCGAAAAAAGTTTGAGTGTAGACAACCTATTTGTCATTCTGCTTATTTTTAGCTCCTTTCGAATACCCGACAAATATCAACACAGAGTTCTTTTCTACGGTGTGTTGGGTGCTATTGTATTAAGAGCTTTTTTTATCATCATTGGGGCACAGCTTCTGCATCTGTTTCATTGGATACTCTATGTATTTGGTGCGATATTGGTCATCACAGCCATTAAGTTTTTGCGCGAAACGGATGAAAAAATTGATGTTCAAGAAAATTGGTCGATTCGGCTCATTAGGCGATTAATACCGACGACAACATCATTTAACGGGAATCACTTTTTTCTGATAGAGAATGGAGTTCGCAAAGCAACACCATTATTTCTTGCACTAATAGTTATCGAAGTTACGGACCTTATTTTCGCCGTGGATTCAATTCCTGCAGTGTTTGCTGTTACGCAAGATGCATTCGTCGCATTTGCATCAAACATTCTGGCAATTTTGGGATTGCGGGCACTTTACTTCGTGCTCGCTGATTGGGTTGGAAAACTTCGGTATCTTAAACCCGGTTTGGCTGCAGTTTTAGGGTTTATCGGAATAAAGATGCTTCTTATGGAAGTATTTAAGATTCCAAGCTGGATTTCATTGCTCGTCATAGTCTCAATCCTCATCACAGCGGCATTGAGTTCCTGGTATGTCGCAAGACTTGAGGAAAAGCGGCATAAGTGATATCTACATGATCATTCCTTTAATTTCTATCTTTGTCACAATAACATTAGGTGCCCCCATGATTAAAACAAAACTCAAAGTTGAGCGAGAGCTTCTGCTCGAAAAACCATTGTCGGCAGGACGACCGGCCTATGTGACAGCGGCAAGTGGTATTGTCAAAAAAGGGGATCGCTTTTTTGTCATTGCTGATGATGAGTATTTTCTTTTTTCGTTTCGTGAGTCTGAAAAATTTCTGACAAGTTATCGACTTATGGATGGCGAGCTACCTGTCGATCCCAAAGAGCGAAAAAAAATGAAACCGGATTTTGAGGCCTTACTTTTATTGAATGAAAGTGATTACCCTCCATTTGGGGCGTTAGTAGCTTGGCCATCGGCCTCAACAAAAAGGCGAATGACAGGTGTTTTGATTCCTATGACAGCCAAAGGCGAGCCGGATAAGCCACAGGTATTTGATATTTCAGCGTTAGAAAAAAAGTTAAAGATCCACGTCAAGGATCTCAATTTTGAGGGCATCTTTATTAAAGATCAAAAGTTGCAACTTCTTCATCGCGGCAGTGGAAAAATTATGGTGAACGGAATTTTCAAAATGAATTTTGCTGAGTGGCTAAAGGCTATCAGATCGGGAAATTGGGATATGAATATCGAATTCGAAAAACTAGGTCTTGAAAAATTGGCGGGGGTTGATCTTAGTTTTACCGATGCTGTGATCGGATCTACTGGCCCGATGGCATTGGCAACCGCAGAGGGGAATAAAAATAGTTTTGTCGACGGTAAAGTTCATGGCAGTGTTTTATTTCGCCTCGAACAAGGTAAGGCTGTTTTAATAACAGAGTTTGAGCCGATCACAAAGCTCGAGGGGATAGTTTTAGACGGTAAGTCTGCCTTTTTAGTCGACGATGCCGATGATGTGTCTAAGCCTAGTCGTTTGTATAAAATTGAGAATTTTAAAACTTTTTGAAGTTATTCATATATCCCCAATTCGACATTAATATTTTATGGAGCATACTCAGGGCACTGAAATATGGCAAGGAAGAGTTCTGCTTTTGTCGTCAATCAGTCGGATCAGTGTAGTGGCAGGAACCGACGGGAATAAATTAAGGAATTCACATGAACAAACTAAAACAAATCGTAGAAAAACAAAAAGCATTTTCAGACGCTGGCCACGCAAAAAATATTTTATTTAGAAAAGAGCAACTCAAGCTACTGAAAAAAGTACTCAAGGAAAATGAAAAATATCTTTATGAAGCTATTTTCGCTGACGTTAGAAAATCAAAATTTGAAGCCTACCTAACTGAATTGGGGATTATTTATCATGAAATTGACTACGCTCTTAAAAATCTACAGAAATGGACACATCCAAAGAAAGTTAAAACGGATTTATCTAATTTTTTAGGCCGAAGTTTTATTATTTCTGAACCCTATGGGACCACCTTAATTATAGGAGCATGGAACTATCCCTACCAACTCGTTTTAGCTCCTGCGGTGGCGGCTCTTGCTGCTGGAAATACCGCGATTTTAAAACCCAGCGAATTGCCAAGCCGAACATCCGCCGCATTAAAAAAAATTATCAATGAAAACTTTGACTCAAGCTACCTTCATGTCGTTGAAGGTGGAGTTGATGTTACGACAGAATTACTTTCTCATCCTTATGGTAAAATTTGTTTTACTGGAAGCACGCAAGTGGGAAAAGTAATCGCCAGGGCCGCTGCTGAAACTTTAACGCCAACTTTGTTAGAACTTGGTGGGAAAAACCCATGTTTTGTCTTTCCTGATATTGACATTAAGGTCGCAGCAAAGAGGATCGCCTGGGGCAAGTTTTTAAATGCAGGGCAAACATGCATAGCCCCTGACTATCTGCTCATCCACTCAAGCATATACCTTGAGTTTTTAGAAGAACTCAAAATTCAAACAAGTATAATTATCGGATCAAATCCCCTTGAAAGTGAAAGTTATGTTCGGATTATCAATGACAGAAATGTTCAACGTCTCAAAAAACTAATTGACCCGAAGAAAGTATTTTTTGGCGGTAAAGTCTTTGAGTCAGAAAATTGTATCGAACCTACAATTCTTAAAGATGTTACTTGGGACGATATGTGCATGAAAGAAGAGATTTTTGGTCCAATTCTCCCTGCTATTCAGTTTGATAACCTTGATCTTACAATCGCCAAAGTAAAAGAAAGTTCAAAGCCGCTGTCTGCTTATATCTTTACTAACGATAAAAGTATTCAGAATAGAATTCTTAATGAGGTTTCCTTTGGTGGAGGCTGTATAAACGACGTAGTTATGCACTTTGCGAATACTCGTCTGCCATTTGGCGGAGTTGGAGGCAGCGGCATGGGCAACTATCACGGAGAACATGGATTTAAAACTTTCAGCCACCAGAAATCAGTGTTAAAAAAATCTTGGTGGATTGAGCCAAATATTAAATATGCGCCTTACAGTGAAATAAAATCCAGAATTTTAAAGTACATTTTTGGCTAGTTTGAGAGCCATCCTTCTGGTCAATTCGGTGCAATTGAACCTTTTACATGTCAAAATAATAACAGATGATGTTTTTAAAAACTCAAGTAGCTTACCACATGAATCAATATTCAATCTCAAAGGAGATTACATGAAATCAGTCATTATTGTAGCTTTGATGTTGACCTCCGTATCAGGGTTAGCAGGAACATTAAAATGTAAAGCTGGTAAATATGGCATTGAGTTGTCACAAGTTGGCCAAGCGAATCAGATAGAATATAAGTTTTTTGATGAGAACGGTAAATTAGCCATTCGTTCTCAAATTACAAGAATTGCAAGCGTTGGAAATAAGACTTCATATTTCCATAATCCAACAAACCATGAAATCACTGTGTTTAATTTGCAGAGCAAAGAGACGAAACTTTACGGAATTCTTGATATACATGATCCAGATGCTGGTCCCATTCACTCAAAGATTAAGATGTTCTGTGCTCGATAAGTACAGAGCTTCTTAACTTTTTATTAGTTCAATCGAGTGAATGCCTGACTGCTTATACGTGCCGAAATAGAGTTCATTGTCTTCCTAGGGACTTAGCCTGTGTGCCAAGAGCTTTATAGGTTGACTTAAGCCA
Organism: Bdellovibrionota bacterium; assembly: GCA_038043185.1. GTDB lineage: Bacteria > Bdellovibrionota > Bdellovibrionia > Bdellovibrionales > Bdellovibrionaceae > UBA5009. Next base: position 7,713 of record JBBTCO010000063.1, read on the forward strand.
ATATTTTAACAAACCTTCAATCTTTAAGAAAGATGAGGCGTTATGGTTAAAAATATTTTATTTACTATTTTAGTAATTCTACCATTGAGCGGATTTTCTAAAGATTTAAGTTTTTGTGAAAGATCTGAAGCTGTAAAAACACAAATTGAAACTCTTCTGAATAAGAAATGCGATCAAATCCAAACCAATGATCTTGGAAAAATTTGGGAACTTAATCTTCGCAGCAGATCAATCAGAAATCTTAAGACTGAAGATTTCTCAGGCCTTGTTAATTTAAAACAGCTTTATCTTGAACATAATCAAATCGAAAATTTACCTGAAGGAATCTTTCGAGATCTCAGTCAATTAGAAGGCTTATTTCTGAATAATAACCAGTTTTCCCGAATTTTTGAAAACACGTTCAAAGGCCTGATTTCCCTTCGTGTATTAGCAATTGAAGGCAATAACTTATCAGTTATTGAAAATGGCAGTTTTGACCAGTTATCAAAACTTTCTTCATTACGCTTATGGGGAAATAGTCTTACGGAAATACCGGAAACACTTTTTTCAAAGCTTTCATTGG
>JBBTCO010000064.1:0-17537 GCA_038043185.1 Bdellovibrionota bacterium
CATTGATCAAGTCGGTCACTCTCAAAACGTTGCACTTCGAAGTTGAAGAAGGGGTCCGTAGATCTTAAATCTGTCATCGCTACATAAGCTGGCGTCCAGTTTGTTCCATCATAGCGAAGCATTTGTCCATTCGCTGTTGGCAATGCACTTAATGTTTTACCTTTTAATTTATCTACCGACGTCGCACCGTAAGTTCCACTGACATCACCAACAAAGGCTGCTGCTGAGGTCAGCTTCGCATCCAGCTGAGTTTGAATCGCAGAAGTCACGCCATTCACATAACCAAGTTCAGTCGCTGTAGTGGTCGCAGCTACGGGAATTCCATTCGCATCCGAAGCCAAAGCACGGCTTGCTGTGATCGCTGTGGCATCCGCCATAACCCCTGATCCATTATTAATTACTAAAGTATTATTTGTTCCATTAGCTAATTTTGTTCGCGCAATCGCTGCTGCAGCTGCGACTTTTGCGTTATCAATCGCTAACGCCGCAACTGTGGGATTTGGATAAGTTCCAGCTAAATCTCCACCTGCTGCTCCTGTAGGCGAAGCTCCCGCTGCTGTTCCCAAAGTTTGAGTGGCCGTTCCATCGTAATATTTTAATTGCTTCGCCACAGAGTCATACCAAAAACTTCCCGCCGCTGGCGCTGTCGGTGGTGCCACCATAGTATAACTTGGAATTGTCGCCCCTGCTGTCGTTTGTGTACCAATGTATTTTCCACTTGTTCCAGAAATAAGACTCATTAAATCTGTCAATTGAGTTGGATCCAGTGCCGGAGCTGTCACAGGATTTCCACTGCCATCCACCGTTCTGACCAAATTTGTTGAGCTGAAGGTTCCAACTCGCTCGGCCTCTACAGCAGCAATTGCCATTGGCGAATATCCTAAAGTCATAATCGGCATGGGTTCATAAGCTCCCATAGTTTCATCTTTAAAATAAACAATAAACTTTCGATTATCATTAGCCGCTGGAGTGTAAGTCGTTCCACTCACGCAACGAGTGGAATCAAAAGTCATCACACCACGATTGGAAAATATTCGGTCAATCGCATATGTTGCAGTGTCGGTTCTTGTTCCCGTTCCATCATTGATTGTAAGTCCGTAAATACCTTTTGAGCCCGACATGTTCTTTGTTTGCGTCTCTTCATACATCAAACAGTTTTCGGCGCCAGGAGATCTGACTTGCATCAGAAACTGCACTGTCGTTCCTTCAAGAGGATTTCCATCTGGCTTGATGATCCGTCCCTGAAAGGTAATCCCATTTCCAGCTACAACGAAAGACGAATAAAAAATAACCATCAATAAAAACACAAATGATTGTTTGATCTGGCTGATTCTATGTACAGGTAGTAATTCCATACACTAGACTTTCGGCACAAAGCCGAAAAAACCTTAGTCTATAAACAGGATTTGTCTATTATTTAGACGAAATAATAAAAATAATTTCTCTTTTTGAGAATAAGCCCTAAAGACCTATCGCTTTACGTAATGCAAATGCAGTCCATTGTTTTAAATTTTCATCTTGAATTTTAAAACAATGGGGCAGCATCACCATGGGATAATACAAAGACTGAAATAAACTCAATTCAAATTGAGACTCCTCGATAGGACCATAGGAAGTGAAAAAGGCTTTTGCTACTGGCTCTTCGAAAATCATCCAAGCCAAGGAAATATCTAAACCCCGATTTCCGACATAAGATTCGCCCCAATCACTCAATCCAATAAATTCGAAATTTTCACTCAACATAACTTGTTGGCAGGACAAATTGCCGTGCAATAAAACTTCTTCATTTTCCACTTCCAGATCTTCGTAGCCCATAAAAATTTCACGAAGCACCGCAATAGGCAAACCAACTTCTTCAAATTGATTTTCGTGCTTACGCCAAAGATTTTCACAATGTTTAAGGCGCTCTGAAAAACTAGGGTTTGGTATTATCTTATTTTTTACCAAAGATTTTGAATGAACGGGAATGTTATGCAGTTCTTTTAAGGCCAAGCCCAGTTTGCGACCAAATTCCAGCGACTGACAACTCCACAAAACCTGCTCACTTAGCTTTAAAGAAGTTTCTTTTCTGTCTTCCGAAAGACAATAAAGATATTTCGATTCGGTAAATGTTTTTTTAAGGGCCTTCGTAATCACTTAGCCTTATGGTAACCGCGAATTTAAAAAATTCAAAAAAATGTTTCTTATTCTGGAAGCAAAGCGCAATTCTTATCAATTCAGTTATTGATATTGGCGGGAATTCCAGAAAGAGCTATGTTTCTTGAGCGGCGTTTCTTTGCAGAGGAGATTTTATGTTACAACTTTTTTATTCGCACTTTTCCCTGATAGTTAGCTCTATTTTTTTCACGGGAACCTTCGCCCTTGCCGCGCCCACCGCAGATTTCAGCATACAAATCAGTCAAGATAAGGCGGTAAAATCCCTTATCTTAAAACCAAGCACCGAACATCATTTCAATCTTAAAGCACCCTCACAAGCGCAAAGAACGAAGGGCAAAGACACACAGCCCTTAAGTCTTAAACTTGAATCTACGTCCGGGAGCGTCGTCCTGGGTCCTCTTGATAATAATTGCGAGATCACTTTGGAACTCTACATCTGTGATGATAACAACACTTATTGCGTTCCTCAAAAAAAGCTTCTTCAGTGCAATGATTTAAATCAACAGGTCGTCGGGGCAAAACCCCTCGATCTGGCAACTAAAAGCGCAACCGAAAAAAAATCCTCTGCGGATGAACTTTTTATTTTCAACGAGCCCGAGCTGGCTTTGGATCAATCGCAAAAAACGAAGAAGCCCTTGCTTGTCGATTTTTTTGGAACTTGGTGTCCACCCTGCAACGTTCTTGATGAAACGGTCTTTAACACACCTGAGTTTAAACAATTAAAACAAGATTTTGTTTATTTAAAGTTGGATGCCGATCATCCTATTTCTTGGGATTTAAAATCTAAATTCAATGTCCAAGGCTATCCGACAGTCATCTTTGCTAATTCCAAGGGTGAAGAAATATCTCGAGTGGTTGGCAGCCGTTCCGCAAAGTCCTTCATTCAAGAAATGAAATCTGCACTTAAATACAAAACATTAAGCCTTGATGAAAGAAAAAAACGCGCGGACGCGGTGACCTTGCCTGAAGAAACTTGGGCTTTTGGCGAGATGTATCTTCGCCAAGAAGACAAAGTAAATGCTTTGAAATATTTTTCTTTAGCGGCGAAAAAGAAAAATCTTAAAGACAAAGAAAAAGATCTTTTGCAATATCTACCACTGGCTTTGATGGCTAAATCTTCAGATAAGAATTTGCAAACTCAAAGCATCGAGCTCTTAAAAATTTCCTTAATCAATTTTCCTACCGAAGAAACTTTTTACGATAAAATTTCTCTTTTAAACAAATATACTGAAGAGCAAAATGACGAAAAGCTTAAAACTTGGGTGCAAGAACAAACTCTGGTGATTGTTGATCTTTGGCTCAAAAATCCTAAGTTAACAACGAATACGGAAATGACTGTTGCTGATTTATGGAGTCTCAAATCGGCAGCTTATGAAGAATTAAAAAGAGAAAATGAATCCAAAGCGGCCTATAAAAAAACCGCAGAAGCTTACTTGGATCTTATCCAAAAACAAAAACTCAATGTCGAGTCTTCTCGAGGCTACAACATTGAACGCATTTATGCGATTTACAAATCAGGTGATTTTGATACCGCCGAACGCTTGTACTCACAGATGCAAAAAATTTATCCCTTCGAATTTACTTTTTTCTACAATCACGCTCAAATGCTGAAAGAAATGAAAAAAGACACTGAGTCTTATGAAAAAGCCGAACAAGCTTACAAGTATTCCTATGGGGATAATAAACTTCGTGCTGTTTATCTAATGGCAGAATTGCAATCACAAAAGGGTGACAAAAAGAAAGCTTTAAGTTTGCTGGATGAGGTTATTAAAACAACACCGCTTCCTGCGAATGAAAACGTTCGAACGCATCGTTATGTTTCTCGGTTAAAAAAATTGAAAGAGACTATATCAGCTCAAAAATAACTATTTTTTCAAAGCCATTTCGCAGTTATCATACAAACTTAATAAACGAACACCAAAATAAGTTCCTGCTTTAGTAATTTGCCATGGAGGATAGGGGAAAAATTCAGCTCGGGCACATTGCCCTTCCTTAACGGCCGCCCATTGTCGATCTTCCGAAGATCCAGTGACGATTTCACTGCTTTTATGATCACGAATGGCAATAGCGAAAGAAAAAACTTTATTTGGAATCTGGGACTGGGCTTCCCCCGTGGAAATAACGGCCATGGTATCCAGTACGTGTTTAGCTCCAGTGATTTCCCCTGTTACAACTCGCGAAAAAATATAGGGATAACCAAAAAACAAAACAAAACCGAGACCAATAAGAATGACCACAACAACAAGACGGCGAAATAAAAACATTAAGAAAATTTTCATATACCTTACTTTACTCCTTTTCGAAGAAGATCTTCATCATGTTTTTCTTCTTTTTTATCAAATTCATTTTTATTGAACCCGGGAAATATCGTATTACTATCAAATAGCGTATTCAGTTCATTCGCATCAATGCCATTCGGACAACTTTTTGCAGAAGCACAAAAAGCCCTTGAGCTCAACAATCTCTTCATGCGGTCCCGCATGTAGGCACCGATCATCGCCGTGTCGTATTTTCTTTTTAAATTTTCAACTTCCAATCCAACGGCGCTCAGTTTAACTCCAATAATTTCATGATCGAGCGTTAAATAAGACACATCCATCATTTCCTTTTGGATCTCGAGACTGGCATCAGTGAGTTTTTCTTTTGTTTTTTCATAAGTTTTATCTGAAGCCCTTAGATGAGCTTTCGCATACAGTATGTCATCTTGAGTTTCTCCAAGTTCATTGCGCAGCCCTTTTAAACGTTCTTTTTCATTTTCTCGAGATTCTTCAAGTCTTTTGATCTGTGCTTTTCGATTTTGGTGATCACGTGTAAAATCGTCGTCAAAGTCGCGCTCAAAAAAACCCAAGAACCCACCCTTTTTTTGAGAGTAAGCCGGCGCACTTGCTTCAAAAATTTGTTTTTCTTCCTTAATTCGCTTGTTATAATCTTCAATGGTTTTATTTTGCTTATTTAAACTTTGTTGAAGCTCAGCTTCAACTCGTTCAGTCTTTTTAAGTACATTCTTTGCTTCTGCTTGGGCCTCTTCAGCATTTTTATGTTCTTCGAATGGGGTTTCAGCTCTGGCTTGAAAAACAAAAAGTATAAGAAATAAAAATTTCATAAAACCTCTCTCTGATCGAATGATTATTGTATCCAATAATCATTTAAACTGCCTAGGCTGGGCAGGCTAAGGTCCAGACTAATCAACAAGATTAAGCTCACCCATTTGATGAGGAGTTAATTTTCCATTGTATAAGCGATAAAGCCAAATATCTTCGTGTTTGCGAAAGGCGGCAGGTTTTTTCTTACTCTCTGTTTTCGCAAAGTTTTGCATTAACATTTCATTATAAAGTTTTTTTAATTTTTCATTATCGTTAATAATCAATTCAACTTTGCCCAACAACAATAATGTTTCAGCCGATGGAATTTTATACATTTTTTTTTCTTTAAAACTTTTGTCAATGAAAGATAAAGACTTTAATCCCAAAAACAGGGACCAGGCGCAGAAAATACGGTAATCCTTACGCGACACAGGCAAACTCAAAAGATAATCAATTGCCCCTTCGCCATCAATCAATAAACTTTGGCGCATTTCTTCGCGATCTGGAACTAAAAAACGTCCTTGAGTTTCGTCATCCATCTGGTCTTTAAGCAAATTGATCTTTTGCAAAAAGAAACCAAATCGATAGGAATCTTCGAGAGTTTTATTTGAAATTTCATACTTATCTTCGGAAAATCGAAAGAGCTCAGAAAGCATTTCGCCGACAACTCCTGCGACAAAAAAACAATACTGATTCGCCTGAGTCATTGTTTGCAAACTCAAAGCATTGCCTTCATCTTTTCGAGCCTTTTCTGACCAGTGGGCCATTCCCTGTTTCATGTCTAAAATAGTGCGACTCAGAATGTTCTTTACGTTTTTGGGAAGTTGATGCAGATCCGAAAAAAAGAGGAAACTTTCTTGCAACAATTCTTTTTCACCCTTTGGAATTTCTTCTGCAAAAGTGGTCGCCCATTGATCAACCTTTTCTTTTTCGGGAAGCCTTAATATGAAGGTCTCAAACTCTTCAAATGCTTCGGTCTGCTGACTTATTTTTTTCCATGGAGAGTCCTCGATCGTATCAACCAAGCGACATAAAATATAAGCCAATCCGACCCAATGTTTGAAAGGACTATTGAGCCGATCAATACAAAAGGCAAAACTGCGACTGACATTTTTAAGATGATGGGAATAGATTTGATCTTGATTCACGCGATATTAATAGGGCTATTTAGTAAATAAGTCACGGGGGCAAATTCTAATACAGAGTCCGCCAGGCGTCGGCGTCGGCCGCATCCTTAGCACAAACCTCGACATTGTCCTAACACATCTCTTGCTGGGACGGCATCGACACGAGAGCTTCAGCTATCACAAAAAACACTAAGACCAAAAAAGCCAGTGAATCTGCAATGTTGGGTTGCAAAAAGCTGTGGTATATTGATCTTAGAAAGTGAGGAGTTTATGAACGAAAAAAAGAAATCTTTTAAAACTTTATCTGAGGACATAAAAGCTCGCCGAACGAGCCCCATTCCAAAAGAAAAAGTAGATGCATTCAACAAAATCATGGAAGAAGAGGACCGTCTTCGTCAAGAGAAACAAAAAAATAACCCTGAAAAAGCTGGCAAGAAAAAAATCGCAAACCCTTCTGAGATCGGCGTTTAAAACATGGGTCGCGTAATCGCTTTTTCTGAATTTACCTCTTACATGAAGGACTTCTCAAAAGAACTTAAGGATGTGGTTGTCCCCGATAGCGTGGCCAAAAAATACCGCAGTTATCATTTTGATTGATGAACTACCATTTTTCTGTGCGATTTTTTTTGATTTCGCTTCTTCGACTTTTGCTTTCTTTTCTTTTTAGTTTCGAGCTGTAGGTTGGCTTGGTGGCCTTTCTTGGTTTGGGACGAAAAAACGACATCTCGAGCAGTTTTTGGAATCGCATCAGACATTCTTTTTTATTTAACTCTTGGTCACGATGAATGTCCGAGCGAATACACAAAATTCCTTCCTTAGTAATCCACGAAGAAAGCTTTTCAGCGATGGTCGTTTTTTGTTCCTCATTAAACTGAGCTGACTCGAGATAGGACCAACGCAATTGCACGGATGAATTTGTGCGATTGACGTTCTGACCGCCAGGGCCGCGGCTTCGCTGCGCAGTAAAACTGATTTCGCGCTGAATCTGACTCCATAAATGCTCGCTGAGTGGGCTGTTGCTCATAAAAGAATTATGACGCAAAACATTGAGCACGACAAGAAAGATCGAAAAATGACAAAGCATCCGAATATCTGCTAGTGTGCATCTATGCAAATTGCCCTTGTTTTATTTATTTCACTTATTATTGGATCAGGCATTGGCCTTATCGTTTTTCGGCTTATTCGAGAACAAATAATAAAAAAAGCGAATGAAGAAGCCCAAGAGTTTCACGATGACGTTAAAGAATGGCTGGATCTTCGCACTTTAGAAGAAAATGAAAAATATCAAGAAATCGAAGCTTCACTTTGGGCCAAACAAGACGCTGAAATTTTAAGAATCGAAGAGCGCATTGAGACTCTTCAAGAGTTGATCGATGAAAATAAAAAAAAACAGGATGATTCTTGGCAAAGAATAAAATCTAAAAATCAAAACTACGAACGAGAAATCCAAAGCCAAGAAAGTAAAATTAAGAATCGTGAAAAAAGTCTGGATTCTTTGAAAGACCAAGCTAAAGAGCTTTCCAAACAAATGGTCGACAGCATGATTCAGAAATTTGGTTTTTCTGTACCAGAAATTAAAACTCAAATTGAACAAGATCTGGAAAAAGAAGTTCGGGATCGCGCCATTAAGTTTCTTGAGATGCTGGATGAAGATCTTAAGACTCATTCTGAATCCCGAGCGAAACAACATTTGGATACAGCTTTAGATCGTTTCATTCGACCCTACTGCTCGGAACGTGGCATTGGTTCCGTGCAATTTCCCGAAGATCCACAAATCAGAAAAAATTTCTGTGATCCCGCTGGAAATAATATCAAAGCGGTGCAAGATGCTTGCGGTTGTGACGTCATCGTCGATGATCAATCCGATCAAGTCGGCATCGCCGGCTATGACCCCGTACGACGGGAACTTACTCGTCGAACTCTTGAGCGTATTTTGAAAGAAAAAAAGTTCATTAATCCTGACGGCATTCGAAGAATTGCCGAAAATCAGAAAAAAGAACTTTTTCGCCAAATTAAAGCTGACGGAGACAACATTGCTCGCGAACTTCGTTTAGAAGGAATGCATCCCGAAATTCGTCAGATGATGGGAAGCTTAAGATACCGTTACTCATTTACTCAAAATCAATACTTCCATTGCGGCGAAGTCGGTTGGCTTTGTGGTTTGTTAGCCGCAGAACTTCAACTAGATACTAAAAAAGCCCGCCGAAGCGGCTTGCTTCATGATCTAGGAAAATCCATGGATCACACCATTGATGGCGGCCATGCCATGATTGGCGCGGACTTCATAGAAAAACGCGGCGAAGCGGCCGACGTGGTTCACAATGTTCGAGCCCATCACTTTGATGTGGCACCTGCCACAGATCATGCTTACCTGGTGATTGCCGCTGATGCGATTTCAGGCGCTCGCCCAGGCGCACGTCGTTCAACAATCGAATCTTACAATCAAAAAGTGACCGTACTTCAAGACATTGCTCGCAGTTATGATGGCGTTACGGATTGCTATATTTTGAGTGGCGGTCGTGAATGTCGAGTCATGGTTAATGGCAAAAAAGTAAATGACCTTGAGGCTTTAACTTTGTCTCAAAAAATTGCCCGACAGATTGAAGAAGAATGCAGTTATCCAGGACAAATCAAAGTCGTCGTGGTTCGCGAGACACTGGTTAACGAATCCACCATGGCTCGCGCTTAAGAAGGACTTCTTCCGTGATACTGATCTTCGTCAAAATCATCCACCAATATCGCATCATAACGAACCCCATCAGCATCACGAATCAGTTTTAACTCATCTTCGCTGATGACATTTTTACTGCGAGCTTCGTCCAAAAGATCATGCACTTTTCTTTTTGGCAGAACTTTATCTTTCACGGCTTTCTTAATTTTCTTTTCCGCACCCTCAGCATTAAGCACAGTCTTGAAGGCGTGTTCAAGGCGACCCAACTGTTGATCACGTGATTTTGGAATGTATATCCCATCAGTCAGTCGTTCTCTGAATTCAGAGTTCTCTAACATCGCACTACTGATAAGATGAGAATATCCATCGGAAGCTAAACTTCCGAATGAGTTCACTCTTGACCATCCACCAATCCAACCTTTTAGGAACCAACGGAAACCGGGAATTTTCATATTATCAAAAAGTCCGTCAAAACCTTTTTGTAATTCAGTCATGCATAATTTTAAATTGTAATGCACCAAGGGAAGATCAGCTTCTTTTCTTCCTTCAGCTTCAAAACGCCGAAGCACAGAAGAAGCGATATACATATGAGCCAATATATCAGCAAATCTGCCAGTGATTTTTTCCTTCAGTTTTAAAGTCCCGCCCAAACTTCCCATGGCGACATCCGACATAATCGCAAAGCTCGCCGAAGCCCATTGCAGACGACGAAAATATCTTCTCATTTGCGGATGGCAACTTGGCGAAGATGCTAAATAACCGCGAGTCACCGATAATAAAATACTGCGGCAAAGATTTCTGACAACGTGACCCACGTGTCCCCAAAAGGCGCGATCAAAACCGCGGATGTCATTGGCCTCTAAAGTTCTTACTTCCTCATAGGCAAAGGGGTGAGCCCGCAAAGCTCCTTGACCGAAGACAATCAATGTTCTGGTTAAAATATTAGCGCCCTCAACCGTAATTCCAATTGGTGTCGCTACATAAATTTCAGCTAATAAATTTCTTGGACCTAAGGAAACTCCCGCCCCACCCATAATGTCCATGCCATCGATCACAACTTTTCGACCCATTTCTGTCGAATAATACTTCAGCATCGCGGTAATAACCGGAGGTTTAATTCCTTTATCCAATGCACCAACGGTAAATCTTCTCATCGCATCTTGAGCATAAGTCGAAGCCCCAATTCGGGCCATGGGCTCTTCAATCCCTTCAAAACGACCGATGCTGACACCAAATTGTCGGCGCACGATACCATGGGCACTGACCACTCTGGAAATAAGTTTCGAACCACCTGTCGATTGAGCAGGCAAACTAATTCCTCGTCCAGCGGATAAACAATCCATCAACATTCGCCAGCCAATTCCACAGCCTGACTTTCCACCAACAACGGCGTCTAAAGAGATAACGACATCTTTTCCTTGAGTCGGACAATTATAAAATGGAATTGACAGTGGATCATGACGACGGCCTACGACCACACCCGGAGTTTTTACCGGAATTAAAGCACAAGTAATTCCAACATCTTCACCTTTGCCAAGAAAATTTTCTGGATCACGAAGTCGAAAGGCCAATCCAAGTATCGTGCTGATGGAAGCTAAAGTGATCCAACGTTTATTCCAATTCAGTTTGATATAAAGTTTTCCATCATTGCCTTTGAACAAGACTCCGCTTGAAGTAATTGAACCCGCATCGGATCCGGCTAAGGGTTCGGTTAATCCAAAGCAAGGCATCTCTTCACCACTTGCTAAGCGTGGCAAAAGATATTTTTTCTGTTCGTCTGTGCCATAATGAATGATCAACTCAGCTGGCCCCAAGGAATTCGGTACCACTACACTAATTGTTGTTGGCAATGACCGCGACGCCATTTTCATAATGACTTCGGAATGACAGAGCGCTGAAAAACCCAGTCCACCGTATTCTTTAGGAATAATCATCCCTAAAAATTTTCCTTTTTTAATGTAATCCCAGACTTCTGGAGGGATCTCGCGAGTCTTCCAAATCTTCCAAGGATTGATCATCGTGCAAAGGGTTTCCACCGGCCCATTAAGAAAGGCTCGTTCCTCGCTGGTTAATTGAGGATAGGATTCGTTCATGATTTTTTGAAAATCAGGTTTTCCAGAAAAGAGATCTTTTTCGATCCATACAACTCCGGCATCAAGAGCTGTTCTTTCTGTTTCCGAAATTTTTGGAATAAAATCGAATTTCTTAAAAAGTGCCACCACCGCAGAAGAGACAATGGCCGCTCGTAAAATCGGCAAATTGAAGATCGCCATAATACCGACGTAAGCGCCTAAAAACCAAAGGGGAGCGCCAAATCCATAAACAAGTACAGCTCCGACAAGAGTCCAAATGAATAAAGGGCTGCTCATATAACCAATAATCAAAAGTCCGAGCAAACTTAGCGGAATACTGGCGCACAAATTTTCCAAAAAAAGTCCATGCAATTGGATGGTGTTCACGTATCACTCCTTTGATACGATAATTACACCTCTTTCATCCAACGAGTGCAAGGTGGATTATTTGGTTTCGGCTGCGGGCTTTTCTGTTTCGGGAGGTGGAGTTTCACCAGCTGGAGGAGTTGCCGTATCTGCGGGAGCGGCCATCTGCTCTTGGGCTGGTTGAGTCTCGACTTCAGCATCCTTAACTTCTGGAGCTGGAGGATTTTTTGAACAAGTAAAAGCTGTCGTTAAGACGAAAGTAGCAAGAATAAGAAGTAATGTTGTTTTCATTGCGAATTTCCTTTCATAGAAAAATAAATACTCGACTCCTGCAGGGTCCTTCATAAAATAATTGATGTCAACCTAGGACACGCCCTAAAGACAAATCAGCGCTGACAACCAGGGCACCAGAAACTGCTTCGTCCCGCTATAACAATTTTACGAATTTTTTCATGACAAACAAAACAAGCATCGCCCATTCGCCCATAGACTTTATGCGAGTTTTGAAAAGAGCCGGATTGGCCATTGGCTTTTTGAAATGTTTTAATCGACGAGCCACCCCGCTGAATGGCCTCTGTTAAGATTTGCCGAATCATCTGAATTAATTTTTCCAATTCGTCCAAAGTCAAACGCTGGCTTTTTTTAGTTGGCTTTATACCAATTGCAAAAAGAATTTCAGATGCATAGATATTGCCCACACCAACCACAACTTTGGGATCCATAACGGCGACTTTAATGCTGCGATTTGTTTTTTTAAACATTTCACGCAAATGAGAAGTTGAAAATTCACTAGACCAAGGTTCAGGGCCGAGCTCTTTCAATTTTTTATTTTTTTCTAAATTTTCACTAAAACCAAAAATTCCAAACCGTCGCGGGTCATTGTACACAAAACATTTTCCGTTATTGAGATGAATCTCGACATGATCATGTTTCACATTTTTCAATTTGAGGCTGTCAACGATTCGCCAATTTCCAGACATGCCAAGATGAGAAATAAGATAGCCTTTCGAAGTTTCGAATATCAGGTATTTTGCACGCCGGGAAATCGCCTTAATCGTGGCACCCTCTAAAGTTGTTATTTTTTTAATTGGAATAGGTTCACGAATATCTTTACGATAAAAAATAAACTTTTTAATCGCAGAATTTTTGTCAATCTCTTGTGAGAGATCTTGTCGAATCACTTCGACTTCGGGAAGCTCTGGCATGGTCGTCAGTGCATGTCAAAAATGACCTTAATGCAATGATTTTTGTCTGTATTAAAAGTTTTGTAAGCATTTGTTCCTTCTTCAATTCTTAAACGATGAGTAATAACAAAAGAAGGATCAATTTCGTCAGCAAGAATTCGTTTAAGCAAAGGTTGCATGTACTTTTGGGTGTGAGTTTGCCCCATTTTTAAAGTCAGCCCTTTTCCAAAAGCAGCTCCGAATGGAATTTTATCTAAAAAGCCTGCGTAAACTCCGGGAATAGAAACCGTTCCACATTTACGACAGGCATTAAGCGCTTGGCGTAAAGCATTCGGTCGATCTGTGGCCAGGCCAACTGCGGTCTTCACTCGATCTACATTTGCAGCAAAGGAGTAACCGTGGGATTCCATCCCGACGGCATCGATACATGAATCAGGTCCTTCGCCACCGGTTAAATATTTCAACTCATCGAGCAGTTCATCTTCTGCGCTAAAATCAAGTGTTTCCGCTCCGCCTGCTCGTGCCATTTCCAAGCGGCCAGCATAATGGTCGATGGCAATCACGCGTTCGGCTCCTAATAAAAAAGCACTTCGAATGGCCATTTGTCCTACTGGGCCAGCGCCCCAAACAGCAACCGTATCCCCTTGCTTAATATTGCAATTTTCAGCAGCCATATAACCGGTAGGAAAAATATCACTTAAGAAAATAACTTTTTCATCATCAATTCCAGCAGGTACTGACAAAGAATTTGTATCTACATAGGGCACTCGAATATATTCAGCTTGTCCACCCGCATAGCCTCCGTACATATGAGAATATCCAAAAAGACCAGCGCCGGAATGACCGTATAATTTATCGGCCATCAAGGAATTCGGATTTGAATTATCACAGGCCGAGTATTCTTCTGCTTTACAGTGATAACAACTTCCGCAAGCGATATCAAAAGGGATAACAATTTTTTCACCCACTTTTACTTTTTTAACTTCCGAACCAATTTCCACCACTTCGCCCATAGTTTCATGTCCAAGAATGTCGCCTTTCTTCATGCTAGGTATAAAGCCATCATAAATATGGAGATCAGATCCGCAGATAGCTGCCGTTGTCACTTTGACAATCGCGTCTCGCGGATTCAAAATTCTTGGCATTTTAACCTCTTGCATTTGAACATCAAGCCGTCCCTGCCAACAAAGTGCTTTCATTTTATCTCCTTAGTGCTGCATCTCAGATTGAGTAGTTTTTTCTTCTTCCGACCGTCCACTCGATTGCCCATCAATTGTCGGAACTTCTCCTGTTTCAAGATAAGCTTTCAAACGATGCAAGGTCAGTTGAGCAATACTGCAGGGATCTTCGCCAGCAAGTGATTCGGCAAATTCGACTAACTTGCCGCCGGGCAATGCATAATCTATTGAAAGACTAATTACGGTGCCTCGTCGAACTGGTGCCGGACTAAACCAAACAGAGCCCACAATTGTTGATTCTTGGGATGACGAACTGCTCTGCCAACTGATCATCGCCGCCGGCTGGTCTTGAATAATTTTGGTGCTCCATTCTCTGAATAAGCCTGAATTAAGTCTGACCGACCACCGTGATCTTTGTGGCGAAAAGAAATGAATTTCTAAAAGATTTTTCATAAAGTAACGAAAATTTTTAAAATTTCGACAAAAATCATAAATTTCTTCAGGAGTCCTATCTTCAACTGTAACCGCGTAATGATTTCTCTTTCCTTCCATTTCGGGTAATACTTCTCGCCACATTGATTTGCTTTTTGTTTTTTGATAAACGCGTAACATTCGCACCTCATTTTTTCAAACTACTCGTGCAAGGCTTGCAAAGCCGATTCCACTTGCTAACACCATCATCACGAACAAAAATGAGACAAAGATAAAAATCATTTTAAGCGGGCCACTTTTCCCAAAATTTTTTTTAATTGGGGCAAGAATCCACTCGCACCCGTCGATGTCCCTAAATTGTTTAAAATAATTTTTAAGGAATTTTGTACAAATAAAATACGTTAACAAAATTCGTAGACATCTTTTCTCAAAAAAATACACTGATAGAGTTCGTGTTGGAAAAGACCGGGAGTGGTAATTGCAACCTTGTTGGTCGGGCGTTGGGGATACGAAAACAATTAACATTTGTATAGTTATATTTTTTCTTTGAGCGATAAACTCGGGGGGCACATGAAAATTATTTTATTCTTTCTACTATTATTATCCTTTCTCATCCCACTTCTTCTTCCACCCGACGCCAAAGCTGTCACCGTGGGACGCTCTGGCCGCACTATGACCCTCGATGGCAAGCCGACTTTTTTTCTCGGCATGGATTCCCAACAGCTTGTTGCGGATCCCAACGTCAACTACATTGCGGTCCTGGATAAACTGGCCGCCATGCGCATGAACAAGGTCCGTATTTGGATCGACTGCTATTTTGGTTCTGGTAGCTATTATCATCCGTGGGTGCTCAGCAACGGTAAATTCAATCTGGACGTATGGAATCAAACCTATTGGAACGAACTAAAAAAAATGGCGGCGGCTGCCAACGCACGTGGCATTATTGTAGAGCTTTCCATTTTTGACGCCTATCCCGGCCAGGCAATCTGGTGGGCAAGAAAAGGTGGTCATGCCTGGAACAAAGCCTTCAATGTGAACGGAGTATTTTCGACCAACAGCCAAGGTACTTTTTTTCCTCAGTTCATGGATTTGAATTATACAGAGCGTTCGACTAGCGGGAAAACTTTGAAGGACTACCAGCAAGCTCTGGTGGATAAAGTCCTTACCGAACTGGGAGGATTTTCCAACGTCTATTTTGAAATCATGAACGAATTTCCAGGCGTTTTTAATCAGACTAACTGTGGTGGCGTCCCGTGTATCAACCTAGCACAGGTGTGGCAGAATTATTGGATTAACTACATTAATGCGCGTTCGACACGATTGATTTCCGCACATGTGCACCAGGATTCTGGTGCTCACACGATCGGCCTCCAGTACTTCTGGGACAATCCCAACCTAGACATCCTCAATTTCCATTTCTACAATTCCGATCCTAATAAGATCTCTGCTCTGATGAATCCTGCACAACGCAAGGGTAAGATCCTCCAACAAAACGAGAGTCTTCATTTCTGGAAACCAGAAGCGCCGAACGGCGTGCCGGCAGTGATCCGCGAAATCTGGTCTTCCTTTATGATGGGCGGGCACTATTCTGTGTACCTTGATGAAGATGGTCAAATGAATCTTCCAGGTTGGTCACAAGTCGCTCAGAGCACAAAAATGATACGTGATTTTTCCGACCGTTTCGATTTAGGAAAAATGTCTCCAGTCGACGCTAACGGCATTGAGTATGATAGTCAGATCGTCAAACAGGGACTCTTAAATTCAGGCTGGCAAGTTCTCGCCAATCCCAGCGGTTTAGAATACGCTGTTTATTTTTGGAATGGGACCAGCGGAGACATTCGCATGAATCTTCCATCCGGAAGTTATAACTTCACCTGGTATGACGCCCGCAATGGAAAAATACTTCGTACTGGCTCGGTAGCTGGCGGAGCCAGCGTTCTTGTTGCAGGCCCAGGATTGAACTCGTTTGATCCCGGCATCGGTGCGGCTCTAATGGTCAAGGGCTCGGCTGGTGTAGACTTGATTGTGACTGACGTTACTTACGCTAACGGAATATTCACTGCTCGAGTCAAAAATATAGGTGCTGTCTCTACCCGTGCAGGTGAAATTATCGGTGTAATTTATTATTTAAACAACGAATATAAAACCTATGGCTATATCTCTACTCCACTGGCTGCAGGAGCATCGGTAAATATCTATACTCAAGGTGGAAGCTTCTTCATTCCAGCGGGAGTTCACAGCGTAACAGCCTTTGTCGACGAAAAATTCGTCATCGCCGAGTCCAATGAAAACAACAACAAAATGACTGTTTCGATGGCGCCAAATCCTACCGGAATTTTTATTACGACGTTAATAGCAGAAAATAGCGGAAAATGTGTAGATGTCTCAGGTGCGAGCTTGAATGACGGGGCAGCCATTCAGCAATGGGCTTGTCACGGTGGTAAAAATGAGAACTTTATTTTTACTTATAAAGGCGGAGGTTATTACCAAATTAAAGCTGAACACAGCGGGAGATGCTTAGATGTGTCTGGCTCAGGCATGTCCAATGGGGTGCCCTTGATTCAGTATGCTTGTAGTAACACGAACAACCAACTTTTCAAAATTGAAGACTTTAACGGCAAGAAAAGAATTCGCTCCAAACTTAATAACAAGTGCGTCGACGTCGCTGGGGCCGGTACTCTCAGTGGAGCGAAGATCGACCTCTGGGATTGTTATGGTGGATCAAACCAAAACTTCTCCATGAACAACGTATCCTTTATGACAACATTGATCGCTGAAAACAGTGGAAAGTGTGTCGACGTCTCAGGTGTGAGCTTGAACGACGGAGCAGCCATACAACAATGGGTTTGTTACGGTGGTAAAAACGAGAACTTTGTTTTTATAGAAAAAGGCGGAGGCTACTACGAGATCAGGGCTGAACACAGCGGTAAATGCTTAGATGTGTATGGATTTAATATGTCCAATGGGGCGGCCTTGGTTCAGTATGCATGTAATAACAAGGACAATCAACTTTTCAAAGTTGAAGACTTTAATGGCAAGAAAAGAATTCGCGCCAAGATCAACAACAAGTGCGTCGACGTTGCCGGAGCCAGCACTCTCAGTGGAGCGAAGATCAACCTCTGGGATTGTTATGGTGGATCAAACCAGAACTTCTCCATTAAATAAAATTTATCAAAGACTGAGGGCAAATCTGGCCCTCAGTGTATATGAAAAATGAAAAATTTTGGGACATCGACGGGTAAGCAATTAGAGCTGGCAATTTCTTTT
>JBBTCO010000065.1:0-30636 GCA_038043185.1 Bdellovibrionota bacterium
ATAATTTCTTGCTAGCTAGATGACCCAATAATGGCACACTGTAAAATCTGTTTACAATTAAATTGTGCCATTAAAGCTATCCAGTCTTATACTTGGCATGATCATAGCAATTTCTTCAATTATGCGCGCTTTTTTCGCTCTTACTCTATTTTACTTCTTATCTTCTACTGCAGTTGCTCAAAGTATGAGTTGTTCTCAAGTATTTTTTAAACTTCCGGAAATGAATAAGGGGCAATCTGCCTTTGTCGAAAAAGCCAAATTAAATTTAAAACAACTCGTGGATAAAATTGGAATCAAAGACTTAGAAGAAAACTACACAATTACCCTCGAACCTGCAAGTCAGTTAAAATTTACTTCAGAAAATCAAACTGATCAGTCTTTGATCGATAGCCCCAAAGATTTAATTCTAAAAATCAGTTCTAGAAATCAACAAAGTACAGATTCTTTAACTTTTAAAGTAAGTTATGTTCGTAAAAATGGAAAAGAAATCTGGAATATCGATTACGCACCGTCATCGAGTGCTCTAACTTCACGCGATTATTTTATTTCATTTCGAGCTGGCGTTATTAACGGAAATCCACATTATGTTAGGGCATCTGCATTGATGGAAATGCAATCTATACTTTCTTTAATGACAAAAAAAATGAATTCACCTCAACAAACTGAATATCTCCTTAGACTAAATCTTCTTCTCAGGCTAACGGCAAGTCATCCTGAAAAAAATCAGGCCGTACTAAAAGCTTGGCAATCATTCAAGCAAACATTAAAAGATAAAGATCTCACAGAATACAAACTCACGCAGAATGATCTTGAAGTTATTTCAGACTTACGCAAATTAAAAGATGCAAATAATGTTACTGTCGGCGAGCCAAATATAGCAAATATAGAAAAATTTCTAAGTAGTAAGTCGAAAGAATTCCTTAAACTTGATGATGGCCTTGGAAGTTCAATCACTGCTGAAAAAGCTGAAAATGGCGCCCTCGTATTAAATTTAACTTTTTTAACAAAAAAAGTAACGACAGAACAGATTTCCTTGTGGCTTAAGCCTTATATATTAACTGGAAAATCAGAAATAACTATAACTGATATTCCAGGGTTTAAATGGCTAGCCAACTACAGTGTAAAAATTGATATATCGAGTTTAGAAGAGTCATTAAAAAAAAGTACCCTATACACATTTTTTAATGAGCTTAGCTCATCATCCTTTGCGATTGGCGTACGAGCGAAAAAGTCCTTAAAAGCAGATTCTGGTCCTACGTATGATAAGTTTGTTCAAGCTATAAAAAATACGATAAGTACATATTTAGCGAAGCGTTCTGTGAACGAAAATGATTTAACTATCGAAGAAAAAATAGAATTAGTTAAATACGGGCACTTATCCTATTACAAATTAGTAATTCCAACCCTTTCACCAGAGCAAAGAGCCGGCGGCGTTCAGTATAAGGCAGCTTTGAGTGCAAGAGAAATTATCATATACATAAAAGAAGTGTTTCCAAATACGACAGACACAGAACTTCAACCTCTAATAAAACAAGCTGCCAAAGATGTAACTGATTACTTAAGTAATACTTTTAAAGACTTCTAATTTACGATTCACCATTTTATCCACAACAATTGACACCACCATATCACTCAGCACATTAACTACAGAGCGGCCGCGGGCAATTACCCAATCCACCGTAAGTAAGATGGGAAGTATTTCTAAAGGCAGACCTATTGTGATCAACACCAATGAAAGCGAAACTATCCCAGCTTCGGGCACCCCGGTGATACCAATGGCAGCAATGATCGCAAATAACATCGCCAACAATTGCTGTCCTATGCTTAGATCGATGCCGTAAGCTTGCGCCACAAATAATACAGCCATCGCCTCATATAAAAGAATTCCGTCATTATTAAAATTCGTACTTAAGCAGGCGCCCAGTCGTGCTGAAGTTTTAGAAACTCCCAATTGATCCAATGACTCCAACGTCATAGGAAGAGTGGCCAAACTGCTGTTACTTCCGATCGCATTTAAAACGGGCTCCTTAGCTTTACTCCAAAAATAAGATAACGGAATGCGGGCAATAAACTTTATCCAGATTTGATAAATTAATAATACATGTATTATTAAGCCGGCAAATCCGGCAAGTAGGTATGCCGCTAATCCATGGAAGGGTTCAAAACCATGTTCACCCACAGTTTTAGCGATGACTCCAAAAATAGCAAAAGGAACTAATTTAATAATCCAACCTAAGATGACTTCAAATATTTTTAAAGAAGCACTCACTAGTTTTTCAACGATCTCAAATGAGTGGCGCAGATCAGGATTACGAACTTGAGCCGTCTTTAATCCAAATCCAAAAACGATTGCCATTAAAACAACCGAAATCACAATGTTCTGTCTAAAGGGATCTACAAAGTTTGTCGGTACATATTCTATAAATGTTTTTACAATATCAATTTTTTCTAAACCCTTAAATTTTCCTAAATCAGCACCTTGAGCACTGAGCGCATCGATCTTAAGATAAAGGCCAGGTTTAAACAGATTGGAAATTGCCAAACCAATCGCTGCCGCGAAAAAAGTATTAATAACAATGACCATGACAAGATATCGAGCATGCTGCCATCGAATCGTGGATGTAAGAATTGAATCCATAATTGCAAAAAATATTAAAGGAGCAGCAATCGTTTTAATCGCTTCAATAAATATTTTGCCAAATTGCCCTAAAGCTTGGGCCTGAGGCCCTAGCCACAAGCCCACTAAACAACCCAATCCGATAGCAATAGATATTTGCAAAGTCAGAGATTTCTTTTTCATTTAGCTAACCATGCAGAAACTTCCACACGGCTGTCAATCTTTGTCGTCTATAAAACTCTTGTATCGAGCCAACCAATAGGCTGCTAAAAAGGGAACTCCGGGCGAGGCCGCTTCAAATTCGCCATCCATACGAAAGGCATTATTTTGCCAAGCAAAACCGTGCATGGGACGAATATCAATTGGAAGTGGTTCATATGAATACCATTCAGTATCGTCTTTGCTTTTGAAAAAACCACTGTTCAGGCCTTCGTATTTTGGAATGCGAGGGTTATTACTATTTTTACGATTTTCATATGAATCCAAAGGAAAACGATAAAGTCCTTCAATAGAATCTTCGACTTCTGATTTTCTAAAATTCTTTCCTTGTTGCGACGCCAATAATAAATTCCAAAAGGAATTTCCGTCATTTTTTACTGGCTCGTGAGTCATTTCCTTAAATCCCTTTAAATAATAAGAGCGAATTTTATTATTGGTTTCATTTTGTGTCAGCATATAAAGCATGAGGTGTCCCAGATTTGAGCCCACCGGATCCAAAAGAGTCTCAGTGTTTGCCACACCATCAATAAATGGATTAACAATTGGAACCACAGCATCGATGATATTTTCAGTGCGCGTCAGTCCATAATCACGAGCATAGCGCCACCAAGCTGTTTCAAGAAGAAACTGATAAGCCTTTTTAAGTCTAGGATCTTCAGTAATTTTGCTCGCAACTTGCAATAAGACCAAAGCCCGCTGGGCATTTCCTGCTTTTACTGCAAAATAATGCAAAATATTTTTTGCTATGACTTCGAGGAATCCACATTTTCGGTGATCAGAAAAACATCCATCTGGATCTGAAGATAAATATGTATCAAAACCGGATATAGCCATGCCGTCTTTGATAAAACCAAAGGCAATTTCACGCATATCTTCTTTTAAAACTGCTTTTAACATTTGATCTTGAATGACATCCCAACTTTCTGAAAGACCATACAAATAACCCACGTACATGTCCCAAGAAATGTGTCCTCGCCAAATGTAATCTTCATATCCAGGTCCGCCTCGGAACCACTCTTTATCAAGAGCCTTTTTTTTATCGGGCTGCAAGAGCATCCGACGCGCTACCAATGATTTATTGCCAGTGACTTTGTGTAAATCATGAAAGGCCCACAAAGAAGGTTCTAAATTGCGAATGGCTTCTTGATCTTTCGTTACTTTGTATCGATGAGCCTGTGAGGCTATGTATATTCCGGTCCATAATACCGTATCCCCTGTTGGACCAATCAAATTGTCCTTCATTTCTTGCAAAGATTGTTTCGCTCTTTGATCAAAGATTTTTTCTTTTTCATGAAGAGGCAGCCGAAGCGATGAGGCCGCATAAAATTCAGTGGAATTAGCATCAGTAATTTTTTCTGCACACAAAGGCGTGTCCACACTATTTGTA
Organism: Bdellovibrionota bacterium; assembly: GCA_038043185.1. Lineage (GTDB taxonomy): Bacteria > Bdellovibrionota > Bdellovibrionia > Bdellovibrionales > Bdellovibrionaceae > UBA5009. Next base: position 4,224 of record JBBTCO010000065.1, read on the forward strand.
ATTTTAGAAAGCTTCATCTTTGATAAAATTTGTGGAATTTCATTAATTATTTTAATAGTCTCTTCAGAAGGCTGAACAGGTCGACCAAAATACTGCATTGTGATTAGTGGCAGTGCAACAGCAAGAGCCTTAACTAATTTTGTCGCATCTTTGGAAGACGCACTGAGAGGAGCTTGAAGCAGTTGCTCGTAAACCATCTGCAATGTGCGTTCACGATAAGATTGGGTCTGCTGTGCCGCAGTCAAACGAACTTTTGCCTTTTTTATGAGGCTTTCAATAACTCTACTTTTTCCATTCTTCGCTTCGGCCCCACAACGAATTAATATTTGATCAATTCGCTCTAACTCGATCGAAGTCATGGGACCTATCGGAACACTTTGAGCCGCCATTGTTGGAAATGGACTTAGACTCAATACAATTAAACCGATATACAGGGTTTTTTTCATGGGTAACCTCATAGGTGCCATTACCAGATCTGCAAGGTTTCGCCAATCACCAAACGCTTTCCTTGGAAGAAAGCGTTTGAATTCAAGGACTTAGAAAAAATTTCCTATTGACAAAAAAGCTATGAAAGTTAACTAATTAAGAGCTACTGAGGGTATTTTTTAAAAAATGAGTTCTATGTACAAAATTCAAAAAGGCCGAGTTCTTATTTATCGCGTTTTCGACATTGGGGAAGAAATCAATCTCGAGAAAGTCAGTCAAATCTTAACGGACGTTGCCGCGCCCTCAAGGTCAAAATTCACTTTAAAGAAAAGTGACCGTCAAGCTGTGATTGTTTCTAATGACCCTCTCACTGTAAATTTGGGAAATTATAGGTTCACCGCAAATGGCAAAGAATACACTTCTGAAATCAGCGCTAAAGTTTGGGATTTTGGAACTTTATCGCTCACCTTTGATTTTTTAATCCCTGAAGGATTTACTATTACACAGCTCAAAGAATTCTCTTCGGCCATTCAAGACTATGAAGATCTTGATGTTTATGCCCGATCTAAATCCCGAGAATTTGCCCAACAAATTCAATCCGCCATGGCAAAAGTCAATGAGTGGGAAGTTTATGAAGATTACATTCTTTATTACATCGAAAAATTTACCCAAGATTTTGAAGACGCTTCCGACATTTTAAAACAAGAAGACATCGCAGCCCTGATTTTGAATGAAGAAAAAAATACTTTATCCCCACAAAGCATCGAAAGAATTTATGATTCTAAGTTGCAATATTACAAAAATGACCTCGCCTTGATCGACTGGAACTCGGCCTTTGTTATTGAACCCAGCGGCTCCTTGGATATCCCTGATGTTATCGAATTCGCAATGAACCAACTTTTAGAAATGCGTTACTATGATGATTTACTTGATAAAAAACTACGTGAAATTTATTCCGCCATCGAGCTTAAAAACATGAGTATTTTTTCTTCTCGTTATAATGAAATTGCTCTGGGAGCAGGACAAAATTATATCGAGATTGCGGAAATTGTCGAAAGTGTTGAAAACTCCTTAAAGGTGATCGGTGATCTCTATCACTCGACCGTTTTCCGCTCGGCTTCGAAAAAATTTAGATTTGCTGATTGGCAGACCAGCATCGATAATAAACTCAAGAATCTGGCTGATATTTCGGCCCTTCTTTTGGACAATATCAACAATCGCAAAAGTCATATCCTTGAGCTCACAATCATTGCGTTGATTAGCGTGGAATTGATTCCCCTACTCCACAACTTATTGAGATAAACTCATTTCTTGCTGTGGAGTTACCTTCGGCATTTGCCCCTTCTTCATCTCAAAATCACGAATGTCCGTCAAAATTCCATTATAGATGGCACGACACTGCTCGACTCCTTGAGCGACCAAAGGCAAATACTCGTTCGGACACGATTTTAAATAAGGAAGGGCATTGTCAAAATGATCCACATCAACTTCACAATGGAGTTTAACAAAAGAAACACATTTGTCGTCGTATGAATTTTTAATTCGAGGGTAAATCTCGGTTAATTTTTTTGCGGCAAATCCCTCTAAGGTCAATGAATATCCTAAGATGGCTATAGGATGTTCGTTTTCAATTAGGTAAGAAAGTGTTTGATAAAAAAATGAAGTGTGAGGCAACTCGGGGAATTGGTCTGGTGAATAGCCAAGATTTTTAAGATCTTGCAAGGCCAACAATTCATGACGTTTTTCTTCCTTTGCTTCTTCGATGAATCTCCAATGCAGATTATCTTCTATTATAGGTTTTGTTTTCGCCGACGCTAAAGCTAATTGTCGAGTTGTCCATTGAACATAAAAAAAACTTTGCGCTAACCAATTCGCATAATAATTTTCTTGTTCCCATGGAAATTGAGCAGCTGTTACAGACAGATCATCGATGGCCGATAACATCTTGTTAAACACGATTTCAGAATTGAGGTTGTTCATTGTATTCTCCTATGAATTGTTTTTCATTTTTTAAATTATAATTTATTAAAGGATCAGCGATTTGCTGTTGCCAAAGCGCTTCAATAAGCGGATAGGCTTCATTATTTCTTACAAGATCCATGCTTGAATGATCAAAGTAAACAAAATCTGAATCCTCGCCTCTGATCTTCACACCTTGCTGAAAAGACTTAGCCCCTAATCGGTAAGTCAACTCATGGGTTTTTCTAGTGTTACGTGTATATGTAAGCATGATCTTAAATGGGCTTTCTGAAAGACGTTTAACCGCCAAGCCTAGAATGACATCAGCCAGCTGATAGTTCTTTCTAAAGTTCGGATCTATTGCCAAATAACCAGCAGTAAAAACCGGGGCACCACCCGACAAATCTTTAGCTAATTTTAAAACATCAGCGGGATAACAGCTGAAATACTTATGATCTGTATGGACAGAATTTGAGATATCAAAAACATCCAATAGTGTAATTGCCACGACCTTATCTTTATAAAGCAACGCCGTAATATCAGAGTGTCGACAAAATTCTTCGCTATTATTACTAAACTCAGTATTGATTTCATTGAAAGCATTTAGCCATTGAGCTTTCCAGAAATGATACACCTCTTGATAAAAATCATTTAGTTGACTGCCAAAATATCGACCAGACACATGACAAAATTTTAAATTTTGAATGAGGTCGTAATTATTTGATCGTTCTATCGGCATCTGAATCTCGCATTAGAATTAAATGAACTAAAATGATTTACCTAAACATGAAAACATGTCAAATTATTTTCGCATCTTTATAAACGTTTTAAGTTTAGTGAAGCTCAATTTCACCGATAAGAAAGTCCGATGTTATTAAATACTCTCATCTATATTTTTGGCGTTATTTTACTCCTAAGTACTGGCTTTGCTTGTTTTCTTTGGTTTGGCTATAAACATCGATTGATAAAAAAATTAATGCTTTTTTGGATCAGCGGCATTTTGAGTTATCTAGCCCAAGGTCTTTTTAACAATACAGAAACAACCGGTTTTTTAGCTTTTTCGATCAACTGGATGACGGTTGTCTATATTCTAAAGATATTTTCGATAGCTATGGACTGGAAACTTCCTTTTAAACTCTACAATTCCTTAATTGGATCAGGCGTTTTGATTGGCGTGATTTTGTTAAAATTTAACTTCACGTATCAACTCGGCGTCAGCTTTTTTTGTTTAGCTTGTGCCTTCTCATTATTTCATGCTGCGTCCAGCAATCGCAAATCTCCTCAGAATGACGTCATCAGTCTAGGATATCGATTTCTTCTGCTATTCGCAGGACTGCACTTTTTGGACTACCCGATTCTTCGCCCTGTTCCCGAGTATGCGACATTAGGGTTTTCTATTTCTCTTATCTTTTTCTTTTGTTTTGCTGCCTTTGTTCCAACATTTATCCTCAGAAAAATTTCTATTGATTATAATAAAGAATTAAAAAATGAAGTTGAAGTGAGAACAAAACAATTAAAAGCATCGAATACCGAGCTCAGTTATGCTTTTGATAATTTAAAATTAAAAAACGAACAAATTGATTCGATTTTGAAAGAAAATCAATCTCGATTAGCCGTGCTAGTTCACGATCTGACAAATCCACTCACAATATTATTTTATAATTTTGGATTGCTCATGAGCAATCCAGATAAATTTATCTCTCAACTTGATTCGAAATCTGAAAAATTAAAAAAAGCAGTCAATGTGATCGATCTTATTCTTAAAGACGCCCGAAACGTCCATGCGAATGTCCTTGGCAAAAACACGATCTCGCTTCAAGAAGTTTCCCTAGAGATAATTATCAAAGACGTTGTTGATCTTTTCGAAGAAAAGCTAAAAGAAAAAAATATGTCTGTAGAATATAATAAGGACGATCTTAAAAAGCATCATGTGTTAGCAAATGATGCCTGGTTAAAAAATCATGTACTCTCAAATCTTATATCAAATGCAATTAAATTTTCCCATGCTGGAGGACGTATCCTTATTCGAGCCGCAACCATAAATGGTCAGATTTTTCTTTATATCCAAGATAGCGGCGTGGGCATCTCTGTCGAAAAACGAAATAACCTCTTTGAACTGAATCAAGCAACCACTTCTGTGGGCACTAACGGAGAAAAAGGCACGGGCCTTGGATTACCTATAGTTAAACAATATCTGGAACTGATGGGTGGAAAAATTCGCATCGTCGATAGCCAAACTGTAGGAACATGCTTCGAATTGACGCTTAAGAATGTAGCTTAAAAAAATTAAGGGCTAAGAATATTAGCCCTTAATTCGAAACTTAATTTAAATTCAAACTACTGAACGCGCTCAGTATCTGGAACAAAGGTCAGATTATTATTCGGAGATATCTCTTCTAATAATTCGGCCTGAGTTGCCATAGATTCCTTAACAGCACTTTCCGCATTCACAATGCCAGCGCCATACTGATTACTTGGATTCAACTCAACCTTTGTTGCTGTTTTTTGTAAAATATCTTTAACTTGAGCCGGAGACAGCCCCTTGTTTGCATTTTTCATCAAAGCAACGATTCCGGCGATGTGCGGAGTTGCCATAGAAGTTCCATCAAAGGGAGCGTAGTTTGTAGTTTCCACAGCGACCCTTCCTCTGACAACTTGGCCAGCGGCAAGGGCTTTTTGAGCAATCTCACCTGTTGTTTGCTCAATACCAAACGCTGGAATTGGCATCACCGAACCATCCTGAGTTAAAGTTCCATTCACTGAACCAGGTGCATTATTAAAAATAATAATCCCGGCTGCCCGTGCATTAATTGCGTTCATCGCTTTTTTGCCGAACTCAATTTCACCCCGTTGTACCAAAGCAAATTTTCCCACAACGTTAACTTTTGCAAAATCTTCGGGACGGCCAAGACCAGCATAAACCAATTCATTTTCCAAAGGTTTATTGATTGATCGAGCCCCTTGGAATGCCGTGCTTTGAACATCTGTCAAACCACCACCATTGATACTCATTTGAACTTTTGGCACTCTTCCTGTTCCCACTGGCACCGAAGATACCACTGCAACGCCTGGAGCCATAATAGCTAAAGACGGGCCGTATTGGGAAAATGACGCGCGCTGTCCTTTCGAATCTACTGCTCCAACAGCAATGACTTCTCTTAATGCCGCTGGAAAGCTGACATGAGACGTTCCATCGTTACCAGTGGCTGCAACCATTGTGATCCCAGCTTCGTAAGCTTTAGCAATAGCGTCCCGCTCTGAAGGCGTTGACCATGGGCCACTCAAGGACATGCTGATCACATCGACTTTCTTTTCAATACCCCAGTTCAAGCCTTGAGCAATGGCAATATTTGAACAACCTTTAGGCGAACAAACTCTTCCCATTAAAATTTTAGCTTTAGGAGCAACTCCCGAAAAACCCGATGGATCCAATACCCCAGCAATCGTTCCTGAAACATGTGTCCCATGTCCAACAAGGTCAGCATAGTCGCCTGTGTTACTTGGATTTTCTACATCATCCTCACTCACAAAATTTCTTCCCTCTTCAAAATTTTGTTTCAATGATGGATGGTTTTTATCAATACCTGTATCCAGGACCAGGACACGAGATTTTTCTCCCATTCCTCCGAGCTGCCAAGCTTCGATCGCTTTGACCGCCAGAATCCCCCACGGCGTTTGAGATTTTTCAGCAAGATTTACTCCTTCAGCGAGTGGGCTGAACAAAAATCCGCGCGAAGGTTTTGGGGCTGGATGAAAAACTTCCACGTCAACATAATCCACATTGGGATTGCGGCGAAGATTCTCGATATCAGCTTCAGAATTCACCATCGCCACCATGGCATTTAAATTGCGAAGATTATCTTCCAATTGAAGATGAACTTGCGGAAAAACGAGTTGCAATTGTTTTTGCTTCAGATATTCCAAGGAACTCAAGGATGTTGTTTTATCCCTTAGCGCCAGCACTTGAGTCTGAGCCAAAGAATTTAATATCCCGCTGTTTTTCATTTTAACGAACACTCGTTGTTCTTTCGCACTTAGGCTCAAAGAACTCAGTGCTATGGCTATGACCGCAATCACCCTGTGTGTATTTAAGAAAACTTTCATGTTACCCCTCTTTTTGATTTCAACATCCGTGTGAACCATACAAAAGACCGTGCATATGAAAGTTCATTAAAGATTGGGGGGAATTACAAGTATCTTATTTAAATAACTGGAAATGAAGCGTTCGCGCATAAATAAGATTTATGCCTCTTCAAAAACAAAATCATTACAGGTCTTTACAGATTTCCTGAATTTGAGCAATAGAAGTGCTGGAAAGAGCTTTCTTTACAAGCCGTTGACACCGCTCGAAGCTTAGCTTTCGGATCGCTTCCCTTGTCGGCAAAACGTGTTGTGAAGTCATGCTTAGTTCTTCAACACCACATCCTACAAAGAAAGGCATCAGTAGTGGGTGATGAGACAAAGAGCCACAGATTCCAACATGAATTTTATTCTCGCGGCAAGTCTTAATCACATGGTGGACTTGGCGTAAAAAACCTAAGTTGAAGGGATTGTAAATACTCTTTAGTTCCGGATTTAGACGATCGGCCGCACAAGTGTACTGAAGCAAATCATTCGTGCCTAAGCTGACAAAATCAACATGAGGAGCAAATACATCAATCATCCATGCGACAGAAGGAATTTCGACCATAATGCCAATTTCATATTTGTGACTGAAACTGACGCCTTCACTTTTAAGCTCAGTCTTCACTTCTTCTAAAATCGCCTTGGCTTGCAAAAGTTCTTCGAGTTGACTGACCATCGGGAACATCAGCCCCCAATTGGCATCACTCCCAGCGCGCAGCAAAGCCCTGAGCTGAGTTTTAAAGATCTCAGGTCGTTGGAAGCACAAGCGCAGCGCTCGCACACCTAGGAAAGGGTTCTCTTCGCTTTTCATCTGCAAATAATCAGCGACTTTATCACCGCCAATATCCAAGGTCCTTACCAGAACCCGACGTCCTTTTAAGCCTTGAAAGACTTCTCGGTAAATGGCGTACTGTTCTTCTTCTGTGGGAGCCTGTGTTCGATCTAAAAATAAAAATTCAGTTCGGTAAAGTCCAACAGCTTCAGCATCGTTTTTTATAAAAGAATTTAAATCCTGAGGACCTGAAATATTAGCTGCTAAGGTGATCTCGAATCCATCGGCAGTTTTTGTCTCTTGCCCGCGAAGCTTTGCAAAGGATTGGATCTTCAGGTTATAATTAGCTTGTTCTTGTAAGAAATTTTTTCTTTCATCAGTTTTCGTTTCGATCAAGAGTTGACCTTTTTCAGCGTTTAATAAAATTTCTTCGCCATTTTTAATATTTAGAACTTCAAGACTAACCGCAGCTAAAGAAGGGATTTCTAAAGACCTTGCTAGAATGGCGACATGGGACGTATTTCCACCTTCAACGGTCGCAAAACCCAAAAGGTATTTGCGATCCATCGATAATATTTGTGAAGGAGTTAAATCAAGGGCAACCACCACGACGGGTTCCTGTAAATTTAAATCTGGATATTGTTGCTTTGGATTTTGCATGTAAAAAATGACCCGTTGTCGAATATCATGAAGATCCAAGGCCCGTTGTTTCATATAGTCTTCTTTAAGCCCCAAAAACATCTGACGGAAAGTTTCAATCACAGAGAAATAGGCTTGCTCAGCAGAAGTCCCCTGAAGAATATTTTGTCGAGTTTGCTCATCCACTTCTGGATCATCCAATAACATCAAATGTGCATCTATGATCTCGGCACTTTCACGACGACCATCAGACAGCGATTTCTTTTTTATATTTTCCAAATCTCGGCGTGACTTTTCTGCGGCTGAAATAAATAATTGCAACTCTTCGTCAGCATTAATATTTTTTTTGTCCGACAAAACAAGGCTGTCCTTTTTAAGGACTAAGGCCGGTCCAATTGCATACCCGATCGATACAGGTAAACCTGAAAATACTTTCACGAGTTTCCTTTCGCTTACAATTGAAATTTATTATCGATTGTTTCCGCTATTTTAAGAAGAGCTTGTTCAGCATCGGGTCCATCGGCACGCACTGAAAACTCGCTATCCTTAACTAAGCCCAATGTCATCAAACTCATCGATGATTTTGCATTGATTGTTCGCCCGTTGAATAGCACTTCGATTTTCGATTGAAAGCCGGAAGCCACTTTCGCCAACACTCCAGCGGGACGCGCATGTAAACCCTCTTCATTCAAGATTTTCTTCTTTAATTCCACAAAGCTCCAATTATTTATAATCTAAGTTCGACTTGCAATACGGTGTCTCGAGATAATTTTTGCACTTTTACATTTTTCACTGAATCCATATTGGTGATAATCACCGGTGTTAGCACTGATTTAGCTTTTTTACGAACAAGCTCAAGGTCAAATTCAATTAATTTATCCCCAGTGCGAACTCGGTCGCCAGTCTTAACAAAAGCTTTAAAACCTTCACCCTTCATTTTGACCGTATCAATACCAATATGGATTAATATTTCTACATCTTGATCATTTTTTAGTGCGATCGCATGACCCGTTGGAAAAAGATGCATCACTTCGGCGTCACAAGGCGCCACTACCAAATTTGAGGAAGGATCGATGGCAAAACCATCTCCCAAAATCTTTTGGGAAAATGTTTCATCGGGAACTTCACTCAGATCAATAACTTTTCCCTCCAAAGGCAATCGGAAAGAAGCTTGGGTCATTAAAAGTTTAATTTCTTCTTTAAGATGATCAGATTCTACACCAAAGATAACTTGCATATTTGGTCCTGATTGCATCACTCCAGCTGCGCCTAAGGCTTTAAGTTGATTTTTATCTACTCGTCCTGGCTCGTTCAGGGTCAGCCGTAAACGTGTGATGCAGGCCTCGAGATCTTTAATATTTGAAGCGCCACCTAATGCGACTAAAACTTTCTTGGCTTTTTCAGTAAGATCTGAAGATGAACCTTTTGATTTATTATTTGTTTTATCATTTGTCGATGTTTCGCTTTCAACGGCCAAATCACGACCAGGAGTCTTCAAGTTCAACCAGCCGATTAAAAAATAAAAACTAGTGAAATAAGCAGCACCCATCAGTGGACCTATAATAAGTCCTAAAGCCCAAGAATTTTTTTGATTGAAGAAACCCAAGCCCAAATCAATAAGGGAAGCCGAAAAAGTGTAACCTAAATGCACATCAAACAACGAAGTCAGTGTTCCTGAAAGAAATGCTAAACCGACATGAAGAACATAGAGCAAAGGAGCGACAAAGATAAAGGCGAACTCGATAGGTTCAGTAATGCCCGTGATGATCGAAGTCAGGGCCGCTGACAACATCATTCCACCGACAGCCTTGCGATTTTCTGGCTTGGCCCGCAGGTACATAGCATAAGCTGCCATCGGCAAGCCAAACAGCATCAAAGGGAACTCTGAAGCCATGAACTTTCCGGCGTTCGGATCACCCGCAAAATAACGCGCAGACTCACCTTTAAGAACTTGCCCTGCCGAATTCACAAACTCGCCAAATTCGAAAAGAAAAGGAGCATAAAAAACATGATGCAATCCCAAAGGGATCAACATTCTTTTTCCGGCCGCATACAAAGCCGGTCCAAATGAAGAACTCATGACATCGACGCCAAAAGATTTGATGCCTTCTTGAACTGGAGGCCACAGTATCCCTAAAGCTAAGCCAACAGCCAAGGCTGCAGCTGCTGAAACAATCGGAACTAATCGTTTGCCTGAAAAGAAACCTAAAACTGCAGGCAATTGTGTTTTATGAAATCGGTTGTAAAGTGCAGCCGTAACCGCACCAATTAAAATTCCACCAAAGACGCCGGTATTAATAGCGGCCATCTCGGGCGACATCGAGGAAATAACTTTAAGAACGTTGGCCAGGGTAAAATAAGCAACCGCTGAAGATAGTGCGGCAACGCCAGCGCCTTGAGTAAAACCAACAGCAACACCCATGGCAAAAACAACGGGCAACTGTTCAAAAATCGCCAAGCCTCCTGAAAACATAATTTCTGCAAGGGCGTGCAACCACCCGGTCGCGGGAACTTGGTCTTTCATTATGCGACCAAGTGCTACTAACAAACCAGCTGCCGGCAAAACCGACACCGGAATCATCAGGGACTGTCCCACCTTTTGGAGAAAAGAAAAGGCCCTGTGGAACAAATTCATTTTTTGCCTCTAGAACCTTTTACCATTGCATTACTCAAGGCACGATCTCGTGCCAGCTTCGCTGTTATTAAGCCCGCATGACTCCAAGATAAATTTGGTGCTCCTTGCTGAATTCCGGTGCGACGGTTGATTTGCTCAGAAAGAGAGCCATCAGGATTTGCATGCAGCATAACCCGCGCTAAATATCGGTCTGCTTGAATCATCAGATTTTGTAAAACCCTATTGTAATCGTCTGAACCACGCAAAATAACTTTACCAACACTCAAATTTTCCAATCCCGCAGTTTTAGAATAAAAACTTATATTAGCTTGGGAAATTCGAATGGAGGGAGCTAGTGCCAGCTGTGAAGCTGTTCGATACAAATACTCTGCGGCTCCAGCCGTAATCAAAACCCATGCATTACCGACGCTGTTGGTTTGATAGCCATCGTATGTATCTTCAGGATATCTGCCAATAGCGGCCGCCACTTGATTATTTTGATTGATCGGATAAAGCGCTGTAAAAGAGTCAACGACCTTTTGAAAAGTCGATAAAACACGATCATCCGTAAAAGTGAATAACCCCTCGCCGATGTCAGAGTGAATAACCGCTAAGATAACCGCCGAATCCAGTTGAGATTTATTCAAGCTTTTGCCCAAGGTGGCTGACTTCGAACTTATATTTTTTCGACCTGAAAGAGTGGCGTAAATATAACCGCGGCTAGGATCCCAGAAACGATTCAGCTCTTGTGTCACTCGGTAAAATTCCTGCAAATAATATTTAGCAGCGAAGGGATCTCCAAAAGCTTGAGCAACTTGACTTCCTAAAGCCAAAGCTTTTCGCTGAGTCATCAAAGTATAAAAATGCGCACCATAAACTTCTTCCCACAAATCAACATTCAAATCATGCCATCGTTTTGCCGTGTATTCGAGGTCGAACTTAATCAAAGAAGCTTCTGCTGAATTAGCTCGATACAAAATCTTTTTCATTTCCTCGAGTTGTGGCCAATTTTCGCGAATAGCGATCGATAGCAATCGAATTAAGGAAGAGGCTCGCAGGGCCGGGCCGTCATTTTGAGGTCGTCCCCAAGGACCAGAGTAAACGCGTCCGTCGACGAAAAATTTCGGTTCGCCCAATCCAGCTGCCTTCAAAGCATTTTGCTGAGTGGTTTGGGTAAACATAATGTGATCAAGAAAAAATTTTTGTAATTTCTGTTTTTGCAATGAAGTGAGTCGGCCGGACTGATAAAGGTCCATAGCACTTTCCATCACTAAAGCGCCATCCCTAACCCAAAAATAAAAATAATCTGGGTGTTGCCGAGAAGGTGCCGCAATAACAGAACCAGGAGCTGCGTCCTGACGAATCATGTTCGACATCATGAAATTTATCGATCGAGAGAACTGCGTATCGATATCATTTCCCAAAGATTCTGTTGGAAATGAAATTGAAAGGATCAGTAACACAAATAAAACGGATTTTAACAATGTTGTCATTTTACTTCTCCAAAAAAGTATTTTTAAAACTTGGATTTTTTTCGCCCAGCATTCTCTTTGCCATAACCTTACCCAATTCGACCCCGGGTTGATCGAAAGGATTGATATCCAATGCTTCGCCCAGGGACATTACCAATAGCTGAAAAAACATAAACAGGAAAGCCACATTTTCTTCGTCAAGATTCTTCACCTGAAGAGTCAGATTAGCTACTCCAACCTCACTCAGAGCGCTTTGCGTGGCTTCGGCTTCAACTTTCAAAAGGTGCCCGAGTGTTTTGCCACGTAAATTTTGCGTTTCCCCTAGCTGCGGATTTTGTAACATCATGTGCCCGGATTCGGCCGTGTCCACCCGCAGAAAAAGCACCATTTTGTCTTTAGCACCATCCATGACCTGCTGAAGGACGCTATGTTGGTCTGTAGCTCCCACCAAGGGAACTGGAGTGCTCACTCTTTCGGCAGGCTGATTTTTTAAGTTGGTTTTTTTTGCCAACGATTCGGCCCAAAGTTGTTGCCACCAAAAGCCGAAGGATTTTAAACGCGAGCTGTAGCTCCACAGCATCGTAATCCACTCCTGGCGTGCAAAGCTGCCCAAGGTGGAATCTGTTATGCAAATCAAATTTGCTTTTTCATCGTAGGCCTTTAAGACTCCTGATTTTATTTTTGCTAAATTCAATCCCATCAGAATGGCAGGAATAAGACCGACTGTGCTCAAAATGGAAAAACGTCCACCCACAGTTAAGGGTATTGGAAATACGGGGATCTTTTGGCTGAGGGCCCAATTGTGCAAATCACTTTTCTTTTCTTCAGTGATCACCAAACTATGCTCGGACAAAACTGTCGAATTTTGCTGATAGAACTGCTGGATCAACTCGAGAGCCGCAAGCGTTTCGATTGTTCTTCCACTCTTGGATACAAAAATCCAAGCCGTTTGCTTGAGATTAACAATTGATTTAAGTTGAGCCTCGAAATGAAAGGCGTCGATATTATCAATAAAATGAAAATTTTTGATTTGAAAAACTTCGGCTAAAACTTGCACTCCCAGACTGCTTCCGCCAATGCCTACTAAATAAAATTCTGTGTGCTTTGATTTAAAATCTTTGAGTTGATCTTGCCATTGATCAGCAACGTCAAGCTGAGCTTCGATTTCTTTTAATCCACCTGGTTTGGATTTTAAAACTAGTTCAACTGCCTTTTGAGCCTTCAAATGGATTGAAGGTGACGAAGGGGGATAAGAAGCTTTTTCTTGATCAATTTTTAGCATCAAGTCTCTTTAATTAAACTTCCGCTAAATGTCCAAGAAAGATTATTAAAAATGACTTTTTTATCAAAAATTTGCTAAAAAATTCACAGGCTTGGACAAATTTCGTCCTTTTAAATTAAAATCCTGATTTCATTGCAGAATCCGTGAACCCACAATTATCAAGGCTTATATGTCGCCTCGATAATTTGCAGCTGCTCGTCTCCCACTTGAACTCCTGTCACTGAACGATTTTGTGGATACAAAATCATCAATGGACCGATACCTTCGGATTTATCAAGAGTGACATGGGCCTCCGCCAAGGACCCGACAGAAACGATTTCAGGGAAGTTCATATAAGATTGAGCTTTCGGATTAATATCCAAACTCGTCCACTTATCCATCGGTCCCAAAAAGTCGTCTGACTCTGCGGCAAGATCTTCTTGAGCAGAAGTCGCAATCTTGATTGAGAACTCACCGGTCGGTTTTAAGGACAATGAAGCCACATCCATTTGTATTAAGGCGACCGTCGATGAATTATAAACTTTCATTTCGTCATTCCCTTTTAGCGCCGAAGAATAATCCGGTGGGGCAGGTTTCTTTTCAGTTTGATCGGATTCGTCTTCATATTTTTTGCGAATTTCTCGGGCCTGATTTGCATTCAGCAACAAGGATCTAAATGCCTTGCCTTGAATCCCCTCCAGTCGCTCGGCTGGCGCACCAATTAGCTCTTGATCAGGAATTGAATCACTATTGGAATCAATCAAAACAGAGACTTCACACAGCTGCCAGCTAGTGACGGCCTCATAAAGTTTAATGGCGACTTGTAACTTGCCATTCAAAATGCGATAGCCTGCCGCCTGCAAATCACAAGCTCGACTATTCAATGAATTCCCAGTCCTATCTTCTTTACGCAAATCAGTCCCAATTAAATTAAATAACAAAGCTGAACCGGGTTGCCTGCTGTTATTTTTTAAAATTAAATCCGCTGCACTACCCGCACTGCCTACTGACGAAGTTGATTTTACCACGAGTGAGGTCGCTTTAATTTCTGATATCTGGGTTATCAAAGCTAACAGCGGAATACGAAATACTTCTTTTTCATAGTTTTTAAAGACCACGATGCCGCTCACTTCGTTAGGTCCTTCTTTTAATCCACTCGAGGAAATTTTAATTTCAAGATTAAGATTGGCCTTTGCAAAGGATTTAATATCGATCACTTGGTCCGTAAGGCTTATTTGCGGAGAACCCTCAAATGTCACTTTTAACTTCAAATCGCCGGAACTGATATTTTGCAAATCCACAGAGCGTCGTAATGTCTTTTGTTCTTCGATTCGAAGAATACCCAAGGACAATCCCGTTGTTCCGCTGATCACCTGGGCATGTGTTGCCTGTTCGACTTGCACCCGACCCGCTCCCATCATGCTCACAGGATAGATCTGTTGACGAGAATCTTGGATTGATTTGGCCGTGCCCATCAGCAAGGATTTTAATTCTCTTGAATTCATTTGGGGGTGAGATTGTTTCAACAAGGCAACTACCCCGGCGATATGAGGAGTCGCCATAGAAGTTCCTGACAATTTAATCGATTTACTTCCACCGCCCATGGCGGCAGAAACGATGTTCTGACCTGGCGCTGTGATTTCTGGCTTTATCAAAGCATCTTCAAAACGAGGTCCTTGCGATGAAAAACTTGTGATTGAATCAACTAGGTCAGATCTTTCTATCAGTGCTTCGGATTTAAAATGAATTTGAACTTTTCGTGAAGCAGTAATTTCTTTTTTTAACTTTTCCCCAAGTTCTTTGGTAATCATAATTGCCGGGATCTCGATTGGCTTATCATTTGGAGTAGCCAGTCCCATAGCAAAAGGAGCTCCGTCTTGGTTGTTTGCTAAAACAACACCAATCGCTCCGGCTTTAGCAGCACGGCCAAGTTTTTCGCTAAAAGGTTTTATTCCACGATCAATCAACACGACTTGTCCCTTAATTTTCTCCAATATCTCAGGTGAAAAATCTTCATTTGCTAAGCCAACATAAATGATATTACCAAAAACATCTCCGGTCTCGGAAACTTTCTTCGATGCCGGTCCTTCAACTAATTCCGCTAATACAAAAGGCGCCGATTCAAAATCGAATCTCACGCTCGCAAATTTCCAATTGTGATCCATGCCATCGATACTTGCTGCAACACTAATTGCTTCTTCTGAAACACTCGGTGAACCAACAATGCTTGGTTGCGGACCAGAATTCCCAGCAGCTGCCACAACGACTGTTCCACCGTGGGAAAGATTCTCGACAGCTTCTGAATACATGACGTGCTTAGTTCCATAATCACTACCTAAAGACAAATTCACGACATCCAATTGATCTTTCATATCTAAATCTTGATTCGGATCGGCGGACCATTCCATTGCCGCAATAACAACTTCATCTGTAGTCGAGCCACGCGCTCCAAAAACTTTGATGGCATATAAAGTCGCTTCGGGAGCCACTCCAGAATAACTGTGCACACCATCCCCAATTCCAGCTACAGTCCCGGCAACATGAGTTCCATGACCGGCTTCATCCATCGGATTGGCATCTGGACGTGGCACTCTCTCGGAAAACACTTCGGAGTTTCCATTGAAGCTTGTGCCAACAAGATCGATTCCATTGACAACTTTTTGATTAGGAAATTTATCATTAGACTGAGAAGGATCGATGGCTTTATAAGCCTCGGCGGTACCAAGCCCACCAAACATAGCATGAGTATAGTCTACGCCAGTATCAATGATTCCTATTTTTTGTCCCTGACCTTTAAGCCCTCGCCGATGAACTTTATCTGCTCCGATAAAATTCACGGAAGTTATTTCTCCTAATTTTTCTGAATTCGAGTTTTGTGGAGTCAAAAAGGTCTCGACCATATTCACTTGAGGCCGAGAAAAAATCTGCGTCTTTTCTTGATTAACGATTCCAGGAAGCGCTTTCACCTGATCGACCAAATGAATTGGCACAACCACCGAAAGGGCATTTAAAACCATGCGATAACGAAATAAAATTTTAATTTCAGGAGAAATCTTTTTTAAAGATTCAATCAATTGCGTCTGTTCTTCTTCAATTTGTTTTGCTTGCTCAACATTAACAATTCGATGACCGGTCCCAGAAGGAAGTGTCTTCAGCAAAGGATTAGTTTCTAGTTTAAGCATCAAGATCGTGTGCTTAACATTCTGCGCACGATTACTAAAAATTCCTTCCTGTAAATCCTGAGAAATAATTTCCCAATTTTTTGATGAAGTTGCTTTCTTTGATGAGCAAGAAATAGCGAATATTGAAAGCCCGGCTATAAAAATGACTACTAAAGAAAAACGATACAAAAGACATTTCATGATTCCCCCCGATTGATTCATGACTGACGCTGATGACAGCGACATTTTGGCCCCAATGAACGCTAGCAATCAAAAGTCAGGCCGGTCAAAAATATTACTTCGCACCAACGCGTACCGGCAGTTGTCTCATCTCTTTCGAGACTCAATGTTTTTCTCAAAAAGAGAATTTATTTGCTTTAATTTGTGGAAATAGCTTTAATTCGTCGAAATAATCGACAAATTTCCTTTCTAAACTAAGGTTTTATCGATTTTGTGCCGAAGATCTAGGTATGGAATTACTACCTGTCAGTAGAATCACCCAGGGCAAACAATCATTTGCACTTTTACTGATGATTATTCTTTATTCATCTTTCGCTGTGGCTGGTGCCGGGATTACCTTTCAGGGTCGGATCATCAAGCCTGATGGAAATCCTCTTGAAGGAACGACAGTGCAATTTCTGATTCAGGTTAGATCTCCTGGGACAGAGAACTGTTTGATGTATGAAGAAACACAAACTAAAAACATGTCAGGTTCAAAAGGTATTTACGGACTCACCATCAATGATGGAACTGGAACAAGAACTGATACCGCAACTTATGCGATTGAGCGAATTTTTTCCAATCGCGATGTGATGACTTTTGATGGCACTCGCTGCGTGAGTGGCACGACTTACACTCCAGCTAGCAGTGATAATCGAAAGTTCATTGTTTATTTTAAAGATGAAACCATGACGACTTATGAGCCCATGCCTATTATGACTTTAGGATATTCCCCAATGGCGATTGCTACTATAGAAGCCGAGCGAGTTGGAGCTTTCAGTTCAACAAATTTAATCAGAACAGTGGATGGCAGTGGAAATCCAGCGACGGCGCCGGCACTGGATCCAACTCAATTAACAGATTTAATGAGTATTATTGCTGGAACAAGTGGAAAATACATTGGTACTCAAACTACGGCAGGGGCAACAATTCCAAGTTATACCACGGTTGCACCACCAACAGCACCAGCGGCTGGAAGTTTTTGGTATGACTCTGTGGCAAAACAATTAAAATATTACGATGGAACGGCTACTCAAACATTGGGAACAGCAGCGGGAGCTTCGCCAACAGGTGCGGCTGGTGGAGATTTAGCAGGAACTTATCCAAATCCGACGGTTGCAGCTTTAGCGATTGATAACGCAAAAGTAGCTGCAGCAGCCGCGATCGCTAGAACAAAATTAGCTAGTGGTACAAATAATACTTTAGTAATTAATAATGGATCAGGAGTGATGACGGATGCCACTGCAATTACGGCAAGTAGAGCCTTGGCTTCTGATGCTAACGGTATTCCAGTAGCAGCGACCACCACAGCGACTGAACTAGGTTATGTAAATGGAGTGACTTCAGCAATTCAAACACAATTGGATGCCAAGCTTACTTCAGCAGCAGCTTTTGTTGGAGACGTGAGTGGAACTTACGGAGCCACTTCGGTTGATAAATTAAAAGGTAAAACATTAAGCGCACTTCCTACAGCTAATGGACAAATGTTACGTTATGATGGAACAAATTGGACACCTGCTTATGTGGCGATGACAGATTTAAGATCTACGGTAACTGGAAGCACGGCTTATTCATCGACAGGATGTACAGCAAGTCAGTCACTGACGTGGAATTCAGTTGGCGACATTATGACTTGTCAGGCGATTGGATCGTTAGCTGGTTCTGTAATTAGTTCGGGAACAGTAGCAGCCGCAAGATTAGGATCAGGCACGACAGATAACACGACTTACCTTCGTGGTGACGGCGCGTGGACAGCGCTAACATCAAGTCAGTGGACGACCGCAAGTTCAGATATTTATTATACTACTGGTAACGTTGGTATTGGAACGACGGCACCTGGATATCCCCTGGACATTGGAATTCCTGCAACGACAGGGACTTCGGCCAAATTCGGCCCGATCTATCCCGTATATATAATTCATGGAGCTCCTACTATTGGCTTTAATATGTATTATGACGGAACTAGTCTTCGTTATGGGGCAGGCAGTGCGGGTGCTTACGGTGGGTACCTTACTGTAGATCAAAATTCAGGTTTATTTGAATATGGTAGTACAGCAAGCGTTGGGAATGCAGGGGATATAGCTTCAAACACAACACATCTCGCGATCATGAGAACAGGTAACATTGGCATTGGAACTACTGCTCCTGTAGGCAAACTAGATGTAAGATCAAATGGCGTTAATTCAATTGTTTCGGGAGGAGCTGGTGTAGGTAATTTTGGTGCCGTTATATCTGCATCCTCGCGAGGCACACTTGCTTCTCCAACAGCGACACAAAGTGGAGACATGTTAGGAGTATTTGGCACTTTGGGATACGGGGCGACAGGATTTCCAGCTTCGTCACGAGCTACGATGTATTCTAAAGCAGCAGAGAACTGGACTGACTCTGCACAGGGTGCAAATCTCTACTTTGAGACCACACCAACAGGTTCAACGACACCCGCAGATCGAATGACAATTCTCTCGAGCGGAAACGTAGGTATCGGTCTCAGTCCCGGTTACAAGCTCGATGTAAATGGCGACGTAAATATCGCTGCGGCTAGTGTCTTAAGATTTGGTGGCACGCAAGTTTGTGCCAGCGCCGGATGTACCGCAGTTTCAGATCGTAGACTTAAAGAAGACATTCAGCCTCTTGAAAATTCTTTGGATAATATCTTGAAACTTCAAGGCGTGAGTTACGACTGGATAAATAAAGAAAAATACGGTCAGAGCCAACAAATTGGTCTGATTGCTCAAGAACTTGAAAAAGTTTATCCGCAGGCTGTGGTTACTGATTCCAAGTCAGGGTTGAAATCTGTTGCTTATGACCACTTAGTTGCTCCTCTTATTGAAGCCTTTAAAGAACTCACTCGCCGTATTTCTGAACTTTCGAGCGCGTCCGAGCGACATTCCCGAGAGATCGCTTCTATTAAAGCTACGGCGGAGGCTGAAATGGCAGCCAAAGACAAAGAGATCGCTCTGCTTAAAGCTCGCCTCGACAAAATCGAACAAGCTCAGAAATAATTTCAATAAAGTCGCAATAGCTTTCGCCTGTCTCATATCGAGATTTCTAATCGCAATCTTAGACAAATTAATTGTGTTTTCTCAAATAGATAAACTCTTGGGCTTTTAATTGGGCTTTAGTAAATTCTGTAGAAAACAGATACAAGAAAAGCTATGCTTATAGCTGGGGGAATTGTGTCAAATTATTCTTATTCCACAAAGTTCAAAAGAATCGGGCTTGCTATTTTGACCGGCTTCACTCTCCTCTTCTATCAAAACTGCGGCAAATCATTTCAGGCTGAGGAGTTTAACTTAAGCCAAGCCGTCGACCAAGCTTCTTCAATCGATGATCTTCCCCCAGTCAACGTTTTTAATGGTGAACTTGATCTTATGTGGGATAAAACAACACTTAACGAAGATAATTCTGCAGCTTCACTCAAAGGTTACAAAATATATATCGGAAATAGCAGCAAATCCTACTCGACAACTATCAATGAAAATGTCGTTGGTAACTTTACTGATCACCGTATCACTGGGCTTGTTTCCAAAAAAACTTATTATCTAGCGGTTAGCGCTGTTTCTAAGGATGGAATCGAAAGTAATATGTCTACCGAACTTGTCTATACTGCGCCCTAAACTACTTAATTCCTAATTTTTCTTTTGTCTCTTCAGGGCTCGCAATCTGAGCTCCTGATTTTTTTACCATTTGCGCAAGGGCTGCAACTAAAGCTCCATTGGATCTGGTTTTTTTTCCGTCGGGCAAATAGAAATGATCTTCTAAACCTGTTCTGACATCGCCACCTAAATCAATGGCCTTCTGAAGCAAGGGCCAAACCTCTTCGCGGCCAATCCCAATCACCTGCCAGTGCGCCCCCGGATTAAGTTCATCAACTAATAAAGACAACCATGCGGGTTTTGCTGGCATCCCACTGGATACTCCCATCACGAAGGAAACACATACTGGTTTTTTAAGCAGACCATTTTTTTCAAACATCGCCACGGAACGCACGATGCCCGTATCAAAACATTCACACTCAGGTAAAATATTAAATTCATTCATTACTTTAATGTATTTTTGTATCTTATCGACAGGATTATCAAATATAAATGGGGGCCATGCCCAGCTCCCATCCTTTTTAATTTTTAGATAATTTAAAGTTCCGGCATTCAAGGCGGCAATTTCCGGTTTCACTTTTTTCAAACAGGCCAAAGCATCACTGATGTCCGGGCCAATAACCCCTGTGGACATGTTGATTAATAATTTAGGAACCTTGGCTCGAATGGCCGCAATCGTGTCAAAGGCCACATCGGGGTCCCAACTTGCTAGGTGAGTTTTCCCAGCTTCTTGTTGGCGAAAATGACAATGAACTATTGTCGCCCCGGCATTGTAAGCATCGAGTGCCTCTTGCGCCATTTGGGCTGGCGTGACCGGTACCCCGGTGACTTCAGGGTCAGTCAAGACGCCAGTTAAAGCGCAGGTAATGATGGTTTTATTTTTTGTTGCCATTGGACGCGTCCTCTCCAAAGTGAGACTTAAATATCTTCTCTCTTCGCAATGATTTCTTTCATAACCTCGTTTGAGCCCCCGCCAATTCCCGCCAATTTAGAATCACGGAAATACCGAGCCACTTCGTATTCTGCCATTAAACCGTAGCCTCCATGAAGCTGAACACATTCTTCGGTAACTCTTTGCTGAGTTTGCGCGCCCAACAATTTGAGCATGGAAACTTCCCGAGTAAAATCTTTTTTAAGATTGGCAAATTCGATACAGTGCTCGGCCAAAGCTTCAACGCAGGTAATTTCAGCAGCCATCTGCGCCAGCTTATGTCTGGTGATTTGAAATTCAGAAATGTTTTTACCAAAAATTTTTCGCGAGCTCACGTAATCCTTGGTCAGTTTATAACAGCGTTTCATAACACCCAGCATTTGAATACTTGCAGCCAAGCGTTCGAATTGAAATTGCTCCATTTGATAGACAAAACCCATATTTTCGTCACCAATTCGATATTTTTCGGGAACTTTCACATTGTTGAAAATGACTTCGGCCGTGTCCGATGACAGATGAGAAACTTTTTTTAATTTTCGGCCAATAGAAATTCCCGAAATTTTTGCGGGCACAGCAAACAGGGTAAAACATTTATGACCGGGTTCATTTTTGGTTCTTGCCAACACGGTGAAAAAATCCGCCTGCGTGCCATTGGTGATAAACATTTTAGTGCCATTCAAAATATAATCTTTTCCATTTTTCTGAGCCGAGGTTTTCAATCCCGCCGCATCAGATCCACAATCAGGCTCTGTGATAGCAATAGAACCAATAAAATCCCCAGCAATCGCCGGAACCAAAATTTCTTTCTTGAGCTCTTCACTGCCATGCTCGTGCAAAGACGGCGTGGCCATGTCCGTTTGCACGGCAAGCCCCAAGGCGACTCCTAAAGAACCACATTGAGCCATTTCTTCGGTGAAGATCATCAAAAACGTATAATCCGCGTTCATTCCGCCATAGGCTTCTTTGTAGGGAATACCTAAAAGCCCCAGCTCTCCACACTTTTTCCAAATGTGTCGCGGAGTGAATCCTTTTTCTTCCCACTCTTCAACATGTGGACGAATTTCTTTTTCAACAAAGTCTCGCACCGTTTGACGAAATATTTTGTGTTGATCGTTGATTTCAATCATGGCTGGCCTGCCTTTCAGATACAGCATCATTTAATTCTTCAATTTTTATAAGTTGAGTTTGTGGCGTCACCAAGTCACCGGCTTTAACGAAGACTTCGATGATTTTTCCTGCAGTTGAAGCCCTGATTTGCGTTTCCATCTTCATGGACTCCACAACGATTAAAGGATCACCGATTTTTACCTGATCTCCATTTTTAACTAAAATTTTGGCAATTTTTCCTGGCATAGTGGAATGCAGTGACCCTTTTATTTCTTCCGCTACAGCTTCGGTAATTCGTGGCCGAAGTTTCCCCTGTAAAGTTCCAGCTTCTGCATTGTGAACATAAATATCACCATCGGAAAGAGCGATGAAATAGTGCAAAGTTTTTTGATTCAAACGAAATTCAATGCTATTCGCGGAAATATTTAAAATTTCTGACTGATAAAACTGATTATCTATTTTAATTTCAAATTGATTCAACTTAAGGCTTTGGTAAGAAATTTCGACGCTCGTTTCATCCCATTGGTATTTTTCTTTTGTCGCGCGGTAAAAATGATTACGCCATCCAGGTTCAATAAAATTTAATTTTTTTGAAGCCAGATTTCTTTGTTTCCAACGCCAAAGCGTAATAGCACAACTGGCCTCTTCGTAAACGATTTGCAATGAAGAGCTTTTTTTACTCTGTAAAACTCTTTCGACAGTTTTAGTGTCATAAGTTCCCGATTGAAACTCTGCACTTTCCAGCACAGACTTTAAAAATGTCTGATTGGTTGTTAAACCTAATATTCGACTGAGCTGTAAAGTTGAAATCATTTTTTGAGTGGCCAGCTCTCGAGTTTCCGCATGAACAATAATTTTTGCTAAAAGTGAATCGTAATAAATGCCGACAGAATTGCCTGTGGTTACACCGGAATCAAATCTTGCTCCGTAATCTTGAGCAAAATTTAAATTCAAAATTTTTCCCACACTGGGCCCAAAATCGCGCATAGAGTCTTCGGCACAAAGACGGCACTCGATGGCAGCACCATTTATTTTTAAATCCTTTTGTTGTAAGCCGAGCGATTTTCCTTCGGCGATATAAATTTGTTGTTCTACTAAATCTAAACCTAAAATTGATTCCGTCACCGGATGTTCGACCTGAAGTCTGGTGTTTGCTTCGAGGAAATAAAAACTTTCACTATCTACATCATATAAAAATTCGACAGTGCCGGCATTGGTATATCCAATGTCTTTAGCAAGCTGTGTGGCCCAAGCCCCTAACTGCTTGCGCTGCTTTTCATTAATGAGGGGTGACGGCGATTCTTCAATAATTTTTTGATGCCGACGCTGTGCTGAACATTCTCGTTCGAACAAGGACAAGACATGCCCCTGCTCGTCAGCCAAAATTTGGATTTCAATATGTCGTGTGTTTTCAAAATACTTTTCTAGAAAAATATCATCACGACCAAAAGCGGCCAAAGATTCTCGGGCTGCCGAGGCTGCGGCCTCGATCAATTCGGATTCAGCACGAACGACACGCATGCCCCGTCCCCCACCGCCAGAGGACGCTTTGATCAATAAGGGATAAGTGATTTTTTTGGCTTCCTTTAAAAGTAAATCTTGATTCTTAAAATCCCCAACATAAGAGCCTGCCACAGGAATTCCTAAGGCCTTTGCTTTCTTTTTTGCTTCAATTTTTGATCCCATGCTTCGCATCGCTGTCGAACCAGGGCCAATAAATTTAATGCCTGCACTTTCGCATTTTTGAACAAAATCAGCGTTCTCGGATAAGAAGCCATATCCTGGATGGATAGCATCCGCTTTTGTTTGTTTCACGGCCTCGATTATTTTAGACATATTCAAATATGATTCGCTCGAAGGCGAAGCACCAAGATAGATAGCTTCATTGGCCATTAAAACATGTTCAGCTTCGCGATCAAAATCGGAATACACCGCCACAGTTGAAATTCCAAGGCGATGACAGGTTTTTTGAATACGACAGGAAATTTCTCCACGATTGGCGATTAAAACTTTTTTTATTTTTGTCATTGAAATTCAAACTCGGACAAAGAATCACATGCGAAAAATGCCATAGTCTCGAGCTCCTTCAATTTTATTCGTGTGAATTGTTGAAAGACACAAACCAATCACCGTTCGTGTGTCCCGAGGATCAATAATTCCATCATCCCATAAATGACTGGTGCTAAAATAACTTGTCGATTCTTGCTCAATTTGAAGTTTCAATTTTTGTTCGGCTTGCGCCGCACTTGCATCTTTTTTAAGTAAGCCAAGCACCCCAACCAATTGATCGGGTCCCATGACGGCCAAACGAGCATTCGGCCATGAAAATAAAAACCGGGGTTCATAGGCTCGCCCACACATGGCGTAATTTCCAGCGCCATAGGATGCTCCCATCATGATCGTAATGGCTGGAACTTGGCTGTTCGCCACAGCGTTGATCATCTTTGCTCCAGCTTTGATCACACCCGATTCTTCGTACTTCTGACCCACCATAAACCCGGTGATGTTTTGCAAAAATATCAGAGGGATATTTTTTTGATTACAAAGCTGAATAAACTGACAACCTTTATTGGCACTCTCGGGAAATAGCACCCCGTTGTTCGCAAGAATACCAACATGCACGCCAAATATTTTTGCAAAACAAGTCACTAAGGTTGAACCATACAAAGGTTTAAATTCCGAAAATTCCGAGCCATCAACGAGACGAGCAATAATTTCACGAACTTCATAGGGCTTCCTGACATCAAAACTGGCTAGTCCCAAAATTTCTTCAGCAGGATAAATTGGATTTTCAAATACTCCACCCGGCATCAATGAAATCTTTTTGTAATTTAAACCAGCTAAAATCTGTCGAGCTAAATCAATGGCATGATTTTCATCTTCTGCTAAATAGTCTGAAACTCCAGAAAGTCGGCTGTGCATATCTGCTCCACCCAAGGCCTCGTCGGTGGTTTCTTCATTCGTTGCCATTTTTACTAATGGAGGACCTGCCAAATAAACCTTGGCTTGATTTTTTACCATGATCACATAGTCACTCATCCCCGGAATGTAGGCACCACCCGCAGTTGAACTTCCAAAGACCACAGAGACAGAAGGTATTCCTAAACGCGATCGACGAGTGATCTCGCGAAAAAGCGATCCACCATAGTTAAATATTTGAGATTGGAAGGGCAAATCCGCACCTGCGGATTCCACTAAATAAATTGTGGGCAAACGATTTTCCCGCGCAATAACATCCAGACGTTGAAGTTTTTGTACACTGACAGGATTCAGCGCTCCGCCTCGAATAGTTGGAACATTGGCAATAATTAAACATTCTATATTTTCGACAAGACCAATTCCGGCGACTATGGATCCGCCAGTGACGATTCCGGGTTGATCCATACCAGCTAAAGCCATCAATTCCAAAAATGGAGAATCTTGATCTAATAAAAGTTCGATGCGATCACGAGCTAAAAGTTTTCCCGCTTCTTGATGACGAGTCGTGTGTTTTTCTTCACCCTGATAGAGGGCTTTTTGCAATTGACCTTTCAGCTGCTCAACAGAATCCAACATCTTTTTATGATTTTCGATATAATCCGGAGAGTTTTTATCGAGCTTCGAAGCATAGGCTTTCATGGTGGTCTCCAAGCCCTATTTTACCTCAGTCCGAATCCCGCGAAAACCTTAGATTTTCCTTAACATGTCTTTAGTCGAGATCAAGCCTGTTAATGCCGTTAATTTAAGCCCATAATATTTCCCATTCTCCGGCCGATAGCCCCATTAGTCTCAGCTTTCGATACGGAATATTCCCCAATGCTTCTTGTTCATTAAGTCTGACATAACTCACCACCGTTTTGTACGCTTTCCAGCCACTAATCACGCGAGTGAAGGGTCTGTGTTTCCATAGTTTTTTTAATTTTTTGCGTGTTGACATGGTGGAAGTGCTTTTTCCGGGGGTATCGGTCACTTTTTTCTTTCGATTTAAATCCAGCGCAAAGTTTAATAAACCATTTTTTTGAAATTGCTGAGCTATTTGTCCCGTGACCACTCGAAAAAAGCTTTGGTAATCCGTTCTGCGACTGGCTCGAATTAAAAAATGGACGTGATCATTTTGAATAGAAATTTGTTCAATTTTAACAAAGAATTTTT
>JBBTCO010000066.1:0-24106 GCA_038043185.1 Bdellovibrionota bacterium
GCGTTGCATCGAATTAAACCACATGCTCCACCGCTTGTGCGGGCCCCCGTCAATTTCTTTGAGTTTTAATCTTGCGACCGTACTCCCCAGGCGGGATACTTAACGCGTTAGCTTCGTCACTGAAGGGGTCAATACCTCCAACAACAAGTATCCATCGTTTATGGCGTGGACTACCAGGGTATCTAATCCTGTTTGATCCCCACGCTTTCGGGTCTGAGTGTCAGTGTTGGGCCAGTGAGCCGCCTTCGCCTCCGGTATTCCTCCAGATATCTACGTATTTCACCACTACACCTGGAATTCTACTCACCTCTCCCACACTCAAGCTCTGCAGTATCAAATGCACTTCCAGGGTTGAGCCCTGGGCTTTCACACCTGACTTACAAAGCCACCTACACCCGCTTTACGCCCAATAATTCCGAACAACGCTAGGATCCCTCGTCTTACCGCGGCTGCTGGCACGAAGTTAGCCGATCCTTCCTCGCAAGGTACATTCATTTTTTTATTCCCTTGCAACAGAGCTTTACGACCCGAAGGCCTTCATCACTCACGCGGCGTCGCTGCGTCAGGGTTTCCCCCATTGCGCAATATTCCCTACTGCTGCCTCCCGTAGGAGTCTGGACCGTGTCTCAGTTCCAGTGTGGCTGATCATCCTCTCAGACCAGCTAAGGATCGTTGCCTTGGTGAGCCATTACCTCACCAACTAGCTAATCCTGCGCGGGCTCATCTTCGAGCGAAAAACTTTGACCTCGTGATCCTCAGATCTCGTGGTCTTATGCGGTATTAGCCATCCTTTCGGATAGTTATCCCCCACTCGAAGGCAGATTACCCACGTGTTACTCACCCGTGCGCCACTTGTCTTACCCGAAGGCAAGACCCGTTCGACTTGCATGTATTAGGCACGCCGCCAGCGTTTGTTCTGAGCCAGAATCAAACTCTCCAGTTGAATTCTGTCCAAATCAAACGTCAGCTTTTAAGCTTAGTTTAATTGTTCTTAACATTAGAAATTGTGCAGAAATAAATTTCTGCTGAAGCCCAAAAATCTTTCTATCTAGCTATTCAGTTTTCAAAGAGCGATTTGCTAAGAGGTCGTCAGTTCTAGGTGATACCAATTGAACCGTCAACTACTTTCTTGAAATATTTTTTGCATTTATTTTTTGAGAATAATTTTCTCAAAATGCGCAAAATACTCGCAACAATACTTGGTGGAGGCAACAGGGATCGAACCTGCGACCTTCTGAATGCAAATCAGATGCTCTCCCAGCTGAGCTATGCCCCCATTTAAGTGGGGCAGAATCTCGCTGATCTTCAGAAGAAGGTCAATCTTTTTTTAGGGTGATTTTTTGAATTATCTTAGACATGGCAATAACTAAGCTGAAGCCCGAAGACGGGAGCCAAGAAGGCGATTAAGCCAATGACGTTCTTCTTTTAAATCAAAACCGGCTTTTTCTCCGCCCTCAACAATCGCCAAATAAACTTTTTTTAAGATTTCAATTTCATGGTCGATTTGATCTGATCCCATCGCATCTTCAATCGCTTCATAAACGCTGACAAGATCAGGTGTCGTGACCACTTTGGGAAGTTTTGCCATATCCAAACCAAGGGTTTGATTTGGTTTAAATCCCACAAGAGATTCGGTAATTAAAACTTTATTTGAATTTTGAAAATTGATTTGCAGAAAAGTTTTTGAGTCTACATCTTGTCGATGTAAAATTTCAGATACATCTTTAACTTTAAAAGAAAAAATTTTCCCATCAACAGTTTGAATAATTTTGAGCTCTTCAGAGTCTTCACTGACGGCCCTTAAACCTTGGGACCCTTCAATGAAATTCAGAATGCTATCCAAATCTGACTTAGTATCCGATTTAGTCGATTTCATTCTGATGTTGCTCAACGAAGCCTCCTGATAGCATGTGCTTATCTATCGTCTTATGAAGCTAGGACTTAACGATTTCTTTAACAACTTTTAAAGTCAGGTCCCGATGTCTGGAAAACAAAGATGGTCCTTGCCAAAAACTTCGTCTGATTTGTATCAAAGTTAAACAATCCATAATCGAGCTTGATTTTTTCGTCTGAAATTGAGAATTTGTGTCGATGATTATTACACGTTGGCAAGCTCCACAATTACCGAATAAAGCTCAAATGAAGTTCATTTTTGAAAATGAGGGGTTGGACGTGCTCGAGGAAAGCTTCGAACCTCAAAAAAAAATATCAGAGCATCGCCATCCTTTTTGCGAAATCCGCATGATCGTCAAAGGAGAAATGTTATTTAACATTTCTGGAAACCAATTTTTGCTTCGCGAAGGTGATCGCGTTGAAATCCCGGCGAACACTAAACATTCCTATATGGCTCAGGGAAATGATTCTTGCCTAAGTCTTTGCGCCTTCCGGGCGATTTAAAAAAGGAATACCCTTCGATTTTAAGGACTGCTAGGTTCGGATTTTTTTTTCTTCAACCAGGACTGATATTCGATGATATTTTTTTCGAATCCGCGCGATGAGGGCTGATAAAAATTTTGCGGAGAAATTTCTTCGGGCCAATAATTTTCGTCGACCCATGCCTGGGGAAAATCATGGGGATATTGGTAGTCTTTTCCATATCCTAGATTTTTAGAGAGTTCGGTTTTTGAACTGCGAAGTTTAAGCGGAATCGGAAGCGAACGGGTTTTTTTAATGAACTCTTGGGCGGCCTTTAAGGCGAGATAAGATTTGTTCGATTTTGGACAAGTTGATAAGTAGAGGACCGTTTGTGATAAAGGAATTGTGGCTTCGGGAAGGCCGATGATTTCAACGGCGTTAAGACAACTTGTCGCTAAAGTAAGGGCGCGGGGGTCGGCATTTCCGATATCTTCGGAAGCCAAAATAATCAATCGACGACAAATAAAAACTGGATCTTCGCCGCCCTCAAGCATTCGCACCATGTAGTAAAGGGCAGCGTCCGGGTCGCTGCCGCGAACACTTTTAATAAGTGCGGAAACCAGATCATAGTGCATTTCAGAATTTTTATCGTAACTCAGTCCTGGGGCTTGGAGAATTTCGATGAGCTCGGCTCGCGACAGAGCTTTGTTTATTTTCGATTGCTGAACAAGTTCCAAGGAATTAATTAATCTTCGAGCATCGCCATCGGAAAGTTCAAAAAGAGCGTCAAGAGCTTCGGCCGAAAGTTGAGCGCGAAAATCAAATCCAGTGATCTGGGCGGCTCGATCAAATATTTCTTCTAAATCTTGAAAGCTTAATTTTTCAAAGACAACAAGACGGCAGCGACTGAGAAGAGCTTTGTTCAATTCATAGCTTGGATTTTCCGTGGTGGCCCCAACTAAAATGAGATCCCCTTTTTCAATGAAGGGAAGCAGTACGTCTTGTTGGCCTTTATTCAAGCGGTGAATTTCATCGACGAATAACAAAGTTTTCTGCTGATGGACCACCCGTCTTTCGGCTCCGGCAACGCCGGCCTCGCGCAGCGCTTTGGCGCCAGCTTCGACCGCATTCATTTCGATAAAAAAAGCTTGAGATTTTTCTGAAAGAGCCTTTGCAAAACTGGTTTTTCCAGTGCCGGGCGGTCCCCAAAGTATAAGATTAGGAATCTGTCCCTTTTCGATCATTTGTCGGAGTTGAGATTTTTCAGAGAGAATCTTTTTTTGACCTTTAAGATCACCGAGCGACTTAGGTCTTAACTTTTCCGAGAGGGTGAGGCCGAAGTCACCCTGCATTTTAGAAAATAAATCCATTAGAATAGGGCTTTAAGAGTGCCGTTAGTTGATATTTTATAAGGTGTTTGGATCAAAGAACCATCGGTCGCTGTTACTGTCGAAACAGCAATCAACTCAAAAAGCACTGGCGCCTGAAAGGCTCCTTCCTTTGTAGTAGCGACTCCCCCACAACGAAGAGGGCAAGATTTGAAACCTTTAGCTGCGGTCCAATAACGTGTTCCAGTGAATTCACTCGCTGTGGTCCCATCGGCCTGCAAAGCCGCCGTATCGACAATGATGTTCGTTGGATCCCAAGATGTCGAAGTTGCGGCCGGGTTAT
This sequence comes from Bdellovibrionota bacterium, assembly GCA_038043185.1. GTDB lineage: Bacteria > Bdellovibrionota > Bdellovibrionia > Bdellovibrionales > Bdellovibrionaceae > UBA5009. Next base: position 4,027 of record JBBTCO010000066.1, read on the forward strand.
AATATAAATATTTTAGTTCATCACCGGCAATAACACATTGATATTTTCCTCCACTAATAAAAGGGGATTCGATCTTAATCGTAATACCAATAATATTAATAGAGGCATTCTGATTCATCTTAGCTACATCAACTTCGATTTGTGGAGCATCGAAAGCAAAAGACTTTGAGGTTATTGATATTGTAGTTCCATCTGCTGCGGGAACTGCTTCTTCTTTGCAAGTCGAAGCGGCGATGGGAATAAGCACTGCTTGGCCACTTTTGAGTTTAAAAGTGATTGGTGAATCGGCGGGACTTCCGCAGCTTAAAGTCCCCAGGCTCAGAATGGTGATTCCTATCGCGCTAATAAGTTGTTTGATGAGCCTCATGAGTCCTCCTAAATTAACCCTATAAAACATTATAAGCCAGAAGTTGCTGGGGTGCCAGTTTCTGTTGTATTCGATACAATTCTTGGTGTTAGAAAAATAAGTAATTCGTTTTTATCCTTTTTACTGGTTTGCCCTTTAAATAAATAACCCAAAATAGGAATATCTTGTAAGCCCGATATCCCATTGGACCCTTCGGCTGTATCATTCTGATATATTCCGCCAATCACTGTGGTTTGACCGTTTTTAACGATCACCTTCGTGTCGGCTTTACGAGAAAATTTTGGCATTGAAGTCGGATCTGCCGAATCCACGGCCGCGCCCGTAAACTCCCTGGTCACACTGACCTTCATGATAATGGAAGCGTCGTTGGTAATCTGTGGAGTGACGTTCAATGAAAGCACCACTGGAACAGCGGTGTAGGTTTTTTGGGTCGTGGTTCCTGTCGTTGTGATCGTGGCTTGGGGTTGATTTGTCGTTTGACTGATCGAAGCTGCTTCATTGTTCATCGTGATAATTCGCGGAGAAGATAATACTTTCACTCGATTTTCGGTTTCAAATAAAGACAAAGTTGCACCCAGATCCCCAAGGATATCGAGTGTCCCGATGTTCAAACCAAAACCCGCGGTCGTGGCTGCACCCGATGCAAATCCTCCATAATTGAACGTGGGTCTCATGTTAATTGGGGAACCTGTAGATTTATTGGTCCCTAATTTAATATCTTGTCCAGAGAATCCCCAGTTAATTCCCATTGATTTGTTCACACTTTCGGTGGCCTCGACAATTTTTCCTTCGATCAGCACCTGAGGGGGAGGCGTGTCCAAGCTGCTTAACATTTTGGCTATTTTCTCTAGATCTTCATCCGTCGAAGTGACTATTAAGGAATTGGTTCGCCCATCGCTGGTGACCGCACCGCGATCTTTTGACAAGAAATTTTTAATTTGAGCTTCAAGGTCCTTTGCTTGGGCATAAGAAATCGGGAAAATTCTGACTTTAACAGGTTCAACTTTTTTACGAGCTTCGGCCCGCTTAATGGCTTCGTCTTCATCTTTGGCGATGTCATCCAGTTTCGAAATTCTGAGGACATTTCCCATGCGAGTGTAACCTAGTTTTTTAACTTTCATGATCAGAACTAAGCACTGATCCCAGGGAACTTCGCGAATTCGGAGGTTAATAGCTCCGATATCTTTAAGATCATCCAAGATCAGATTTAAGCCCGAATCCAACATGATGAACTCAATGGCGTCTCTGACTTGCACATCATCAAAGGAGCAAGAAACTTTTCGACCATAGAATTTTTTATTGCCGGCCATAAAATCTTCAAGATTGATGTTGGTCATCAGAGCTCGATCTTCTTGAGTGGCTCCCGAACCACTCGCTAAACCTTCTCGACGAGAGGTTTCTTCCTCATCTGATCGTGGTGGGACAGCCTCTAACGAATTTGGTTTCACTGGAAGAGTGTCTGGAGACATTTCGGCCTGAATATTTGCCGGCAGAGCCGTGTCGTTAGTCACAACCAATAAACTATTTCCTTCGGTTTGCAAAACGGGATCCTGAGCTCCTTCACGAAGTTGCAAAACAAATCGAGAAACATTTGAACCGGCATTTTGATAGGCATCAATTGATCCTATGCCGCCTTTGAAATCCTTCGTGTTCAGTGGTCGTTTCAACTTTTGTGGAAGCACTGAATTGGGAATCTCGATAATAAATTGTTTGAGCTCAACATTTGATCTTGTGGTGTATGTAAAAGGCCCGGTGGCTTCAACTACAAGGGTGCCGCCAGTATCGTTTCCTTTATATTGAATATTCTTGATCTCTACGAGGGAAAGGGTCGGAACCTCTGTCGCTGGAGGCGGCTGCAGAGTCTCTATTTGCTGTTCAGCTGGTGGCGCAAGTTCTTCCGGTGGTGGTTCATTTTTAGCCTGTTCTTCATTCGTCGTCTCATCAAGCAAAAGTTCATCTTCGCTTTTTTGTGCTTGTTCGTTTTGTGGTTGCTCTTCTTGAGCTACCTGATTTGATTCGTTTTCCGTGGAAGAGTTATTACTTTCGGTATTTTCCGTGCTGGATGAATCTGTCGTCGGTTCGTCGGATGCTGCTGTGGCCGCTTCAGGGCTTGCAAAATCATCGCCTTCACTCGATTGCTGTGAAACGCACGAAATAAGAGTGCTCAACACGGCCATCATTACAATGTTTTGAAATATCCTTTTCATACTGTCCTCCGAACTTCATGTTCAGTTTTCTACTCTACTTACGTTCTTCTTTTTTCTTCTTATCGTTTAATCTTAAAATAATATTTTCCACCGCCGTCTGTCCTTCGGTTTCTATCGACCTGACGACAACGATTTCATCTTCACGAATCTCTGAAACGACACCGCCACCTATTCCCAAACGGCTTTTGTTAAAAACCAAATAAGGTTTTTTATTAGAAATTTTTTCTACGAGGGCGCGGGGTTTTCGAGAATCATAAATTATAGCTAAGACCTTCACTCCATCAGGAATCTCTGCTCCCTCGAGGCTGTCTTCATTCACTATTGGCTCTGCTCGAGTGAGTTTATCAACGTTGATAAGTGGAATTTTAAAAGGATCTCGTCCGATGGTTGGATCGTACAAGAATCTGTCTTTAGATAATTCAGAAGGAACCGCCGTGGCTTGATTGTTTGTTGGATTTTCAACTGGAAAAGTAATTGGCTCTGGTTCAGCCGTAGGAAACACAGCCGCTGGTGCCGGCACTATTATTGGCACTTCATTTGGCCCCGGAACGGTCAAGGTTGTTGCCGGAGGAGAGCTTGGTGGTAGCTGAGTTGGCTGCGAAGGATCAGGGGGAACTGTTGGTGCTTGCTGAAAGGAAGGTTGAGCTTCTTGTGAAGTTTGCGCCCAAGCGACAGGGCAAAGAAGTTGAGATAAAAATAAAACTAAAAGTTTCATTTTTTAACCTCTTCCTGCTTTGAATCCAAAGACCGGTAACCTAAAATTTTTCCATCAAAAATATACGTATTTGAATTCGAGGTTGCATCCCGTATAATTCGATAGTCAGAAACTCTGGTAATTGGTTCAAAGATAGAAACTCGTTGGATAAAACGTCCAATTTCAAAATAAGTTCCCTTAAGAGTAACGCTAACTGGAAGCAGCTCAATCACTTCAAGTTTACTGGATGCCTGTGGGCTTTTTGATGTGACTTTAACAACCGCTTCTTTAGAAAAAATATCAATAAAAGCCATGATATCTGATTGAGTAAGCACCGAAGGTAAACTTTTCGCAATTTTTTCAAATTGCAATGACAAGGCTGCGACTGAATCCTTCACCTCAAGTTCTTTCTTAAGAGTGCTATCTGTATCTTTTTGGATTTCTTTTTCTTTATCAATATCCCGACCCAATGCCTGTTGTTTGGCATTCAAAATATTGTAGGTATCGTAAGTAAAAAAGAAATAATACGAACCCGCTAGGATAACTCCAAAAAAAAGTACCTTTTGCATAGTGAGAGCAATGATGCGATTAAGGATTGGGTTCATTCGCCCGCTCCAAATTAATTGTCATTTCAAACTCTTCTATACTTTGCCCTTGAAACTTACCTTCTTTTTGTGCACTCACTTCCACTGACTTAAACATGACGTCGGATTGAATCTCTTGCCGTAGCTTTGGGATATCGCTTGCAAAAAAGGCACTTCCTTTGAGCGTAATGCGATCCCTAGACTGATCATAATTATATTCGGTTAACCAAGTTTTATCAGGAATGGCTTTTTGAAAAAATTTATGAAGTGCTAGTTCGCGACCGCGTTCGCGAGCAATTTTATTAAGAATTTCAATTTTTCTTTCAATTTTGATTTTCTCGTCCCCGTATTTTTTAATTTCGCTCACCGAGGGTTCTCTTTTTTGATTGTAGGAACGAAGCTCCTCGAGCTCTTTTACCTTAGCCTTGCTTGCACTATCCATATCTGGAATCATGACATAGTCTTCGTACAAATAAAGCGACATCGGAAAAATCAACATGACAAATATTCTTAAGCCCGCCTGCTTAAACAATTCATCTCGCGTAAGAATGAGTTCCCCGGCATCGGAAATCGTTGGGCCAATTTGCGTTTGAACGGTCGACTTGTTGACGAGATTAATTTTAATCATTGTCACCATCTTGTCTTGCCGCTAGACCCAGCGCCACTGACGAATAATTTCCAATTTGTTGCAAATAAGCCGGGGAAATCTTTTTTGAACTGTATTTTATCTTACGAAAACAATTCATTGGCTCGAATCCCAAGCCTGTCGATTTAATCATACTATCAATCATACCCGAAGTCGCGGCCCCGCCCCCAGTGTAAAAACAACGATTCAGGGTAAGCCCATTGGTTGTTGCGCTAAGGAAATCAAGACTGTTTTTAATCTCTTCAATAACGGCTTCGGAAGTAGAACCTATAATACTATGAACCTCTTCAGGAACTTCTCTTCGCAATGAAGCACTAATTTTAAGGGATTCCGCTTCAATTAAAGAAACACCTAAATTTTTAGAAATTTCGTTGGTGTAGTTCGAACCTCCCACCGGGATGTCTCGACAAAAAATAACCTGTCCATGGCTGATCACAACAAAATTTGTGACTGAAGATCCAAAGTTAAATACACCGATATTTTCATTTCGAAATCGGCCATAGTTCATTTCAAAAGTATTTGCCAAAGCGAATCCACTGACATCAATAACCGCAATTTTTAACGCTGCATTTGTGATTGTTGAAACATATTGATTCACCACTTCGTTCTGAGCTGCCACAAGCAAAACATCCAATGTATCCGGTGAATTGCTATTGGAAAGCAAAAAATAATCGAGAGAAATATTGTTCACATCAAAGGGAATATACTGTTCGGCTTCGAAACGGATTTGGTCACGAATGAGTTTTTTTTCCATCTTTGGAATGGTGATTTTTTTTACGATCACCGCTGTACCCCAAAGCCCCGTCGAAACATATTTACGTTTGCTTCTGAGCTCTGAAAACATCCCGCTAATCACTCCTCCAACCATATTCGGATTGGAGATTTCTCCGGTGGAAACGGAATTTGTCGGAGTCGGAGCTAAAACAAAACTCAGAAGTGTAGCTCCTGATTTTGAAACTTCCATTTCAGCCATCTTTATCGAGCTTGTCCCAATGTCGAGACCAATGACTCTTTTCGAACTGAAAAACATTCTCACCACTTCCGTCGAGTTGTCTTTACATCAATTGCCCACCTTGGACGAACCAAAGTGAAAGCAGGTCTTTCATATTATTGAAGTGGACTGGATATGAGTCAATGGTCGGTCTAGTTTTAGAATCCTGGTAAAAATAAATGGAAGTACCACTCGCCAATAGTCTGGCCACCTAAAAGGTAGATAATTGCTCCAAGAGCTAAATACGGACCGAAAGGAATCATCGTCTTCAGACCCTTTTTCTGTCGCCATGCCAAGGCTAGACCAACTGTGCTTCCAAAAATCGCTGCAGTCATTATAACAAATGGAATAGCTTTCCAACCAAGGACAGCCCCAATCCAGGCCAGAAGTTTAATATCACCGCCACCCATGCCCTCGACTTTGGTAAACAAGAAATACATATAAGCCATGAGCCACAAAAAACCGCCGCCGACAAAGGCACCGATCAGAGCGGGAAGAAATTCACGCTGGGGATTCAGAGCTGCTCCGATTAAACCTAAAACTAGACCTCCTAATGTAAACTCATCAGGCAAAATCATGTGATCAATATCGATAAAAGACGAAACAATAAGACCAAAAATAAAAATAAGAGCTTCGATAAGAAACCAAGAAAATCCAAATTGGTGATAACAAGCAACAAAAGCAAAGGCCATTAGATATTCAACAAGGACATAACGAAAAGAATACCGAGCTTTGCAATTTCGACATCGACCGCGAAGGACAAACCACGAAAGTAATGGAATATTATCATACCATGAAATTGTTTTGTGACATTGACCACAACGCGAGCGTGGGGAAACCACACTTTCGTTGGCTGGCAGACGGTAGATAATCACATTGCCAAAACTTCCAAAGATAGCACCGAGGAAAATAAAATAGACATAATTTAAAAATTCGATGTCAAACAATGTCTTTCCTCCTGAAAACGACCACCGCCAGAGTTAACAAAAAAACCGACCAAGTACTTAGATAAAAGCTCATTGGTGCAACTTGCGACACATCGATACCCTTTTCTAAAAAAGTATAGGCTTTCCAGTTGAAACGATAAAATTGAGGAATCACTTCATGGAAAAATTTAAAGAAATTAATCAAAGATTCATCTTTGGTTTTATTGACGAAAAACTCAAGGTCATTAAGCCAGTGACCAAGTAAATAAACTGTCAATCCAAACAACAAAGAAAAAATAGGTCTGACCAAACCGCTCACCAGAAATACCAAGGACAAAAGAACTAAAACTTTTAGCCAAATTGAAATTGTAATGACTATAAAACTTGCAAAATATTCAAACTGTTGAAGTAATAAAAATAAACCCGACGCCAGCAACACGACAGTAATGGTGATCAAAAAAACTAAACCCAACCATTTACCAACCAAGAATTGTCCCCGCGACAAGGGCTTGGAAAGCAATAACAAACAGGTTTGTTTCTCGATTTCCTTCGTGATCAGGAAAGCTCCAGAAAATAGTGCTATCCCGAGTCCGCTCAATTCCACCACTGCAAAACCCAAATCAATAAGAATTCGTTTTTGCTCGGCAAAAGACAAAGAGCCTAATAAAAGACTAATGGCAAGAAGGATTAAGGACGCAAAAATAACAATGATAAAGAATTTCTCGCGAATCATTTCTTGAAAAGTAATTTTTGCTAAAATAAAAATACTTTTCATAAAACCTCTTTGCGAGTTGAGCGGAAGGCTTCTTCTAAAGTTGGAAAGCGGCTCATAAAAGGCTTCAGCTCTCCATGGTAAAGGATTCGTCCGTGATGAATAACCACAAGATTCTGACAAAGTTCTTCCATATCTTGTAATAAATGGCTGCTAAAAAAAATACTGACACCTTTTTTTTGCTCTTCTTTTAAAATATCTTTAACCATCAAACGTCCATCAGGATCTAAACCCGACATCGGCTCATCAAGAATCAAAAATTCAGGATCATGAAGCAGGGCCTGAGCTAAGCCTATTCGCTGAAGCATCCCTTTGGAAAAATTTCTAAGAATCCGGTCACGAACTTCATAGAGTCCAACTAACTTCAGAGTTGAATGAGCTTTAGCAAAAAAATCTTTAGAATTTCCCACTTGAGACAATTGCCAATGAAACTTAAGGAATTCCATCCCCGTTAAAAACTCATACAGGTAAGGACGTTCTGGCAAATAACCAATTTTCTTTTTGAGTTCAGCAGATAAGACTTGGTCAAAAAACAAAATTTTACCGGAATCCTTTTTAATAAATTCAAATAGACATTTGATCGTCGTGGTTTTTCCCGAGCCATTATTGCCAACAAACCCGGTGGTCTTTTGAGAAGGAATGGCGAAATCCACATCGAATAAAACTTGTCTCTTTTTTTCATAAAAAGATCGTTTAAACGCCTTATTGAGTTTCTCGACCCTTAACACGTCCATTGCTATTTAACCTCAATATTTAAGCTTTTGACCATTTCGCGAACAGGATCATACTGTTTTGTTGTCGCTGGAAGTAAGTCCTGAGTTCCTAAAACTTCGCTGTATTTTTTTGAAATTTTATTTTGTGTGAATAAATCAATCAAGGAAAACATTAAACTATGGGTCAATTTTGGATAGTTTTCATAAAAATCCTTTTGCACACAAAAAGGGTCGGTTGGTATTGGATCACTCATCCAAATTGTTTTAAATTTTATATTTTTCGCTTTAGAAAACTTCGTCCAAGCGCCGGTAAGACCCTTGTCATCATCCGTGAAAACCGCAGCGACATCGACTTTTTTCTGTTCTAGCATCTCTATTGAGTGAGCATGGTTGCCACTAAACAAAACTTCCGAAAAATCAGCCTGAGTGAGGTTATTTTTTTTCAGCATGACTTGGGGATAAAGATAACCCGAGGTTGAACTTTTATCGACGAAGGCTATTTTTTTTCCTTTGAGCTGATTTATGGACTTAATTTTTGAATCTTGCCTAACGATAAGGGCCGAATAATAATAGGGTTCAGACCAGACTCTTTTCAGCAAGACCTTTGCTCCGGCCTCTTTTTCCGCCTGTACAAATGTCAGCGAAGAAAAAAAAGCAAAATCAATTTTCTTGTTTTTCATAGCTTCAGTAAGACCCGAATAATCTGACGATATATAAATCTCTACTGGAAGGCCAAACTCTGCCTGAATGTCTTTGGCTAATTCCAAAGCTTGTTTGCGAATAATGTCTGGTTGACCAGCCGGAGTTAAACCAATGGTGATTTTTTTCGGCAAATTTTCAGAATTGAGCTTGGCTTGAGCTGAATCCCAATTCAATAAAGAAAAAAATATAATTAAAAAAAATAAAATGTATTTTTTCATATGACTCACTCTAAATTAAGCGTTTGCAATGAAGCTAATGAAGAGACCTCAGCTTGTCCATCGCGGGTTTTTTTCAAAGCCAAAACGAAAGCTTCGGCCGCATCACTTTCAGTAAGACAAGGAATGCTGTAATCAGTGCAAGCACGACGAATATCGAAGCTGGCTTCGATAGAAGTCCTTCCCACTGTGGTGTTGATCACAAAAGAGACTTCTCCTGAGCGAATGCGATCTACGCAATTAGGTCGCCCTTCGTGCACTTTTTTAAGCGGGCTACAATCTAAACCATTTTCATTAAAATATTTTGCTGTGCCCGCGGTCGCAGACAATCGATAACCCATTTTGGATAATTCTTCAGCCAATGGTTTGATTTCCATTTTATCTTTTTCACGGAGTGAAAAAAACACTTCGCCTCCCTGAGGGAAAATCATATGACTTGAAATAAAAGCTTTCATCAGAGCTTCCGAGTAATTCGGGCCTCGCCCCATGCTTTCCCCGGTTGATTTCATTTCTGGCCCTAAAATGGAATCTGATTCTGGGAATTTTTTAAATGGAAAAACCACTCCTTTAACAGAAACAACTTTAGTATTTCTCCAGCGAAATTTAGCTAAAGGAATCTCGTTAGCTTTTTTACCAAGCATGGCAGCCACACCCAGATCAATCAATGGAATCCCTGTTGCTTTCGCAACAAAGGGCACGGAACGTGAACTTCGAGGATTAGCTTCAAGAACAAAAACCACATTGTCTTTAATTGCTAACTGTAAATTGAGATGACCAATAATTCCAAGACGATCACCTAATTTTTGACAAAGTTTTTCGATGCGATCGCAGGTGCTTTCTTTCAAGCGTTGCGGCGGAAGTACACCCATGCTATCGCCCGAATGCACGCCGGCAGCTTCAATGTGTTCGACGATTCCGCCAATCACAGTCCAATCATTGCCGCGAACTAAATCCACATCCACCTCAAGTGCCCCTTCAAGAAATTGATCCATTAAACAAGGCTGCTCGGGAGTTATAAAGTCACCATGTCGTTGAAAATAAGAAATAAGTTCTTCGTGATTTTCAATGACCTCCATTCGTCGACCGCCCAAAACATAACTGGGTCGACAGATCATGGGATATCCCACTGCGGATTCGATCTTCACAGCTTCTTCCCAAGTTCCGGCCATTCCTGAGTTTGGTATTTTTAGATCGAGTTCACGACAAATTTTATTGAATAGCCCACGATCTTCCGAAAGATCAATGGCCTCAAGCGAGGAACCCAGCAATTGATATCCCGATTCAACTAATTTTCGAGCTAAATTTATAGGAGTCTGTCCCCCCAGTTGAGCAACAAATCCCCAGGGCTTTAAATACCTCATCACTTCACGAAGTGATTCCAAAGTGAGGGGTTCAAAAAATAGCACATTGGAAGTGTCGTAATCTGTAGAAACTGTTTCCGGATTTGAATTCACCATAGCCACAGGATGACCCTGTTGTTGAAAAGCTTTTACACCGCGCACGCAACAATAATCGAACTCAATGCCCTGACCTATACGATTTGGACCACTGCCAATCACAACAACAGGCTGCGAAAGCTCAGGGGATGTCGTTGAATTATTTTCAGCCCAATAGGATGAATAATAGTAGGGAGTTGATGATTCAAATTCACCCGCACAAGTATCCACTTGAAGATATTTTGGGAAAATTTTATTTTTTTCCCGCGCCAACAGAACTTCCGATTCCTTTTTATGAGTGAGCTTGCCAATTCGTGCATCCGAAAAACCGCGACGTTTCGAAGCTAACAATGTGACGCTATCAAGCTGAGTGAAGTTATTTAATTTTTTTTCAAATTTACAAAGTGATTCGATCTGCTCAAGAAACCATGGCGTAATTGAACTCAACCGATGAATCTCTTCCAAACTGGTTCCATCACGAAAAGCTTGGAACAAATGAAAGATCCGTTGCGAGTTAGGGTAAGAGATTTTATCAACAGACATTGTTAGATCGGGAATCCCCTCAGTATGAAATTCAAGAGCCAAAAGTGCTTTCATTAAAGACTCTTGAAAAGTACGACCCAGCGCCATCACTTCCCCAACACTTTTCATCTGTGTCGTTAATAAGTCTTTAGCCCCTTGAAATTTTTCAAATGCAAAGCGAGGAATTTTAGTAACCACATAATCCAACGCAGGCTCGTAACACGAAGGAGTTGATTTTGTGATATCATTTTTAATTTCATCAAGATGGTAACCAATGGCCAACAGAGCCGCGATTTTAGCAATTGGAAATCCCGTTGCTTTGCTGGCTAAGGCGGATGATCTACTTACTCGAGGATTCATTTCGATAACGACACGCTCTCCAGTTTTTGGATGAGTTGCGAATTGAATATTTGCGCCGCCCGTCTGAACACCAACTTCATTTAAGATTTTACAAGCCTCGTCTCGCATCGCTTGATATTCTTGATCCGATAAGGTTTGTTGCGGGGCCACAGTGATGCTGTCACCGGTATGAACTCCACACGGATCCAAATTTTCAATGGAACAAACCACGACAAATGTTCCGGCGGCGTCCCTCATCACTTCGAGTTCAAACTCTTTCCAACCTAGGATACTTTCTTCAACAAGAACTTCCGAGGTTGGGCTTTCGTGCAAGGCCTGCACGACCATTTTTTTGTATTCTTCAGGAGTGTATGCGATTCCACCACCCCCACCACCAAGCGTGTAATTGGGACGCAAAATTAAAGGATAACCCAGCTTTTCGGCCACAATTAAACCTTGTTCGAAAGTTCGCACCAAATGGCTTTTCGGATATTTAGCTTCAACTTTATCCAAGATGCTGCGAAATATTTCGCGATCTTCTGCGGCTTTGATAATTTCGGGAGTCGCACCCAACAATTGCACATTGTACTTTTGTAAAACTCCAGCGCGATGTAAATCTAATGCCAAATTTAAAGCGGTTTGCCCACCTAATGTGGGGATGATAGCTTGTGGCCGCTCTTTCTCGATAATTTTCTCGAGGTATTCAACTTTGAGTGGTTCCACGTAAACTCGTGTTGCAATTTCAGGATCGGTCATGATGGTCGCAGGATTTGAGTTCACCAGAATAACTTCGAGTCCTTCATTCATCAAAGCCTTGCAAGCTTGCGTTCCTGAATAATCGAATTCACAGGCTTGTCCAATAACGATTGGACCACTACCAATAATTAAAACTCTTTTCAGATCTTTTTTTCTCGGCACAACCGTCCCTTCGCAAAAACCTACATTCCCAATTTACCATCATTGGAATAAATTACTTCCGGCCGTACGTGTTTATACTGCTCATATTTATATCTCATGCGTATCAATCGCAAAATCATCGTTTCAGGATCTAAATCCGGATTTTTTCGATGAAGCTTAAGTTCATTTAAAATGAATTTTTTTGCATTTTCAGGATGAAAACAAAAGCCTCGCGTAAAAATCCATGTGTCGCCAGAGGGAATCAGTCGTGCTTCAAAAAGTTCCTCGGGATTAAATCCAAATACCAAGGACGAATTTTTCACAACTATTTTTTTATTAGTCATAAGATCTTTGATAACGATATCGCGGTCTTTGACCTTAATAAATTCGAAAACAGAATGTATATGTTGTTTGAGGGTGCTAATTCTTTTTTCTTCATCATCCGTAAAACGAAGTTCGCGTGCTAAATGACAAACCTCTAAAGGAGTTTGCCCATAACCACTCAGTTCGCGAGAAAAAAAATACCAGTCGTAAAATTGGGACATTCTGAGCTCATATTGATCCGACTGCTCTTCGTTCAAGGTGGTGTTATCAAAAAATTCCTTTTTCGCACGATCTAATTCATTTTTAAAATCTTCACCGGCGAAGTGATTTAAAATTTTTTCAATTAACTTTTCAAATTCGTTCACAAAGTACCTCTTTTCAAGACATCACTCGAGTCATGAAATGTTGAAAAAGCTCGCGCGCCTCATGGGGCCCCGGACAAGCTTCAGGATGATATTGAATTCCTAAATATTTTTTTTCTGCACAGAAAAAACCAGCCACTGTTCCATCATTCAAATTGCGATGAGTGATTCTTGTCTCTTTTGGCAAAGTTTCAGAATTCACCGCATATCCATGGTTCTGACTGCTCACATAAGTTTTCCCAATCAATTCATCACGAATGGGATGATTGCTACCGCGATGGCCAAATTTGAGTTTATAAGTTTTAGCACCTAAAGCTAAAGCCAAAATCTGATGACCCATGCAAATCCCAAAAATAGGCTTCTTTCCGATCAAACTTTGAACTGTTTGAATAGCGACTTGCACATCAGCAGGATCGCCAGGCCCATTTGTGAGCATGACCGCATCTGGCTCGCAGGATAAGATTTCTGCTGGTGTCGCTCTGGAAGGAAAGATATGAAGTTCACGTGAATGAAAAAGCAGCTCACGCAAAATATTTTCTTTAGCGCCCAAATCAAGAACAGCGATGCGTGGCCCAACAAAGCTTTCACCACGACGAACTTCTTTTTCTTTTCGCGAAGCCAACCACACCCAATCTTTATCTATTTTCTTTTTTTGTGCGATCAGAGATTGCGCTTGCAGCAAGGCTTGTTCTTTATTTTCACATTGGACTAAAGCACCCCATGGAGTTCCACCCTGACGAAGTCGAAGGACTAAATTTCGTGTGTCAATTTCGCTAACAGCAGGCACTTTATTTTCCAAAAGTCGATCCAACCAACCTCGATCACGAACAGAATCTTGCATCTGTAAACAAATAAATCCTTCAATCCAAATTTTTTGAGATTCCCAAACTCGGGAATCCGTCGAATAATTTCCTTGCATTGGCGCTGTCATGACCACGATTTGAGAAAAATAAGAGGGATCCGTGGCAATCTCTTCATATCCCGAATGAGAAGTATTAAACACCACTTCGCCAGCACGATTTTCACCGCCATGCCAAAGTCCTTCGTAGCTTTCGCCAGTTTCGAGCACAAGAAATGCTTTCACAAGAGGTCCTCGGGGTTCTTTAAAAATAGACTAATCAAAGCTTGCCGCAAGAACACACCTTGAGTCACTTGTTGAAATACTCGACAGCGAGGATCATAAAAAACCTGTGAATCAATTTCCACTCCATGATTCACCGGCCCAGGATGTAAAATTAAGGCTTCTGGGCTTAGAAACTGCAAGGTTTTAGAATTGAGTCCCCATTGAGCATGATATTTGATTGGATCCTGATGATGCTCATGACGCTCAGTTTGAACACGCAAAGCAATAACCACTGTAGCCCATTCCAGACCCGCTTGAAGATTTTCAAATGCATTTATATCTAAACCCTGCGCCGATTGTTTTTCGAATAAGAATTCTTTAGGACCACAGAAGCTAATTTCATAACCAAGAATTTTTGCCAACTCAAGATGAGAAGAGACCACTCGACTGTGTTGCACATCCCCGACAAACAGCACTCTCTCTTTTGCAAGATGACCACGAAATTTTCTGATCGTCAGCGCGTCCAATAACGCTTGAGTGGGGTGCCCCACTTTCCCCCATCCTGCGTTGATCCATGGAACTCCGACCTTCGAAGCAAGACGATCCATTTGAATTTCGTCTTTCGCTCGCACAATCATGATTGAAGGTTTCATTGCCGCTACATTCAGAACTGTGTCCTCGAAACTTTCACCTTTTTCAAGACTGGTTCCCGATTTCCCGCTAAGTACAACAGAAGCTAGACCAAGACGACCACAGGCCATCTCGAAGCTTAAGCGCGTTCTGGTACTTGGTTCAAAAAAAACTAAAGCAGCAGGCGGCAATTTTAACAATTCAAGGGAGTTGCGGTGTTCAATCTCTTGAGCCACATCAAAAAGTCTAAGTATTGATTTTTCGGAAAGCTTTTTGAGGTCAAGAAAGACAGGAGAATTGGACATTTCCAACAAGCTAACCAGCGCGGATATCCTCTGTCAACGGAGCCTAATAAATTCGCGAAAAAATTCGCGACCATCGCACCTGCGGCAGCCGATTTTGTGCCCATTTTTTTTGCCAATCCAATGACAACCAAACCATTTGAACTTTCGCGATTACATTTTCCGTTGGTACGGTGCCCCAGTTGCGGGAATCATCGCTCGCATCCCGATTATCGCCAAGTAGAAAAACCTGTCCTTCGGGAATCATAAGTGGGCCAAACCGCTTCGCTTTTGAAGATTTTATTTGAATTACTTTGCGCGATCCATGGGGTCCAATTTCATTTCTGATCGTAAAACTCTCGGGATTTGGATTTTCACTTTGATCAACAATCTCTTCATAAAGCACCTTTTTACCATTGATCCACAGTTCGTCATTTTCAATCTTGATTTCGTCCCCCGCCATACCAATAACTCTTTTTACATACTTGGTGTCGGGTTGGTCAGGATAGGTAAAAACAACCACTTCATTTCGCTGAGGTTGAGTCCACCGCACATACCAACCGGATCCTAAAGCAAGAATCCCATAGGTGATTTTTGAGGCAAAAATGAAATCACCGGGTTGTAATGTCGGCTGCATTGACCCCGTTGGAACCTTGTAAGCGGTTATCAAAACAAATCGGGTCACAACCGCGAAAATTACGGCGAGACTGAGAGTCCAGAAATAGCTCTTCAATGAGGCTTTTTTCATCCAATGAATATTCCAACAGGATGTCTAATTGATGTCTATTGTTTTATCTACGCTTTTAAAGATTCGTCGCCACCGAATAGTCAAAGGGTCACAGACCATTTGCGCTGACAACAATGTGTTTTCGCAACTCAACCAAATGGACCATGCTCTTCCCACAAGATATTTGTCAGGAAGAAAACCCCAAACCCGACTATCCAATGACTGATCGCGATTATCGCCCATCATGTAATAGTTTTTTTCAGGAACTTCGACCTCTATACGTGACGAGGAACTTTGCGAATCCTCGTCACCAGAATATCTAACCACATAGGACTTAGTTAAATTTTTCTCTAAAAAAAGACCAAAATCATCCTCAGAAAGGGGGGGCTTTCCTTGCCATTTTTCAGTTGGTAGCACTTGACCATTGACGCTCAATTGATGATTTTCAAAAATCAACTTATCGCCAGGCAATCCGATGACTCGCTTGATATAAAACACTTGGGGGTTTTTGGGGTAGCGAAACACCACGACATCCCCACGCTGAGGCCCCCCCCAGCGCATCCACCAAGTATCAGAAAATGGTGATTTTATCCCAAAACTTCCCTTAAAAACCATAAGATGATCATGAATTAACAAAGTCGGGATCATGCTTCCAGAAGGAATGACGAAAGGCTCAAGAATAAATAATCGAAAGATAAACACTAACAGCACGGGACCAAAAAAAGTTAGCAGGGCTTGGCGCCAAGTGCCTTTCAAATTTTTTTTCGTTGGGATGAGTGACATTGAGCTCAATTCACAGGATGAAAAAATCGACTCCAACGGACCTCAAGCGGGTTACACAAAAAAGGTAAATAAGGGATAGTTTCTTCACAACTTAACCATACAAACATAGCACGGCCTAAAATATTCTTCTTAGGCAAGAATCCCCATACTCGGCCATCTGAAGAATTATTGCGGTTATCACCCATAGTAAAAAGATGATCCTCGGGAACAATGACTGGGCCGTACTCTTCAAAGATGTCGCCTTTTCGTAAAAGGATGCTGTGTTCTTTATTTGGTAAAACTTCAGTGAAATGAGTGTAGTTTGATTTTTCATCGCCAAAATTTCCATCTCTTTGGAAATCGGCATCTCTGAGCCAACGGAAATCAGCATCCGAGGCAGGAACATTTTTGGCCATGGGTTTATCATTGATATATAAAGTTCCATTTTGATAATAAATTTTGTCGCCAGGCAATCCAACAATTCTTTTTATAAAAAAAGTATTCATATCTTTGGGATATTTAAAAACAACGACTTCTCCGGCTTTGGGCTCGTTGAATTTAAACATCCAATTTTCACTAAAGGGAACACGAATTCCATAAGTGAGTTTATTAACGAAGATATGATCATGAATTAAAAGTGATGGCAGCATACTGCCCGATGGAATCACGTAAGCTTCGAGGAAAGCCCAACGAATAAATAAGGCAATCAATACGGCTAAAGCTAAAGATCCCCATCCATCAGTCCAAAAAATTCGCGAACGCCAGTCCGCTTTTTTTAAATCTTTTAACATGAACTCTCCGATCTGATTCACACAATTGACTGAAATTAATCCTGAACTTTTAAGATGGCCAAGAAAGCCTCTTGCGGTACATCCACAGTTCCGATTTGCTTCATTCGTTTTTTACCTTCTTTTTGTCGCTCTAATAATTTTCTCTTCCTAGAAATATCACCACCATAGCACTTCGCCGTCACGTCTTTTCGAAGAGCCCCTAAAGTTTCCCGGGCAACGATCTTTGAGCCAATGGTTGCTTGTATTGCAATTTGGTACTGTTGGCGTGGGATAAGTTCTTTCATTTTCTCCGTCAGACTGCGACCACGCGCTTGAGATTTGGATCGATGTACGATTAATGACAAGGCATCGACGGGTTCGCTATTGATCATAATATCCATCTTCACTAAATCTGACTCTTCAAAATCCATAAATTCATACTCGAGGGAAGCATAACCCTTACTGATCGATTTCAAACGGTCATAAAAATCCATCACCATTTCATTGAGTGGCAGCTTGTATTCGATGATCACTTTTTTTTCGTTCACGTAATCCATTTTAATTTGATGGCCGCGCTTGTCTTCACAGAGCTTCAAAATAGAGCCAATGTAATCCGTCGGAGTATGGATGGTCACTTTAACATAAGGTTCTTCCATTTTAAGAATTTTAGTCTCTTCTGGCATTTGCGCTGGGTTCTCGAGCGTTTTCACTGTCCCATCAGTCATATGAATTTTATAAACAACCGTCGGAGCCGTGGTAATCAGGTTGAGATTGAACTCTCGTTCCAATCTTTCTTGCACAATTTCCATATGAAGCAGGCCTAAGAATCCACAGCGATAACCAAATCCAAGAGCTGCTGATTTTTCAACTTCAAAAGTTAAACTTGAATCATTGAGAGCCAACTTGTCTAAAGCCACTTTAAGATTTTCATAATCCGTAGCCTCGATTGGGAAAATGCCAGCGAAAACCATCGGTTTGATTCTTTGGAATCCCGGCAGCACTTCACTGGCTGGAGTTTTTGTCGCGGTGACAGTATCCCCAACGACAACATCGCGAATATCTTTAATTCCGCAAACGATGAAACCCACTTCACCTGCTTCTAGATTTTCCACGACTGTTGGAAATGGTGCGAACTTACCCATTCGTAAAACTTCATAACTTTTATCCGTGGCCATGAATTTAATTTTTTCGCCTTTTTTCAAAGTACCATCAACGACACGAACCAGTACGACCACACCTTGATAGGCATCAAACCAAGAATCAAAAATCAAAGCCCTCAAAGGCAAGCTTCGATCCGCTTTTGGCGGAGGAACTTTTACTACAATACTTTCTAAAATTTCAGTGATACCGATTTTTTCTTTTGCAGAAGCGTGAATGATTTCCGTGCAATCAAGCCCAATGGTATCTTCAATTTGTTTCCGTACGCCTTCAGGATCAGCCGAAGGCAAATCAATTTTATTCAATACGGGAATGATTGTTAAATTATTTCCTAAAGCCAAATAGACATTTGCCAAAGTCTGGGCTTCAACCCCTTGAGCGGCATCAACAACCAAAACAGCACCCTCACAGGCCGCCAAACTTCGTGAAACTTCATAGCTGAAATCCACATGTCCCGGAGTATCAATTAAATTCATTTGGTATTCATGACCATCTTTGGATTTGAAGCTCAGGCAAACAGTTTGCGCTTTGATCGTGATTCCGCGCTCGCGCTCGAGTTCCATATTATCCAGAAATTGCGCTTTTTCTTCTCGTGCACTTAAGGCGCCAGTAGCCCCCAAAAGTCCATCAGCAAGAGTGGATTTCCCATGATCAATATGAGCAATGATAGAAAAGTTTCGAATGTATTTCGGGTCCATTAGTTCAGAGTCTTGACGAGGTCTTTCAATTGGTCAACTTTGTTCAACTTTTCCCAAGTGAAAGCACCCTTCGTTGCCTCTTCCGTACGACCAAAATGTCCATAAGCCGCCGTCGGACTGTAAATCGGACGAAGCAGATCAAAATCCTTGATAATGTGAGCCGGCCTAAGGTTCCAAATTTGGCGGATAGCTTTCTCTAATTTTTCGCAGCCAATTTTAGAAGTGCCGAAATCATTTACCGTAACACTGACGGGCTCTGCCACTCCGATCGCATAAGCAACCTGCAATAAGCAACGTTCGGCCAAACCAGCCGCCACAATATTTTTGGCCACGTGGCGCGCTGCGTAGGCGGCTGATCGGTCGACTTTTGAAGGATCTTTTCCAGAAAATGCTCCGCCCCCATGGGCACCATGGCCTCC
Organism: Bdellovibrionota bacterium; assembly: GCA_038043185.1. Lineage (GTDB taxonomy): Bacteria > Bdellovibrionota > Bdellovibrionia > Bdellovibrionales > Bdellovibrionaceae > UBA5009. The sequence continues at coordinate 23,232 of JBBTCO010000066.1, forward strand.
GTAAGTATCAACAATAATTTTTCGACCCGTAAGACCCGCATCCCCCATAGGTCCACCCATGACAAAGCGACCAGTTGGGTTAATATGAAATTTTGTATTTTTGTCAATCCATTGAGTGGGGATTGATTTTTTAATCAATTCTTCCATGATAAATTCTTTGATCTGCGGAAGAGTTACTTCTTCAGCATGCTGAGTAGATATAACAATCGTATCAATTCGCTTAGCGATACCGTTTTCATATTGAACAGTGACTTGAGATTTTGCATCCGGCCTGAGCCAGTTCACTTTATTAGCTTTTCGAAGTGTTGCCAAATCCCGAACCAATTTGTGAGACATTGCAATTGAAAGTGGCATCATATCTGGAGTTTCATTGACTGCATAACCAAACATCAGGCCTTGATCCCCGGCTCCTTGTTCGTCACTGAGGGTTTCTTTTACACCCATACTGATGTCAGGACTTTGTTGGCCAACGGCAATACTGACCGCACAAGTTTTATAATCGAAACCTTTGTCTGAGTGGTCGTAGCCAATATTTTTGACTGTCTCGCGCGCAATTTGCGCCAAGTTCACTTGAGCTTTCGTAGTGATTTCCCCAGCGACAACAACCAATCCCGTCGTCAAAAGTGTTTCGCAGGCCACTCGTCCTTTAGGATCTTGAGCTAAAATAGCATCTAGAACAGCATCACTGATTTGATCAGCCATTTTATCTGGGTGTCCTTCCGAAACAGACTCACTTGTGAAGAGATAGTTTTTCACGGGATTACCTTTCATTTTTGGATTTTCTTAAGTCTGAAGAAGCTAACAAAACTTAGCTTCTTGGTCAACTGACGCAAGTCCCTATTTGGGTTTTGCGGGCTGTATTTTCCTTTCAGCAG
>JBBTCO010000067.1:0-26032 GCA_038043185.1 Bdellovibrionota bacterium
TATTCTTATTCCTCAATCTTGCAACGTCAATATTCTTAACCTGACAGCATTGGGGCATCGGTCACGAACATCAACGAATGGATCGGGATAATTATATCGAAATTCTTAAAGAAAATATTTCTGATCCTTACCTGGGACTGAATGTGAAAATGAATTTTTCGACTCAGGCCGGAGAACTTTTGACTCCCTATGATTTTTTATCAATTATGCATTATTCAAAAAATGCCTTTTCTAAAAATGGTAAGCAAACTCTGCTGCCACGACCTGGCTACGAGTCTTACACGGATGTGATGGGAACCGCCGGGCATTTATCAAACTCAGATATTTTGGCGATTCAAAAACTTTATGGTCCGCGACTTAAATAAGCAGCCGCGGTTATGCTAACTGCTGATTGTTTAAGCAGATTCGTTAAATAAGCGCTTCTCTTTGGTCGACTGCTCGTGATAGGTAGATGTTCTGCAAAGAGGGGCCTATGCAGTTGTTAATAGTTTCATCGTTGTTGACCTACATCATTACTCTTTATTTTATGAGGAACCCCCTCAAGCACACTAAAAAATTCATGTGGAAACGTTTTCTAAGTTGGTTCCCATTAGGGATGACTTATTCATTCATGTATATGGCGAGATATAATATAGATTCCTTGGCGACAGCTGAGGTCATTTCCAAAGTGCAAAAAAGTCAAATATCAGGTTGGGGATTTTTTATCTATGCGGCGTCTCTTTTTGTTTCAGGCCCCTTGATTGATAAAATCGGTGGCAAAAAAGGGATGATTATGGCGAGCTTAGGCTCAGCCATAGCTAACATTCTAATGGGTTGGGCTTTATATCTTTATATGCATGACAATAGCTCAATGAATATTGTTATGGTTTTGACGGTGCTTTATTCGGCAAATATGTTCTTTCAAAGTTTCGGTGCCATTTCGACAATTAAAGTTAAATCTTTTTGGTTTCATGTGCGCGAACGGGGAACCTTCGGTGCTATTTTTGGAACTTTGATTTCACTAGGCGTCTATTTTGCCTTTGATTGGACCGAAGCGATTATTCGTGCGGTTAAGGTAGGATTGAATGTCCAGGATTCTGCTTTTCGCAATTTCATTCAAGACATATTTGTTTTACAAGAGGCGCAGGTATCTGCATTTTGGCTGGTGTTTTTTATTCCTGCAGGATTTCTATTAATATGGGCGATGATTGATTTAGTGTTAATAAAGGACACTCCAGACGAGTGTGGTTTTGGAAAATTGGAAACCCATGATGCCTCTTACGGGGATCAAACTGACTTAAGTACTTGGTACAAAGTTATAAAATCAATATTTTCAAATCGCATTATTTTAATGATTGGAGTGATCGAGTTTACTTCCGGGATCCTTCGTGACGGAATTATGAAATGGTATCGACTTTTCGCCAAAGATACCGGTTTTGGCGTATCGACTATCATAGATAACTGGGGACTTTGGGGAAGCGTCACTGGCATTATTGGCGCTTTCCTTGCTGGGTGGGCTTCTGATCGATTTTTTCACTCAAGAAGAGCCCCGGTTGCTGGCATTTGTCAGATGGTCATGTTTATTTGTACGCTTGTGATGTTGTTAACATATTCAAATAATCCCATGGTTATGGGTATCGCATGTTTGATTATTATGATGGCTGTTATTGGTGTTCATTCAATTATGTCAGGAACAGCGACCGCAGATTTCGGGGGACGTCGAGGAGCAGCAACAGCGACCGGAGTCGCTGATGGGTTCTCGAAATTGGGTTCTTCATTTCAAGAATTCGCACTTGGAGCTATTCTACTCAAAGACACTTGGTTTTATTGGCCGTTATTTTTAATGCCCTTCACCTTATTGGGATTATTTTTTGCGATAAAGCTCTGGAAAGAATTACCAGAGGCCACAAAAAAATATTTGGCTGAAGTTGAAAAATTAAAATTGAAGTCTTAGGGCCCAATGATGACAGGCCCTAATCAATTCTTTATTGTCCTTTGAAAAAAAAGAGCCAAAGAAAAATGACGACAACGCCGGGCACTCCTAGAAAATAAAGTAAAATGGGAACACCTACTCTTCCATTTATATTATCAATAAAACTTGTAACTTTTTTCATACTCGATGTCCTTTCGGTTGAGGTCGTTTGAGTACCTTCATCTTTGTTCAATTTTAATAGCAGCAAATGCACGGCCATCGCTAAGGGCGGTTCAATAAGTCATTCGGGGAAAAATTACACGAATGGAAAATGACTCAAGGCTATTTGGCCCAAACAAACTTATATCACTGTGTATTTCAGCAGAATTCTTCATATTTGATCAAAAAAGTGCTAGCTATCTAAAAACCAATGGTTATGCAAACAATGTACTCCCCATTATTAGTTTTTTTATCGTTTATTGTCGCGATGTTAGCATCATATGTGGCATTAAACTTTGCTCATAGTGTAAGTCATGCTAAGGGCCGAGCACAGCTTGTTTGGCTTCTTTGCGGATCGCTTGCTATGGGTGTCGGCATTTGGAGCATGCATTTTATTGGAATGCTGGCTTTTAAAATGCCGGGTATGGATATGGCTTACGATATGCCACTGCTGGTCTTATCGGTAATAGTCGCAGTGATGGCTTCAGGATTAGCGCTTTATGTTGTAAGTCGTCCCGCGGTGCCAATCGCATCTCTTATTTCAGGTGGAATTGCGATGGCGGGCGCAATCAGCGGCATGCACTATATCGGCATGTATTCGATGAGAATGGCTGCAAGAATTCAGTGGAATATTTATCTGGTTTTACTTTCAATTGTCATTGCTCTGGTTGCTTCATTTGCTTCGCTACTCATTTCCATTTGGTTTAGGAATAAACCTGACCGATCTTCATTTATGATTTTAGCGAGTATTATCATGGGCCTTGCCATAGGCCTTGCCATAGCTGGTATGCATTACACAGGAATGGAAGCGGCAACATTTTTTCATGACGACTCTCTGATTATTCAAAGTTCTAATCTTTTGGTCACCGAAGGGTTATCCGTTGCAGTGGTTATGACCACATTGTTTATTCTTGGGATCGCCCTAACCAGTTCAGTTGGTCAGAGATTTATCGATCGACAAACAAAAAAAACGGAAGAAGTACTGGTTTCGAGTGAAGAAAAGTTTCGCTTACTTGTCGAGGCCGTAAAAGATTACGCGATCTTTATGCTTGATCCGAATGGGTTGATAACGACTTGGAATTCGGGAGCCGAGCGGATCACCGGTTTTTCCGATGAGGATATCATTGGAAAAAATTTCTCAACATTTTATACGCCAGAAGATATTGCCCGTAATATAACAATTACAGCGCTTGAAATCGCCCGCGAACAAAAGCACTTCGAGGGCGAGGCTCTTCATGTCAGAAAAGATGGTTCAAGATATTGGGCCAATATTGTGATTAATCCTCTGTATAGTGCCGAAGGAACTCTGACTGGGTTTTCAAAAGTGACCCGCGATGTGACGCAACTTAAAGAGACTGAAGAACAAATGCGAAACATTAATGAAGAACTCGAGAGACGAGTTCGCGAGAGAACCTTGGCGCTCGAAGTGCGCGAAGGTCAACTTCGTGCGCTGACTAATGCGATGCCGATTCTGGTCGCTCAGATCGATAAAAATGAGAAATTTATATTCGCCAATGATTCATTCTGTGATTGGTTTAATCGCAGCTATCAAGAAATTATTGGTCTCACGTTCAGAGAAGTTTTAAACGAAGAACGATATCCAATTAATAAACCTTTTATTGATCGAGCTCTTACCGGCGAAATTGTGACCTATGAACGAAATTCCAAAAGCGGGCAGCGAGAAGTGATTTTAAATATCACATTCGTACCTGAATTTGATCACAAAAGAAACGTCATGGGTTTTATTATTGTTGCTAGCGATGTCACAAAATACAAAGAAATCCAGACCGAACTTAAATCAGCAAAAGAAGCGGCCGAAGTAGCAAATGCCACAAAGAGTGCTTTCTTGGCTAATATGAGCCACGAGATTAGAACTCCGCTTGGTTCGGTTCTTGGTTTTTCGGAGCTCATGTTCAGTGACGATATGACGGCGGATGAAAAACAAAATCACATCGAGATCATTAAAAGAAATGGCAAGCTGTTGTCTGACATAATTAATGATATTTTAGATATCTCGAAAGTCGAAGCTGGAAAAATGGAAATTGAAAAAGTTGATGTGCCATTGAAAGACTTGTTAAATGAAGCGGCATCACTTTTAAATCTTGAGGCCTCGGGGAAAGGCATTAAGCTCACTTTTTCAACGGAAGGTTTAATTCCGGATGTCATAAAAACAGATCCAACAAGACTTCGACAAGTTCTTTTTAATATCATTGGAAATGCCATCAAATTTACGAAAAAAGGCACTGTCGACGTTAAAATTATGCTGGATCCACTTAAGGATTCTGCCAAACTTGCTTTTGTTGTGAAAGATACCGGGGCTGGAATTAAACCGGAACAGATCGATCGACTTTTTTCTCCGTTTACTCAAGCTGATGTGACGACGACAAGAAAATTTGGCGGTACGGGTCTTGGCCTTGTGCTGTCAAAAAAGCTTGCCCAGGCCTTGGGTGGCGATGTGATTTTAGAATCGAGCATCTCTGGCCAGGGGAGCACTTTTGTCGTTACTATCGATCATGGACATTCAGCGGAACTGATGTTTGAAAGATCCAGCTGGAAAGAAGAAAGTGTTACTCGAGTGCCGGTTCGCGAGACTTCGCCAGCGCTTTCACGTCTTAATATCTTGGTTGTCGATGACAGTTTGGACAATCAAGCCTTGGTCAAAAAACTTTTAAAACTAGCGGGTGCGGCGGTCGACACAGCTAACAATGGTCGAGAAGGAATTGAAAAAGCACTTAGTGGAAATTTCAACCTGGTACTTATGGATCTTCAAATGCCGGAAATGGACGGTTATGAGGCCACCCGGGAATTAAGAAGGCAGGGCTTTAACCTTCCTATCATTGCACTTACTGCTCATGCGATGAAAGAAGAACGCAAAAAGTGTTTAGACAATGGTTTTAATGATCACTTAACAAAACCCATAGATCGCATGAGGCTGATTGATGCCTTATCGGGATATTCCATTTGAAGAGGTTGTGATGTTACAAAAAATTCCGTATTTTCTTTCTGTTCTAGGGATGATAGGCGGCGTTTTTATTTCTATTTTATTTGGTGTTGATGAATCCCTATTCAAAGAGCGAATTAATGCGGGCCTTGAAAATAATTCTAAGATTCAAGCCATTCAAGATGTTGAAATCAAAAAAGAGACAATCAAATCCGAGTCAGAAAAAAATTGGCGTTACTATCAAAGGTATCATTTTCACGCCAATGCAGTGTCCGGTTTGTCACTGGCGCTTTTGATTTTTTTAGCCTTCGTTCAGGCAAAAAAATCGGAAAAATTTATAGCTGGCTATTTAATTTCTGTCGGAGGATTTCTATATCCCTTTGTTTGGCTCTTTGCCGCACTTTATGGCCCACAAATGGGAAGAACAGAGGCCAAAGAGGCCTTTGCGATTTTTGGCTATATGGGTGGAGTTTTTTTTCTTGGCGTTATTTATGCGCTTTTCTTGGCTGCAGTGAAGCCATGGAAAGAACCTCTTGCCTAGGGCGAGCCCTCATTTGCGTGAACGTGCTTTTTTTGCAAGAGTAAACAAGCCGGCAAAAATAATTCCTACAACAAAGCCAAGTCCCATCTCAGCTGCTACCTGAATGAAAATATTTGCCTCGGCTATTAAGTGATGAAACCACGGCCAGGCATGAGTTAGAATTCCACCGCCAACCATAAACATGGCTGCTGTGCCAATGATTGAAAGTGCTTTCATTAAAAGTGGGGCTGTAAGTAAAAGACCGGCGCCAAGTTTACGTGCGAGAGTTGAGGTCTGTTGGCGTAAGGCTAAGCCCGCATCATCGATTTTTACAATGCCAGCGACTAAACCATACACTCCAATAGTCATGATAAGTGAAATTGCGACCAGCGTGCCAATTTTTTGTGGCAAAGCGGATTCGGCCACAGATCCTAAGGTGATCACGACAATTTCTGCAGAGAGAATAAAGTCGGTGCGTATAGCGCCGCGAATTTTGTCTTTTTCGAGTTGAATAAGCGCTTCGGGTGATGTCCGTAAATGATCAAGATGTTCTTTGTGATGTTGTTTTGTCTTTTCAAGAGGATGAAGCCACATATGGAGAATTTTTTCAGCCCCTTCAAAACATAAAAAGACACCGCCTAAAATGAGTAGGGGTTGAATCAGCACAGGTGCCCATACACTTAATGCCAAAGCAGTAGGAACCAAGATGACCTTATTTATTAACGAACCTTTAGCGACAGCCCATACGACGGGAAGCTCTCGATCAGCCGTGACGCCGCTGACCTGTTGGGCATTAAGGGCTAAATCATCGCCTAAAACACCAGCAGTTTTTTTTGAAGCTACTTTGGTTAAAATAGCAACGTCATCAAGGACGGAGGCAATATCATCTAATAAAAGAAAAAAACTTGACGCCATGGGGGAAGATTATCGAGATTAGGGAGGGAAAACAATGTTTTAAGTGGTTATTTTTATATTACTACAAAGGTAGTTGACAATTACTACGACTGTAGTAGATCGTATGTTCTATGAGAAACAAATTATCTGACATTGGCCCTCTGGAATTAAAAGTACTGGGTGTTTTAAATGCAGCGGGAAATATTTCGGTTTCAGAAATTCAAATCATCTTAAAAAAAGCCGGCCATGATCTGGCTTACACCACAGTCATGACAGTGCTGGTCCGTCTTTACAACAAAGAGTTAGTTACACGACAAAAAGAGGGACGTCAGTTCCTTTACTCAACAGCAAAGAAGAAGGATTCGTCTCCTTTAAAAATATTTGAACGAATGAAAACTTCTCTTTTTGGAAATGAAAAACTGCGTCCAATCTTGGGCTTGCTCGAAGCAGAAGAGGGGCTTACTCGGGATGAACTTAAGGAATTAAAAAAAGTTGTCGATGCTCGCCTGAGTAAAAAAGGTCCTAAACCATGACTTTTATTTTCTTCAACTTGTTGGCCAATTCAGTTTTGTCACTTTTGATCGGTCTTATCCTTGTTTACTTTTTTCTTTGGTTCTTTCGTGTCGAGACAGGACGCTGGAAGCTTTTTCTTTTGTCGCTCCCCTTTGCTAAAATTATTTATGATTTTGCCCGAGGAGTGCCAGAAAAATCGGTACTTTTTTCCGGAGTGGACCCCTTCAGCTTACCTCCTAAACATCAGCTCCTTTCGATTGGAATGGGCATGGATGGGTGGACACCCTTCATAAATACAATATTTTCTGTAAATGCACTTGATGGAAAAATTTATGATTCCAGTATCGGTGACTATTTTCTTATTTGGATGTGCCGTAAATTTGGCAATGAAGTTCCTTTGATTATCGTTTTAGTTATATTGACGATATCTTTTATTTTGTTGGCGATTCGAGTGAAACAATATTGTGTTTTCGAGAAGAGGCGAAGCAAGGATCGTGAAGTGGCTTTATCCTTGAAAACTATAATGGCAGGTCGACGAACAGTTGATGTGTATGTATCGCAAAATTTTTCAGGCACGCCATTTACTGGGGGAATTTTTAGGCCTTATATTTGTTTGCCTGCAGATGCTATGAAAAAATTAACAAAGGAAGAATTGGCTGCGGTCATTGCTCACGAGGTCGGCCACGTTCTTTATTTCGATTTAATTGTAACGATATTTATTCAAGGTTTAGGAGATCTATTTTGGTTTGTGCCTGGATACAGATGGCTGAGCCGAAAAATCGATCGACTGCGTGAAGTGGTTGCTGATAGTTGGGCGGTATCTTCTTGTATTGAGCCCAGCTTCTTGGCCTCGGCACTTCTTAAGCTTAAGGAAATTCCAGTAGGAAATGACAAGTTCATTCTTTATTCAGCTTTTTTTCGAGAGAAATCTTTACTGAAAGAGCGTGTCGAAAGATTACTTGGAAACATTCAAGAAAAGCCACCTCGCTTTGGATGGCAATACACCTGGCTGCGATATGGAGCTACAGCCTTTATTTCTGTCGTCGTTCTTAATTCGGTTTTTGGTGGAAACTGTCGCAACAAGAATGTGGCGAAAACCACAGAGTTGTCTACCCAATTAGTTATTGCGACTAGGGATGCCTAATTTTTTTTATAAATAAAAATACTACATATGTAGTATTTAACAGAAGGAGTGAAAATGAAGAAAATGTTACTGTTTATGATCGGCGTATTTTTATTAATACGAGGTGCGGATGCTAACGCAAAAACTGTGAAAGCAACAGAAATGGGATCGACGGTGTGGTCTGATATTTCTGATGGAAGCTTAAAGGATGTGATTGTTGAATTTCGTCAAGGTGATGAAATTCCGCTTAGCTTTAAAGCTGAGGGAGACCTAGTGGAAAGCAGTCAAGAATCTGTGAGTTACATAAGAATTAAAAGAAACTTTTGGCTAAGATTAAACCAAAGTACTGTTGAGTTAAGTTTGAATGGAGTCAAATTCAAGAAACTCAACGAGGCATTAACGGGTAGTCTGGAAGCTGGAGCCAATGCTAATCAAAGTGGCGGCCCTGCCAATACTTTTAATATTATATTTAAAGCATTCTTAAAATAAGAAGGAGATCTTATGAAAAAATTTATCGGTTTGTGTGTATTATCTATGACTCTGTTTGCGACAGCATCATTTTCTCAGGAAATAAATAAAACGGAAACGATTGTTGGCATTGGCGCAACGCTTGAAAAGTTGCCTGATGGTTCGGTTCAAATAAATCATTTTGTTTCTGGTGCGCCAGCGGAACGTTCAGGCTTAATGATTAAAGATTTAATTTATGCAGTTAAAGCACTTCCAGATACTGCTATGGTAAGTGTTTTATCTTTGCCTTTGAACGATGTGGTTTCTTTGATTCGCGGACCTGTGGGTGTGCCCGTAGAGATTCACTTTAAAAGAGGTGACGCCCCTGAAGCGGTCGTTTCCATCATCAGAGAAAAATTCGAAATTTCAGATGATGAGTAGATTTCAAATAAATTTCTCAAAGATCCAAGATTCGTAGGTTTTTCCTTCCCATTTGGTTTCGCCAACAATGCGGTATCCACGCATGAGATACCACGAAACCAAATGAGTTGCGGTTTTTGCGGTGTCCAGCTGAATAGATTCAAACTTTTCACGGACGGCCAGGTCTTCGCATAAATCCATCAACAATGAACCAAAACCTTGTCGTTTGAAATTTGGTGAAACGGCGAGCTGACTTACATAAGCACTGTTTTTTCCAGTAAACCAATTTTCTTTTTTGAGGAGTACAGTGCCTATCAGCTGACCCTCTTTTTCCAAGAGGAAGGCTTTGCCTTTTGAAATTCGTTCTCGCGTGATTTTTTCATCTTGGTATGTGGCCGTGTAATTCAAACCCATATCAGCTAATTCTTTATAAGACGAATTGACGAGTTCTCGAATATTCGCAATATCAGAATCCTGAGCCTGGCGAAACTGTTGATTTTTAAAAAGAATAACTTCCTGATTTTGCATTTAACCTTTATATTCAAACAAACTTAAAACATTACCATTCGGATCTTTAAAATCAGCGGCGTAGCCACCTTCACAGACATTTTTAATTTCACTAATAAATTCCACGCCTCGTTTTTTGAGTTCAGAGACAACGCCTTCGAGATTGCTTACGTTAGCAATTAAAACTCCGTTGTGCTCAGGGCTATGATTTTCATTGATTAAGTGTAAGCAAATACGATGACCATTCAGTGAAAAAGTTGTCCACTCTGGGGTTTCATCTTCAGGAGTCAAATTGAAGTTGTCTTTGTAATATTGAACACTTTTTTTCATATTGTGTACGTAGTACATAGTTCCATAAGTGCCTTTGAAATTTTCACTGATATTCATGGGTTTCTCCTTTTTTGGTTCGAATAGCCTTGAGGAATAGCGCATAACTAACTGAGTATAAAGGGAAAATTTTTCATTTAAATTCCACCAATCTAACACCATCATCGTCGACAGTAACTTTGTGCATTTTATACAGGCCACCCAAGGCAATCTTGTATTTTTTCTTACTGATTCCGAAAAGCTCGTAAATTTTTTCCGGCGGAGTTTTGGCAGTTATGGGTAAAAATCCGCCATTTCTAGCAAGTATTTCCAGGATCCATTTGCCCAGTTCGGCGGCTCCGAAATTTCCAAAAGCTTGGAGTAGCAAATCAATGCCGCCATCAGGGCGGACTTTCTTGATATAGCCAGGTAGGCTTTGACCTGGTTCTAGAAGTTCAAAGATTTCATCGTGATAAAGTAAACCCTCGTCGGTCTCGTTGATTTTCGCAACGAAACCAAGATCAGTCTTGCGTAAAATTAATAAATTAACTTTTTGTCCCGGTTCGTAACTTGTCGCCATAATGTTTTCTAGCACAGGAAGCGATTAAGTCGCAAAACATTGCGATTCACCGCGCACTTTTTCTATACAAACGAAAAAGGCGCGGGGAGTTGTTATTTCAGATGTTTGCTAATGAGCTTAGTCATTTCGAACATATTGACCACGGCTTTGCCGCCAAAAACCGCTTTAAGCTTATCGTCCGCAAGGATGTTGCGTCTGTTTTTGGGATCTTGAAGATCGTATTTTTTAATATATTTCCACAGCGCGCTTACAACTTCTGTGCGGGCTCTGTCGCCAGCGCCAATAACTGCCGCGAGGGCCTCGCTGATGGTGAGTTTTTTCATGAAAGCCGCATTGGGTTTACGTTTACTTGCTTTAGCTTTTTTAGCTGGAGCTTTTTTCGGAGCTGATGCTTTCTTTTTTGTCGCTTTTTTTACGGCTTTTTTCTTCTTTGCTTTGGCCACTAGATCCTCCTGGAAAATTGTTAAAACAGACGCTTCATAGAAGATCTTACGTTGAATGGGGGCTTTGTCAAAAGGTGCCAGGTCCTGTTTGGCCGGAGCGCATGACGTCAGGATTCTAGATTTTAATCTTTACTCAGTGATCGTAGCCTTCAAATGAGAGGCATCAAAAGCGAATTTCGTCTTAAATTCTTGCTCAAGGCTGGAATCCTTAACGGCAAAGATCACTTTTCCAACAACCTCTGCCTTTGCACTTGCTGGCAATTCTCGTAATATCTTTAAAAACAAATCAGTATGGCCAAGGCCAAAAGAAACAAAAGTGATCATAGCTTGATGGTCTGGAGCTTCGCCATGGTATTTTGTTAACCATTCATTGATACATGTGCGCTGACAAAATCCAATTCTATATCCATGTAAGCGTAGCATTGTATCAATGGCGGATTTTTCTATCGCGTCTCCGGTATAATATGAAAAAGAGATCAAACCAATGCAGAGAAGAAAAACCACCACCAATATTATTGCGCTAATTTTTGGAAACTTCATAAATCAATGCTAAAATAAAAAATTGACGTTTCCAATATTATTTCCGTGGACCCGCGGTCACCGTAAAAGAGACTTTCCCAAGTAAATTACTCCATATATTGAAGCCCACATAGGCTGCAGCAGCTGTGGGCGGCACACCCAACTTTTCGATTTTAAGCGCATGAACTGTATAAATATAGGTGTGTTTCCTTCCGACCGGGGGACATGGACCAAAAAAACCAGGCTTGCCAGCGTCCGTATTGGATTCAACAGAGCCCGCAGGGATTTTTCCTTTGGACAAATCACCTAGCTCAATTTTTTTAGTTGTTGCTGGTATATCGTAAAGTACGTAATGCCAAAAACCTGAGCCAGTTGGTGCATCCTGGTCATAAAATGTAATAGCAAAGGATTTGGTTCCAGCTGGTGGATTTTTCCACTCCAAAGAAGGAGACATGCTTTTTGAAGTACATCCAAAGGCGTTGGCATAATAATCTTCGGGAATAGGTTGGTTTGGTTTTAAATTGCTGATCAATTCAAATTTATTTTCGGCACTTGCAATAACGCTGGAAAATAAAATTAACATCATAAGTTGTTTCATAATTATTCCTTTAGTTCTTTCCGTAATGATTGGCGGAGTATTAAAAATACCTAATTCTTATTTAAGATCAATAGGTATTTAGTTCAGCATCTAGCGTGATCGGTGCTTTAAGAACTTTTGAAATTGGGCAGCCAATTTTGGCTTTATTAGCTAGCTCTTGAAACTTCGCTTGATCGAGGTCTGGAACATTTCCGCGCAAAGACAAATGGATCGCAGTGATTTCGAAGCCCTCATCTTTTTTCTCGAGCGTTACCTTGGCTTTGGTTTCCATTCGCTCGGCGGTGTAGCCGGCTTCACCAAGAATTAAAGATAAGGCCATAGTAAAACAACCGGCATGAGTTGCACCAAGAAGCTCCTCGGGATTAGTGCCCTTGGTGCCCTCGAAACGAGTATTAAATCCATAGGGGACAGCATTCAGGGCTCCGCTTTGGGTAGAAACAGTTCCGCGACCTTCTTTGAGTGTGCCTTGCCAAACAGCCGAAGCCTCTTTTTGAATTTTCATACTTGTTTATTCCATTCTAATTCAGGGTTTAGTCAATTTCGCTCGACCAGTTGTTGAAGTTTGTCGATCGATCCGGCCCACCCTCTAACACAGTCATCATGCATTTCCAACGGAATTCCCTCGTGGCTTATCACCATTTTGGTTTGGTCAAGATTCACGTGCTGAAATTCAATCGTGATATAAAGACGTTCAGGCATATTAGACATTGTAGCGTCTATGTCAGATGGAGATACAATATTTCCATTTTCATCCGCAAAACTGTCTGTGCAAACTATCTTTTCATTGGGAACAATTTCTTCATAAACGCCTGTACTCCAAATAACACTTCCATCAGGAGATTTCATAGCCAATAAAAACTTTCCGCCGACACGAAAATCGATTTTTGCGCTTGGCGACGTGTAACCATGGGGGCCCCACCACTGCTTAACCAGTTCTGCATCGTACCAAGCATTCCATATTCTTTCCACGGGCGCGTGAAAAATTCGTACAACTTCGACTAGAGGCGCTGTCGGGAGATTCATTTTGTGATTCGTTGTAGTTGTTTGAGTTGTGTTTTGATCCATAGGAAGTCCTTTCGTAAAAGTGAGTTCTGCAATCAGTTGATAATCTTATCGGCAATGGCCCTTCCCTACTTATTGTGGTTGGCTGTAACCGGCTGTGACTTCATTTTTATGTGCAGCAAAGGCTGCAAGAACTTCTTCTTTTTCACGCTTTGCTATTTTGAAGAAATCAAGAGTGCGTCCAAGTTCTGCAGCCACTTCGTCGAATTCTGCAGGAGAAATCTTAAGATAGCCATGCGCCTCTTCAAGCCCTAGATTTGTTTTTCCTGGTCTTGTCGGTACATACAAAAGAGGGCCGCCAGTCGCAGCACTGACCCAAAGAGTTCGCATGAATTTTAGTCCCGGTAATCTATCTAAATTTTTCGTATGCCACTTTCTAAGAGACGCATTTTTCGATTTTTGTCCAACGACAGGATTCTTTACAATGGCATCACTAAAATGATCAACTACGGCCGCAATCGCAAATACTCCGCCAAGTCTTTCATAGAGACTTTTTCCCGGTTCGCCCAAAACGGACTGCGAAGATGCGCTAAAAAAAGCGACCATAGCGCTCATTAGCGCAAATGATTTAATAAATGAAGTTTGTGATTTCGTGATGATTTGATTTTGCATGTATTGTCCTTTCGATGGCAATAGCTCACAAGAAATGCATTATATATGCCGTGAGTGAATTGTAGCGAAAGGCGCATTGAGGTGATTTTTTCAGATTTTTTTTTGCGGCTGGGGGAAATCGCGCAGATAATTTCCCCAGAGGTGTCAAATATGTACTTTTCCCTCGGGCTAAAGGAAAACTAACTTACAAGAGCTGGCTTATTGATTGCACTTCCTTGCATGAGTACACAATTCTAACCAATTTAAGGAGCAGAAATGCAAAAAACTACAGGTTCTACCTCTACAACTCGAAATCGCGAGTTTACAACCGACACGGATATTGTAAATATAATATTAGAAGACCACAAGCCACTAAAAGAAATGATTGAAGTCATGAAAGACTCAGAGAAATCTGAAGAAGAACGTGTTGCAGCTTTCGAAGAATTTGCCCCGGCATTGATCGCTCACGCTAAGCCTGAAGAAGAATCACTTTATGTTTTTATGAAGAATAATGAAGAACTTCGCGAGCAAGGTTGCGAAGGCGAAGTCGAGCATGTGTTGGCGGACCAGCTGCTTGAAGAAATTAAACGCACAAACGATGCAGACATGAAATTAGCAAAAATTAAAGTTTTAGCGGAACTTGTCGAGCATCATATCGAAGAAGAAGAGGAAGAATTGCTTCCCGATTTTAAAAAGGAAAGCGAAAGTGAAGAACGAGTAAAATTAGGAAATGAATTTCTTGAACTGAAAGTTAAATATTTAGCAGCAGGCGATGACAATATTATTCCTGATCCTAAGATGGAAAAGTTCGAGAAAGCGATTCGGCACTAACGTATTTCCCAATCTTCAATTTTTCCAGGCACACCCTTAAAAAGAGGGTGAGTCTGGATTTTGCGCACCGATGCAACGCGGGCAAAGTCTGATGGACTTCGACGACTGAGTTTGTTTTTAAGATGTGCAAACTCAAACGCAACTTGACCTCTGTTGACTTTGATTTTTGCTTTTGAAGTTGAAGATAGTTTTCTAATTATTTTGCTAGCATCAAAAGAATAACCGCGACGAGAAGCCTCGTCATGAATGCAACTTAAATAAGAACCGATAAATTCCGCTGGTGCTGACTGTGCTTTGAACCTGTTAAGTTGAGGATGGTTCTTGTATCCCTTTGTTTTGCCTAAGAGTACATTCTGAGCGAGTAAAGTCTCGCGCCATAGCGCTACTAGTCCCTTAGCATCTAAATATTTTGGATGAATCGACCAGATTCTCATACAAGCCCCATCAAGTATTGTTTGTTTTTAAGACCTATTTCTGCGAAGACTTTTCGTAAATCTTGTACCACATGTAACAGTTAAAGAAAAAAGCAATAAGCCACTTAACCCAAATTGCCGTCGCCCCATGGGCATAGGCGTAAACTCCAGTGGTGATGGAAGTGAGAACTCCTAAGGCATGCAAATGCATTCGTTGGGGCATGAGGATTGAAATTAAAAACAAGATTGTCGAAATCCAGCCAACAGTCTCTATAAAAATAACTTCCATATGATATCTGTTCTACGCCAGAATAGAGGAGCCATTCAATGAAAACTTTCAAACAGGGCCTGGTACCTATTGGCGCAAGCCATTACTTTGGAAATAAATTTGCATAGTACGGGAAAGGCTAGCTATCCTGATTTATCAAATTCTTTTTGAAAAGAGTCCTGCTTGTTTGAAAGCCAATTAGAAAACTCATTCCAGCTTACTGGTTTCCGCAAGGGCCAAAAAGAAATCATTCAAGCAGCCTTTGCGGGGAAAGATGTTTTAGCAATTCTTCCAACGGGCGGCGGAAAATCATTGTGTTATCAATTTCCAGCTATTTATCTTAAACAACTTGTGGTGGTCATTTCGCCCTTAATTTCTTTGATGAAAGATCAAGTCAGTTCGTTACAAAAAAAAGGTATTTCCTCGGGTTGCCTGTACTCCGGACAAAGTCTTGATGAAAAAAGACAAATTTTTTCACAAATTGAAAAGGGTGGAGCATTCATTTTATATCTTTCACCAGAACGAGTGCAAAAAGAGGGTTTTCAAAAGTGGATTTTAAATCGTGCTATTGCGCTATTTGCTGTTGATGAAGCTCATTGCGTTTCACAATGGGGTCATGATTTTCGTGAAGAGTATGCACAACTTAAAATTTTAAAAACTTTGCGACCTGACGTGCCGGTTTTAGCGTTAACAGCTTCTGCAACACCGATGGTGTTAGATGACATTGCTAAAAATTTACAATTGAAGAATCCCCAGCGACTGGTTCATGGATTTTATCGAGCTAATCTTTATTATCAAGTTGAAACCTGTGCCGACGAGCAGGAAAAATTAGATTGGATATTGCGAGGCCTTACTCAAAATCCTACCGGACGAGTTTTAATTTATTGTGGAACACGAAAGTCGACCGAGGCCGTGTCTGATTTTTTACAGGATAAATTTGAAAAAGTTGGTTTTTACCATGCTGGTTTGAGTTCTTTAATACGAACGCAAACTCAACAAGCTTATGATAGCGGGGAACTTCGAATTTTAGTAGCGACTAATGCATTTGGTATGGGAATCGATCAACCTGATGTGCGTTTAGTTATCCATTTTCAAATGCCTGGAAACATTGACAGTCTTTATCAGGAAATGGGTCGCGCTGGTCGCGATAATCAACACTCAACTTGTTTGATGTTGTATTCAGCAAAAGACAAAGGCTTACAGTCTTATTTCATTCAAAATTCTAAAGCTGTGCAAGCGATAAAATCTCTTCGTTGGAGAAATTTGGAAGCTTTAGTCAGTTATGCAGAAGCCGGAGAATGCCGTCACGCTGAAGTTTTGACTTACTACAGAGATTCACAAAGACTTAAGAGCTGTGGACACTGTGATGTTTGCGATTCTAAATCCAATCGAAAAATAATTAAAACCGAAAGAACAGTAGCGCCAACTTTATTGCGTAAAAAAAATAAGCCAGTACCCTCAAGTTCATTGAGTGAGGTTGAAGAAAAAAGATTTCAAGCTCTTCGACAGTGGAGAAGAGCAAAAGCGGACGAGCTGGATATGCCAGCATTTGTGATTTTCAGCGATAAAACTTTACGAGATCTAGCTCAGAAAAATCCCCAGAGTAAAGATGAGCTTAAAAATATATATGGGATTGGTGAAGCAAAATTGGAAAAATTCGGTTGGGATTTGTTGGCGGAGTTAGTATAGCAGATCGGGCCTCCTATTTGCTCAATAGCGTTGAGGATACAAACTTTTTGGAGAGATATGCGTAAAATACTTTTGGACCTACTTTTGGTGCCATTTTCTGTCTCTGCGTCTAATGTTTATTCTAACATGGCGAAATTTTCTATTTATCCTGGCATTCTTCTTTTGGTTTTTGCTCTTTTTACGCCGCCGCAGATGGCTTTTGGCCAGGGTACGTGTGACCAAGTCTTTCAACATTCTGAGACGTTCGATTCTCTCTCAATCGCAGAGATTGCCTATCGACTCAACCACGTTTTTAGCGAACGAAGGTCAGTGGATGATGTTAGATCAACGATAAAAAATGATCCAGAGTTTCTTCGAGAGAGTTTGGAGCTATTTGAAAGTAGCTGGAAAAAATCTCAAAAACCAGTTCTCTCTACCCCAACTTTGGCTGTGAAGAAGTTGGTGAAAATTGGCTTCAGTCCTGTTGTTGCTGAAAGAATTGTTACTTACGATCCAGCGCTCGCCGTCGAAATCTTGGAGCGTTCTCAGTCAAAACCAATCCGAGTTCTAAAGGTGTATCGTGGTGTTTCTGTTGCGCCTAAGGCTTGGGATCCTACCCAAGGAGAGTGGGCTCAGATCGGCGACTACACTTATGCCATGGGATTTGCTGTTGGCTCTGAAGGTAGAGGGACGCATATGGCAAATGAACTGAAAGATCTTCGCCATGAAGGGCATCAGCATTGGGGGGTACTCGTTGAAATGGAGGTTCCCGATTTCCTCTATACATCTGACAAATCCACCGGAAGAATTAGGGTCAGCAACCAAGCGGTCGTCGCAAGCCGAATTGGAACTTTCTTTATTGGCTCGAAAGGCAAACCTAAATTTTTGTGGCTCGACGTCAGTGAATTTAAAAAAGTGCTAGATATTGATCCGGTCTACCTTCTTCGCGAAGGCATAGAAATGATAAGAAGGTAGAGTCTGGGGATAGTCTTTTTTCTTGGCTTTATATAATATGTAAATTATATGTATATCGTGAGTGAATGCAAGAGAAAATCATTAGATCTCATCATAAAAACCAAAGGGCGGGGAGCGACCAGCAATGAGTCCTCGCGCTTCAATCATTCTCAGCGGGTCTATGACCTCACCGACGCCGATGACTATGTAGATGAAGAGGGAATTCCGAATCTGAAAACGGAATTCCTGGTGGATAATGCGAAGACTATTCTGAATCGCTTTGACAGTCCTGATCTGGGAATGGGTGTAAGTGTTAATCCCTACCGAGGTTGTGAACATGGTTGCATTTACTGTTATGCAAGGCCCACTCATGAATACTTCAATTTGTCGGCGGGACTTGATTTTGAATCCAAAATTTTTGTGAAAGAAAAGGCTCACGAGCTTTTGCGTGAGGAGCTCCTAAAAAAGAAATACCTTCCCGAGCCAATCATGATGAGTGGGATCACGGATTGCTATCAACCGATCGAGCGCAAGTTGCAAATCACGCGAAAATGTTTGGAAGTTTTGGCTGAGTTTAAAAACCCAGTGTTTCTAATTACAAAAAATTTCTTGATCACTCGTGATGTGGATATTTTATCACAAATGGCAAAAGATGATCTTGTTTCGGTGACAATCTCGGTGACCACGCTGGATGAAAATTTAGCCAGGGTTATGGAGCCTCGCACTTCTTCCCCAGAGCGGCGTTTGCAAGCGATTCAAATTCTTAGTGAGGCGGGTATACCAGTGTCAGTGAATGTGGCTCCCATTGTGCCGGGACTCACAGATCATGAGATCCCAAAAATTTTAGAGGCTTCTGCTTTAGCGGGGGCAAGGTCCGCGAATTATGTAATGGCTCGGCTTCCGCACTCGGTGAAAGATCTCTTTGTCGATTGGCTAGAAAAAAATTATCCCGAAAAAAAAGACAAGGTGATAGCAGCCATTCGCGATGTGCGAGAGGGTAAGCTTTACGATTCCAACTTTGGTTCACGCATGCGAGGCAAAGGAGCTCGCGCTGATCATGTTGCAGAAATGTTCACGATTTTCCGTCGCAAATTTTTTCCTGCTTATAAGCCTGTTCGCCTGCGGGCCGATTTATTCCAGCGACCCAAGGTTGCCGGCGAACAGATGAGTTTATTTTAGGAAGAGAAACTCATCCAGCACGAGCGTACCACTTGCACGCAAATTGACTTAAGCAGATTTTTGGCTAACTAAATAGTCTGAAATTTTCTTAACTCGGTAATCGTTGTTTTCAGAATTTCCTAATAGCTTAGCGAACTCCTTTATAGCATCGGTGGTGGTAAAAATACCGATGACTTCGCGATTAAAATTTATAATAATCACACTGCCAATTTTTGATTCAGCCATTTCCGTTACAACTTCGAATAAACTGGTTTCGGGAAAAACAGCATAGGGCTTCACTGTCATTATTTCTGAAATGGGATCTCTGCCTTTCAGATTTGAACCAAACATTCTTGAAAAGTCTCTTTCAGAGACGATTCCGATGAGTTGATCACTTTCATCAGTCACAGGTAAATGCCGCATGCCCCACATCTGCATTACTTCCCGCGCTTCCTGAATCGTGACTTGTACGCCGATTCTTACCGGTGCTTTTATCATATCCCGACCAATTGTTCGATTCATAGTGTGCCCCCATGGAATGTTTTATTTCAGAGTTGCAAAGCAGCCACCAGGGCGTATTTTAAATTAAGGCCATTCAGCGGCATCAGTAATGACAAAATTTCCCAAACATAAGTGCGCTTGGGATAAAATGACACCTTTTACTGTTTCAAATTGGAATATCGATAGCCTTCGTGGGAAAAGAATGGGATGAAGTCGGCCTTCCCAGATGCAGATTTTTAATTTCTTGCGAGGTCAAATGTTAAAAAAGCACCATAAATTGATGTGGGATTTTACCAGTGCTTTTATTCGAAGCTTGCGCCGTCCCGTTTTCATTTATTTGGCGACCTTGGCGTTCACCGCGCAGGCGATCTTCGCCGCATTTTTTTATCTGGCTGAAGCTGGGAAGAACGAACGGGTCGCTTCGTTCTTTGATTCCTTTTATTTCACTGTGACCGTTATGACCGGCGTTGGTTTGGGTGATATTGCTCCCGTCACCGGCCCAGGAAGGTTCGTAGCGATGATGATGATGCTGGCGGGAACGGCGATCTTTGTCGCGTTTACTGGAGTTCTGGCTGCTTCCATTTTGGATGTGGAAAATGAGCACCTCGACAAATAGAACCCAAATCCGAAAGCATCTGCAGGCATGTTAGCGTTGGATGAGCACTGGAAGAATGGAGTGAGGAGATCGTGAGAGTCCACCAGTATTCCATAGTGACTCCAAACATATGGGTTAGTGGTTATAAAACTTCGCAAGATTTTCCAAACACCCGAACCAACCTTTTTGGTGATGATCGCGTTTGTCGGTATTTTCAAATCTTTCATGAGTGAGGGTGACCTCTGTTCCTGAACCGACATCTTTCAACTCAATTATTACCAAAGTTTTTGGAGAGGGATCTCCATCCCATCCCCATGTGAAACTAATAAGTTCATTGGGTATGATTTTTGTGTATTCGCCAGAGGCTGTTGGGTTCACTGGCTTGCCATCCATTTGCCCCTTCATTTCGATGTGATACTTTCCTCCGACTTTTAGATCTGAACTTGCCGAAGGATTTGTCATAGCACCTGGGTGATACCATTGGGTCATCAGTTCCGGCTTTGTCCAAGCATCGAAGACTTGACTTCGTTTAGCTTTGATAAACTGTTTCAATTGCAGTTTGATGTTCTCGCTCATTTTTGCCTCTTTTCTAAAAAGTCTTTAAGAGCGTCGAGACGAGGCCCCCAAAACTGTTGGTAATATAAAATCCATTCTTCGGCTGATTTCAGTGACTCCGCGTTCAGGCTCACGATCTGAAAACTGCCTTGTTTTTTGCGTTCTATAAGTTTCGCTTTCTCGAGGACAGTGAGGTGTTTTGAAACCGCTGCGAGCGATATCTTATAAGGCTTCGCGATCTCACTGACGGTCTTGTCTTTTTTTGATACGTCATAAAGAATGGCTCTCCTTGTAGAGTCAGAAAGAGCATGAAAAATAAGATCAAGTCGCTGAGCTTGAGATTTAACCATATGGTTAAATCATAACAGAATTTAAAAAAGAGTCAACCATTTGGTTAAATGATCTAATTTGCTAAAGAAAATCAGCACTCAGGTCAGCACTGCAGTCCCACTGAATTCCCCCAACAGGATTTACAGA
The DNA here is from genome assembly GCA_038043185.1 of Bdellovibrionota bacterium. Lineage (GTDB taxonomy): Bacteria > Bdellovibrionota > Bdellovibrionia > Bdellovibrionales > Bdellovibrionaceae > UBA5009. The sequence goes on from JBBTCO010000067.1 coordinate 20,995, forward strand.
AACTTTCCTGAATTCATTTTTGTCACGAAGAGCAGAAAATCTTTTTCAACAGCAACAGATTCAACTTCGATAAGTTCCGCACCTGAAATCATAGCTTTATCTTGGCTACTTTTCTAGTTCCCGTGTAGCGTTCCTTGAAAACCACCATGTTGTTTTCAAAGAAGTGTAAAAAGTAGGTGGAATTTGGAGCTTGCACCAACAAGCGGGGCGCATTTACCCACTGGGCACGAACAGTCCAGCCCTCCAACTCATTCAACCGCAATAAATTTTATATATCGTGCTTATTAGGCATTGAAGGTCCATTGTCTCAACCATCGAGGCAATTCAACTCGAAAAATGTTAGGTGACCTTTCTTTTGGCCTAGCTCAAAGAAGGAGCACGCATGCGTTCAAAGTTGTCCGTCCGCAGAAAATCTCATAAAGACCATCTGGATCTTGAAAAAGCTCGCACCGGAATCGACGGATTTGATGAAATTACCGGGGGTGGTTTACCTAAAGGCCGTCCAACGCTCATCTGCGGAGGCCCTGGTTGCGGAAAAACCCTTTTCGCCAGTGAATTTCTAGTTCGAGGCGCCACCGAGTTTGATGAACCAGGCGTCTTCGTTTCTTTTGAGGAAACCGAAAACGAACTGACTAAAAATGTGGCGTCACTTGGATTTGATCTCGCAAAGCTTCAGAGCCAAAGAAAAATTATTCTTGAGCATGTTTATATCGAGCGTAGTGAAATTACTGAAACTGGCGAGTATGACCTCGAAGGTCTTTTTGTTCGGCTGGGGCACGCCATTGATTCTATCGGCGCAAAGCGAGTGGTGCTCGATACCATAGAGGTACTTTTTGCGAGTCTTGGTGACGATGGAATTCTTCGTGCTGAAATACGCCGCCTTTTTCGATTCCTAAAAGAAAAGGGAGTTACGGCCTTAATTACTGCAGAACGCGGTGAAGGAAATCTTACGCGTTATGGTATTGAAGAATACGTTTCCGACTGCGTGATTTCTCTCGACCATCGAGTTCACGAACAGTTAACGACCCGGCGCCTACGAGTTATTAAATATCGAGGATCTTCACATGGAACAAATGAATATCCTTTCCTAATTAGATCAAAGGGATTTTCTGTAATGCCCGTAACAACTATGGGGCTTCAGGCAACAGCATCAGAAATTCGAGTTAGCTCCGGCATTTCGCAACTCGACGAGATGTTGGAGGGTAAGGGCTATTTTTCCGGCAGTACGATTATGGTCACGGGACCTACCGGTTGTGGCAAAAGCAGCTTTGCGAGTCACTTTCTTGAATCGGTTTGCAGTCATGGAAAACGCAGCATTTATTTTTCATTTGAAGAATCGGCAGCACAGATTGTCCGTAACATGAAATCAATCGGTATTGATCTATCGACTTGGGAGAAAAAAGGTCTTCTTAAATTCGATGCAACAAGGCCCAGCTATTACGGCCTCGAAATGCATTTGGCGCAGTCAATTAAATTGATTGAAGAATTTAAACCAAGCGCTGTTGTGATTGATCCACTGACCGATCTGACAAGTATTGGTTCGGCCAATGAGGTCAAGCTTATGCTGAGTCGCCTTATTGATTATCTAAAAAATAAGGGGATCACTGCTGTAATTACCGGTTTGCGAAGTGCTACCGACGTTAGCACTGACGATGATTCAACAGGTATTTCCTCTCTCATCGATACCTGGGTTTGCCTGAATTGGGTTCACTCGGCAGGAGAGCGGAATCGCACGATATCCATTGTTAAGTCGCGGGGTATGGATCACTCAAACCAGGTGCGTGAATTTTTGTTAACAAAGACTGGCAGCCAACTTGTCGATATTTATCTCGGTACTGCGGGAGTATTGACCGGCTCAATGCGTGTCTCACAAGAGGCGAAGGATCTTGCTGAAGCTCACGCCAGGTCGCAGGAAGTCGCACATTTAACCGCTCAGCTAGAGGCCAAACGAAAGTTTTATACTGCGCAGGCATCTGCTCTCGACGCCGAGCTAAAGGCCGCAGAAGCCGAGCTGCTGAAGGCTCTTTCGCAATCTAAGTTAAAAGAAGAACGCGCCAAATTGGACCGAATTGACATGGCAGCAAGTCGAAAGAAAAAAAATTCTAAAAACTATCCGAAAGTGCAAAACGCTTCGAGAAATGGATCGGAGCATGGGTTATGAAAAAGAATAGTAAATCTATCAGGAATGCCAAGAGTAGAATCTCAAAAACTGACTTCACTAAATGGCACCTCAAGCTTTATATCGCTGGCAAAACAGGTCGATCACAAACGGCACTTCGTAATTTAGAATCTATCTGCGAAGAATATTTGAAGGGAATATATAAGTTGGAGGTCATTGATCTCATAAAACATCCCAAGCTCGCCAAAGGTGACCAAATTTTTGCCATACCGACGCTCATCAAAAAAGTACCGAGGCCCGTCAGGAAAATCATTGGGGACCTGTCTGACATTGAAAAGGTTTTAGTGGGTTTAGACCTAAAATCCATTGAGGCTGTTTAAATGGCGAAGAAGTCAGTTCGTCTACCGAAAACCAAAACGAAGCGTAAAGAAGAAAAGTACCTTCTTCGCCTCTATATTACTGGCAACGCGCCTCAATCCACTAGAGCCATAATTAATCTCAAAAGGATCTGCGAGGAGCATTTAAAGGATCGATATGATCTAGAAATTATCGATATTTATAAAAGACCGGAACTGGCCAAGGATGAACAAATTATTGCGGCTCCTACTCTGATAAAATCCGTACCTCCCCCCTTTAAAAAGCTTATCGGTGATCTTTCAAATGAAGAAAAAGTTTTATTGGGGCTCAATATTCGCCCGACAAAAAAAGTGAGCGCCAAGATAGATCCTGATGGGTGCTGAAACTAAGATTGCAAAACTAAATCGCCTCAATAAGGCCCTGAATGTTAAAAATGCAGAGCTAGAAGAAACGCTAAGAGTTATCCAGAGTGGTGAAGTTGACGCACTCGTTGTCAATGGACCTTTGGGTGAACGGATATTTACTCTTCAATCTGTTGAACAGCCCTATCGTGAACTTGTTGAAGCAATGAATGAAGGTGCTCTTACGGTTTCACCAGAGGGAATCATTCTGTATTGCAACGTGCGATTCGTGGCAATGACGAGAGTGCCGCACGAAAAACTAGTGGGCTCTGAGTTTAAACGGCATGTTCGTTTGGAAAGTCAAAAAACATTAGCAGCACTTTTGCAGCAAAGTCGGTCAACGCCCGCTGTCTCAGAAATTTCCCTTCGTATTACTGAGCAAATATCCCTGCCGGTGCAACTCTCCGTGAGTGCAATTGAGCTTGTTGGCACAGAAGGTTATTGCATTATTGCCACTGACCTTTCTGCGCAAAAGCAAAATACGATTCTTTTTCAACAGCAAGAATGGCTTGGAACTCTTCTTAACTTACTTCCTGTGCCATTAGTTCTTTTAGATTCTGACCTGCAGGGGTTTACGTTCATCAATGCTAAGGCGACTGAAGTGCTTGAAGGCGCCATTGTCAATGGAGCAACTCCAGCATCTTTGCCAATGCCACTCGCTTTTGAAAATGAACAGGGCAATTTAGTAGAAATTCGAGATTTGTTGGTAGAAATTGATGGCGATGAGACATCGCAAGGAATAGAAACAATTCTTGCAACGAGGTTGCGAAAAATTCCTGTTCTGTTGTTTTCTGAGCCGCTTCCTGCAATGCATGGTCGTGCACCCTCAAGACTTTTGATGTTTCAGGATATCTCAACCATCAAACAAGCGCAGTTAGATCTCTCTTTGGCAGTTCGTGGACGAGACCAATTCATGGCGTCTCTTTCTCATGAACTGCGAACTCCAATGAATGTTATATTGGGATGGGTTCAGATTCTTCGCCAGCACCCATCTGATGAAGCAGTGGTAAAATCTGCTCTAGATACCCTTGATCGCAACGCAGAATTGCAGCGTGATCTCATCGAAAACTTGCTCGACGTGTCCAGAATTATTACCGGCAGCTTGGTTCTTCAGACAAAATCTTTAGATTTGAAAGTTTCAGTGGGCGAATGTTTGACATCTTTGCAGCTTAGAGCGGAGGAAAAGGGAATAGAATTTGTTGTTGATGTCATGCCTGAGACCGCAATTATATTGGCTGATGACAAGCGTATTCAACAACTCATATCTAACCTCGTTCAAAATGCGATCAAGTTCACACACGCGAACGGAAAGATAGTAGTCACAGTTCGTACAGACCAGAAAAATAAAACGGCTTCTCTGAGCGTGCAGGATAACGGTCATGGAATAGACCTGACGTTTCTCCCTTATGTTTTTGATCAGTTTAAACAAGAAAATATGACAACAAATAGAACTTTCGGAGGACTTGGTCTTGGATTAGCAATTTGCAAAACAATCGTTGAGCAGCATAAAGGAAAAATAAAGGCGACAAGTGCTGGGCTTGGGAAAGGCGCAACGTTTGTTGTGCAGCTACCACTTGCAGGTCAATCCGAAATTGTTATTTTGAAAAGTCCTCCAATTTTAAATGTATCAGATTTCAAAGGACTTAGAATTTTGCTTGTAGATGATGCCCCCGATAATTTGCTGCTTTTCACATTTTGGCTTAAGAAGACTGGTGCTGAGATTAAGACTTTGGATTCTGCTGTGGGAGTTATCGAGGCCATGGATACATTCCGTCCTCACATTCTACTCAGCGATATCAGTATGCCAAACGAGGACGGCTATGCGCTTATCGCAAAAGTGAGGGCTCTATCGCCTGAGCGAGGGGGGGGAATACCCGCCGCTGCATTAACAGCACATGCACGCCCCGAAGATCGTGATCTCATATTAGCCGCTGGCTTTAACGTGCATATAGCCAAGCCCGTTACTAGCAATGGTTTACTTGAGGCCGTTGGATATCTCTCAGAACTGAATGGTGCAAAGGTTCACTAGCATTGGAGTAGAACCGTAACCCTTTTTAATTCATATATCTGATATCGCGATATCGGATATCTTGATATCCGAATTTAGGTTCTTCCCTATTGATAGTGGGAGACGCCGAGTCATAAATCAAGAAGCACAGGC
>JBBTCO010000068.1:0-19154 GCA_038043185.1 Bdellovibrionota bacterium
TAAACATAGAATCAATCACAGCAAATTCGTTGCACTTCGAAGTTGAACCCGCCGGAAATCCGCATCAGGAAGCTGACTGACTCCCATGCGACTAAAACCAATTGCGCCGAAAATCAAAAGCCCTGCCATCAGCATCCACGCAAAAACATGATTACGAATTGAAACTTCAGAAATTCCTAAAGACATGAATCCCTCACTTCAGTGGCTGAGCCGTTGCGGATCTAAGCTGCGCCCATGCCGTTAAAGCATCAAAGCGAGTTTTATCCAAAGTTCGTTTAGTGTCTTGGAGTGCATTGAGTGCTTGGATAACATCCAGATTTGTCGTTAAACTAAAACTATAATTACGAGCTTGCTCTTTATAATTCTGTTCCGTTGCCGAGAGTGCCTTTTCTAAGGACTTCACTTGCTCTAAATCACTCATCAGAGTGCTGTATGCCCGGCGAATTTCCTCTTCAGCAACACGTCGCCGATTTTTTAACAGCAGTTCTGCTTGAATTTCAATCTCGCGAATTTGGCGAACCTTGGCGCTGACAATGCCACCAGAAAAAATGGGAAATGACAAAGAAAGCCCAATGTCCCAATCGGGATTATTACTGCTTTGAACCCCTGACTGCGAAAGATAACCATTTCCGATTAAAGAAAGAGTTGGCAAATGACCTGCTTGGGCCGAACGAATCTCGTGCTCATTTGTTTCAACACCAAGTTTAAGGGCTCGAATATCTGGTCGGTTATCAATTTCATTTAAATAGGATTCAATTGTTTTTGGTTCTTTTGGAAATCTCATCGGATCAGTAAGTAATGTTGTTCGATCAAGCCCTGTAACGCGAGCAAAAGTGTCTCTGGCAACATTGTGAACTCCTTGTGCTGCCAACAGTTGAGATTCCAAAACTGAATCTAAAGCCTCGGCCGCCAACACCTCAACTTTTTGTGTCTTTCCAATCTTCATTCGTTTGCGCAATTCCTTGATACGATCTTGGGTAAGAGCAATGGACTTCTGAATGTTTTTGATGTCTTGCTCGGCAGCAAGGACAGCAAAAAAACTTGCGGCAACATCGGCGAACAAAGCATTTTCCACAGCCTCTAAATTCTGTTGACGGGCTGCCACTTCCGACGAGGCTGCGGAAAAATCAGCTTTATCTTTTCCACCTGCATAAAGAGATTGTGTCAGAGTGATCTTAGATGCTGTTTGATCTTGCGAGTTCGATCCGGTTATTTTATTTTGTCGCAGATAAGTTGCACCTAAAGCAAGTCCGGGAAGAAATCGACCGTAAACTTGGTCCTTGAGTGCTTCGGATTCACGAATAAGGGCTTTTCCTTGGGGAACAGATTCAGTTTTCTCTTTAGCTGCGCTATAAACTTCGCGCAAATTTAAAGATGCTGGAGCTCCAAAAGCTTTATTTTCTTCCAGGACGAAACTGAGAAGAAAAATTTGGATGATAACAAAGCTTCTCATTTCTACCCCTAGCATCTATTTAGTAGAAAATGCTAAGGGCACAGGATCCTAATGTCAAATACCGGATAAAGGCTTTAACTTAGTTTATGATACAAGAAAGGTTCATATTTACCTTTTTTGATGCTTTTGTTTCTCGAGTTTTAAGATCAACTCTAGTGCTATTGTCCATTTTTTCTATATGAATAAGGGCCATATCTGAGTTTTTATAAGTTAAGCTCAAATCAAAACTATTTTCAGATTGAGATGTGCTGTATTTTATTATGGGCGTTAACTTATCGGCAATCAACAATGTCGCATGAATATTTATTCTTGGAGTTTTGCGCTCTTCAATCGAAAGATTTAAAGAATTCGGCATTCCTGCTCTTGTCATAGGATCCATAATATTTGTTCGAAGAGACACTAAACACTGCCGTCCATCTGGCGTTTGACCAAAAAATTCACCTAACTTAAGCCAATTTTGCATCAAATTTTGGGCTAACTGGTCATGGGCCATCATTTCTTCTGTGGTAAGCGCTAAAGTGGTCGTTGATAAAAACAGAACAAATGCTGCTAAATAAACTCTTACTAAAATCACAAGAGACTCCTTCGGATAAAGTATTAATGAAACTTTAATTTTCACCGGTATACTGCCAGAAATCAGGGCTGTCTAGGCTTTATGTTAAGGAAATCTGGAGTGCCAACTCTCGAATAGGTAAATTTGGCATAAGCTAAGTTCCTTGACGACTTTCTTTTCTTTCAGATAAAAATAAAAGAAGGTCGTTTTTTAATTTCTCTCGAATGAGATTATCTTGCAAGTCACACTCAAAAATAAAATAACCCTTTATTTTCGAAGAACCCTCTTAAGCATACTCAGTGGCCTGCTCGCTGGAACGGCGGCTGCGGCTTTTCTGATCTCTTTAGAATGGGCTACCCAAACGCGTAATGAAAACTCTTGGATCATTTGGCTCCTTCCCTTGGGTGGTTTTTTTATTGGATGGGTTTATCATCACTACGGCCATGATGTTTCCGAGGGACATAATCTTATTTTAAATGAAATTCATGACCCCCAAAATATTGTTCCACTCAAAATGACACCACTCATTTTACTAAGCACAATCCTCACTCATCTTTTTGGAGGTTCTGCTGGGCGCGAGGGCACTGCCGTGCAAATGGGAGCTTCTCTTTCCGATCAACTCGGTCATTTTTTTAAAATTGAGGCTGCGGAAAGAAAAATTTTACTTATAGCAGGAACTGGAGCTGGCTTTGGTGCCGCCATTGGTACTCCGTGGGCCGGCTTCATTTTTGGAATGGAAGTCATCAGCGTTGGCAGACTTAAACTCTTTGCTTGGTTTGAATGCTTTGTTGCCTCGTTTATAGCGTATTTTACGGCGGTCTTTTTACAGGCGCCACATTCACACTTCCCGACCATCGATAAAATTGATTTCAATTTTAAAACTCTGGCTTATGTGTTGGTTGCTGGAGTCCTATTTGGGTTTACCGCAAAAATTTTTATTTTCACCACCCACTCCTTTGAAAAAATGTGGGCGAAACTTATTTCATATCCTCCGCTGAAACCTTTTTTTGCAGGGATGATTTTAATCCTGCTTTATTATATTGAGGGAAGTTATCGTTTTGTTGGACTTGGGATACCCTGGATTCAAGAAGCGCTGACTTCGCCCGGATCATTTGCAGATCCCGTTTTAAAAAGCCTTTTTACTGCACTGACTGTTGGTTCTGGATTTAAAGGTGGCGAGTTTATTCCCCTGGTTTTTATCGGAACAACATTGGGTAATGCCTTGGCCATTATTCTGCCAGTGTCGTTCAAACTTCTGGCAGCTGTTGGATTTGCTGCCGTTTTCGCCGGAGCCGCAAATACACCCATTGCTTGTAGTGTGATGGCCATTGAACTCTTTGGCTGGTCCATCGCCCCCTATGCTGTCGTCGGATGCTTTGTGAGTTATTATTTTTCAGGACATGATGGAATTTACCGGGGACAACGACGCAAGACCAAACTATGGTCCAGGTAAGTTCTTCATTTGTTTTAAATATTTCCGATATATTCTGAATGAATCGCGTCCTTATTTATTTCATTTTATTGCTATCTATTATTGCAAAAGGCGAACCTCAATTTCGCGATAAACTTTCTCGGCAGGAATGGAAAAATGAAATAACTGAAAGTTTAACTAAAAAAATTTGCGAGCCAAAATCTTATTTTGTCACTTGCTACTCAGTCACTTCCGGTCGTTGCCGAGCTGAATTGCCTAAGCTAACAAAAGCCTGCTTTCCACAAAGGCTTCCCAGCTCGATTGATCTTCACAACGAAGGCATTTTTTATGGTGCAACTTTAGGACGATGCGTAGGTCAGAAATACGACGAGCTATTTCACGAAAAATATAAAGCAATAGCCGAATGTAGAAATTATCAAAAATGAAGTTAACTATTTTCTTTTTTATTTTTACCTTTGTTGTGAAAAATGTTTTCGCGCAAAACTGCAGTTTAACGGAACATCAAATTGACCATTTAAAACAATCTCTTTTGTGCCTCGCAGAGGAATCTCCTCAAGGCTGCAAGCAGGCGACAGGGATTGGACTTTCAACCACAACTAAAGTTGCAGGTGCAATTGGTGCGGTCACAGCAGGAACGGTGGCCGCGCAAATGTGGAGAGCCAGAGGTAAAGCTTGTGGTATTCCCGGGTTTAGTTTTAATTGGATAGGAATGTTAAGCACTGTCGCCAATGCTGCATTAAATTGCTACTCTCCCCACATGATCCTGGATGGTCTTTATAAAGATGTTCATCCTCAAGTGAGTGAGCTGCTCAAAAATAATGTTGAAAATGCTAAGAACCAAAAACCAAACTTTTTAAGAGATGAAGAATCTTTTCGAAAAGAATTATTATTTGAAAGAAAAGTGCGCGATAATCAACGTGTCCTTAATCAATCAGATGCTACCATAAACCCCAAGTACCGTGAACTTAAGCGTACAATGTCGGCCTATGTTGCAAAACCTGAGGATCTTCGCAGAAGAAGAGAATTGGAACTAGAGCTTGTAGAATATTACGCCAGTAACTCCGATGACGCCGAGATTGTTGAAGCAATTGCTGACAAGCGAGTGAACAAGCTTCGCGAGCTAAGCAAAAGGGATTTGCCTTTAAGTTTACAGGAACAAAAGGAATTGCTCGTCAATGGATATAAAAAATCTTTTTTAGATGAGATTGAAGCTAATCGTAAAGCTCGTATTGAAACGATAACACAAGCTGAAAAATTAGCAAAACAACATACGCAAATTATTTCAAAATTAAAGCAAGGACAAAATTATATCTCGGCGTCTGACGCCAAAGTTTATGCAAAGTTTGTCGAAGAAATCCCGAACCCATCTTCCACAATTAGAGATAAAATAAACTATGTGAATTTTGTAGTTGATACTCACGAAACAAATGTGGCTGGTGGTGGAGCAAAATACGCAGCAAAAAAAAGAATTGCACAAGAGTCGCTCGAACATGGACTTAAAAAAATTGGAGCCAGAGTCGGTGCTCACTTTATTCCCGGCGCTAACGGAATTGCATTTGCGAGCGATGCTGTCGATATAGCAGGAGTGGCTTACAATGTGGCAGTTCCAAATCTGGACAGCTGTGGCACACAAAGTTTTTCAAAGTACAGTCGCGTAGATGAAAACTGCCGACCTGTTATGGGCAAACACCAGGGTGTCCTGGACTTCTTATCCGAGGAAGACTGGAAGGTGCAAAATCGTGCACTTAGCGCCGATCCTGATTTGTGTACGAATATGAAATCAATTTACTCCGAATTTGTAAATCCACCTTATCAAGCCACTTGTTCTGATAACGGGTTTAAAGCCAAGACTGACAGCCAAATTTCTGGGATACAAATTGAGGGTACCCAAGACAGAGCCGGAAATCTTGCAAAACTGATTTTTGAAGCTAATGAATTAAGCCCTGAAGCTGTTGATAATCGTAGATTCGCCATGACTTATAAAGATGGAGTAATGGAAGAACTCAGATATCGTAATTTATCACCAAGCACCGCCATGAAATACAATACCGGATTTGGAGATAAACAATTAAACCAGGCCATCGCCACTTTTTCTGATCCACAATACTATAAAAGTCATAAAATCAAAGACCTTGATCCCGAAAATCCTCGTGGCCGAAAAGCCATTTCCCAAGTTCAGGAAAATAATTTTTTTATTACAGAAATCATGGGCTGTTGCGATAAAAATTCAAATCTCCCAGGCAACAAACGCTGTGAAGCCTACGGAATTAAGCGTGGCTCATTAGGTACACTATCCCCTGCTGCAGGCGCAACAGGCGGACGTTAAAACTTTACTGCTAATACATTAGATTTTCGCAAACTAACCTTGCTTAGGAGCAACTGGAGCCTTGTTCTTCTTTTCAGCTTTTTGCTCTGGAGACAGTCCCCATGGAGAGCTCTTTTCACCGCGACCGCCTCCGCCACGACCACCTTTTCCACCACGGCCTTTAGAGTCCGTTTTCGCCGCTGCAGGTTTGGCTTCGATCAAAAACTCAGGAACATAATGATGAGCCTCTACTTGTGTCGCTTTAAATGGCGTGTTTTCACCTTCAGCTAAAGTCACAACGACCACTCGTTTTAAATTTTGTGCATTTTGACCGGCTACATCAATGGCATTCACAAAATGCTTCAATCGATCACCTTCGTATTTGAATTTTTCACCCAAGCTGGTTTGAATTTCCTCTGGAGTTTTGCCTTCGCTCGCTAAATCCGTTTTTGTTTTTAAACCTTGAACTAAAGTAAAATTAGGAAATTCGGTTACTGATTTCATGTGTAATGTCCTTTGAATGTTTGAGGAAGGATAATGACCAGAATCGGGCAGAAAGGTCAATGAATAATGGGTCTCTGGGAAAAAGTTCAGATATAGCCTACTTAAGGCGCCTTGGCGGTAGCTCTGATATAAGCGTAAAAGAACACCGAGTCCTTTGTTTTTTTAACAATTTCCACTTCTTTTTTCATTTTTTTGATCTCAGCCTCAGTCACCCTCCCCTGAGTTAACAGAGTTTTTTCGGCACTCAAGAGGATATCAAAAAAATAATCAATAAATTCACTCCGCTGGCGCGGGTTTCGTGAGTCAAAATGAAAGGGACGCACTTCAAGCTTAATATCAACAAACCCGGCGGCCTTTAATAAATTTCCAAGGTCAGCGCCAACAAAAGGATGCCCCTTAATGGACCACTGATAGTCATTAAACTGAAACCAATAATTCATATAAGCGGGACTGTAAGGCTCAACAAAAAGGGTCTGATTAAAAACTTCGGTACAATAAATCTCGGCCCCTGATTTTAAGTGCTGTTTTACCTTTTTCAGTGCATTCAAGGGATTAGGGACATGTTCTAAAAACCAACAAAGAAAAGCCGCTTCATAATGCCCTTTATCAGCTAACGATAATTCCTCGACATTTTGCTGAAACAACCGCACCCGCTTCTGCGCGATAGGCTCTTCTAAAAGTTCTTTAGCCACTTTGAGCTGAGCCGCTGAAAAATCAACTCCATCCACCTTTAATTTCGGAAAACGTCGCAATAAAATTTGTGTTTGAGCGCCAACTCCACAACCCACTTCAAGAAGTCTTTTGACCGTAGCAAGCTCAATACCCGCATAAACATAAGGCTCTAAAAAATCAGCTTGAAATAGTAAGCGCTCTTGTTCAACGCGATCAAAACCGTGCAGGTATTTTTGTTTTTTCATGGCGACAGATTATGATTTTCATTTTTTATTTGCACGTTAAAACTTTAAAACTTAACTTGGGCGTGTCCTCATTTGCATGAACGCCGCACAAAAGGAAACAAATGGAAGTTTTTTGGTCAATCTTTATCGGCCTATCTGCTGGCATATGTTCGGGATTATTTGGGATTGGCGGTGGCATTATCATCGTGCCATTACTGGTATTTTTATTTGCGCTTCCACAACAAGTTGCCACTGCAACTTCTTTGACTGCCCTTCTTCTTCCCACCGGAGCACTGGCTCTGTGGCAGTATCATCAAAAAGGACTTTTGAGCACCGACAATATGAAAATTGGTTTTATTATTTCAGTCGGAATGTTTATTGGAGCTTTCTTTGGAGCTAAAATTGCCACTTCTTTACAAAGCGAAACGATGACTAGAATTTTCGCAGTTTTTTTGGTTGTCGTGGCTATTCGACTTTGGTTCACGGCTAAATAAAAAAATCATGAGGACACGTTCTATAAATGACAATTAAAAACTTGCGGTTGTTCGCGGTCACCATCGACCCAACTGCCAAAGACGTACTCATTACGATAATTACTTACAGCCACTGAAAATCCAGTGGGATTTACTTGATCATTAAGATTGATTATAAAATCAATGCTCGTGCCCGTTTCATACCCGACACCAAGAATTTCTGAGGTAATAACAACTTTACGATTTAAAACTCCCGACCCCACCAAAAGATAATTTGTAAGATTTAACTCGGAAGAAACTAAAGTTGGTCCAGCTAATTCAAATTTCTTTTCACCTAAATTAAATTTGAATTCCTTGATCTGCCAATGATTTGTATCACTCCGAATGGCCGGACCATAAACGAGCCGACAGATCTGGCCAGATTCTAATTTTCCAGAGAATGTTTTAACTCCCTCAACCGGAAGTGCAAAACTTTGTAAGGATGAAAGTGCAATTGATATTAAAATAACGAAACGCAAAGATTTCATAAAATTAACCTCAAAAACAAGCTAGCCGATTCATTTTAGAATGTCTATTGCAGGGGTTGACACATCCTTGCACTCAAACACGACTTCTAAAGATCATTGCAACTAAATTCAGCTTTTGAGGTAAATGCTCGACGAGTTTCAAGCTCACAATGCTTGAAATAAAATTCTTTTTTTTGAACTTCGCGAAGAGGCATTCCTTGTTCGACAGCAAAGTTATCCATTCCCATCGCCGCTCGATGAACTTTAGTCTGAGGTTCTTCAGTTGTCGCGCAAGAACATAAAACCCAAACCAAACCGCCGTGCAAACAACAGCTCAGAATTTTTCGTATAACTTTGAAACTCATCATGAACCTTTAGATTAAAACCTTTTTTTGATAAAAACCCCGTCCGTTTTGGCTCCAGAACCAAAACGGAACTTAGATCTAGATCCAAATCGGCACCTCTAAAAAAATTATGGTTACACAATTACCTTGTCTTAGTTTTTGTTTGAGTAGAGATAACAAAAACTTTGGCATTGTCTTAGCATATACAACTTTGTGTCAAACATCGACGTTTGACGAAGACCACACCGTATCACGGAGGAAAAAGTGAAATTTAATTTAATCGCCATCCTAAGCCTCACTTCTCTAAATTGTTTCGCAAGTAATTTACACTGCGTGTCCAGCCTTCGTTCTGATAATCAGCAAGTGACCTTACAGGGACAAGCAATACAGGGTGATACCTTAACAGTAAATGTTCAAAATGAAGGCAAAGTTAAGCAGGTCGATGTCATGGTAAATCACATAAAACCTTTTGATGAATATGTAGAAATTAATGGCATCGCACGCAATTTGGCTTTTGTTGGCGGCGGACAAATGGATTTTCAGTTAATTCTTCCTTTTAAAAATATTAAACCAGCCTTACTTCGCACCAAAACACCTGTTTTCAATCAAGCGGCGCTGGTCGAAGAAATTGAAATGGCTTGCGGAGTTCAAAATCTATATCAAATTCCTCCAAGTAACCCCGCTCTTGAATCTATCTAGGGCGTGTCCTCGTTTGCATTAAATTGATTTCAGAAGTAGTTTAGGCAAATGATGACAGGCCCTAATATGAGCAGGCGATTTCTTTTTTTTGTAATTATCTCATTAATTTTTCGCATTGTCTTTTCACTAACGGTGGGCTTAATCGACGACGAAGCTTATCATTGGAGTTGGACACAAACACTTCAACTTTCTTACTTCGATCACCCGGCAATGATTGCTTGGCTCGAAGCTTTGTCCACATCCTTTTTTGGCAACACCTTAGTTGGAGTTCGGCTTCCCTCTTTTTTACTTTATCTCGGCGTTCTTTACTTTTCATGGCGATTATCCTGGGACCTCTTTGGCGAAATTGCCGCCCAGGTCGTAGTGGCGCTTTTACTTTGGACTCCTCTTTGGGGCTTTGGTGGTTATGTCGCTTCACCAGAAACGCCTTTCATGTTTTTTTGGCAACACCTTAGTTGGAGTTCGGCTTCCCTCTTTTTTACTTTATCTCGGCGTTCTTTACTTTTCATGGCGATTATCCTGGGACCTCTTTGGCGAAATTGCCGCCCAGGTCGTAGTGGCGCTTTTACTTTGGACTCCTCTTTGGGGCTTTGGTGGTTATGTCGCTTCACCAGAAACGCCTTTCATGTTTTTTTGGATTCTTTCCTGCTGGATATTTTGGCAATACGTTCGCGAGGATTCTCAAGCGTGGAGCGCAAAAAAAACTTGGCTCTATCTGGGACTCACGATGGGACTTGGACTTAACTCAAAATTTATCATTGCGCTTTTAGCTCCTGGCTTTGGGCTTTTTATGTTTTTTAGCAAAACAAAAAAACGCGATCTTTTCACGCGTTGGCCCTGGCTCGGTTTTCTAATTGCCACTCTTATTTGTGCGCCAATTTTCATTTGGAATTACCAACAAAACTGGCCAGGATTCAGATATCAATTTCATGATCGCCACACCGGCGAAGCCCTTTCCCTTGCAAGATGGGCGGGGTGGTGGGGAGCTCAGTGGCTATTTTTAACTCCGGTCGTTTATTTTATGGTGATACTTTCTTTTTTAAAATCTTTCCTTTCAAGAAACGAAAACACTTGGCGATTTATTTTTTTCTTAAGCTTACCAACGATTTTTATTTTTTATCTTCAACCACTTTTTGCCGATTACAAACCTCATTGGCCAGGCTCTATGTATTTAATCCTCTGTCTTGCCGTTGGTGCTTTATGGTCTGAAGGTTTTAGCTGGCATTATCGACCCATCGTCAAAGCTTTTAGCTCTCGAATTCTCTGGGGTGTGCTTGGAACTTTAGTGGTGCTCAATCTACTAATTTACTCGCCATTTATTTCCCCATGGTGGCCTAAAGCCTTTCGCTTCATTAATCCGCAAGGAGAATGGAAAACAACTTATGATATGAGTAATGAGTTTCATGGTTGGGAGGAACTTGGAATAAGAATGAAACGAAAGCAAAGAGAGATTCACGGCGAAACTGGTCGACCGCCATTTTTAGCAGCTCTCCGTTATGAAACAACTGCTCAAGCCTGGTGGGGCACCCAAGATGTTGTTTATATGCTGAACACACCTCGCAGCCACTACACCGTGATGCAAGAATCACAAAACTCTCTGGAAGTACTCAAGGGACTTGATGCCGTGGTTGTTACCACAGAAAAATATGCATCAGATCCTATGAATTATGCCGTTTTTGATTCTTGCACGCCCGATGAGTTTAAAACCTACCGTAATCAAGAACATTCCCGCACTTTTACTCTATGGTGGTGTAAGAATTTTCAAAATATAAAGCGATAATCTTAACCTAACGCATTAGATTAAAAAAAATTGTTTAATTTTAAATAATTAACGCCTATTACTTAGGACACGCCCTAAGTTCAAATGAAAAATAAATGACCATTATGGTCTAATAACAAGGAGATACTATGAAAATGATTACTTCTGCATTGATCACTTTGATCGCTGCTGCTGCTTTTGCAAATGAGCCTACAACTACTACAACCGCTCCAACTGATACAACAACTCCACCAGCGGCAACTACTCCACATGATAAAATGGATAAAACAACTCCAGGTGCAAAAATGGCTACTGCTCCAACTGCAGAAGAGTGCACTCATAAGCCAGGAACAAAAGGCTGCGATAAAGTAAAAAAAGACACTAAAAAAACTAAGTAATTATTTTTTCTAGTTTTGATTTAAAAAGCCTCACATTTCGTGAGGCTTTTTTATTTGTATTCAATTTTTTCGATGGTAACGAATTCTTGGCCGTTGGGTTTTACGATCACTGTTTCATCACCCGTCTTTTTTCCTAAAAGAGCTTTTGCGACGGGACTCTTCCAAGAAATTTTTCCAGTTTTAATATCAAATTCATCTTCGCCAACAATTTGGTAAATTAATTTTTCATCCTCTTCGTTAAGGATTGTCACAGTAGCGCCAAATACCACTGTCACAGAATTTAATTTTGTTGGATCAACAACTTCGGCCGCTTCCATTCTTTGAGTTAAAAATCGAAGACGACGATCAATTTCCCTCAGTCGACGTTTGCCATAAATATAATCGGCATTTTCCGATCGATCACCATTACCTGCAGCCCAGGCAATAACTTCAACTAGCTTTGGTCTTTCTCCATGCAACAGTTCATTGTATTCAGATATTAGTTTTTTTAATCCCTCAGGCGTAATGTAATTTTTTTCTGAACTCACTCAAGGACCTGCAATTAGGCTTTGAAACCGGCGGCGATAAGAGGAGCCATATCATGAGCGCGAACTTCTAAAGGGCGAACAGTCTGATCTTCTTTGTGATAAGGAATGTCCTGCAGCTCACACATGAGTTCTTTCACAGACATGATTCGATCAATTCGATAAGCCGTATGCCCAACCGTATAGAGTTCTTTTTCATTTTGATTCAAATCAATAGCGGCCAAAAGACCATTGCAAATACAAAAAGTTTTTTCATTTTCGTGTTTTGAAGGACAATGACCTTTATTTAATAAATAACCTTTGTCACATTTAGGAGCACGTTCACGGCGCAAAGCTTGTTGATAAAATGGCGAAGGTTTTAAAACTCGAAACATCATTCCACAAGGTGAACCCGGGCGAGTCGCTAACTCGATATCGTCTTCCGTGCATTCCACTAATAATTTTTTGTAAGCTTCGTTTGCACCCGATTCATAAGTTGCTAAAAATCTTGTGCCCATTTGCACACCCGCACACCCGCTCTGAAGACTTTGAACAATGTCCTGATGAGTGTAAATTCCACCAGCGGCAATCACTGGGAAATTTCCCCACTTTTTTGCAACTTCAAAAACCTCAGCTAAAAGATTTTCAAGTTTATTTGCCGGATCTGATGCTTCTTCAATTTTTCTCCAGGCAATGTGTCCGCCCGCCAACGGGCCTTCAACGACCACAGCGTCCGGCAGACGACCTGTTCGACTCCAACGTTTACAAATCACTTCAAGTGCACGACCTGAAGATACAATGGGAATCAATGATACTTCGTCGGCGCGAGGATGAGACAAGGCAATTTCAGGTAAAGCCATAGGAAGACCAGCGCCGCTGATAATGGCATCAACACCACCATCCATCGAACCCAAAACAGAGTCTTCGTATTGATTGATGACAGCCACCATGATGTTCATGCCGATTTTGCCGCCGCCATCTTGACGCAAAAACAGAGCATCGCGCACATCTTGAGCCGCGGCGTCTCGAGCGCGAAAACGACGCCCATGTCTTTGCGATACAATTCGATCTAGACTAGCACTGGACAAAACGCCAAGGCCACCTTCGCGGGCAACCGCTCCGGCTAAAGTATAGCTCGACAGACCAATGCCCATACCCCCTTGAATAATAGGGACTGGAACACTACCTTTCCTCAGCTTTAGGCTAGGAAGGCGAGATGGTATTTTGGTCTTTTCAACGAGCATTGATACTCCCGTACATAAGGCCGACTCTATCCTGTTTCCACCGAGAAAGAAAGGGCTAAACGAAGAGCAAAATAATGCACCAATCCCTTCATCCGGACTCAATCTATGGCCTCGAAATACCGAAGTTTTTTAGTGGGGAGGTCCTCGATGAGGTCACACTTCAATCGGCTTGCATTTGCATTTTTTCTATCTGGGCTCTGCCTTTTTGGGACCTACTTTTGGCACCGCAAAGCGACCGAGGCTTTGGATCGAAATCTTCAAGGCAACAACAATCAACTGATTGCTCAGGTTAGTAGCGTCATGAATGACGTGCAAAAAAATCAATCAAGTCAGCTGATGTGGCTTAAAGTAAACACGGGCGATCAACTTTACGATGGCGATTCAATACAGACTTCAGATCGAGGCGAAGTCAGAGTTCAATTTGACGATGGACGATACATCGATCTTGAACCCGACTCATTGATTAAACTTGAACAATTGCAAGGCGAGATTTCTTTGAATCTTGTCGAAGGTTCCTTGTTCGTTAAAGGGAGTTCCACTGAAAACACCGGAAGCTCACCGGGACTGGTTTTATCATCGGCGTCCGGAAAAGTGGATCTGTCGAAATCCAGTGCTTCACTTACAAAAGATAAAAATCAAACTGACGTGAATGTCCAAGTGTTAGAAGGAAAAGCAAATCTTCAGGGCAAAGATGGGAAAATCAAAGAAATTGGCACTGGCCAAAGCGGAAAAATTGGTAGTAACGGAATCTATGGCGAGACTTACGAACTTAAAATTCTTTCACCGATACCACAAAAAACTTTTTTTGTAGATTCTGAACTTTTTCGACCCGTGGTTTTCAAATGGTCCGGCTATCCTGCTGAATGGAAAGTAAAACTTCATGTTGGATCCACTCGCAAAGACTTGAAAGAAGACTCGACAGCAATTTCTTCGGGACGCCATAGTTTTTCGACAAAACTCAATGTCGGCACTCATTTTTGGAAGCTTGTTGCACACGATCCTAAAACCAATAAAGTTTTAGCAAAAAGTCCCGTTTTTAAAACTGAGGTGCAAACTCGATATGCACCGATCGTTGTTTTTCCCTCGTCCGATGCGGTTCTTCCAATGCCAACACTTCCCATGGACGTGACCTTCAAGTGGCAAAGAGCTGATAAAAATAGTCGAGTTGTTCTTGAAATCGCCAAAGATCAAAATTTTACGCAAAAGATCACCACCAAAACTTTCAATTCTGAAGAAAGTTTTATTCTCCCTAATCTTGATCCAGGAGCCTATTTCTGGAGAATGTCGTCTTACTACGAGGGCGATGAACGACCGCTGGTTGGAAAAATTCAAAAATTCATCTTAGAAAAAATTGGACAGACTCAACCAAAAAATCCCGTACTCGTCGTTTGGGGACTCAGGCCAGAGCAGGATACCCAATATTTTGTTGATAAACCTTTTCTTGAGTTAAGTTGGCAGCCGCAGAACAGAAAAGAAGATGTGAGCCATTGGAAAGTGAAGTTATTGGAAGAGGGCTCTAATCCTGTAGCTTCAAGCCAGTTTAATGTTAAGAGTCCCAATTTTAAAACACCCCTCGCAAAACCGGGTCGTTACACAGCTTCAATCGAGGCTTTTGATAAAGATGACAATGTCATTGGTCGATCGGAAAAACGAACGATCGCTATAGCCCCGCTCCCTTTGTTAGGTACACCTAAATTGGTTCCTAATAACGGAACAACAATATTAGCTTCGCCAGATGGCGCTGCCTCAATTCGTTGGGAACCAGTCAAAGGCGCCAAAGAATACATTCTTACAGTGCAAAATTTAACTGAAAACAAAAGTAAGGAATTTAAAGTACAAAAAAATCAAGCGACGTTTAAACCTCAAACTTTAAGTCCAAAAATTCAATATCAAGTTAAAGTTGAAGCGGTGGACGAGCATGGTCGAAAAAGCAGCAATGCTGAATTTATTAAATTAGATGTTCCTCTGGAAAGTGACATTCAGGCTCCGAAACTTAAAGGAATAAAAATTAAATCGAATGAATAGATTGTTTTTAATTTTTCTTATTTTTAGCTTTTCTCCTTTCGCTTACAGTGAAAACTATAAGCGTTCGGTTTCATTTGAATGGGAGCCTATCGCCAACGCGAATTCCTATGAGTTGCAAATCACAAAAATCTCTTCGTCGACTGCGGGAAATACATTTAGTTTTGTCACAAAAACTGCGGAATTTAATGGGAAATTAATTCCGGGTCGTTATAATATGAAGCTTCGTTCTCTTGATAAACGAGGCATTGCCGGAAGCTGGGCCAAACCGAGCGAGTTCGACGTGCCACTTGAAAAAGTAAAAATTAAATTCCCGACTTCCGCTGCAAAGATAATGGCTAAAAAACCGGCGCAAGAATCTGTCGAGTTTTCCTGGACCCCCGTGGGCGGAGCAGAAGGTTATCGCTTTGAACTGACCAGTGACAAAGGCCAAGTGAACATAAAAGAAAATCTTCCAGGCACTTCATTTACCGCAGTAATTCCAGTAGCTCGTAACTACACATGGAAAATCACCGCGCTTGGCGCCGATGGACTGAATAGTGAAGACGGCGTGAGCACCGATTTTTCATTGAACGGACAGAAAATTCTAAAACCCATTATTGAAAAACCTGAGAGCGAATTTGTTCGCGAAATAAAATGGATCAAACCTCAATTTGCAGAAAACTATGACCTGTTGATTTCTCGATACAACACTTCGACTAAAAAATGGGAAAAGCAAAAAGGCGCCGTTAGTTATTCTCAAAATTCCATCGCCTTTGATTCGCGTTGGGCCGGAGGCAAATATAAAATTTCGATGCGAGCGAAAGCAAATTTACGAACCTCATCTGATGTCGCCAGCGAATCATTCAGTGTGCGAAATGGTGATCGCTCACCGGCTGCCGAATACACCGCCACTGTTAGAAAATCAATTGATCGAGTCAATGGATGGTATGGTCTAGCCAGCTATCTGATAACAGAAATTGGTTTTGCTTCAAATTATCGAAGTCTATTTTTAGAGCCCATCAACTTCAAAGCCATCGGTGGAACGGGCCGAGTTGGCGCAGGATGGATGTTGGAAAATAATCCTTGGGGATTTGTTGGCATTGCTGATTTCGGAGGATTTATATACAACTCAAAAGTTTCTACTTATGCTTCACTAGAAACTTCTGCAATCTATCGCATCCTCGTGGGCGAACGTGATGAGTTTAGAACTCATCTTGGCGTCTTCTACAAAGAAACGCCCCAATCACTTCCAGATATAAGTGATCCCAATTTTTCCACTCAAGCAGCCGCTGGTGAATTTACGACAGTGGTAAAAAACCAATCAACTTTAGGCCCACATCTTGGTTTAGAATACTGGCACTCTTTCACTCCGAAATTTGGTATGCAAGTCAATTCACATTTTTATTATAGCGCGCTTAAAGTGAGTACTCCTAGTGGTGGAGACATTAAACCTTCATTATCAACACAGCTTGGCCTTATGGGAAGTTATCGGGTGTCGAAAAGATTCACTGGCTTAATGGGACTCACCTTCCGCGAAGAAAATTCTTCTTACAAAGACGACCAGAGCCTTCCAGTCAGTTCGTCAACATTGTCGGAAGATGTGGACACAAAGATTCAAGGTTTTTATTTAAGTTTTTATGCAGAGTATGCTTTTTAATAGTTATCGGGAGAATCGTTTATGAGAATTCCAATTTCAATGAAACTCATCATTATGACAGTGTCATTACTTTTGGGCGTTACAATTCCCATCGCCATTCAAAGTTCAGATGAATTTCAAAGAAATTCAGTGCAAAGAGAAAATGCCATCAATCGAGAACTCGCCGAATCGCGCGCTCGCCAACTTGAGAATGTCATCATGAACCTTGTCGAAAAAATTACCCTCTCTGCACGAATCTTAATTAAACCAGGTGCGATTGAAGCTTCAGCAATTTCCGATGAATTTAAAGTTAATTTTAATAATGATAGCGACTTGATCTCGTTAGAAGTTTACCTTTTGGATGGCATATCTAAAAAAATGCTCACCCAACAAGTTAAGGAAAAAGCCCTTGTTTCTTTTGGATTGACGGCGGACTACATTGCCAAGCTAAGAGACGTCCGCGATGTACAAAAATTTCCCTTTAACACCTTGGTCGAGGATAAAGGCAAAGTTGTTTTATTGAACTCATCAGGCACTCAAACCAAGGAACCCTCGATGATCACACTTGGAGTTCCGCTTTATAAAGATAAACAAGGAAGAATCACCCATGTCGCCGTCGCCGAGATTCAATTATCCGTTTTTCAAAAACCTTTCGAAAAACGATCGGCAAGTTCATTTTTCGTTACCGACCGCGAGGGTATTTTACTTGCCCACAGTAATTTCACTCATGCCGTCGCCAAAAAAAATATGGCCACTACCAAAATATTCGAATATGCCCAAAAAAGCGCTTCGCCTTCGGCCGTACTTTCTTATCGTGATCTTGAATTAGAGAAAGACTTCTTAGGAGCTTACGCAAAAACCAGCTTTGGAGCCACCGTTTTTTCCACGATTGAAACTGAAAAAGTGTTAGCCCCTGCTCATAAAGTCAGATTGGAAGCTTTTAAAATTGCTGGTTATTTTTTATCTATCACACTTTTTCTTGTTTTTATCGTTTCACTCTCGTTAACCTCGCCGTTGGAAAATTTAGCTGGTCTGATTGCTCTGGTTTCTAAAGGAAATTTTAACGTTAAGGCCAGCTCAAAAATCAAAGGCTACTTCAAAGACGAAGTAACCGAGCTAGCAACAGCCTTTGATAATATGATCGAAGGACTTAAAGAAAGAGACAAAGTTAAAAATTTATTTAATAAATTCCATGGTTCAAGTATTACTGATGACCTCATGAAGGGTGATTTAAGCTTAGGTGGATCCAACAAAGACGTCGTTATATTCTTTAGCGACATTCGTGGCTTCACTGCGTTTTCCGAGAAACGTCCACCCGAAGAAGTAGTCGAGATGCTCAATGAATATTTTGGCGTGATGGTGGGAATCATTAACAAGAATCATGGTGTTGTCGATAAATTTATTGGTGATGCTATTATGGCTGTGTGGGGAGCTCCAAAATCATCACCAAAAGACGCCCACTATGCGGTTTCCGCTTGTTTGGAAATGCGTAAAGCTTTGAATGAACTAAACACGAAACGAATTGTGAAAAACCAACCGGCAATCAACATTGGGATGGGTCTACACTCGGGTCGCGCTATTTCTGGTACCATTGGCTCCAACGAACGTATGGAATACACCGTTATTGGAAATACCGTAAATACCGGATCAAGAATCGAAGCTTCAACGAAAGCTTTTGGTGCTGATCTTTTAATTAGTGAAACTGTTTTCGAAAAAATTGGTGACGCTTTTAAAACAGAGTATGTCGGATCCGCCGAAGTTAAAGGGCGCAGCGAACCTTTGAAGTTATTTAAAGTGCGTGCTTATAAAACTGATACTGGTCACTATGTTGAGGTTAAGACTCCCTATTCGGATTATGAACCCGAGAAGGCTGATAAAGTTAAGATATCGGCTTAGTTATGGTGAAGGCATTTTTAATGTCAATTTTGTGGTTTTGGAGAATGGAGCTTCCTCCTGAAGCTTTAAATTTCGGCAATAGATTAGAAATTATAGTTTATGAGAAAGGATCTCAAAGCTCAACTGAGTTTGTCGATCAAACAGATCCAAAATATCGAAGTATAATGGAATTTCTAGCTGCCAATAAAAAGAATTGGAAGCAGGATACGTCTTCGTATGCTCCAGATATTCTTGTGAGAGGCAATGGTATTACTCTGAACTGCCGAAAGGGGAATGCCATAATTTATTATACTGATAATGAAAAAGAATCTTTACAATTTTCTTCGGATACGACGAGTGTTTCTTACTGCGGTTTGAATCAATAGTTATATTGTAACCTTCTGCTAATTATAAACCCATCTTGTGGTTCTCATTTTAAGGCTAATTCAGAGAGTTTCCTTAAGGATCGTGGCTTTTTGCAAAGATCGCGGCCAGGCATCCCATTTTAACGCCAACCCTTCTTCAACTTCGAAGTGCAACGTTTTGAGAGTGACCGACTTGATCAATGAG
>JBBTCO010000069.1:0-15005 GCA_038043185.1 Bdellovibrionota bacterium
TAAATCGCTTAGGAAAATTCAATTTTATCTCGCGCCCGCGTTATTAATGACACTTCAAAACTTGGCTGAAACTGAGTAGTTTTACGCAGGGCAAACCTCACTGGTTTGCCTTCTGCTCTTTAATGCGTGCGATTTAGCATAACTCTCGAGAACATTAAAAAATTTTGTTACCTCTCTGGCCGGAAATTTCGGGATAATGTTTTCCGGTCAAGTTTTATTACATGCAGAATAAGTTTCAGGATCCACCATAACTCTCTAAAAATTGAACCGTTGATTGAACTCTTGACCTCTAGCTAAAAGCTAATTTCTGACACTGAAATAGAGGGATCACCAATTCTTTGCCTAACTTCATTGATATCTGAAGTACTAATATTTATTAAATTTAACCCTAGCGATGAAAGATCAATTTTTTGCTCATGGAGTTGGACCTTAAGTGCATCATTCCCAATTGGCGATGTCAAATGAACCAATCTAAATTCATCTTCAAATGCATACTTACATTCTTTCTTAAACACTATTTCATCAGTGACGTGATTTAAGGTCGTCTCACTTGGTATTCCTGTATTGAGCCAGCATAGCAATTGCATTTTATCCAAATGGCTAAGTTCAGTCTCTTTTTTTAGGAGTGATTTAATGTCAGAATTCTTTTCTAAGCGAATTAGATAGTCTGGCAAATTAAAGGTTTTTGAATCGTCATAGGAAACTGT
Source organism: Bdellovibrionota bacterium (assembly GCA_038043185.1). GTDB lineage: Bacteria > Bdellovibrionota > Bdellovibrionia > Bdellovibrionales > Bdellovibrionaceae > UBA5009. Next base: position 708 of record JBBTCO010000069.1, read on the forward strand.
GCGATTGGAGACATCGGATTCCTTAAGTACTTCCTCTGAGAGCTCGAATTCATACCGAACACCACCCTTTCCGCAATACACTTCCCAGCATTTTTTGTTTGGAGACATTCCAAAACTCAGGATAACTGTTTTAGAAAATAGCAATTCGTAACGAGGTTTTAAGAAATGAGCATTTTCGCCTAAGAAACGTGATTTCGTTTGCCACCTGTGATTAAATTCCTCCTTATCATTGCCGCTGAGCAATTCGTCTATTGTTGCAAAACGAATTTTTCTCTCTTGAGCAATGTATGGCCAGTACGAAGATGCAAATGAAACACATTTGTATAATTTCATTCAATAAATAATAACAGAAAAAACCTCGGGCAAGTAACCAAATTTTATAAATCAAGCAGTCAAAAGAGAAAGTAGGACTGTTAGGTTAGAATAAGTTTAAAAATAGAGTTCGCTGGAGTACCCTGACCTGTTTGACGAGACTGAAACTAACTTCCCTAACCTAAACCCCATTTATCAATAAAATAGTGTAACCTATTTTTAGAAATTCCAAGCTGTTTAGAGGCGCCCACTTGAGTAGTGTTCCTTTTTAGAACATCAGCAATAAGGTCGCGTTTTTGTTCATCCAGTTGTTTATCAATCTCTTCCAAAGTTTTCGGATTTTCCCTCACAACAGCCGCAAAAAGCACTGGGTCTAAGTCTTCAAGGCGAATAGTGCTGACATCGCTCCTAATCAAGTGGTTCTCAACAGCCGATCTAAGTTCCCGGACATTACCTTTCCAGTGATGTTTCTTGAATGTATCTAAACATCGTCTTTGAAAGTTTTTTGAGAATTTATTTTCCTTACAAATTTTTTCTGTAAAATAAGCAACCAATGGCTCAATGTCTTCGGGTCTGTCTCTTAGGGGAGTTGTTTCCAAACTAATAGTATTCAAACGATAGTACAAATCTTCTCTGAATGCCCCTTCAGCTACCATCTTTTTTAAATTTTTATGGCTGGCCGCCACGATTCTAACGTCCACGGAAACTGGACGATTAGGAAATAGACGAGCCGCTGACCTAGATGGAAGTATTCGAGGGCGTGCGATCTGGCAATGGGGATCTCAGCAACAAGAAATTCAAACTCCTTATTTAACACCTCAAGAAGTTGAAGCTGCAAAGAGAGCTTACGAAGAAGAAAAAAATAACGAAAGGATAGCTTATGAAAAAGAATACGAAAAAGATCAGATTAAGAATTCTAAATAACAGAGAGTGCAAGATTCTTCTGTTTTTGTGGAGATGGAAGGTAGCAACTACTCTGACATTGCGACAAGAGCTGGCAATGCACGTAAACTTTTGGAACTTTTATCATTTGCTTCGAGCCCTTATGTTAGATGGTTATATAGAGATCAGATACGGCGCTACTTCAACAAGTAAGAAATTTGCACTCTGGCATTTAACACATCATGGATTTGAGTATATTAAAGAAGAACTAGGTGAACTTGCAGATTTGAACTACGCTAGTACATCACTCTTCCATGATTCATATGTAGTAGCCTTCCATTATGGAAATTGGATCTATAAACAACCAATGAACGTAGATCTCTTTACCGAACAAGAATTGAAGTGTGTTGATAGGAGCAACTATCCATTTTGGGTGCCAAATACTAAAGTTCATAGACCAGATGGTTATACTAGAATCAAAAGTGGCAACAAAAATATGATTGTTGCCGTTGAAGTTGAACTAAATGCAAAAACATCAGAGCGTTACGAAGCACTTAGTGATTTTTATGATGATAGGAAAACTATTGATTATGTTTTGTGGTTAGTAAGTTCTGAATCAATGATTGAAAAGATACAACATGCAATGATGTCTCGTAGATCAAAACGAATTGAAGATCACTTATTTGTACTACTTGAAGATTACGAAAAGAGTGGTTGGAGCGCAAAGATTGTAAGCGGTGGGAAATCAAAACTTGCGGTCTCGGAGTTTTACTACCAACTGGGGGCCAATATCCCCACCAACTACGTACCAACCTCATCACAATTGGACCCTGTGACCACATTTTTAAAAACCGTACGAAGTCCAAACGGATTAGATACTTAGGCGATACTTCAAAACTCTTTACTTGCTGACTCTAACCCCAAAAACACCATTTAAAACCCGAAAATCAGGAGAACTCACTATGGAACTTATTAAAGTTCTTGTCTTACCATTTTGTTTTGTCAGTCTTTCAGCATGTTCAACTCTAAATAAAAATTCTAAATCTGGAGATATTAAAAAAGACTCTAAAGAAGAAGAGATACCAAAGATTACGAAACCAAATGTCAAAAAGATTTGGATACCAGAAGAAATTAGGAATAACGGAACAGAATACGTCGAAGGTCATTACATGTACTTGATAGAAAGGAACTCAACATGGAGCAAGTAGCTATGAACAAAAAGAAACGCACCGATAAAATTTCATTGTCTGAAAGTTCTACCGTTAAAATCGATCATTGGTTAAGCCAATTAAGTAAGTGGCAAACCGTCGTGCATTTTTCAAAATCAGACCTAGTTGATTTTCTAATTGCACACCACTCGGAATTGCTGTCACCTAATGAAGAAAGAGAGTTTCTAAAATGCTTAGTTTCACGCGACAAGGTGCCGAAGATAAGAAAACCACGCCAAAAGAGAACACAGAAGAACGCGTTAAATGCACCAATCTAAGCATAAAAAATACTTTTTAAATAAGTGAATAACTAATAACTATCGAGAATAGTCCGTCGCTATTTGCAATGAATAGCACCTAAAAACGTACATAATTAATTTTATAATCAATTAAATTAAACAGCTATTTTGTTAATGGCGCAGGGCTATTTTCCTTGAAAATTTCGAGGAAAAATATGACAACTGAATATAGTAAATCATCTCAATTTCGAGATGATTTGTTCTTTGAAAATAGAAGAGCTGATGAGTGGATGTCAACTTCAGAAGCTGCATCCTATTTAAGAATTACGCCGAATGCTTTGCGAATTTTAGTTTGCAGACGAAGAGTGAAATTTTTTAAGTTAGGAAGATGTCTCCGATTTTCTACCAGAGATTTAAATCACCTCCTTACTAAAGGAGTGTGAATGGCAATTTCAAGTTATCAAAGTAATGGAAAAAATATGTTTCGAGTCACTGTTAAAATTAGAGATTCTAGAGGCAAGCAGATCTTTAGAAGTAGACATGGAATTACCTCTGAGAGGAAAGCAGAAGAAACCGAATTTGAACTAAAGAAGGAAATTGAGTTAATTGCTAAGACTGGTTCAATTCTTGATTGGAAAAGTTGGTTGGAGGATTGTCTAAAGAAAATGAGATTAGATAGCGCTCCGTCAACTGTAATTGGCTATCGAGGAACTTTAGAAAAGTGGGCTAACCCAATAATTGGCGCAAAACCACTTAATAAAATTACTCGCGATGATATTTATGAAGTTGTTTATGAATATCCAGAGCCAAATTACACACCAAACGCAAGAAAAGATCTTTTGAAGAAAGTTAAACGAATCCTTCAGGTTGCGGTTGATGATGGAATTATTGATCGTAATCCGGCAATAGGAATTAAAGTGCGGGTCCCTGAAATTGAACAGAAAGTTTTAACTTGTGAAGAAGTTAAAGTTCTTCTTTCAAAGGCTAAAGAGAGAGAACATCCTTTTTATCCAGTTTGGGTTGCGGCTTTATCGACTGGGATGAGATCTGGTGAGTTATATGCACTCCATTGGACTGATATAGATTTTGAAAACCAATTAATTTCTGTAAGCAAGCAATGGACAAGCAAAAATGGTTTTTGTGAAACAAAGACCAGAAAGAATCGAGTCGTACCTGTTAGTTCAGATTTTTTAAATTTCCTTAAAGAGCATAAATTGAGTTGCGATCCCAAAAGCCAATTTGTCCTACCTCACTTAAAAGAATGGACAAATGGAGAGCAGGCAAAAGTAATCTCTGAGTTTTGTAAAGCAATTGAGATTACGCCTATTAAGTTTCATGATTTAAGGGCAACGTTTATTACGAACCTGTTATCTCATGGCGTGTCACTGGCAAAAGTGATGGCAATTGTAGGTCATTCAGAAATTAAGACCACAAATGTTTATCTACGGAAAGCTGGTGTTGAAATTAAAGGTGCAACTGAATGTTTGGGATATAAAATTCCGTCTCATAGATCCGCTAAAGTTCTTAGTTTACTTTCAAATTAAGGCTTGGTAGGATTTGGTAGGTCAACCGGTAGGGGCTCAGGAAAATCAACTAGTTACAGTTTTTCCGTCCACCCCGCCAATTCCAAACACAAGTATTCGTGAATTCATGAATACGCGAATTCACGAATTCATGCTGTTGAATACAAGAATTCAGAATACGGGATAGGAATACCAATATGCCCAACTCCTCAAAAATCGACATCAGATGGAAACAACGGCTTAATAATTTTATCCCTGCGTTCACGCAACTCAAAGACGGCGTGGAACTTTCCAGAACCCGTACTCTAACAGAGCTTGAAAAACAGGGCCTTATCCAAGCTTTTGAATTTACCCATGAGCTCGCATGGAATGTATTAAAAGATTATTTTGATTATCAAGGTGGGAATCTCATCACCGGCTCAAGAGATGCAACACGTGAAGCTTTCAGCAAAGGTTTAATTACCGATGGTGACGAGTGGATGGAAATGATCAAAAGTCGCAATCAAACTTCGCACACATATAATAAAAAAATTGCTGATGAAATAGTTAAAAAAATTCTTCAGAATTACTTTAAATTATTTTCTGATTTTCTAATTAAAATGCAGAGCCTTTCCACCAAATGACCGATCAGCAAAAATACGGACTCAATCCTTCCACAATTTCTTCATTAAAATCCATTTTTGCCAAACACAAAGGAATTGAAAAAGTACTTATCTATGGTTCTCGAGCCAAAGGTAATTTTCGAAATGGCTCAGACATAGATTTAACTTTAGTCGGTCCGACTTTGGGAGTTTCTGATTTATTGAAAATTGAGAATGAAATCGAAGAACTACTTTTGCCTTACAAAGTAGATTTGTCGATCTTTGGGTTGATTGAAGATCCTGATGTGGTTGAGCATATTGAAAGAGTGGGGAAAGAGTTTTCATAGCGATTGATTTTAAGGGTTTCGCTTGATGAGATCCGACTTCAGCGGCAAATGTGAGTAGGCTTTAAGTCCTGATTTGTCTCAATATTTATACATAACAGAAAGTTTTTTAGTAGAATGAGGATATGAGAAACTTAATTATTGGGATTATTGTTGCGCTTTTTAGTGTGGCGAATGCGGCCAAGGACGATTTGAAATTTGTTACTGAGTCTGCAGATATTAAACCGATTGCGTGCAAACCTCAATCTCAGCGGAATTTAGAGGATTTATGCAAAGAGGTTGTAAAAGAGAAATGCTCTGGAGAACCAACGTCGGCATGCCTTAATATAGATACAGGTCTTATAAATAAACGTGTTAGCTCACCGGAATTAAATAATAAAATATATCTGGCAACTTTAAATAAATTTAATACGCAAAAAGCAAATTATGAAAAAAAGTGTGGAACTCGGTTTACGGATACAACGCTTGTATTGGAAGATTTTGCTGTTGGAGTTGAAGAGCCTAAATATGATCAAGTCAAAAATGAGGTTAAAATCCCAAATTGGATGCTCTTCAATTCTACGTCGGGCGAGATAGATACTTTGATCGCAGAACAACTCAGTATTTCCTGCCTTTACAGTCTAAACAACAGTGATGAGCTTATCAAGTTAGATATAGACGCTATGAAGAGCCGAGTAGAAAATCCTAATAGTGTTGCTTGTCGCAAGCTTTTGAATATTGTTGAAACTAATTTGAAATCTATTGAGACTGAAGATCAAATGAATTGTCGCGAAAGAGAATATGCGAAGTTTAGTAAAGATACGTGCATTGAAAAGTATGGTACGATTAAGGATGCCTATTCAAAATTGTTATTTATAAACGACAAGTCTCAATTTTCTCATTGGACTAGAGGATGTCATTCCCCTAATAAAGAACGACTAGCACTCAATTGTTATTTTAAAAATCCGAGTTCAAATTTTGAAACAAAAATATGTGCACCTAAAACAAGATCAGGTAGTTCTTCCGCCGACGCCACTGCGGGAGGAAGATAATGAAAAATCTATTAATTGCATTTATTATATTCGCAGGTTTTTACAGTCAAGCGGAAGAGATTGCTATCGTCGCAGAAAAAAATGGAATTCCTAACGGCATCAAAAAATTTAAATTGATCAACAATAAATGTTACATCGAAAAAATGAAAAAAATTGCCGAACTTAATACGCTTCAGTGTGGCCAACTTAAAAAAGTCATGAAACAAATCGGCGGCATCAAGCAAGCTAAAGACCCCGACTACGTTCCGCAAAACGGGCAATTGTACAAAGTGAAGGCGGGCAAAGTTTTCTTTAATACTTTGGCGCAAGCTCCGCGAGAATGTGAAATTAAAAGCGATGGCGAATTGAGATGTGTGAATATTACTCTTACCGAATCGCAAAAAATTATTCGCGATTTGCTTGCTTTGGATAGCAATAATCAGATTTAAGTGGCACGCTAGCGTTTTAAAAACACTTTGATTTTTTCAAACACACTTTCGGCCATGATTTTGTAGCCGTGAGCATTGGGATGAATCTGATCAGACATCATTTGGCTATCCAACCATAGATTTGAGAGCGCATTGGGAATAAACAGTACGCCGTGCTCGCGACAAAGCTCTTTAATTTTATTTAATCGCTCCTTACGAACAAAGGGCGGATCTATCGCCACGTAGGCTATCAAGATCTCGTGTCCGTGCAGTTTCGTAAACAGTTTACCTAAGGCCTCAATTGTCTCCTCCTGTGGCCGCTGCTGAATAATATCATTGCCACCCAGTGTGATAATAACCATGTCGGGTTTTTTTGCTATGACGTCATTTAGTCGCGACAGCGAATCTAAAACAGTATCACCGTTTCTACCTAAATTAATAACTTCTAAATGACTTAACTCTTCAAGATGCGCGGGATAACCAGCGCCTTCTTTTGCACCTTGACCAAATGTAAGACTATCGCCAAACGCGACAATTTTTTCGATACGGCGATCAGAATATTTGATGTCGTAGGAATCTGGCCACAACAAATAAACCGAGCCAATGAGAATAAGAAAAATAATTAAATGTTTTATTTTTTAAGAGTAACATCTTTCTACTGTAAGTAATGGCGCAAAGAGCAAATTTTTCCTAAAATCACAAAGCAGGGCGATATTCCCATGGCTCGCCATGCAATGACGAAGACCGACTGATATGAATAGAGTATCAAGTTCTAGGCGATTGAAGGGGGTAGAAGATTTGAACAGTCGAACGGTTCTCACGGGAGTTATTCTCGTTATAAGTATGGTGTGTTCCTTTTCAGCTTCAGCTGCGGATTCAGACAATAGTCCTCTTGGGATCGCCCTATTTCCACCTCTTCAACTTCCCAATTCGGGTTACGGTATTGTAGGTCTTCGTCTTAGCCTCGTCGGTGTACATCGCGAGGCGCAGGGAATTGATCTGGCTCTTTTGGGCAACGTTACCAATAAAAAGTTTAGGGGACTCGCGATCGCTGGCCTATTTAATTACAATTCCGGTCTTTCTACCGTTGTCGGTTTACAAGCGGCAACAATTGCGAATTTAAACACAGCATCCAGCACGGTTTATGGAGTACAACTCGCAGGGTACAACACGGCAGGCACCGTTTATGGACTCCAATTAGGGCTTGTCAATGTCGCCAATGACCTCCACGGAGTTCAAATAGGATTGTTCAACATCAATAAGACCGGGCTCTTCAAAGGTTCGCCTATCATCAATATAGGATTCTGAGTTTTTGAACTGAGCTGAAACCAGGGATCCAGAATAAATTTTTGAGTGATATTAAGCGGGGGTCTCAAGCTATATGGAATTGCGATCATGAGTTGGCCATAAAGCATTCCACCTTATGAACAAGACCAAGGTGTGTTGGTCTCTTGCGAAAGTAGCAATAGAGGCAGTACGATAAAGGGTACTCAAGGAGGAGATTCATATGTCTATCCGAAAATTTATATTGTTTATAACTCTAGTATCCATTTTTACCTATTCCGGCATCTCTCAGGCGAAGGAATACGGCTGTAACGACTTACGCTCGCTACAATCGAAAATTAAAAAGGACTCGAAAGATAATGCTGCGAGTGTTGCAGCAATGATCATCAGATTTATGGGAAGAAGTCCAAATTCTTGCGTAAAAAGCATTAAAGAAACTGCTAACGCAGTTGAAGTGAATTATCTAGATCGTGGAGAAATTGTTTCCGATATTTTTAATTTTTCAAAAGAGAACCAATTGGTGTCAATGAGTAGAACCTTTTCAAACGGAAAAACTGAGACTGCAAACTTCTGAATAATGACACTTGTTAAAACAGCCGCAACTTGATCGTTTAAGTTATGACTAACCGGTCTCGAGTCCAAAGCCGCCCAAACGAAAACTTTTCATGCAAAAATTGTAACCGTCACGTAAAGTTCAGTAGGTGTTATACTTCGACAATCTTTCGAGGAGCCTATCATGAAAAATCAATTACTTTGCTTGATTGCCTTTTGCCCCTTACGGAAACCAGTGAGTTGGAATGAGCTTTCTAGTTAATGACAGTTTTGAAATTTCTTCCTGTCAAAACCTCATACATTGGAAGATATGACTCAAATGTGTTAGTTTAAATGAGCTTTAACAAAGATAGTGCAAGGAGAATTTATGAAGTTTAAAAAACTAGGAATTATTTTTACTGGTTTATTAATGACTGTGTTGGCGCAATCAGTACTGGCTCAAGATAAACTGATTATTCCTGTAATAGAAGAGACAATTAAGTTTACGAGCAACAAAACGCATCGGGAAGTCTACGCCGTAAAGGCAGTCGTCAGAGGGACCAGATATACTTCTCGTGGGAGTATTGCGGGTGCTACTTTAGGGCTTTGCGCTTTGGGTTGGGTTGTCGGTCAAGATTCCAGTTGCAACAGCACTGAATACATTACGATTAATGAAGCTGGCACGTTTAAATTTAATGAGAAATTAGGAACTCTTTCCTATAAAATACCTGAATCTAGAGTCAGTACCGACCGTTTTGACGACCTAGTTAGACAGGATATGGTTCTCGTTATTGATGTTAAGACGCGAATGGTTTCACCAGAAGGCTGGCAGCCAATCACTGATGATGAAAAACAAAACCCGGAAGCTTATCGCAAAGTTTATGAGGTTGAATATAAGAAAAAGAGACATCAATGGATCGATGTTAGACTTACACGAGCTGCATTTAACAATGGGTATAGTAAAAGTATCTATGAGCTTGAGGAAGAGTTTAAGACAGAAATGCAAAAACAACTTTCTAAACCTGAGCTTGATATTGGCAATGGTACCGATCGCCCATATTACTGAGCATAGAGCTAGGTGTGGCTGATCTCCGATGCTTAGAATCGCAATTGGCAGGAGAAAGATGGGCAATGGACCACGAGATCAACTGGCATTTTCCAGAAAGCACAGGGTTTTATCAACCCATTGTTATCGCCTCAAAATAAGTTTTAATTCGTCCATTTTTTTTGGCTTTTATAAGCAAAGAAAATAGGCCTCGGCATAAATCGTGCCTTCGTCCCAACATCCAGGTTGTCCGCTAATTTTCCACTCAGAATCAATACTAACATCAGATCCACATTTTTCTTTGGCATCATCGATAGCAGCTTTCTTAGCTTCATCGGTCTGATAGGCGCTTGGTCTGCAAGCTCGGCTATATAAAGTTGAACTGCCATTTCCAAGTATCCTTTGACTCGCGTAAAGACAGTTTGGAAAATGCGTACATATTATTAAAGACACTAAGAAAATTTCGGCACTTAAATTTTTCATGTGACGGAGTTAGTTTGATAATGCCATAGTGTCAATAATCAAATGGGATTGTTTTAGGAAAATACTCACTCCCAGCTGGCGCTGGAGAAGAATAGCTGCGTCATTCATCCAGCCTCTCGTAAAAAATTATAAACTTATCCCATCGATCCCGCCAATTTTCCTATGAATTATTCCAAATAATTAGATACTATTTTCCAGATGCGACCATAAAGACCTCGAGCTTTTCGCCTCATCATGTTGAGAAAAGGAAACGAATGGAAAATCTTAAGAATCCCTCCGTCATGGGGAAGAAAATTTACAAGTACTTAGATAAGGATAAAATTCTTCTTCTTCAGGATAAATCTTTTCCAAATATTATATCAAAAATTATTGGAGATAAAATTTCCGGATCTTGGTGGGGACACCCTTTAGCCAATCCGATATACAATGGCCTTGTTTGGCTCGAGCACAATCGCAATGTGCTTATCGTTAAGCTCCTTGATGGCAAAGTCACCTATGTACATGAAAGCTTATTTTCCGATTTCTATTCTGTTGTAAGTAAAACTAGGGACTGGCAGCTAGCTAAACTTAAATCAGATGAGCTAAGTTTGTTGAAATATGTTTCAAAGAAAAATAAAGTTTTATCTGATGATTCAAAACTAAAAGAACTTGTCGAAGATTCCAAAAAAAGCCTCGCAGCTTTAGAGAAAAAATTATTACTATATTCCTCTGAAGAACATACGGAGTCTGGCAAACATATTAAGGAATTTACGACTTGGAAGAAGTCTAAAATTTTTACGAAGGCTTTCAGTGATTATGAATTAGCGAAAAGTAAAATTAATCGAGTCGTTGATAAACTTAGTGAAGAATCAGGGGCAAGAGTGAAGCTTCCTTGGAGCTAAACTCATCACAGCGCCGTTAGAGCTTTTCAAATTATATCTAGGCAAGGGAAAGCTCGAAGCTGGTGACGGGCTGATCAACTAAATCTACCAAATAAACCCGGATACATTGGCGTCTTTAAAATATAACTGAACTGGTTTATACAAAAAATCTTCTAAATGACCTTGCCCAACGATGAGTACGCCTTTTCGGCAGGATTTATTTTGTAATTCACGAATAACATTTTCAGCTATAATTTTACTGCGCTCACCGACAAGTAGCTTTCCATATTGTTCAATACTGCTGCCTTGATCATGAAGTTTAATTAAAGGAATAATCTTAGAACCTAACTCTGAATTCCAATCAATATCTACGCCTACAATTTTAAACCCAAGTTTATGTATTTTTAGTAAATACCAATCTGGAATAATGTTTTTAAAAGGTGAACCAATTTTATGGCTTGTTTCGTTAATCCAAAGGCGAACAGAATCTTCGTAGTTTAATCCTGTTAAAAAATTATTTATAGCAATTGTAGCTTTTGGTTCAACTTCTAAAAATAAACATTCAAATTCTTGATCTGCCGTTTTAATTTCTTTTAGAATTTCTGCTTGTTCTTTTAAAAATGATTCGTCGCCATGATTAAGATCAGGAATGATGACACTTCGTACTTTTTTAAGGAGTTCAAGTTTTGCAGATGATGAGTTTGCCTGCGCGTTCGTAAATACAAAAATGCAAAAAAATGTTAGCATGACTGATTGCTTAAACGGCTTCATGCACTCCCCCTCGATTTACTTTCCAGACGAATGTTTACTACAGTCTTTAGCAAACCACAACCGAGACTACATCTTTTGAAGTGAAAATCAGAGAGGCTTGTAAAAAGTGACCACGGACTGAACATGAATACAATTGGCCTAGCCCTCTCTGCTCATTTAATTGCATTACTTCCCTACGAGTGTAATTGCGCTCACAGGAGAAGATTTTATGCATTTTAAAGCCAAAGCTTTGTCTAAGCTTTTGACAGCTGTATGCTTATTCAGAGTTTTCACAATCGAAGCTCAGGCATCTCAACTTAATTCTGCCAGCGTTTTTGGTGAAGTTGTAAGTCAATCGGCAATCGTAAATGCAGTCGCGTTTAGTCATCCTACGATACAATCTTTTATTAAAGATGCTCCAGTTTATTTCTATGTTATACAAAGTGCGCGAATAGAAGACTTGCCAAAAACAATTTACGAGAATCTTGGCGCTCTTGACAAGGCGAAATACACTCCTGAATATTTAGCCTCAAGGATTCAGCCAGGCAATGTGGTTGCTCTTCAAGTCAGCAAAGGCGCGCTTGATCTTTATCCCATATCTAAGGAAACATTTAATTCAAAATATAAAGTTGTCAGTGCTACAAATGTCATTGAAAAAAATAAAAAACTTCATCAAGAGCTCGTGGATTCCAACCTTGGAAACTTTATTACAGCAGGCGTAAATATAATCGGCGGACTTAAGGTTGAACCGGTGAAAATGATCTTGATGTCAGAATTAGGTTTTTCAATCAAGGACTGCGTGACTATTGAATCTCCTTACGGTCAGCAAACGAAACCAGCTGACCACGATGCTTATTTGGCATTTCATGAAGGTCGTCAGCAATATTATATGATAAACGCAGATAACAATGGATTGCCGACGGCTTATATTAAAGCCGAACCTCGACATGATTAAATTACTTTTACGTTATTGTTTAGTTTTAAGTTTCCTAGCTAGCTCATCAATCAGTATGGCGACTCCTGCTGATTGGTTCAACCTCATGATGAAGGGCGAGGATCAGCAGGCGGCTAAGGCTTTAGCCACGTTCATAGAAAAGCTGCCAAAAAATTCTGATCCAAGTTATTTAGCTATGCTCCAGCAAACGGTTGAGTCTTTGAGAGCTGGATGTGCCTCGTGTGTAGAGGACGCAAAGATTGTCCTTTTTCGGCATTTTGATAGTGCGTCTGATCCTTTTTGGAAAACAAAAAATAAAGCCGTATTTTTTTCTCGAGCAATGAAAGATAAAAAAGGTAAACCGAACTCTGATGGCATTGCAAAATGGAGAAGTATGCCATTTTGGACTTTAGAAGATAACCATTCGAAATCAGGTGGCCGACACAGGGGAATAAAACTAAGTTCGCCTCTGATCTCGACAACATTTGATCCTCGAGTTGCAGAAGGCGAATATCAAGTCATAATGAAAGTATGTCCCAATAGATTAATCCTCAATAGTGGCAAATTTCAAGGTGAGTGGGAGTTTTTAATTCCATTCTTTGTTCATCCTGAAGAAATTTTGGCTGTAGTTAAGACTCATAATTTGGGCAGAGGAAAAATCCCCGATGGAGATTTTGATGTTATTTATAATGGTCTTTCTAAAACTCACAGTGATGATGAAACTAAAAAGCTTTTGAAAAAATATGCAAAATCTAACGAGCGCTTTGTAGAAAGTGGCAGAAATTCACGAACTTCGCCTTATGGATTTATGTCTCAATTATTAGAAAAGAAATGGAAAATTTTAGCAAAGACGACAGTTAATAGTTGTAGTCGTTTTTTTAAGTCGCAATAGTTTTATTTTTTTGTATGGTAACTTTGAACAAGCACTCGAGAGAAGTCTCCAGATCTCAATGTCACTGTGACATTGTATTTGCAATCATATTGCGCTCCTAAAACGCATGAAGAGTAAGTGCAAATTTTAGTCCGCCAAATAATTTCTTAATCAGACACGTTTAAGGTATTAACCAAAAACGCTGACTTGCACTGGAGAAGATCCTGGCTTTTCACGTCAAGAAGTTATTGTCTGCGAATAAATACACAAAATAATGTTTAGTTTTTAGTGCACTTTAAATTCTTAGATTCGCAAAAGGAAATCACCGTTTGGTCTCGGCATTTAGCTAATGCTTCCTTTTGCGCTTCCTCTTCGGTCTTACCGATTGCCGAAACTCGATTTCCATTTGAAGCTACTATTTTACATGTGTAGGTTGCTACTAGTTTTGGCTTACCACTAGCAAGATCAAGAGCCAAAGTTCCTTCATTTTTATTTTGATCATTCGGATTGATAACTTTAATTCCAGCGCAACCTGAAAATAACAATACAGAGCTGCAAAAAACCATCTTCCAATTGTCGATTGTCACAAAATCTCCTTATTTAACTGATTATTAAATAAGTTTGACCCAAGTTTATTTCTTATACAATAAATTAAAATAATGATTTCAATACAATTTTCGGTTACTCCGTACTGGATCAGAAATCACAGGTGTAAAATGATAATCAAAAAAGTTACCGATCCAAACATAAAAAGTGAGTACTGCAATACTATTTTGCGAAGCCTTCCCCTTTGGTTTGGAATTGAGTCTGCGATTGTTGACTACGTCAAGGACGTGCAGCGGATGGAAACTTGGACCGCTTATGAAGATGATGCAATCATTGGATTCGCTAGCATCAATAAACATTTCCCGAAATCTGCTGAAATTCATGTGATGGGAGTGCGCCAAGAGTTCCATCGGAGGGGTATCGGTCAATGCTGTCAGGTTAAGAATATTGACGTTGCAAGATTGAGG
>JBBTCO010000070.1:0-5064 GCA_038043185.1 Bdellovibrionota bacterium
AGGGCGTACTTCCTGTACGTCGAAGGAGATTTTTGGCCGAGAACGCAGATATTTGAGATTTTAGGAAAGTTTCTAGTGCATTTCGCGACTGACGCCGAGGATCCCCTTGATTTTCTGCAGTTCAAAAATCGCCTGATTCAACTGCGAAGAATCCTTCACCGAGATTTCAAACTGGCATACAGCTTTCTTATCTTTCGTCGTGCGAATATTCGCTGACTGTATATTAATCCCTTGCACGGCAAAGGTTTCACTCATTGATTTCAATAAGCCCGGCACATCATGAGATACAATTTTAAGTCTTACTATACGCTCTTGGCCGGCTCCTGCATTGATGGTATTCCAACCCACGTCAACTTTGCGCATTTGATCTAATTCAAAAGCTTTAGAGCAATCAGAACGATGAATGCTCACGCCGCGACCGCGAGAAATAAAACCGACAATGCTATCCCCAGGAATTGGGTGGCAACATTTTGCGAAATGAATAAGGACATCACTCATTCCATCAACCGAAACCAGTGAGTGCGATTTTTTGGTTTTCTGAGTTGCATTCTTCATGACCTTTTCCATGAAGCTGGCATCTTCGGTTTTAACTTCTTCTTTTTGAATATTCACTGGCAGCAGGCGGTCGACTAAATTTTTTGGCTCCAGCTTGCCGTAACCAATCTTAATGTACATTTCATCAATTGAACCGAGGCCCTCATCTTTGAGATACTGATCAAAGATTTCCCCTTTTAAATGACGAATGGCCGCAGCACCAAACTTGCGAAATTCTTTTTCCACGAGTTCTTTGCCAAGGATTAAAGATCTGCGACGTTGTTCGTCTTTAACGAAAAGTCTAATTTTAGATTTGGCTTTATTGGTTTTTACAAACTTTAACCAATCTTTTGAAGGCTCTTGAGTTTTTGAAGTTATAATTTCAACCGTGTCGCCATTTTGCAAAACGTATTTGAGCGGCACCATTTTTCCATTGATACGTGCACCAATACATTTGTTACCCAAATCCGTATGAACAGAAAATGCAAAATCAACCGGAGTAGATCCTTCAGGAAATTCTTTAACATCTCCATTCGGTGTAAAAACATAAATCTCGGATTCCATCATCTCGGTCTTAACCGTATCTAAAAACTCCTCGGGATTGCGTACAGTTTGATGCCAGGTCACTAGATCGCGTAACCAGTTGGCTTGTTGGGAAGTCTGTTCAGAAATCTCGCCACGCTCTTTGTAGCGCCAATGGGCGGCTATCCCACGCTCGGCAATCAAGTTCATCTCGAATGTACGAATTTGAATTTCAATCCGCTCACCACCTGGACCTATCAATGTGGTGTGTAGCGACTGATAATTATTAGCCTTGGGCATTGCGATAAAATCTTTGAAGCGCCCGGGAATTGGTTTCCATAAAGAATGGATATGGCCGAGCACTTCATAACATTCACCGACACTGCCCACCAGCACTCGAAAAGCTAAAACATCATAAACTTGTTCATAATCAATATTTCTTGCCTGCATTTTTCGATAGATTGACCAAAGATGTTTTGATCGACCATAGATTTCATATTTGATTCCTGTTTTCTCTAACGAACTTGCGATGGTGTCTTTGACTTCATCAATATAGCGGTCGGTTTCTGTTTCTGTTTTTTTGATTTTCTGAATAAGTTGATAGTACATATCCGGTCGGTAGTAACGAAAACATAAATCTTCCAGTTCCGTCTTCAAGGCATTGATACCGATTCGTCCCGCTAAGGGAGCGTAAATTTCCAAAGTCTCCATGGCAATTCGCGATTGTTTTTCAAACTGCATGAATTGCAAAGTTCTCATGTTGTGCAAACGATCAGCAAGTTTGACTAACACCACTCGAACATCTTTTCCCATAGCCACAATCATCTTACGAATGTTCTCGCCTTGTTTTTCCACACTGTTCTTAAATTTAATCTGAGAAATTTTTGTTACGCCATCAACTAAACTTGCAATGGTGGGACCAAATTCCCGTTTGATATCTTCAAGAGTGGCGTGAGTGTCTTCGACGGTGTCATGCAACAATCCGGTTGCGATAGAATCCAAGTCCAAACGATAATCTGCAAGAATAGCGGCGACACTTAAGGGATGGGAAATATAGGGCTCGCCGCTCCGGCGAATTTGTCCCTCATGGGCGCGTTCGGAAAATTCATAAGCTTTTTGAATTATGGCAAGATCGGCCTGTGGAAAATAAATACGGATGCGCTCTAAAAGATCTTCAAGAGTTTTTACTGGACGCAGGGATGATGTTGACTCGACTAAAGAGGTCTGGGCCATATCATCACTTTATCGGTTTTTTACTTGAAAACTCCAGGGCTTATTAAAGAATTGGGAGCAAAAAAAGACTCGACTAAAATCTATTTATTTAGATCTTTTTCGATTTCAGCGGTCGCATAAGTTGCATCAATGTGGTTTTCATAGCCAACATTGCCGGCAGCTACTTCACGAAGAGAGGTCACGATGTATTTATTAGTTTTATAGGCTACTGTTGCTTCAGCACCCTTAAGAAGTTGCTTCGCTCTTTTAGTTACCATAAGCACCAATGCGAATCGATTTGGAACTTTTTCAAGACAATCTTCGACGGTAACGCGAGCCATATAACTCCTCCAAAGCTCAGAGGATTACCCCGAGCCTAGCCATTCATCAAGGACTTTCTTAAACATCTGAAAGGATTCTTCGAAGTTATCATTCACAATTTGCACATCAAAATCTTTGGATTGAAGAATCTCCCGCTCCGCATTGACCATCCTGATTTCAATATCAGCTGGTGTTTTTCCATCGCGTTTTATTATTCTACGACGCAACTCGTCAATTGAGGGGGGAAGGATAAAAATACCCTTAGTATCAGGGTATTTATTCTTAAATGTCCTAAAACCTTGAACATCGACATCCATGATAATGCACTTATTTTCTTTCCAAGTATCTTCGAGTTGATGAAGAGGAGTTCCATAAAGATTGGTATGCACCTGAGCCCATTCTACAAAAAAATTATCTCGAATTTTTTTCTCAAAATCTTCACGGTTGATAAAATGATACGGATGTCCTTCACTTTCACCTGCGCGAGGAAAACGAGTGGTATAGGTCACCGTGTCCACCAATCGAGAATCTTCTCGGCAGATTTTTTCAACAAAACTGCTTTTTCCAGCTCCGCTGGGAGCCGCAACGATAACTAATCTGGTCTTCATTCGACGTTTTGAACCTGTTCTCTCAACTTTTCGATGAGTGCTTTAGCTTCTATCACAGATTGGGTAATATCTGAAATCTGAGATTTTGAACCAATGGTATTCACTTCCCGCAGCAATTCTTGAGTGTAAAAATCTAATTTTTTACCTTCAGATTGTGGATTCTTAATCAGAACTTTAAAATTGACGACATGCTGGCTTAAACGTTGAATTTCTTCGTTGATATCGCCTTTTTCTAGCTGAATAACGATTTCCTGACTCAATCTTTGGTAGTCAATATCCGAGTCCTTCAAACGCAATTTAATTTTTGCTTCGTATTTTTCCTGTAAATGTTTATTGGCTTCGCTGCGAAGAGAAAGAATTTTTTGTACCTCTTTTTCAAGCAACAAGACGAGGCCCAATAAATGTTTTTTTATGGCCTCACCTTCACGCATTCTTTCCTTTTCACAAGATCGAAGCGCGGCCTCGAAGACCTCTTGAACAGATTTTTTTTCATGCGAAGAAACTTCACTTGCTTCTTGCAATTGCACCAATTCGGGATGATTCAACAACACGCTCCAAGGATCTTGAAACGGAATTTTCAATTCTTGCGACAATTCCCGATAAGCAAGATGAATCTTTTTTGCTAAAGCTTGATTGACTTGAATCTCGACCTGATGACTTTGATTTTTCATCCGGCGCGAAATAAAAATATCAATGGTTCCACGTTTTAATTTTTGGCTCAGAATTTTTTTGAGTTCAGTTTCTAAAGACAAATATTCTTTTGGTAAATGAAATCTCAACTCAAGAAATCTTCCATTCACTGAACGTAGACTGACCTCGACTGAGAAGTCTTTTTTTTGTAATTTTTGATTGCCAAATCCCGTCATGCTTTTCATTTGTCTTCCAGTTTCATGGTGTCCTTAAGGCTCGTCAAGTCGGCGCTGTAAAAAAGTTGCGAGAAGTTTTTCTGCAGTTAATTTCGATTGTTCATCCTCAACCCAAAAAATTTCTGGGTCCCGCTTAAACCATGTTCTTTGCTTTTTTGCTAACTGCCGAGTTCCCGTGCTGATGGCTTCAATTAACCACAAATCAGATTTATTCTCACGAATAGCCTGTCCAGCTTGGGCATAACCCACGCTGGCTAATGGTGGCCAAGCGCCCAGCCCTTGGTCCAAAAAGCTCTGCACTTCTTGGCGAAGTCCAGATTGAACCATGAGCTCGGATCTTTTTTGAATTCTTACAAAAAGCTCTTCGCGCTGACAAACAACGCCGATCTTTAACAAGCGAAAATCAGGAGGAGCTTTTTCTGTAGCAAATTTCTTTTTTATTTCTGTTAAGGTGGTGTTTTCAGTCCGTATAATTTCGAGGGCACGAACTAAACGATAATGATCGTTTAAAGAAATCTTTAGAGCAGTAAAGGGGTCTTTTTTTTTAAGTTCTGCATAGAGCTTAATTGCCCCATCTTCTTGCTGCAATTCGTCTTCGATTTGCTTTCGCATTTTCGGTGAAGCTTTCGCAACAGGATAAAGCCCGTTTTCTATCGCTTGAAAATAGAAACCAGTGCCGCCAACCAAGAAAACAGGCTGATCGATAGGAATTTTTTTTATCTCGTCCTCAAAAGCTCGTCGATAATCGCCTGTCGTCATTACATTTGGTGGACCGATCATATTCAATAAATGATGTGGAACTTCGAGACATTCTTTTTTTGTTGGTTTTGCCGATCCTCTGTCCAAACCGGAATAGATCTGAATGCTGTCGCAGTTGAAAATGACGCCTTTATGCCGTTTCGCCATGGATAAAGCCAAATCGGATTTTCCACTGGCCGTGGCTCCAACCACAAAAACCACGGATCTTTTCTTTGCCTTGTCCTCAGACTCTTCGCCCAAAA
>JBBTCO010000071.1:0-7952 GCA_038043185.1 Bdellovibrionota bacterium
AGGATTAAAAAGAAAAAATAACCGCTAACCTGACAGCATTGGGGTATCGGTCACATGCAAAAACAACAAAAATTCGATTTTGCAAAAGTTCATTGGAAATATCGATTCTCGCACGGCGGGACTTTGCGAAACTCTCGCAAGGGTCGAGGCACAAGACCTCTTTCTAAGAAAGAATCGCTGCATCTGGTTTTCAAAGCCAATAAAGATTGTCTGCGTGGAGGACTCCGTACTTACCGTAGATATTTTCTCATTCAAAAAATTGTGGATCGTTATGCACAAAAATTCTTTGTTAAAATTGAACAAATTTCTATTCAAAATGATCACGTGCATTTTTTAATTCGGGCTAGCCGAAGAACGGATTATCAAAACTTTTTCCGAGTGGTCACGGGACAAATAGCTCAGCAATTTCAAAAAAGTGGTTTATTAAATTTTGCGCTGGATTTACATCAAAAGAAAAAGGTGACCGATACCCCCGTCGATATAACCGAAACGCGCAAAAAACAAAAAAAACTATGGAAACACAGACCCTTCACTCGCGTGATTTGTGGCTGGAAGGCGTACAAGACTGTGGTTAGTTATGTCAAACTTAACGAACAAGAAGCTTTAGGAAATATTCCTTATCGAAAACTGAGGCTAAAGGGGCTATCATCCGGTGAGTGGGAAATATTATGGGCTTAAGCTAACTGCTTATCATCTTATCTTCGGAGGAACCCATCCACCAAAGGCCGTCTCCAAAACCTGTGCGACTCCCAAAGTTAAGTGATCATGAAAATGATTGGCAACAACTTGCACGCCCAGTGGCATTCCAGCCGCGTTTAGACCTATGGGTACAGCTGTCGCCGGTGAACCTAAGGCATTAAAAATTCCGGCGTAAGAAAAATCAAAGGGAGTCGACATTACCCAGCCATGATCAGGAGCTACGCGTGAATGGGGCGGTAGAATTAAAACTCCGTCAGATCCTAAGATTTCGTTCAAGTCATTTCGAACTTTATCGAGCTCATAGGAAAATGAACCTCGATCAACAGAAAGTTTCGACAGAGTTCTTTCTGCTAAGACTGTCGCTAAAGCGGGAAGTGTATGACGAGCCTGCCCTTTGAATATATTCAAAAATTCTTTTGTTAAGTTAAGTCCTTGTGTTGCGCTGGCGGAATTTTCAAAAGTTTTATCTTTTTCGCCCCTCAGTCCTGCGCCCCAAAGCTTCAAAGCTTTGGTAAAAAACTTTTGATCGAAATCAATAAGTTCTGCGCCCAATTTTTCGAGATACTTTCCTGATTTTAGGACACTGTCTTGAAGCTCTGTATCTGCCCGGCGAGTGAAGCTAATGATTGGATCAGGACAAATAAAAACTTTCAAACCTTTGAGTGATGTTCTGGGTTCTTGCAGCCAATCTTTTTTTGTGACCTCTTTGTCCCATGAATCTGGTTTCATATATAATCGCAAAAGAAAATTTAAATCTTTTGCTTGTCGTGCGATTGGACCCATGCAAGTTATCGGATAACATGCTGTTAGCATTCGACTGACTGAGTCCGGTGTATGAGGAAAATGTCCTGTGATAGGAATAGTTTTATTGGTGGATTTGTGACCAAAAATTCCACAGAAAAAAGCGGGGATGCGAATGCTGCCACCGACATCGCTGCCCAACCCAAAGGCCGAGCAGGCAGATCCGATCAGTGCACTTTCTCCTCCAGAGCTTCCACCCGCTGTTTTTTTATAATTATAGGGATTTGATGTCGTGCCATAAACCGCGTTCCTTGTTTCAAACCAAAAGCCAAGTTCAGGAACATTTGAGGTGCCAAGCAAAATCGCTCCTTCATCCAATGTTCTTTGTACAATGGGAGAGGTGAAATCTCGACGATTATTTTTGTGATGAATGTTGCCGGCTGTTTGCAAAAATCCATTCACCGAAATCATTTCTTTAACGGTGAAGGGCACACCATAAAGTTTTTGTTTTTCAGCGACTTCGGGATTTTTATTTAAATCATCTGTTTTTTTTATCGCTTCGGCGGTGGCTTTTTCAAAATTTTCTTCAACCAAAGCATTAATTTTTGGATTAATTTTTTTTACTTGAGCAATATAGGTTTCTGTAACCTCAAGAGGCGAATACTTTTTTTTACGAATTTTCTCTGCTAATTCAAGAGCGCCAAGTTGTAAAATTTCATCCATAAAATTCTCCTTCTAGACATTGAAACGGAAAAACAGCACGTCACCATCCTTAACTAAATACTCTTTTCCTTCTAAACGGTACTTACCGGCTTCTTTAACGGCTTGCTCTGATTTTAAATTGAACAGATCTTCGCAATGATAGGTCTCGGCGCGAATGAATCCTTTTTCAAAGTCGGTGTGAATAACTCCTGCGGCCTGGGGAGCCTTAGTCCCTTTGCGAATGGTCCAGGCACGAACTTCTTTTTCACCAGCGGTGAAATAGGTCTGTAAACCCAAAAGACTATAGGCTTCGCGGATCAAACGATTCAATCCTGGCTCTTCGGCGCCCATGGAACTTAAAAAATCTTTACGTTCTTCTAAAGGAAGTTGGGCGATTTCGGCTTCCATCGCAGAACAGACCATGATGGTTTTATTGCCTTCTTCAAGAGCTCGTTTTTCAACGGAGCGAACCCAATCGTTACCACCCGCTGAAAAATCACTGTCAGAAACATTACAAACATACAGCACCGGTTTTGCCGTTAACAAATGCAGATCTCGATATGTTAAAGCTTCAGAATCTTCAACTTGCACCGATCGCGCAGGAAGTCCGGCGCTAAGTGCAGTGTGAACTTTTTTAACGATATCGAATTCTGTTTTAAGTTTTTTATCTGTCGTATTTCTTGCTAGTTTTTCGATTTTTTGAAGTCTTTTTTCAATGCTGTCCAAATCGGCTAACATCAATTCGGTATTAATAATTTCCATGTCCCGTAAAGGATCCACGTTTCCAGCAACGTGGATGATATTTGGATCATCAAAACAACGAACCACATGCACGATGGCATCGGTCGAGCGAATGTGACTCAAGAATTGATTGCCCAGTCCTTCCCCTTGGCTGGCTCCCTTAACAATTCCTGCGATATCAACAAATTCCATGGCTGTGGGAATCACACTTTGAGGTTTAATAAATTGAGTGATTTTATCCAATCGTTGATCGGGAATTGTTACCACTCCAACATTGGGATCAATCGTGCAAAACGGGTAGTTTGCTGCTTCAGCTTTTGCCGAAGTTAAAGCATTGAACAGGGTGCTTTTACCCACATTGGGTAGTCCAACAATTCCAACTTGCAAAGCCATTTGGTCTCCAGTCTCAAGAAATTATTCGAGAAGTGAAAATAAGTTATCTTATGAGTTGAACTTGGTCGAGGCTTTTTGGAGCCCATCAAAAATCAAGCTCTCTACGGCATCAAAAGTTTTCTGAAATAAAGAAGGCAGCTGGTCGAGTTCTTCCGTAGAAAATTTTTGCAACACATAGTCAGCCACATTCATCTCAGGGTGAGGTGGTCTGCCGACTCCAAGCTTAAGCCTTGCATAATCCATAGTCCCTAATTTTTCGGTGATATCCCGAATGCCATTATGACCGCCATGTCCTCGATTTTTTTGAATTTTTAACTGAGCGAAATTCTGATCAATATCATCATGGATCACAACCAGATTTTCTAAGGGAATTTTATAAAAATTCAGCAAAGACTGAACCGATTCGCCCGACCGATTCATAAATGTCTGTGGTTGAGCCATGATCAAGTCGACTTCTTCCATTTTCATTTTCCACGTCAACGCCTTATGCTCTTGGCGTGGCGTTGGAGCTTGAACGGAGCGTAAAAAAGTATCCATGGCCATAAAGCCAATGTTGTGACGAGTTGTTTTGTATTCGTTGCCCGGATTTCCCAGGCCCACCACTAAAAACAATTACTTCTTTTTCTCGGGAGCTGCGGCTTTGGCGTCTTTTGCAGGAGCGGCAGTAGCACCAGCGGCCGGAGTTGCGGCACCAGCTGCACCAGCGGCAGGAGCTGCTGCTGCAGTTGCATCTGCTGCGACAGCTGTTGGAGCGGCAACAACTTCTTCGACGAAAAGATTAACAACGGCAATTGTGAGCTCTTGACCAGAAATAATTTTAAGGCCAGCGGGAATTGTTAAATCGGAAACGTGCATGGCATCGCCTACGCCTAAGTTAGAAATATCAACTGGAATATTTTCTGGAATTTCTGTAGGTAAACATTCAATTTCAATTTGACGATTGACGATATTCAACTGACCGCCTTCAGCCAATCCAATTGGTTTTCCATCAAATTTAATCTCGACGTGAACGCGTACGGATTTAGTTAAATCCAAAGCATAAAAATCAACATGTTGTGGACGTCGTGACAATGGATGTACATCCACTTCTTTCATCAAAACAACTTTACCATGAGCATTTTTATCGCTGCTTTTTAAATTGAAAAGCGCATTTTCAAAATTACGAGTGTTGTAACGAACAATGTCGCCTTCATAAACGTAAACATTTGAATTTTCTCCGGTTCCGTACACGATGGCTGGAACTTTTCGATCATTGCGAAGAGCGCGGCTAGTGTGTTTTCCGGTAGCGCGGGGTTCAACTGTTAAATCGATTCTGCTTTTCATAAAAAAATCCTTTAGCTAAGTTTTTCTCTAATAATTTTTATTTCTTCGTCCTTGCCTTCAACAAACACTCTCAATCGAACAAGGAACTGACAGAGTCATTCCCGTGAATTCTTTTGATCGCTTCCGCCAACACTGGAGCGACAGAAACAACTTCAATCTTTCCGCAGCTTTGAGCCAAATCAGAAAGAGGGATTGTATCGGTCACCAACACTCGATCAATAGAACTTTCCTTCAATCGAGCGATCGCAGGCCCAGATAATACCGGATGCGTTGCGACGGCGAAGACCCTTTTTGCACCATTTTGGAGGAGACTGTCAACAGCTTGTGTAAGAGTTCCAGCGGTATCGATCATATCATCCAAAATGACGGCGGTTTTTCCCTTAACATCACCGATCAGGTGAAGAGCTTTAGCTTCATTAGGCCCGGTTCGTCTTTTGTCGATAATGGCGATAGAGGCTTCAATTCGTTTAGCAAAAGCACGGCAACGTTCAACTCCGCCGGCATCAGGGCTTACAGCCACGAATTCATTGCCAAAACCGTATTTTTCTCGCCATGTCCTGGCTAAAGTAGGAATGGCAAATAAATGGTCCACTGGAACATTAAAGAATCCTTGAATTTGTGCAGCATGAAGATCTACGGCAACTACACGATCGGCCCCGGCCGTGGTCAAAAGGTCAGCCATACATTTTGCGGAAATCGGAGCTCGCGGAGCCACTTTGCGATCTTGCCTTGCATAACCGTAGTAAGGAATGACCGCAGTGATGTGGGCGGCAGAGGCTCGGCGAAAAGCGTCGAGCATAATAAAGGTTTCCATGTAATTTTGATTCACCGGTGGACAGGTGCTTTGAATTAAAAAAACATTTTGGCCGCGAACACTTTCGCGAATTTCAACTTGGATTTCACCGTCGGCAAAATGTGTAACTTCGCTTGAGCCCATTTGGACTCCGGCGATTTGTGCCACTTGCAGAGCCAGTGCGGGGTTCGAATTGCCAGTAAATATTTTGAGATCTGACATGATAAACCTTCCGTTGGTTGGAAGAAGAGTTATCAAAATTCTATGAACCTGTCAGCTTTTTCATCGTAAAATTTTTGGCAATGATTTCACTTCGAAAGTGAGAATTGAGCCAGGAATTGTTTAAAGGCTTCAGCTCGGTGGGAGTGCTGATTTTTATAGCCGGGGCCAAGTTCGGCCAGGCTCTGTTTTTGACCCTCGGGAATAAAAACGGGATCGTAACCAAAGCCCATTTGGCCGCTTGGTTTAGAAGCAATTTGGCCTTTCATAATCCCTTCGAAGGTTTTTTCTTCTCCTTCGGGCGTATAAACGATCATGGCGCATTTGAATTGGGCATTCCGATTGGGGACGGCCCTTAGACTCATCATTTTAAGTAGTTTTGCGACATTTTCATTATCTGAGGCCTTGGGGCCAGCATATCTTGCCGAATGAATTCCCGGAAGTCCGCCGAGTCCTTCGACTTCCAGTCCGGAATCTTCCCCAAAAACCCAACATGAGTTTTTCACTGATCTTAATGTGCGAGCTTTAATACGGGCGTTTTCTATGAAAGTTTTTCCATCCTCGGGGCGAGGAGTGAAGGCGGACATTTCGGACTGACTGTGGAGTTTAAACTCTGGAAACTCTTTGAGCAGTCCTTCGAACTCGCGAATTTTTCCTTTATTTCCAGAGGCCACCCAGATTTCCAAAACCAACTCCAATTATTTTTTCAGTGGGAAAATAGAACCAACGATTTCAGCCTGAGCGACAAAGAGCTGCTCGCAACCCTGCCGAGCTAACTCCATCATTTGAAATAAATGATCTTTTTGAAAAGGAGTGTCTTCGGCAGTCCCTTGAACTTCCACAAAAGTTCCCTCGTTGGTCATGACAAAATTCATATCGGTGCTGATCGAAGAGTCTTCATCATAATCAAGATCCAGTAACATTTCGTTACCTTGAAGACCAACACTTATAGCAGAAACATATCGAATCAGTGGAAGCGTTTTAATTTCTGCAAAGCCATGTAATTTTTTAAGAGCTAAAGCAAGAGCGACAAATCCGCCCGTCACTGAAGCTGTGCGAGTTCCGCCATCGGCATTCAGAACGTCGCAGTCAACGATGATTTGTTTTTCACCTAATCCAGCTAAATTTACCGAAGAGCGCAGACTGCGCCCAATCAAGCGGGAAATTTCTTGAGTGCGTCCACCATTTGCAGCTTTATCTCTTTTAATTCTTTGGTGAGTGGATCTGGGAAGCATTCCGTACTCTGCTGTCACCCAGCCTTTTCCCGTGCCCAAGAGCCAAGAGGGGGCTTTAGCTTCATAAGTTGCGGTGCAAAGCACGCGAGTTTTTCCAAATTCGACGAGCGCTGATCCTTCAGCAGATTCCGCCACATTAGGAGTAATTTTTACTTTTCTTAATTGATTTTTTTGTCGACCATCATTTCGCATGCACCGACCTTAGCATATTTGCTGCCGGAAGCTATACAAAATTGTTTGATGGAATTGGCCATTTTTTCTGCCAGCGTTTTTTGATAAACGGGGTTAACCAGTTGCTGATAATCCCGGTTATGAGAAAGGAAACCCACCTCGATAAGAACAGCCGGCATGCTGGTTTTTGAAATCACATAAAAAGGCCCTTGTTTTATATGACCTGATAAATTTTCGGCTAAAATTCGGGAAATTTTTAAACTCGTCGAGAATCGATTTTGGTTTTTCAGGTCGCTTAAAATATTTGCCAATTCGGCTTTTTTTGAAAGATCATCATCGGTTTGGGATAGAGCTTCTTCCTGATTCCAAGATTCTTGAATAAAAAATTCTAAACCTCGGGCCCGCGCATCCGTCGCCGCGTTCGCATGCAAACTGATAAACAAATCGGCCTGCGCTTTTTCGGCTTGTCTTACTCTGTCGGTAAGACTCAAATGGCGATCTTCTTGTCGAGTGAGTGCGACGTCCATTTGATGATTTTTTTCTAGCGTGGTTTTCAGCAAGCGTGCAATTTGCAATACAATTTTCGATTCTTGAGCAGATCCATAAACAGCACCGCGATCAAAGCCACCGTGTCCAGGATCAATGATGATTTTGAGATTGGCATGAGCCCAATTGGTGGTGAATAAAACAAACAGAATGATCTTCATCTTTTTAGTTTAGTGGAAAGTTTAAAAAAGGGAAAAAAAAAGCGACCAAGCTAGGGGGGGGGAACGCTTGGCCGCCATGGGGGGTACTAACTACTAGAGCAAGGGCTGGGCCAACTCTGGACTTTGATTTTGTGATCTGGGGACAGGATAAAATGGTTTCTGGACGCGGGAGTCTGTCGAGGTTTTAGTCGGAACCGACAAAAGTCGGTAAGTGTCTCGGAATGAGAC
>JBBTCO010000072.1:0-11565 GCA_038043185.1 Bdellovibrionota bacterium
GAGCCAATTTTAATTTTACAAATACCGGGAACTACCCGGTATTTTTGTTTTTAGATTAAAATTTGGTGCAGAATGTTCGTGAGTAATTCCCGATATCTACAACGAGGGGTAGCGGGGGGGAGTTTTTTGTGAAATGGAATGATCTCGATCTAGAAATTCCGTTATCTGATTCGCAAGTCGGATCAATTGTACCTGTGATCGAAAAATTCCTTAGAGAGAACCGGCATCACTTTTGCGAACCAAAAATAGAAAATAGTTTTCTGCGAATAAACTCGAGTGACCTCATTAACCTTTTAGACCGAGCTGAATGTCTAAATGAGTTTGATCATTTTCGACTTAGAGCTCTTGCCATGAAAGCTATCTCAAAAATTGGAAGACGCAAAAAAGATCCACTCATTGTGCAGCATTATAGACGTTGTGGGGAGATTGTGAGAGATTTAAAATTGCGGAAGTGAAATGAAATTTGCATATGAAGATTTACATCATAAACAATTTGAAGAATTAGTAGTTTTAATTTGCCGAAAACTATTTGGGATTTCTGTTCAAAATTTTTCCGACGGAGCTGATGGCGGAAGAGATTCACGATTTTCTGGAACGGCAGAAAATTACCCCAGCAAGTCGAATCCTTGGAATGGCAAAATAGTAATTCAGGCTAAACATACCAACGGCTACAATAAATCTTTTTCCGACACAGATTTTTTCAGCAAAGGTTCTGAAAGTTGCGTTGTCGCTGATGAGATTCCAAAGATTAATAATCTCAAGTCAAAAGCGGAGCTTGATTTTTATATTCTTTTTTCAAATCGACGCTTAACTGCAAACGCAGAAGAAACCATTCGTAATGAAATAGCTGAAAAATGCGGATTGCCTGACACCTCAATTGGTGTGATTGGCGTTGAAACTATCGAATCATATCTAAAATCATTTTTAGATCTAGCTGCGCAGGTAAAGCTGGACCCCGTCGACTCCCCCTTAATAATTAGCCCAAATGATCTATCAGAAGTGATTGAGTATATAAAGGCCAATATTGATTTGAGCCAGGAGGCAGTTGATAAAGCCCCAACTCCAAGGACCCCATACGACAAGAAAAATCAAATAAACAAAATGACCACCGAATATGCAAAAGAGCAGCGGAAACGGTATTTGAAACATACCGATCAGGTTAAAAAATTTCTATCCGCACCAGAAAACATAGAAATCATGAATAAGTACTCGGTGGTTGCAGAAGAATTTAATCTAAAAATCCTCTCAAAGCGAAAAGACTATCAATCGTTCGACGAAGTAATGGAGTATGTTTTTGACTTGTTAGTGAATCGGGATGAGTTATTGAGGGGAAACAAACGTCTGACGCGGATCGTACTCTTTTACATGTATTGGAATTGTGATGTGGGGTTGAACGATGAGACTGCTTAGACCCACTAAACATTCACATCCAGACAAGACTGTAGTCGCGGTTTCTCTTTTTATCTTTAAGAGATTAAAAAAGAAGCGGACTGAAGATTTTGAATCATTAAGAGCATATCTTCGATCAACGATTCCAGACTGTGATAACTTTTTTATACCGGCCCTGAACTTTCTATTTTTAATTGGATCAATTAATTATAATTCCAAAAATGATTCCTTCGAATTCTTGAGGCCAACATGAGGCTGTCACGACTTTATACAAATAAACCAGAGGCTTTTCAGCCGATAAATTTTAATCCTGGACTAAATGTAATTTTGGGAGAAATTCGCAAACCAGAAAACAAAAATAGAGATACGCACAATCTGGGCAAGAGTACCTTTGGAAGAATTTTAGATTTCTGTTTTCTACTAAAACGTGATAAAGATTTTTTTCTCTTTAAGCACCCAGGCATTTTCACTGATTTCATTTTTTATTTAGAAATTGATCTGGAAACAGGAAAGTATCTCACTATTCGCAGGTCTATCGAAGAAGCAACGAAGATCAGCTTTAAGAAGCATGATATCCCAAAGTCAGATTTCTCTAACCTTTACGAAAATGACTGGGATCACTGGAATGTACCGTTTGATCGCTCTAAAGAACTTTTGGATGGAATTTTAGATATAACCCCAGCGAAACCATACGATTTTCGAAAAGTTTTTGGATACCTTCTGCGCACGCAGGATGACTACGGCGATGTTTTTCAGCTCAAAAAATTCCAAGGTCCACATTCTGACTGGAAGCCATATCTTGCTCATTTGTTAGGTTTCGATTCTCAACTTATTGAGCAGCACTATGAGAAAGAAGCTAGCCTTGAAGAACTAAAGCAGAGAGAAAATTTGCTTGGCACAGAAGTCGGTGGATCTATCCAAGATCTCAGTAAAATAGAAGGGATGCTTTTACTAAAGCAAACGGATCTAACTAAGAAACAAAAGTTTATTGATGAGTTCGATTTTAATTCAGAAGATAAGGAAAAAATTAAAACCCTCGTTGAACAGGTCGACATCAAAACAAATGAGTTAAACTCAAGGCGATATTCCCTTACTCAGAGTAAATGGAAAATTGAGCAATCCCTTCAAGATGAGTTAATTAAATTTAGTGTGAGTGAGGCTCAGGACCTCTTTAAGGAAGCGAAGCTATTATTTGACGGACAAATAAAAAAAGATTTTGAACAATTAATTTCATTCAATAAAGCCATTGCAAGCGAAAGAAAAGAATATTTGCTTCAAGAACTTCAAGATATAAATGGTGAATTGGTAAGCATTGGTAAAGAAAGTGAGACACTATCTAGTGAAAGATCAAGGACTCTGTCATATCTGAGTAATTCTGACTCTGTTGGCAAGTATAAGATTTTGTCGTCTGAACTTGTGATTCTAAAGACTGATGTAGAAATTTTGAATCAGCGGCGGGAAGCCATTCACAAGCTTCAAGAGTTGAGAAAGCAGATTCGTTCTGTCTCAGACGAAATGGAAGTTCTACAGACGAAAATTGAAGAAGATGTTGAAAACAAAAACTCAATGGCAGGGCTCTTCTCTTCCATTCGACTTTATTTCAACGAAATAATTGAGGAAGTGATTAGCCGAAAGGCAGTGTTAAGTGTTTCTCCAAACAAAGAAGCGCATTTGGAATTCAAAGCAGAAATATTGGATTCAGCTGGGAACGCTACTAGTGCAGATTCCGGTCACACTTATAGAAAATTGCTCTGCATCGCCTTTGATATGGCAACAATCAGGGCATATTCAGATCAATCATTTCCGCGGTTTATATTCCATGATGGAGTTTTGGAGTCTTTAGATGATAGGAAAAAAGAGAAGCTTATCAGTGCGCTATATTCGTACTCAAACTACGGAGTTCAACAAATTGTGACGTTGATTGATTCTGACTTGCCTGTGGAAGAACAATCGAGAAAAAATATTTTTAATTCTGCTGACATAGTTTTGAATCTCCATGATGAAGGTACATCAGGAAGACTCTTCAAAATGGATTCATGGTAGGTTTTTAAAGTGATCCCACTAGAGAATAGCCAAATATTTTATCAAAATCACGTATTCGAACAGCGGAATATGAGATGACGTTAGAAAGTCTAACCAATGGAAAATTTCTAAAGCCATTTATATGTTTAGTTAAGCTTAAATATCTTGGTCCTTCGGAGCGACGTTCTGAAGATAAATTACTGCACGATTTAAAAGGTGCATTTCCCTACTACTCTGAGTCTGATCTTCGACAGGTTATAGACAATTTCCAAAAACATTTATCTGAGATTCCGGCAGGCTCTAGAAGAGATCAGTTGTCCAAGTGGTATAATTATTTTTATAACCATCGCTATAGCCAAGAAGCTGAGCAGATTAGCTCTCCTGATCTTTATCACTTTGTTAAAAGAGAATATCTTCTAACTATTCTTCAAAATGAATTTCTTTATCCAACTGCTCTTGGGCTCACCGAATACAAATCGTTACTTAGGGAATACGACGGTTGTTTTGCAAAGGAAAAGGATGAGCTTCTACAGAATGAAAACCTCCTAGAGCGGTGGCAAAGTTGCTCTAGCAAGATTTCGGAGTTGATTGGGAAAGGAAAAAAAGTTTCAGCATTTAATTCTTATATAAAAAAAGAGTCTTTCTTGCCAGCTGTGAATTGTTTTACTGAGCTTCCGGTCAATCAAATAGGACTTCATGCCGACCATTATGGATCGTATGGAATTTGTTTCAGAAAAGACCAAGTTGTTCTAAAAGAATTCTTGTTTTCTTCTGAAATAGAAACAATGAGACATATTCGTCCAATTTATTACTGTGACAATAGTAAATGCTCATTGCCCTGGCTCATTTTAAACAAAATGATGTCAAATCCGAAGCCGACACGGGAGGATGAGCGAAAATTGATGTCGGACCTCGCGCTCTTAAAACCAATTGATCGCACGCTATTGAGTCCAAAGAACCTATATAGTGTAATTTATGAAAGAGAATGGCGATATGTTTCGTTTGAGAGTCTTTTTACATTCAAAAGAAAAATGATTAAGAGAGTACTCATTTCGCGAGCGGATTATCAGAGATGGCTTGAAGGCAAAGAGGATAAAGTTATGGAAAATCTAGTGGCATTTTGCCAGGAGCATAATATTTTTATGGATATGGTTTGATATGTAGCTACGGAAGCTAAGCCCAAGTCAAATTAATGAAATCCCAGTTTTCAACTGCCGTGCAGATTTTGATTCCTTCTGGATCTGTTCCCAAATGTGAATGTACTTGCGGCTCGTGTTCAAATCACGATGACCAAGCACCATCTGACAAAGAAACACGTTCCCAAATGTCAGCCCCGTAAACTGTGTTGCAAATGTGTGTCTGCACGAATGTGGCGTATAATGCCGAATCTTCAAATTTTCACACGCTCTTTTCAAAAGAACGCCAAAGCGCTGTTTATTCAAGCCATCGAATAAAAGATAATCCTCAAGCCACTGTGAACAAGAACAAGAAACAGTTCAGCAGCGCAGTCGTCCATTTGCTTGAGCTCTTGATATATTTTTAAAGTATCAGTTTCTGATATAACTTCTTCAGCATTTTTTGAATTTTCAAGATGACGAGCAAATTGTGTACATTTAGTCACGCGATCGATCTTATTTTTCCTATTCATAATTTTCAAAAAGGCGTTGAGCGCCTTTATGCACTGATTTTTTGTTGAATAAGCCAGTGTTGAATTACCTTTGACTGTTTTTACTGTCTCAAGCCAGCTCTTGAAATCTTCAAAGTGAATGTACCAATCATTCATATTGGGAAATGTATTTTGATTGATAAAGAAATTCAGAACGTAATGCTCCATATAATAAATGTCGTTTTTCCAATTGTTTGGAGATTCCTTCAGTCGCTCGTTTTTGAAAATTTCCATTAAGTCTTCAAAATTATGATAGCGAGATTTCCATTTTAAACGGCGAAGAATGCGAATTTTACAGGCTTCAATTTCAGACTCTTTTTGGCGACAAAATGTGTCAGCCTCATCATCCGAATTTAAATTCAGAGGAATTTCACCGACCCTGAGACGCACATTCTTTTTCAATGTACTGTCGTAGTACATGAAAACTCGTCTCTTTGTTTTTTTGCCGCGCCATTGCCAATACATATATCCTTCTGTCGTTCGCCGATACCACATTACAAAAAGTCATGTAATTTCCATTTGAATAAAATAGTAAAAAATGGGCCATCCCTGGCCCTTTAAAAACCCACTATTCAGATTGAGTTTTTTCAGACCCTGACCGATTGCGATCTATTGATCCGTTTAATGTCTCCGTCACAAACTTTAGCATGTCGGAATTTAATTCCTTATTGGCAAAGTCGACGTTTTTAGCAGAGATTTGACCGAGCACCAAAGCTTGACAATCAAGACCGCATTTTGACAGCCAAGAATTGAAACTAGTTACTTCGTTCATGACAAGTGTCATCCGCGCCAAAATTTTCTGCTCATCACTTATTTCGGAGTCATTATTTAAAGTGTCCTCCGGGTAAGCTTTCAAAATTGACCTGTAATACTTCATAGAAAAGGTCACCATAAGGCCCTGATCAGATAAAATATGACTGATCCATTTACCATTTTTTGAAACCTTAACCTTCACATTTTTTTCGATCTTGAGTTCAGGAAGTTTTTTTGATTCCATAGTACATCTCCTTTTTATTGGTTTGCTCTTTCTCTAGTTCGATCTCGTGGTTTATGAGCAATTGAATAATCAACCTGCGCAGATACCTTGGTCGAATTTTTAGCGGGATCAATTTTAACGCCTTCAATAACATCACCTCCTTCCAAATTCAGACTAAAGGAGGGGCAGGAAACTCTTTTTCGTGTTCCATTATTTGGATTTGATGACATTTTCAGATCAATTAAATAAGATGAGATATGCCAAAGAAATTAAAGGAGCTTTCAAAGCTAACCATCGGATTGAGACACCGGCTGGTTTTTGAGGCTGTTGAAAATTATGGACTCGCGACAATCTCGGATGTCTTAAGCTACGTTGTAAAACACGCTGATTTAGATACTAGGAAATCCAATGTTAAAGCGACGCTAAAAAAAACCATAGAAAATGATCTCCGCTCCTTTATAGGTGGAAAAGGTAAACTGAGTGTTCGATATTACCATCGAGATGGAGTTATGGAAGTGCCGTCAGCTGAAATTGAGGAGAATAAAGACGGCACCGTTAAAAACAAATATTGCATCAAATACTATATTATTGGTGGTGGAATTCAGGTTCCTGGCGTGAGTCTTTTGAATGGCTTCGGCGTTCAGTTGATGCCTCCCAACAATCGCATTATTAAGATAAAAGTTGATCCGGCCTATTTAGTGGAAGACTCCAATAGGTGTACAGTTGTTTTTGAAAAGAACGGAAATGAGTTTAGCGCTATAAATTTTGATTTACAGGATTTGCCGCTAGGATTTTTAATATGCGGCCCCAACAGTGATCTTTCATCCACCAAAAAAATTACAGATCAATTTGGGCTAAGAACAGTCATTATAAAAATGGATCATATTTCTGTTGAAAGGTATTTAATTGGGTCCAAGAAAAATGGACATGCCTATTTTGGTATAACTGAGGACCAAAAAATTGAGATATTTGATAATGGATCACTAAATGGGACTTATTACGGTGAAATATCTAATGAAAAGCGTGACTTGATTTTCTCAAGTCCGCCGAGCAAAGATTTGGGCAACACCCTATTTAGTTCATACTATCCATTTCAAAATAAAAAAACGTGGAAACAAGTCAAAAGCAAGATTTGTTTGAAAGATGATGGATATTTAGTGAAAACTGGTGAAGTTATTTTTTACGTTGGCAAGCGCAGCCCAGCAGTGGGTGGTGGTGGCCGCTTGAAAGTGAAATAGTAATTTTAGTTCATTGATATGCGTACCAAGTCATTCCACGATTGATAAAAATTAGCCGCCACACCGTCACCAGCCAATAGAGCTAAATAAAGTCCATTATTTATATGGTGATGGCTAATATTCAATGTCCATCACTTACTGTCACCTTTTGATACACGAAAAAGAGTTTCCCGCTTCCTTTGTAATCTAGTTGTACCAAAGGGAGGTATTTATGAGAAACAGTGACCACTTTAACGAAGCTAAAAAATTCCTAGATATACTATCTCAGTTTAATCCAGACGAAGTGTTTCATTTTCAAACATTTGATGATTTGAAAGATTCAAAACGATCAAGCCTCATCAGGAACCTAGTTGGAACACTAGACCAACATTTTAATGAACTGGTAGATTTAAACAATAAAGGGGCGGGCATCTTTGTGACCGTTAATAGATCAGAAGGTTTAAAACGAGATGCAAAGAGTATCGTCAAAGTCAGGGCGGTATTTGCCGACAAAGATGATGGGAATTTTGACTCATTTCCAGTTGAGCCCAGCATTCTGGTTCAAACCAAAAATGGTCAACACGCGTACTGGATAACTGACGAAGTCTCCACCGATGATTTTACTGCCATACAAAAGCAAATTATCAATACTCTTAAGACAGACATCAGCATTCATGATCTTCCGAGGGTTATGAGATTACCTGGATTTTATCATCGCAAGGATCCTAACAGCCCATTCTTTATCACTATTATTAAAGAGGATGGTTTTGAATATACAGCAGCGCAGATTTTCACCGCTTTTCCAAAGATGGAAACAACAAAAATTGAGATAAAAAATATAACAGGATCACACTCAGAGGTTTCAAAATACATTGAAACACTTGATGGTGCTGTTCAGGGCGAAGGTGGGGATCTAATGACGTTTCAAGTTGCTTGCGCCTTAGTCAGAGGTTTCAACTTGGCAAATAATGATGCTTTGGAGTATTTTAAAAAGTTTAACGAAAAATGTTCTCCTATGTGGACAGAATCTGAACTATTGAAAAAACTTGAAGGTGCAAGAAAATATGGATCTGGAGAATTTGGTTCACTATTAAAGAATATAACAACTGAACAATGGGTCCATAAATACATTGAAAAAAATAAAGTAAAAACAAGCTACAATTCCAAAATCACTTATGCTGGAGAAATTATTCCAGCAGCAATGCTGGTTCGTAAAGCTGAAATTCACTGGGATAATGAGGGTAAAAAATCGAAGATTAATATTATCAAAAGTATTTTTGAAGAATGGGAATTTGAGTCAAAGAAAAATATCATAAAACGAACTCGAGACATAATTAAATTTGATCCGAAGTTTTCTCAAAGTGGAGGTGACGAGCTTACTAAGTTTACAATAGCTCTTGTCGGAAATAATTGTGCAAAATTGATTCAGCATAGAGCGGTGATTGGGCATTTCATTTGGCAAGTGAAGAGAAAATTATTTGGATATGATGCTGATTATCACATGTGTCCTGTTCTTGTTGGCCGGCAAGGCGGCGGGAAAACAGAGGCATTAGATAGATTAGTTGGTCCGTTAAAACATTTATGCATGGAGGGAAATCTTGGCAATTTTATTCGTGAAGCTGAAAAATTTGTATTTGGGACCTATTATATCATTAAGCTCGATGAGTTCGCGAAGGGTTCGAAATCAGACTTGGAAAGTATGAAAACCATTATGACTTCTAGAGAGGTCACATACAGAACATTTTACGTCCAAAAAATGGCGGTGATGCCAAATGTGTCCACATTCATTGGTGCATCCAACAGGAGCGTTGCCGAAATATTTAATGATCAAACTGGCAATCGTAGATTCTACGAAATTCCGTGTCTTGATCTACTGGACTGGGAAACTATCGGTGGCTCCAGTGAAGAAAGCGGGCTTGACTACAGTACTTTATGGAAAAGTATAGATGAAGATAATGAATCTCCAATTATGCCATTTATCAGTGAAATCAATAAATATCAGGAAGAGTTTCGGGCTAAAACGATTGTCGAGGAATGGCTAACGTCTGAGGATTTGAGACCTTGTACCGGTGACGTAACTGAAATCGTAGCGCTCAAGAAACTTCATCTTGATTTTATGAATTGGATGAAAATCCAGAACTGCAATTTTATGTACACAGATCAGAGATTCGGGCGAGAACTGTCTAAATTGTTGGAGCAGCGAAAACGTAACGACGGGAGTTACTATATAGTTAAGGTAAAAAGATTGATTCCGCCGAACCCACCGATGGTTACCACCTTTGAAGTCTCAGAAAATACATCGGATAAACAATCTGTTGAAGAGAATATTGATAAGTTTTTAGCTGAGGCCATGGCAATGCCAATTACTCTCCATAGGGAGAAGAAATCTTAAAGATATCTATTTCGGCGGAGGAAAAGTAAGGACCATCCTCCGCCACGAACATAATCTGTCTCAGATCATATTGCGGTCTACAGTTTTCATGTTTATGCAGGTGCCGGATAGTCACATACTCACAATGGCGCTGGTATTACGTATCGCTCTAATACATTTGACGATGTTACTTGCCCACTTTGACTACTCTGGTAGCGGTGGCTCAACGGAGGAAAGATTATGATTTTTAAAAATAAAGCAGCGAATCAGCCAGAACTAGAAGCACAGGCACAAAAACTCGGCATCCCCACAGCTGAGTTGATCGAACTTGGCAAAGACAAATCCTGTCCCAAGTATGGAACAGCTGAACTTCTCCATGCAAGACGTGTGCGCGGTGGCAAGCTTGTCGTGTTTAATATTAGTGAGAAGTATCGGGGTGAGAAAATTTCAGAGGGTCGCAAGAAAATTAAAGCTTCAAAGGCAAGCGCCGACGGTGCCACTGATGAAATCAATAAGAAGTAAGATAACAAAAGTTATAAAGAAGTCTAACGGTTTTCCAAATTACACGCGACGTGAATACTTGGATTCCGTTAGACTTTTGCTAGACGAAGAGTTTTCTAAAAATGAATTGGATTTCATCCAAGGTCACAAGATCAATCTCGATAAATGGATAATGGAAATCACGTCGGAATTTACCAAAGATTTGTTTTAATAAAAGCTTACAGCCAAATTGTAGAATGGCCAGTATGACAACAATTGCGGTCAAACTTAAAGCCAATAATGATAAATTCTTTAGATTCTCAGGCGTAGCTAGCTCTGAATCCAGAGACGCCGCTGGCGAAATAATCAAACAGCGTGGTATTGACTTATCCTTGGTTAGACGTGGCAAGGCTATCGTCAACGCCGAACATGACAACACTACAATTGGTAATATTGAACTTGCGGAAATCAGAGATGGTCAGCTCTATATAGAGGGCATCGTATACATTAAAACTATTAAGGCAAAACAGTTCTATGACCGATTGGTAAAAAATGATCCAGAGAAACCAGTCACACTATCAATTGAATTTGTTAATCCAGAATATGCACAGGGGGATGAATCTACCCTTACTGAAATAATTCTAACTGGGGTAGCACTTATCGGTATTAGAGATAAGCCTGCCAATAACGACACATACGCTGAGTTGTTAAAATCAGTATCAAAAGAAGATTTTTTCGACGAAATAATGAGACGGGCCCACTCTTCGGAAGAATTTAAAAAACGTTTGATTAAAATCTTGAAATTCACCTAGGCTGCTTGAAGCTTCGAAGCTTTCTTTTTCAGATATTCAAAAATTGGCAGAGCATACTTATTACTTAATTTGAAAAATGCTTGAGCCATCACAATTTTACCACCCACAACTTCAGTTATCTCACTTACAGACATAGGCTCTGGCAGTATCGTGAAGTTTTTTAGACGGCGAAAATATTCTTCACCCTTAAAACTGGTGTTGCCTTGATAAGCACGGGTATATACCTTCCCCTCAACATTACCATAGGCTATGATTCCATTGGCGTTGGAATATAGAAAAATCATGTCACCTTGGGAAAGCTTGTTAATTTTTTCTTTGTAACCATCAAAATATAGCGCAACGATTTCCTCATTCAACATGACTTCTTCATCGTGTCCATTTGGGTCGGCTTTGCGGTTTGTATTTACCATAAAATATTTCATGAAGTCCTCGCTGCTTCCTAAACGGCTTTATCAGTCCATTTTTTGAGTACAGATTTGATTTCCGGGACTTGATGTCTAATGGCGATACAAAAAATCATCTCAAGCCGAGACTGAAGTCTTGGTCACTTGATTGGGTCCAGTATCCAGATACGGTCGTACTGCATAATGTCCTTTATGCAGCAGAAAGGCTGGTAAAATATGAGCTCCAAT
>JBBTCO010000073.1:0-22358 GCA_038043185.1 Bdellovibrionota bacterium
ATTGCAATCCTAAAACCCGTGGCCCACGGATAACGGCAGGATGATTTTCGGTTTCACCAAGTAATTCAAATTGGGGTGGTAATTTTGTGACCACATCCCCATGGCTCATCCACACTTTTTGTCGAGCGGGGATTTTTCCAAAAAAGACTTTGTAATCAATAAAATTAAAACCATATTCCCGGTGCACTCCCTTTTCGACTTTTCCGCCCAGATCATGACAAATTAATTGCATGCCGTAACAGATTCCTAAAAGAGGAGCAACCTCGGTCAATTCACGAATTGGTCTTCGTGGCGAATTCTCTTCGTAAACCGAATTGGGTCCGCCACTTAAGACAATGCCGTAAGGATTCATTTTTTTTATTTCATCTAATGGCATCGCATGGGAATGTATTTCAGAATAAAAACCGAGCTCACGATAACGACGGGCAATCAGCTGAGTCAGTTGAGAACCAAAATCTAATATTAAAAATCCCCGCTCTTTTTGCATTAACATGAATCCCTTATTCTAAACGATAATTAGGAGCTTCTTTTGTGATGCTCACATCATGAACGTGGGATTCACGTAAACCTTGCGGGCTTATTTGCACGAATTTCGCTCGTAATTGCAATTCTTCTACATTTTTTGCACCCAAGTATCCCATTCCCGATTTCAAACCACCGGTCAGTTGATAAATCACGCCACTTGCACTTCCCTTGTACGGAACTTTTCCTTCAATTCCTTCTGGAACAAGCTTATCTTCGTCCAAAATATCGGCTTGGCCATAACGATCTCTAGATCCTTTGCTCATCGCACCCAATGAACCCATGCCGCGATAAACCTTATAAGTGCGTCCTTGATATAAAATAGTTTCGCCCGGAGCTTCCTCGGTTCCCGCAAGAAGATTTCCAATCATCACCGAATTTGCACCAAGGGCCAAGGCTTTGGTGATATCCCCTGAATACTTAATCCCACCGTCAGCCACGATGGTTTTGTTTTTTGCTTTTGCAACTTTAGAACACTCGACGACTGCAGAAATTTGCGGCATACCCACACCCGCAACAACACGTGTCGTGCAAATACTTCCTGGTCCAACTCCAACTTTAACCACATCTGCACCCGCTGCGATCAAATCTTTAGTTCCATCGGCAGTAACGACATTTCCAGCCACGATAATGACGTCCTTAAAATTTTTAGAAATGTGTTTAACCATTTCTAAAACATTTTTTGAATGGCCATGGGCCGTATCAATGCAAATCACATCTAAGTGACAGCTGATCAATGCTTCAATGCGATCTTTAGAGTCTGGTCCTACGCCAACAGCTGCGCCTACAAAAAGACGACCGTGATTATCTTTGGTTGCCTGTGGATAAGCCTGAGCTTTTTCAATATCTTTAATCGTGATTAAACCTTTAAGTTTCCCCATTTTATCGACAACGGGAAGTTTTTCAATACGATGTTTTTGCAGAATTTTTCGTGCTTGCTCTAGGGTCGTGCCCTCTTCAGCAGTCACTAAGTTTTCTTTGGTCATTAAATTTTTGATGGGTTGCTCAATATTTGTTTCGAAACGCAAATCCCGGTTTGTCAAAATTCCCACCAAGGTCCCTTGCACAGTGATCGGAACACCGCTGATAGAATAACGGCTCATAACTTCGATAGCTTCACGAACATAATGGTCTGGACCCAGCGTGATTGGATCTTGAATCATTCCACTTTCGTATTTTTTTACTTTTTCAACTTGCAGCATCTGATGCTCGATGGACATATTTTTATGAATAATACCCAGGCCACCATGTTGAGCCATAATTCGCGCAATTTTATTTTCTGTTACCGTATCCATAGCGGAAGAAAGAATCGGCGTGGTTAAATATTTATCTCGAGCAAACCAACTTCTGGGAGTGACCTCAAGAGGTGTGATTTCAGAAAATTGAGGTAAAAGTAAAATATCATCGAATGTTAAAGCATAGGGAATTTCCATCACGCTCTCGCTTCCGTGTACCAAGTTTTATATTTCAAATAATTGTCTGCGGATTGGGACAGAAACGCAATCTCTTCTGGCTTCAATTCTCGAATGACTTTTGCAGGTCTGCCAAGAATTAAAACACCCCCAGGGAATTTGGAGCTCTCGGTCACTAAAGAGCCCGCTCCTACGACCGATTTATCGCCAATAGA
The DNA here is from genome assembly GCA_038043185.1 of Bdellovibrionota bacterium. GTDB lineage: Bacteria > Bdellovibrionota > Bdellovibrionia > Bdellovibrionales > Bdellovibrionaceae > UBA5009. Next base: position 2,150 of record JBBTCO010000073.1, read on the forward strand.
AGCCTCGTCCATGAGGAGGCTTCCCATGCCAATCAAACATTCACGACCGATGCTGCAGCCATGAAGCGTTACATTGTGCCCAATGGTTGTGCGATCCCCAATAGTAACGCCGACTTTATTTTGAGTGCCATGCAGAACACTGCCATCTTGAATATTCACCTCATGCCCAACTCGTAAAGGCATGACATCCCCTCGTAACGTAACATTAAACCAAATAGAACAGCGATCACCCATAATGACATCGCCAATCACCATAGCATTGGGTGCAATAAAACAATCTTTTCCGAGTTTTGGAGTAAATCCTCGGACCGAAAGAAGTGAGTTCATATAAACCTCTTTAAAAAGAAAATTTCAGTGAAATTGCGAATGATTTTTTGTGAGGATTTTTTGATTTTTAAGTAAACCCTCGGTCAAGCCATCAATTTGCGCATTTAATAGTTTGCTTTGATTAATAAATGGAAGAGTTGCAAAAATAGGTACGCCAAGATGCAAACACAAAGACATCGCTTCATCGGCTCGCATCTTCAAAGAGTTAACTCCAGCATGGCCACTTAAATAAATTCTCAAGTACTGGTGCACACCTTTAATTTCGACAAAAACAGCTTGAACCGCTTTTATAGAGAGTGATTCTAATAAATACTGAGTAAATCGATGGGGCGTTGCTAACAAACTTTGATTGTGATTTTGCCCCAAAGTGATGCCCGCCTCTAAAGGACTAACGGCCACAGGAAGAGTATGAATTTGATCTTTATCCTTTAAAAGCAAAAATGGTCTCGCCATATCCGAAGTTAATGAGATTCCAAAAGGTACAAGTTGAATTAAATCTTTTTGATGAAAAACTTCTTCTTCGGCGCTGGCATTTGAAAAAAATAATTGAGACTTTAAAATGGAATTTAAATCTGTGAAGTCACTCAATGCAGGCCCCCAGAAACCTCACCACGAAAAACAGCTGGCGAAGCTTTAAGGATTTGTACCGGAACAGTGGTTCCCACCCAAGTTGGTGAACCTAAAAAATGAACCAATTTATTTTGAGAACTTCGACCTGTGAGTTTCACTGTAAGCTCTTTGGTTGAGGTATCTGCTTTTTCAACCAGAACGCTCAAAGTTTGTCCTTCGTATCTTTTAACAAGCTGAAAAGCCAAATCATCATGCATGTCAAAAAGACGATTCAAGCGCTCGGATTTTATATCTTCCTCAATTTGATCTTCAAACTTAGCGGCTTTTGTATTGGGTCGCGGGGAATATTTAAAAGCGAAAATAGTTTCAAAGCCGACTTCTTTCACCAGATCCATTGTTTCTTGGAAATTCTCTTCTGTTTCACCCGGAAAACCAACAATAATATCTGTTGATAAAACCACATTCGGAATTGCTTTTTTAATCATGGCGATCTTTTCCAAGTACTGTTCCCGACTATAGCCACGATTCATTCTTTCCAGGATCTGAGAGTTTCCGCTTTGAAACGGCAGATGGATGTACTCACAAACTTTGGGTTGATTGGCATACATCACGTCGACTAATTTTTGATCAAAATCTTTGGGGTGCGAAGTGGTAAATCGAATTCTTTCGACAGCGGTTTCCTGAGCTAATTTTTGCAAGAGCTCTGCCAAGCCAGCACCGCAATCACTTTCATAAGAGTTTACATTTTGTCCAAGCAGAGTGACTTCTCTAACTCCCCTTTTAAGCAAAGTTTCAACATCGGCAAGAATGTGTTTCATCGGCCGACTTTTTTCCCGCCCTCGTGTGTAAGGGACGACACAAAAGGTGCAAAAATTATCACAACCCTTTGTGATATTTACGAAGGTCGAAACACCGGGATTTTTAACCATAGTTTCGATGTGATATGGCTGACGATGATCGAACTGAGCTTTAACAATTTTAGGACTTCGCATCTCAGGATTTTCAGAAGATCTTCTGAGCTCCGCCAAAATTTGCGGTAAAGTATCGATAGCATCTGTGCCAAAAACAAAATCAATGATGGGTTGGTTTTTAATCAATTTTTCTTTTTCTTGTTGGCCAACGCAACCGCCAACCCCTATTTTCAACAAAGGATTTCGTTCTTTTAATTTTCGAAAAGTTCCGACCTCGGAATACACTTTGTGCACAGGCTTTTCGCGAATCGAACAAGAATTAATGATGATCAAGGAAGCTTCTTCAGGAGTTTTAACTTGAGTGTAGTTCGACATTTCAAGCAGAGCCGCCATCCGATCGGAATCATTGACATTCATCTGACAACCGTAGGTCGAAATATAAAAACCATTTTGAACTTCCAGGGGTCCTCCGCGATGACTTTCTCATTGTGTCAAAATCTCTGTTGGGTTATAGAGGGTGCTTGTTTTGATGTCAAATAAGGAGCACAGGGAATGAAACCAAGACTGCCCTCTTCTAAAAAGTGGACCGCCTTTCCCAAAGAATTTACTCAGCAAATTGAAGATGTTTTTAAGCAAAATTTTTCTAAGCAGCTTAAATCGGCTGAGTTGATTGTCGAGGGACGAATTTATGCTCAAGAAATCCTTATTCGAGTGGGCTATCTTGAAGCGGGGCGTCTAAGGCAGGCTAATTTTGAAGTCTCCGTAGAGTATTCTCCAACTCAAGAAGAGGCTATTATGCGAATCAATGATGGCGTGGATGCGGCAGCAAGTATGATGATGGATTACTTTGAAAAAGAGCAAGAAACCGAAGGGGATGTGGATTTTCCCCTGATTTGGAAAGAAATTCCTTTTAATAACCGAAAACTTTTTGTGCAGTTCTCGACAGTGAACAGTAAGTTAGAGGCCGAAGCTGATGCTTTGCTTGGAGCAAGTGAAGAAGGTTTGGTTAAGGAGGATCTCGAAGATCCTGCGGATGAAGACGATGATATTTCACTGGCTTCTGGGGAAGACGAATCCGAGGACGAAGCATCTGAAGATCCAAGTCCAAAAATGTTCGGTGGGCGTAAGAAGAAAAAAACTCAGCTTCATTGAAGAGAAGTTTATGAAGAACAAATCAGATCTTGTTGGTTATTATTATACGAAAATTGTGAAAAGCATTCGCTATCTTGAGTTTACATTTTCAAGAGTTAACAATCTTTCCACTAATCCTGAACTTCTTACCGATGAACAACTCGAACTATGGGATAGCTTTGCAGTACGATTTGCGAGGACTTCAGATCTATTTTTATCTAAATTTTTAAAAGCAGCCGCCAAGAGGGATGATCCCGCTTTTGATGGAACCTTTCGTGATACTCTAAATTATTGTGAAAAACTTAAGATTATTGAAAACGTACCCAAATGGCTTGAAATTCGCGAACTCAGAAATGTCACAGTCCACGAATACAGCGATCAAGACTTAAACGAAATTTTCAAAAAATTAGTAAAATTCACTCCGGAATTAATTGATTTGAGCGCTTTCCTTCACTCTTTTTTGGAGGAAAAATGAGGCTTTTAGAAAAGGAAATTTTAATCATTAAGAAAATTTTTAGTGATGAAATTAAAGGAAGTTACGATTTAAAACTCTTTGGAAGCCGCACTGATGATATGAAAAAAGGCGGCGACATAGATCTGCTTTTAGTCGTTGATCCCATTTATTTGAAAATAAGTCGAATAGCTAAATATAAAATATTAGATCAATTGTATCAGGAACTGGGTGAACAAAAAATTGATATAGTTATTACAACGGCTGAATTGTTAGAGAAGGATTCGTTTCTATCTCAAATTCAGGGGATAGAATTGTAACCTTCTACAATGAGTTTAATTACAACGGCCAGAAATTCCACGGTCAGGTGATGACCAATTAATCCTATCACGAAACACTCGGTTAACGGTATTTCGACCTTCAGAAACCAAGCTATTCAATGTCGGCCCGTCCAAAACAACTCCATCCTGTTTTGCGACGTTTACAACATAATCAAGCCCGTCTGCTACAGCCACTTCAATAAATGAATTCCGTGAGCTCTGTGTATTACTCAGTGAGTAGGGTGTCCAGCAAATAGAGGAAGTTACAGCAGCCCTCATGGCCTCATGGTATTCCGAGCCTTGTGAATCATTTGCTGAGCTCAGTGTGCTAACGAAAGCTGTCACTACTAAAAATAGTTTTTTCATATTCAGCCTCTTTGTAATTTCGTCTATTGTCCAAACTAATTTAAAACTCTTCCTCATCAACGCCAGGACTCTCATTCAAACCACGAACCTCATCAATGAATGACTGTGATTCTTCTTCAAAATCATTATCCCCACCGGCTGATTCATCGATTTCAAGTTCTTGAATCGCAGATAAGAAATCTTTGGTTGTACGTAAGTCCCGACGAATCATTTCTAAAAATTTATCAGGGAAACGACCCGTGAGTTCTTCGACATAACGTTCAAGTTTGCCATCCAATAAAATCTTTTTGCGGATTTGGATTTTTTTCCAGAAAAGCAGATAGTGATAACGACAATAAGCATCCACTGCAGAAATTTGATCACAATCCCGCGCTCGGCAGTAACGCCGACCTTCGGCATCGGTTAAGATAATTTCATCTTCAGTGTTTTCTTTATTTTCAAGATCCCATGCCGTTTCATCTTCAACTTCTTCATCGGCTTCTTCGACGGCTTTTAACTCTTCTTCGTATTCGCCGATATCCTCGATAGCTTCGATATCATCAGAAAGAAAATCATCTTCAAGATCAGCCCCTTCTTTGGGTGATTTTTGAACTTTTGGTGCTTTTGCTTTTTTTACCGGTGTCGGCTTAGGTAGTTTTGCCGCCGCCGTTATATCTTTAGCTTCTTTAGGAGCTTTAGTTGCCTTTTTAGAGTTTGCTTCTTCGACGGTCAGCTTCTTCAAAGTCTCTTTTGGTCGGACTTCTTTCGTCGCTGCCTTTTTCAATTTTTCGTCCGCTTTTTTTACCGGAGTCGGAGGTTTCGCACTTATTTTTTTGGCTAATTTCGACGCAGGAGCTTTTAACGCGCCGCCCGATTTTGCCTTGGGTTTAGGCGAAGTTTTGTTTTTTGTTGAGGACTTAACGCTTTGCTTCTTAACTTTTTTATTTGCCATAATAAGCGATTTGATCGTTTTCAAAATCATTGTCAATCTATTTCCTTAATACTTGAGGATGATAATACCTTCTTGACTGCGGGCCGTCACACTCACCTTTTGAGACTCACCACGTAATCTTCCGCGATATGATTTTTCTGAACCGCCCCGGTTGGCTTTAAGATCTCCAGGTAAATAAAGATCTCCCTCAGCACTTAACAAATTTAAGAAGGCGCCACCACCCTGAGGGACTTGAATCTGCATTTTTCCACTTTTACTTTTTAAGTTCACGTCGGAATCATTTAGAACACTCAAATTAATGTTCCCATCACGAAGTTGGCCATCCACTCGGCCTTTGAATTTACTAATATTGAACAAGCCTTTTTGATTATCGAGTTGCAATACGCCTTCTGACTGAATGGCTTTCACTGAGGCATTGTGAGTATTGATATCCCAATTCCCTTTTGTTTTTTCTAGGACCAACTGTCCCGATTGAAGTTGAATGTCAGCATCAAAATTATCATTTTTAAAGGTGAGCTGCCCTTGCGTCACCTTCGCTTTAATTGTTCCCTGAGAATCAACAACGGTAGCGTCCCCTTTTTGTATGCTAAAATTCAGATCTCGGCTTTGATTCGAGATGATTTTGCCGCTGACTAAGTGGGCTTCAACTTTATGTTGCCATTGATTAATATTAATCTGTGCTTCGCGAACGTAGATTTCAACCGGAAGCGATGGACCTCGAAACTCAATCACTTTCTTTTTAAACATTTTTTGCGCTAAAACAGCCTTCCAGTCCCGTTTAGAATTAGGTTCGGCCATTGTGATTAAGATTTGATTGCCTTTTCTTTCAGCATGGTAAGTGCCGGGCTGGGAACCGCTATCCAAACCATAAATTTTAAGATTATTTCCTAAGGCTTTAGTGAAACTCAACTGAAGATCTAAACCTTTAACAATAAGAGTGTCATTAGGTCCAATTGGAACATCGACGGAATTTTGCGCGTGAGAAGTCAGAAGGACTGCGAACACCAACAGAAACAAAAATAGACCTGCTTTCCGATTTATTTTATGGCTCACCGATTCCTCCTTGTTTGACTCTGATGTAAAAAAATAGAAGAGTGTCGGTCATTGTTCAACATCTCATTTTAAATTGAGGAGATATCATGGACCAAGTTGTCATCGTTAGCAGCGTGCGAACCCCTGTGGGTTCATTCCAAGGTGGTTTTTCAACATTAGCAGCTCCAGCATTAGGAGCCATCGCGATCAAAGAAGCGGTTCTTCGATCTGGAGTCACTCCAGAAAAGATCGATGAATGCATCATGGGTGAAGTGTTAACGGCTGGAGTTGGCCAAGCGCCGGCTCGGCAAGCGGCAATTTATGCGGGCTTAAAAACGTCGACAGTATGTATGACGATCAATAAGGTTTGTGGGTCTGGCTTAAAAGCAGTGATGCTAGCTGCGGATTCTCTTCGCCTGGGTCACTCCAAAATAATCGTGGCTGGCGGGCAAGAAAATATGACTTTGGCTCCGCATTTGTTAGAGAATTCACGAACGGGATATCGTATGGGCTCGACCGTTCTTGCCGATTCCATGATCAAAGATGGCTTGTGGGACCCTTATAATAATTTTCATATGGGAAATGCTGCTGAACTTTGCGTGAGTGAATACAAATTCACTCGAGAATCCCAAGATGAATTTGCCATCCACAGTTATAAAAAAGCGCAAAACGCAATTGAAATAGGTTTTTTCAAAAACGAAATCACTCCGGTTACAATCGAAGGGAAAAAAGAATCGATTGTTATTTCTCGTGACGAAGAACCTTTCAAAACTAAGTTCGATAAAATACCATCTTTGAAACCAGCTTTTGCAAAAGATGGAACTATTACCGCAGCTAACGCTTCAAAAATAAATGATGGGGCTGCGGCGCACGTTCTGATGTTAGCTTCGACGGCAAAAGCGCTCGGAGTTAAACCTTTAGCTCAAATTGTTGCACAAGCAACTTATGCTCATAATCCTAAAGATTTTACCACGGCACCTGTTGGAGCAATTAAAAAATCACTCAGTAATGCGGGACTTAAAGTGGGAGACATCGACATCTGGGAAATTAACGAAGCTTTTGCTGTTGTTACTCAGGTGGCAATGAAGGATTTAGAAATTCCCAAAGAAAAAGTGAATGTTCACGGCGGAGCCATCGCCATTGGTCATCCAATCGGAGCTTCAGGTGCGCGCTTACTTGTAACCTTAGTGCATGCCTTGCACATTCATAATAAGCGTTATGGCCTTGCAACTTTATGTATCGGCGGCGGCGAAGCCGTTTCTGTAATTATCGAAAAAATAGCTTAAGGGAAAGTTTTATGAGTCGTAAAGTTTATCCAAATGCAATATTGGCCCTTGCCGGAGTCAAAGATGATATGACCATGATCTTTGGCGGTTTTGGATTATGTGGAATTCCCGAAAACTGCATTGTTGCCTTACGAAATTCAGGAGCTAAAAATCTGACTTGTGTTTCTAATAATGCGGGCATTGATGATTTTGGTTTGGGTTTACTTTTACAAACCCGACAAATAAAAAAAATGATTTCATCTTATGTCGGCGAGAACGCCATTTTTGAAAAACAATTTATGAGTGGTGAGCTGGAAGTCGAATTGGTGCCCCAAGGGACTTTGGCTGAAAGAATTCGCGCTGGCGGAGCAGGTATTCCCGGATTTTACACACCAACAGGAGTGGGGACTTTAGTCGCAGAAGGCAAAGAAGTTAAAAATTTTAATGGCCGTGATTGTATTTTAGAAAAAGGAATTGTTGGTGATTTCGCTTTCGTTAAAGCCTGGAAAGGCGATAAATTTGGTAATTTGATCTTCCGAAAGACCTCAAGAAATTTCAATCCGATGGCTGCTACAGCTGGGAAAATCACTGTGGCTGAAGTTGAGGAACTTGTCGAAATTGGCGAACTTGATCCGGATCAGATCCATACTCCCGGCGTTTTTGTGCAAAGAATTTTTCAGGGCCAGAACTACCAAAAACGCATCGAACATAGGACCGTCAGAAAGGTTTAGCTATGCCACTCACTAAAGAACAAATTGCTCAGCGAATTGCTCAAGAAGTCGAAGATGGATTCACGGTAAATTTAGGGATTGGAATTCCAACTTTGGTCGCTAACTTCATTCCTCCACACTTGAATGTCATGTTGCAAAGTGAAAACGGATTGTTGGGAATGGGTCCATTTCCACTCGAGAAAGACATCGATGCTGATCTGATCAATGCGGGCAAACAAACCATTACCGCTGTGCCCGGTGCAAGTTACTTCAGTTCTGCTGATAGCTTTGCAATGATTCGTGGAGGTCACGTCGATTTAACCGTTTTGGGAGCCATGGAGGTTGACGAAACTGGCAGCATTGCAAATTGGATGGTGCCTGGGAAAATGATCAAAGGCATGGGTGGGGCCATGGATCTTGTCGCTGGAGCCCGTCGTGTGATTGTAGCTATGCAACACCGAGATAAAGATGGTCAGTCAAAATTAAGAAAGAAATGCACTTTGCCTTTGACTGGTCTTCATTGCATCAACAAAATCGTCAGTGATTATGGCGTTATCGATGTCAGCAAAAATGGTTTTATTTTGCGTGAATTTGCTCCTGACCTTAGTCCTGAGGAAGTTGTCCGCGCGACTGAAGGTTCAGTCAGAATTGCTGATGATGTTAAGCCCATGAAGATCTAACTGTACAACTCTCTTTTACCTCCATTAGAATATTGACGAGGTGATATTTTGGCCGAAACAAAAAAAATACCCAAAGATTATTATTTGTTTCGTGATGGTGATGCTCCAGATGCCATGTACTTGATTAAATCGGGGTCCTTCGCCATCACCAAAACTAAAGGTTCTTCAGAAGTTACTTTGGCAGAGATAGGCCCCGGCGCCATGGTTGGCGAAATGGCTCTCTTTGATAAGAAACCACGCTCGGCCAATGTGAAAGCCTTAAAAGATTCAGAAGTGGTGGCTCTTCCCTACAATGCCCTTGAAGCTCAATTGGATACCTTACCTGTTTGGATTCGGGCGATCATGAAAACATTGAATGAAAATATCCGGGAAGCTAATAAAAAAATTAAATCTTTGGAAAGCACTAATAACGAGGCAGATCGATACTCCCCTCATGTGGTTAATAAATTAATCTCGATTATAAATTTTGTTGGCCTGCGATATGGACAAAAAGAAGGCAACGTTCTGTTAGTCCCACAATATCGGCTAAGGAATACCACTATTCAGATCTTTCAAGAGGCTACCAATAAAATGCAAACCATGTTGTCAGCATTAGAGGCCCTGGGATTTATGAAGGTCGAAGAACTGGGCGAAGGAAAACAAAAAATTTCAAATTTTCAACCTGAATTGCTTTTCGAATTTGTTGATTGGTACAACGATTGGTTGTTCAAACAGGAAAAAGAAAAAGTTGCAGTTAATGCAGAAGAAGTAAAACTTCTTGAGGGCGTTCTTCACTTCGCAAAAAAAGGCCAGACCGATGCAAAAGGTTTGAAAAAAATTAACCTTAATGAAATGCAAAATGAATCCATGAAAGAATTGGGATTTTTAATTAAAGTTGAAGAGCTCAATGGCTTAATTGAAAAAAAATTCTTGAGTGAAAAAACCACTTCAGATAATGCCGTATTTGTTACTTTGAAGCAGGAAGAAGTCGAACCCATAGCTAAGTATTGGAAAATAATTTGGGATTTAAAGAAACTTCTGAAATAGGATTTTGAGGCTCTTCGTGCCACTTTAGCCAAAGCCAATTAAACCCCCATCCCCACAAAAAGAAGAAAGAGCGCCATAATCGTATAGTTTCTGGACAGTTGTAAACCTTTCCTCTTTTTAACACCCCTGACATGCCTTTAAACTTAATTATTTCGACATGAGCGTCGCTCGGATTTGCATTTCCAAGCTTCGTGAATTTATCACATAAACAATGAGGAGAATTTATGAACAAATCTATTTTGAAAACGTTTTTAGCTATATGCATAACTACCAGTTCTGCATTAAGTGCCTTCGCACAAGAAAATGAAGAGTATCGGCAAGGTGGCGGCGGTACATTAAAAGTTGACCGTACAAAGTTAACTGAGAATGAAAAAGTTCGAAGAGACCAGCTTCTTAAACAAAGCGCGCTGTTGAATGAAAATTACACACAAACGATTGAGAAGATTGAAGAAACTCAAAAGAGTCTGGAAATAGCCAAACAAAAATGCCAAGATCAATGCACTAGCGCTGAATTGAAAGAAGCAATGAACTCAATGAACAGCATTGCAGTTGCATCTACAATTACTCTAACCATCGCAAATGGTTTGCGATGGTTCATTGGCATGTTCGCAAGAGCAGAAGGTCAATCAGAGTTTGCTCGCGCTACGGGTGAAAACCAGTTCCGAAATGGTGTAAACACAATTACGAAACCTTGGAAAACAATTATGGGTGTCGGCATTTTAACTTCTGTTGCCATAATTGGAGTTAATAAACTAGCTGAAGGCTACATCACCGCAAAAGATGGTAGCTTACTTAGAAATATTGATGAAGTTCAAAAAGAGCTTGCTAAATATCATGAGGAGTTAACTACTATTAACTCTCAGATTTCAGTTATCAATACTGCATTAACTCAAGTTATTAAAATTGAGCAACGCACAAGAGTTGAACAAAATGTGGGTTACGATAAGTAATCATATTAATGAGAATTTATTTGCAGATTCTTTTTCTGACTTTAATCTATTCTCTTGGGTCCTTAGCCCAAGAGAATAGATCTCTTTATGATCTCACCAAAAGTACTTGTAAATATTATTCTGGCGACAATCCTGTCAATTATATCTCAGATACAAATCATCATTATGACAATCCTCTTCAGGCAAGTCCATTAGGGGAAAAAATCCTCTGGAGCTCATTCAAATCCAGTTACAATGATTACAACTATCTAGAGCAAGAACAAACTCTCAAACTGCTAATGAATTCTTCCGAACTTATTAAAGCTCTTGATGAGTGCTACGGCACTGACCAAAAAGCAAAAAATTATTTTTTATTTTTTTTACACCAACTTGATATGCAAGGGAAAACTTCTTCTTTTACAACTGAAGCCGCTGGATTCGCGGCCATGGGCACTCTTTTAACAAAAATCGGAGGTGTTGTTGTTAAGCGAGCTGCTTGGATGAAGAATATTTTGAAATGGACCGGAAGAATTGTAGGAACAACTTTAGCTGCAAGCATAACTATCCACTTGGCCAATCAAACCTACATTACAATTCGAAAATTCAATGATGGACTTGGATATGAACTCAAAGATACGACAGCAGAGATCAAAGATGCAACAGCAGAAAAACTACAAGAAATAGAATCTTATACTCAATTGGCAGAAGAGTCGATCCAAAGTCTTAAAAATGAAATAAGCAATTTGAACTACGAAATTAAAAACGCAAAAACAGAAAAAGATCGTAATGAGCTTATTGAGCTCCTCAATGAGTCGGAAGCAATTGCCAAAAATCTTAAATTAGAATTATCTAGAACAAAAAAACATCTTAGCAAGATCTCTTAATAAAAAATCCTGTAAAATGGGAGTATCTCTAAGGTGCACCAATAAAATTTAATGACCACTCAGTCAAGGTCCCCGTCGTTCCCGTGCGTCCATCAATAGCCTTAAGAACCCAATTGCCTGCTGTGGATTCTTGATAAAAAGTATTTATCAATAAAGTTTCATTGCTATAATTTGCCAGTCCCTCAAGAGCATTGTTCATGTTGATAACAATACTTTTTGTTCCTGCCGGAGAAGTCAATTCAACAGCTAAGGTTCCAATATTAGTATGCGTAATAGCAAGGCGAAGTTGTACGGCTTCAATTTTAATATTTGTAGCGACATTCAAAGTATCGCTGACACCCGCAGCATTGTAATCAGGAATCGCTAAGCCCAATGAGCTGCGTTTATGAGCGGCATTCCAATTAGTATTGGTGTAAGTTCCTAAAGTTGACACATAGGTTTTTGCTAAAGCAACTGCTGCATCAACATTAATACGACCAAAACCATACCAATTGTGGAAATTAAAACTGGCGCCATTTGTAATCCAAGACTGTTCGTAAACGTAGCCAACTGGTGACTTGTGATCTGCATAGGTTGTTGGTGAACTCGAGTACAGAGGATTCTCGAAGCTTGGAACACTCGCATGGATTTTTGTGGCGGTCTTCGCGAGAATGTATTTTACATCCCTCCAAGTCAGTTGTGGGTTGGCTTCTAAAATCAAGGCAATTGCACCACTAGCCACTGGTGCGGCTGAGGAAGTTCCATTGAAAGTGGCGTTGTATTTACAAAATACGTTATTAGTTCCTTTCTCAAAGGCCAAAGTTGAAGTCGATGTCGCATAACCCAAATTACAACTTGTTCTATCGGTGGTCACCATTGCGGGTTTGCTTGCACCGTCTTCCCCACCTGGGGCAGCCACCCACACATTTGCACCTGGAGTGGAATAACTGGCTGCTATAGGAATGGCGGCCAACGCGGCTATATTTAGAGTATAAGGGGACGCGTTGGTCGAATCAAAATTAGCATTACCTAATTCAATTTTATCCGCATTTCGTGCCACTTCTAAAAGAAAACTATTCCCCGCCGCCTTCACGTAAATAGAACCTTTTCCACCTCGGTAATTTGTCACGCCATAAAGGAGTTGTGCTTTATAAGTGGAATCCATTTCATCAACGGCATCTTGAGTGCTACCCCAACTCTGATTAAAAATATGATAGTCACCCGAGGCTTGATCAACCATCCGATCAATCGTTCTCGCCACATTGTCTGACATAAAATTCGCACAAGCGATTTGTGCCTTAGGCGCTACACCTCGTCCACCCCGATGATTCCATCCAACGGCGGCGATGAGCCCCGCCACCGAAGTGCCATGATTATCTGTTGTGGCCAGCGGTTCTGATGTCGCGGCTAAATAGGGAGCAGACTTCGTATAATTTTTTGAATAGAGTCCTGGGAGATAGTTACTTTTAAGATCTTCATGGGTGGATTCGAGGCCATCATCTGAAATAAGCACTGTTATTCCCGACCCATAAATTCCGCTGGACCAAGTCGTTTGAAGATTCAGATCATTTCCAGATGTTCCTGCCGTTGTGGCAAAAACCTTTTGACCGGTATTTTTAAGATGCCATTGGGAATCCAACAAAGGATCATCAAGAGCCGACGGAGGATCTTCAACACTAAGCGGGGGTGACGTTACATCGAAGCCGTCTTTTCCACAGTTAGTGAAAAATAAAATTAAAAATGAAAAAATAAGGCTAGCAGAAAAAATTCTTTTCACTTAATTTTTAACCAAGTTTCCTTTCAGGATTTCAAACTCAAAGGATTGCACTCGTTCATCCTTGTTAAAAAATTGAACAATTTCGTTTAAGCTAAATGGACTTTTTCGTGGTTTTAAATAAACCACCTTTAAATGAGAGAATGAATTCACCACTTCAAAATTAACATCATTTTCAAGACGAGAAAAATCCTCTTCAGATTTTGCCGTAACAATGAATACGCCAGTCAACAAAGCGACTCTTTGTCGACTGGGATCAAAAAGCACAAGTGGTGATTCCATATAGAACTCGGAGGGTGACGACATTAAAGATTGATCATCAACAACAACTCTTTGTTCCACTTCGGCCAAAGCCTGCTCTGCTCCCTGCTGCCGGTTTGAACGAAAGATGGCCGTCGTTTTTGACCACCAGTGCCACTTTTTATCTAAAGACGATACACCCAAATCGAGCAGCTCACGTTGATAAGGAGTTCTTAGCGGAACAATTTCAGATCGAGCAGGTTGAGCTTTTGCTCGCGCTTCAATAGCGTTCTCAGAATTAATATTTTCGGCGATCAATTTTTGTTTTAAATTATTGGGTTCTTGTTTTAAGGGGGGACTTATTTCTTTTTTTGCAAAAGAACTGGATTCCATTGCGGTGGGATTTCGGTCAATAATTTCTGAGCTTGAAAAAAACAAGTGGCCCAATTGGAAGAGGATTCCAATTCCAAAAAGAATGGACAAAATAAGCACTTGCTTACTAAACATGAACACCCGCCCCCACACTTAATTCTATATCTTTTCGGCAGATTTTGTGGTCGAGTGAACGGAATTTAGTCTAGAGTGTCTCAATATGAGATTTGTATCTCAGGATGAGATCTTTTTTTGGAGGTTTTAAATGAATCAATTCCATTTTTTTTCACAATTTTTTATATCCAGTTTAACGGCTTTTTCAATTTTAGCCTGCTCCCATTCAACACCAAAAACAGGCTATGAAGGGCTAGGCCAGGAATCTGTGAGCCAAGAAGATCTTAAAAAATATGCGCCTCCAAAACTGGACAGTAATGTAGCAAATAAAATAAATAGGATGCTTGATATTTTGACCCCGGAAGCAGGAATGATTCATCCCAATGGAAAAACTTTGTTTTTTAACTGGAGAATTTCAGGAAACAATCAAGTTTGGAAAATCAATGGCCCGATGGGATTTCCCGTACAGTTGACTGGCGGTCGTGATGTCACTCAACTGGTTGATATTACCCCTGATGGTCAGTTTCTTGTTTTACAAAGGGACATTGATGGCCAAGAAAATCCTGGAATTTATCTTCAGTCAGTCGATGGCGGGTCTTTAACTAAGTTATATCACGAAAACAAGGTTCAAGCTGGATTTCAATTTACCAGCGAGGATTCCGAGTGGATTTATTTTACGGCCAATGACAATAACCCTGATTCATTCACAATTTACCGAATAAATATCAATACCAAAATCAAACAACTGGTATTTGGTGAAAACGGAACTTGGAGCATTTCGGATCACAAAGGTGATCAACTTTTACTTAGAAAATTAACAAGTTCCGTCAATGCCGAATACTATATTTATGATCAAAAAACTAAAAAAACAGAAGCTCTTATTGGACAGAAATCTCCTGAAGAATACACTCTTGCTTTTGGCGCCGAGAGCAAGACTTATTTAGTTCTAACCTCACAGATCGGAAACTTTCAAAGGCTTTATTTGCTTAAGCATGGCGAAACAAACTTAAAACCGATATCCCCTGATATTGCATTTGATATTTCCAAATTTTCTATAGATCGAGATAGAAAAAGAATTGTTTATGAGGTGAATCTTGGTGGTTACACTCAGCTTTATGCTCTTGATGCAAGATCCTTCCATAAAATTACACTTCCAAATTTCCCAAATGCGGACCACGTTCTTTTAGGAGCGACAAGGTCAAATTCACGCATAACCACACCACGAAGCTCCCGTTCTACGATGATTTCAGTTATTACCAGTCAAGCTCCACGGATTTCTTATTCCTACGATTGGTCTCAACAAAAATTAACTCAATGGACCTTACCGGGCGTTCCCGAAGTGGACTTAAAAAAGTTTGTTCCTGCATCGCTTGAGTATTACCTCAGTAAAGATAACGTAAAGATTCCGACGTTTGTCCGACGCCCCAATGAGTGCGTGAAAAAAACTTGTCCTGTTGTTGTGCTCTTTCATGGCGGTCCCGAGGGACAGAGCTATGCTGGCTTTAGCACTTTATCGCAGTTGTTTATCGATGCAGGAATTATTTTTGTAGAACCCAATGTTCGAGGCAGCCAAGGTTATGGAAAAGAATGGTTAAATTCAGACAATGGCCCAAAAAGACTTAAGGTTATTAGTGATATTCAAGACGTCAGCACTCACATTAGAAAAAATTGGGCTTACGATGGAGTACAACCTAAAATCGGAGTGATGGGCTGGAGCTACGGCGGCTATTCAACTTTATTTGCGATGACTAAATTTTCTGGGAGTTTTGATTCGGGTGTTGCTCTTGTTGGGATGAGCAATCTTTTAAGTTTTTTAAATAACACGGCTCCTTACCGAAGAAGACTAAGAGCTTCCGAGTATGGCGACCCGGAAAAAGACAAAGAAGTCCTAAAGGAACTCTCGCCTATCACCTATGTTGATCAAGTTAAATCTCCATTGATGATCATTCAAGGAGCGAACGATCCTCGGGTTCCAGCAGGTGAAGCCATTCAAATCCAAAAAATTCTTCAAGCAAAAAGTATAAAATCAGAGTTAATTATTTTTCCAGACGAAGGACATGGCACACAAAAAAAAGAAAACAGAATTCTGGAGTGGGGTCATTCATTGAATTTCTTAGTGCAGACTTTGAAAAATTGAAGGTGCAGCTTTTAAGAGTCGCTTTCAATTAATTCTTGAAATCTTAACGGAAGCAATTCATTTGACGTTCGTTGTTCATTTTCGCCACCAACAATGTGAACGAATAAAGAGTTGGTTTTTGAACCATTTGCTATGGGCTGACCTAAGGTTAAAATAATTCGATCACCCGTTTTTGCTAAGCCAAATTGGATAAGTAACTGATCGACCTGATTTAGGACGTCGTCCATACTGTTATAAGTCTTAATGTTTAAAGTTTGTAAACCCCATACAAGTTCTAGGCGGTTTAAAACTTCCATCTGATTGGTAACAGCGATAATTTTTGCTTTTGGCCGAAATCCCGCAATGATATTTGCGGTTTTACCGGTTGTAGTTAGACAAATAATAGCTTGAGCATTCAACTTTAATGCACTTAACGAGGCACTAGCACCAATGGCTGAAGGCACAGAAAGAAATTCGTTCTCAAGAGAAATTTTATAATAAGTTTCTTCAGTTCTTTCAACCTCAAGAATAATTTCATGCATCGTTTTAATTGCCTTGAATGGGTACTTTCCACTTGCTGACTCTGCCGACAGCATTAAAGCGTCGGTGCCATCAAGAACCGCGTTGGCCACATCAGTAATCTCGGCTCTGGTTGGGCGCGCATTTTCAACCATTGAATCTAGCATCTGAGTGGCTGTGATTACCGGCTTACCCAGTTGATTGCATAAAGAAATAATTTTTTTTTGAAAGCCAGGAAGACGACTTTGTCCCACTTCGACCGCTAAATCCCCGCGTGCGACCATCACCACGTCACTCAAACGTACGATCTCTTCCAAATTTTCCAGAGCCTCTAACATTTCAATTTTGGCTACAACTCTGGCGTCAGACTTTTTTTCTTCGATAAGCTCACGTAGTTTTCGAATATCACGCCCATGCCGGACAAAACTTAAGGCCACATAGTCCACTTTATTTTCCAAACCAAATGCAAGATCGAGTAGATCTTTTTCGGTCATGGCCTCGACAGGAAGATTGACCCCTGGCAAATTCATTCCCTTACGGTCTTTAAGGGTTCCACCATAAATGACCTTGGCCTGTATATCTGTTTTATCTACCGAAAGAACTTCCAGTTCCAACAAACCATCATCAAGCAAAATTCTGTTTCCCGGTCGACAGGCAATAGCGAGTTCTTTAAAATCACTAGGAATCAGTCCTGGTTTACCCAAAACTGGGTTCACTGTGACAGTGACAATCTCGCCTTTCTTAATTTGAATCGAACCACCTTCGAATTTTCCAACCCGAACCTTGGGACCCTGCAAATCCTGCAGAATTGAAACTGGAGCCATCAATTTCTGAGAAAGCTTTCGCAAACTCTTAATAACTTTAAGATGGTCTTCATGATTTCCGTGGCTAAAATT
The DNA here is from genome assembly GCA_038043185.1 of Bdellovibrionota bacterium. Classification (GTDB taxonomy): domain Bacteria; phylum Bdellovibrionota; class Bdellovibrionia; order Bdellovibrionales; family Bdellovibrionaceae; genus UBA5009. The sequence continues at coordinate 19,693 of JBBTCO010000073.1, forward strand.
CAATCGAGCGACATTCATTCCAGCTAGAAGTGCTTGCTCAAGATTTTCTTCGCTTTGAGTTGCGGGGCCAATAGTGGCAACAATTTTTGCTCGACGATCTGCGATTCTCATTAATTAAGCTTTCCGATTATAACTGTTCATCCTTGATGCTAAAGTTTTTAGCTCTTGCTGGTGACGTTCATCCATTTTTTGAAGTTGTTGATCTTGCTGTTCCCGTTGCGAAGCTAATTTTGCCTCATATTTCATTTCTTGGGAAGACTTTTCCATTTTATGAGCCTTGCCCTGATTTTCCATTCGACCTTGATAGGTCTGTTCGAGGTGCTTCATGTCAGATTTGTTTTTTTCGGCCAGTTCATTGATTTTAGCTTCGTACTGATGAATAGTCTTATCCAGCTTTTCGGTGAATTTATTTTCAATATTGCGAAACTTTTGATTCATGTCGACGTTTAGTTTTGCAAAATTTTCGTCATTTTTTTCTCTTTGGACTATAACCCGGTCAACAAAGTTATCCTTAGCTTGGTCGATAGACTGCTCAAAGTAGTTGTTCAGTTCTTTTTCTCTTTCCCGTGATATCTGGGTTATTTTTTGGTTTTGCCGTTCGGTTTGTCCTATGACACGATCCAGATGATTCTTATTCAGCTCTTTTTCACCATCTATACTTTGGCGATACTGTTCGGTCTTTAAATTCATATCTGTTTTATGTCGTCTTTGGACATCACGAAGGATAGCATTATTTTTCTGATTAGCTTTATCAATATGCTTTTCATTCAACTCTTTTAATGCCTGCCGTTGGCCGTCTCTTTGTTCTTCCAAAATGCCAACTTGACTCTGAAAAGCTGCTTCAAGGTTTTTTCTTTCAATAGATCTTAGCCGACTGTCATTGGTCATTGCCGAACTCAATTTTGTCTCTAAATTTTGAATTTTACTTTGCTTAGAATTAATTTGACCGTTGATTCGGTCTTCAACAGTCGCTTTTAAGTCCTCATTGGCCCCCGTCATTTTCCTAGTTACATCATCCAACTTATCTTGATAACGATTTTTAACTAGTTTTACTTCATTTTCTAAAATTTGGGATTTTACTCCTATATCTTCAGTGTGCTTATCATTCAAGTTTGTTACTGTATCATAATACTTACTTCGCCAAGAACCTGTTTCACGCTCACGTTCAGATTTTTGTCGATCAATCTCTCCCTTGTAATACTTCGAAAGTTCGTCTTTATCTCGTTCTTTCCGAACAGCAAGGTCCGTCTTATCTTTTACTAAAACATGCACTTCCTTTTCATGAGCTGACTTAAGCTTCTGTGAATGGTTCTGAACTGACTCTTGCAGCTTGGATTGATTTGTTCTGTGCAATTCATTTAATTTTTCATCTCTTTGGCTGATCTCTGCTTGCTGTTTTTCTACCAGTTGCCTTTTTTGATTTTCTGAAATTGATTTTTGTTTTTCATTTTCATTTTTATATGTATCACTCAAGATTCTCTTATCCTCTGCGGTGTCTTCCATTTTTTTCTTTAATTGTGAACGATAAGTCGTTTTTACATCATCCATTTGTTTCTGATACCTTTGATCTCGGTCAGTCAACGAACTCCTGTACTGATCCTTCGTGGCACCCAATTTATCTTGGTAAGATTCGGTGATTTGTCGAACTTCATCCTGATGTCTTTGTTCAGCTCTTTTTATCTCGGCGTTTTTTCTTTTGATTAAATCCTTTTCCCTCTGCTCTGAATCTTCTCGAACATCGCGGACGCGTTCATCTTGATTGCGCCTTTCTGTAGCATTGATAGCCATGCTCTCCTCCTTGATTAAGTCACTTTTTATTTTATATCTAGAGAGGAAGAGATGCTGTTTAAACCCTGAAATTTATTGAAAAAACAGACTTTTAGATAAGTCGTAAGCTCGATGTTTATCGAGCTTACTCGACGAAAGACTCTTAAACTGGCGGACTTAGCTGTTGATGGAGTTAAAGTTTCATCAAGGTAGAAAGAGTACTGGCTGGAACTTTGCTATCTGCTTGATGAGTGCGCATCAAATGTACCTCTTGCAAGAATAAAAATAATAATTCCGAAAATGAATTTAATTTTGTTCGTATTGGGAAATACTATCGGACTTCTGATTCAAGTTATGTTCAGCGCTATCGGTGCAAGACTTGTTTGAAGTGTTTTTCTAGTGCGACTTTTCAAGCGTGTTACCGACAAAATAAGCGTCATAAGAACGAAGCTCTAAAGAAACTTCTGTATTCGGGGGTGTCGCAGCGTCAAGCTGCTAGACTTTTATGTTTGGCTCGAAAAACTGTTGTGAGAAAGTTTATTTTCTTAGGCATCCAGGCTCAAGAGGTCCTAAGAAAGTCAAACTTGTTATTTCCTCCCTGCAAGGTCATCGAGTTCGACGATATGGAAACCTTTGAGCACACCAAATGTAAGCCGCTCTCAATTACATTAGCAGTTGAGTACAAATCCCGACGCATTTTGGGTTTTGAAGTGTCCCAAATGTCAGTGAAGAGCACGTTGGCTCAGATTGCGCTTAAGAAGTATGGTCCAAGAAAAGATCTGCGATTTTTTGGTCGAAGAAAGCTTTTTAGAACTATCAAACCGCTAATCGATCCTCGGGCGGTCATAAAATCCGATCAAAACCCTCACTACCCAAAAGACGTGATGAGGGATTTTCCA
>JBBTCO010000074.1:0-9176 GCA_038043185.1 Bdellovibrionota bacterium
CTCATTGATCAAGTCGGTCACTCTCAAAACGTTGCACTTCGAAGTTGAAGAAGGGACCATAGCTTGTGTGGTGGCTGCTATCGAACGGAGAGGGAAAGAAATTAACGACTTCAAAGCACGGAAGCCTGAAGTCATGTTGCTCTCCGAGAACCAAAACTACAAAAATTCTGCATTCCACCAGCGTTGAATTTCAGTGCAAATTCCCGAATTTACGCCGCCAGCACAGAAGACTCCACCGGAATGGCCCGTCTGACCGCTCATTTTTTGAATAAAGCGATTGGTCGTTGCTGTGGCTCCGGCAAAAGGCGTGGGAGCTAACAAGGGTCCCGAATAAAGTCCTGCGTAATCCCAGGTGTGGCAGGACGCGCAGTTCGACTGAACAAAACTGCGGATTTGTTGATTAAAGATGGCTTCGGCTTTTGGAGCGTAAGCAACATAAGTAATTGCATTTGGCTTCAAAAGATTTGCAGCAATAGCATTATGGGCATAGGCATAAATAACATGTTGTTTACCATTAATGAATGCAGTCGGTACATTGAATAAAAAATAGTGACCCGAGCGTGGACCCAGGCTGTCTAAATTGGCCTGAGTTTCACCAAGATATTGTCCAGTTCCTACTGGTCCATCTATATAGAAAATAACTTTTATAGTTTTTGTTGGATTTTTCAAATCTGAAGCGTAACCCCAAGCAGCACCCGATGTTGAAACGTACATAAAATTCGAGTCTATCTGCCCACTGAAATTTGCTCCGACATCGTTAGCCGCCGAAGCTAATGAACTTGACCCTAGCTCACCGTTTTGCCCCTCAAAGGATTTCCCGCAGTTATTATAAAATAAAAGTAAAACTATTGTTAATAGAGGCAAAATAAACTGTCTGGCGAAACGAGCTTTATTATTCAAGGCTATTACTCTCCTGAATCGTGAATTGAGCCTGATTCTATTTTAAATTAAACTCCTTCAAAAAAGGAAAAATTCGGACTGCACTTTTAATTATGATCCTAATGATAACTAAAATCTTATTTTGATACGTCTCAAATTGAGAGAGTACAGAATGTCTTCATACTTTCCTGATGGATTCCGAGACTATAAGAATGAACAGGTGCAATGTTTTAATCATCGAAGCTGAACACACCGGGCCTATTCCAGAAGATCTTCTGTTGTCGCTTAATTTTTCAAATGTTAAAAAAATATTATTTTCCGAAGTTCATACGGCGTTTGAAACTGTTGGTTATGATATCATCTTATTTCATTGCGAAAATCTGAACGAGCAACAGCTCCAGTGGTTGCTGCCTTTATCTCGAAAAAGTCAACACTCGCAGTTTCTGATCTTATCTCATCAGATCTCTATTCACGCCTATCGTAACGTGGCCACGATGAATAATTTGATCACAATTCAAATGCCCAGCACGAATCAACTGATTCAAAAAGTTCTTAATGAGTTCTTAAGCGGAACTATTTTAAATGATCAAACCAAATTCCCTCGCTTTATCACCGACGAACCTGTGCGAATGATTGTTATGGAGACCGGACTGCTTATCCCAACACGAATGAGGAATTATTCGATGGGTGGCGCCTACCTCGAGTACAAAGGCATCTCTTTGCGAGTGGGACATACCCTTAAAGTTAATTTAATGAATCAAGAAAATATTTCTGCGAAAAAAGTGCTTCAACTGGATGCTCGCGTCGTTTGGGTCAAACAAGAACCTGGACGAAAAGGCCGCGCCTGTGGAATCGGCATCCAGTTTTTAGAAAATGAACGAGCAGCTTGAAGCGCGAGCACACAAAATGGCACCCGCCCTGCCTTTTATTTTTTCAATTTTTTATTATTCGGAGAACGAGCAGCCCCCGGTTCTTTGTTAGTTAATAATATAGGATCGAATATTTTTGCGTCGGCATCCTTATCAATTTCTTTAAAGTTATGAGCCTCTGCCAACTGATTGAGCATTCCAGCCAATCGAAATCCCGCCATAAGCAAGCGTCGTTTAACAGCCGGAATCGCTTTTTTAACGAAGTCGTTGGTAATCTCGGGAATTTTTGCAGCGTCGTAAATTCCGTTAATGACTTTTCCATTCTCATCAACAGTTTTGCAATAGGCGCGGTCTTTAGGTTTTACCGTTGCCGCATTTGGATAAGCAATCGCCTGCAATTCTTGAGACTCTGTGTACCAAGTTCCTGGAATGTCCTTAACAATTTTTTCATAATTAACCGCATCCGCTTGGGATTGATTTTCCTTCAAAAGCATATCGCCAAATTCACGATAACCAAACCAAGGTTTTTTTCCTGCAGGCGCGACGTCCCTAAAATCTTGTTCGATAAAAGTCATTATTCTGTCATCCCAAAATGAATGTAAATTCTCGATTTCAGTTTTTCCTGTTGAGGGATGAGTCCATTTGATATCGCAAAGATTAGCTCCTCGGTCGAGGCCATTGCCAATATGAAGTGGTTGATGAACATCACCAACTAAATGCACCAAATATCTTAATAAAATCATTTTCTGATCACGACTCAATGAAGGATCAACAAGTAATGCCGGCGCTTGGGATATAATTGTATCCGCATCTTTTTCGGCGCGATCTGATAATTTTAGATCTGCAAATGTTTTACCCAGTTTAACTTCTAAAAAATGATAAAGCACAAAAGAATTGTAACGATTGTCTGAGCGAACGTGATCAGGGAATACCGCTGAAAACGCCAAAGGCTCTGGGCCAATAATTTGATAAACCATGTTCCTGGCTTTTTTTGTTAACTTATAATCGGCAATGTATCCAACTGTACTATGCCCCAAATCCCCCCAAGAATAGGCTGAATCAACACAAGCCAGCGTCAAAACTAAAACCAAAATGAAATTGAAAAAATATTTTCGAGGATAAAGCATAAAAACCTCCAGGTGGATAAAGTACTAACAAATAACGCACTTTATTCCAAAGCTTTTTTAGGGCGTGTTCTAATTTTCAGGAGTCTGTTTTGTATTAGAAACTTTCAATCGCCGAGACAAGGTTTTCATCAGCGCTTTTGACCAAGAGGGTTTAGAAAATAAAATTGAATCTAATGAATGACTGGGAATTTCAATAAGTTCCGTCGCTGTGATGCTGGTCACGTTCGCTGACCTTAATTCGCCATTGATGTAGGCCATTTCTCCGACAAATTCGCCAGCTTCGATATAACCTAAAAGAGTTTCAGTTCCATCCTGAGTTTTGCTGGCTTTAAGTTTACCCGAACGAACAATGTAGACGAATTTTCCTTCTTCACCATCTTTTATGAGCATTTCATCTGGACTCAAAAATTTAATTCGGTACAAGGCTTCTTCGGAATGAGCAAGCCAATTTAGCGATCGAGAGACATGATTGACGAGCATATTTGAATTGTTCGCATTGGTTAAATATTGAACCTGACCCGTTACAACTTCATCCATAAAATGTTCTTTATTTTCTTCAGGAGCTAAAATGATAACTGCCATTCTCTCTTTACGCGCAATCAGTTTTTCAGTTAAGCTAACTGCATTCACTTTTGGGATTTGGCAGCTCATAATCACAAGGTGAGGAACAACATTTTCAATCTTAAATTGCGCATCTATTCCATCGGAAGCCGTGTAAATACTCAAATTTTTAAAGTTAGCACCGAGGATGCCCTCTAGTGCCGCATTAAGCTTATCGCTTCCCGTTGCAATTAAGAAAATTTTTTTATTTTCAAGTGTAGCCATCTGATTCTAAATTAACCTCGATTTATTTAACGAGCAAGACTTAAAATTTGACTCATCAAAGGCCTGGTCTGACCATAGTCCACTCGTTAAGCGAAACATTCCCATTATCAATTTTTACGTAATGAGTGGATAACATCCAAGATCCGGGATTTAAATACTTACCGCCATTTTCCAGGACAACTTCACCGGGATGATGAGTGTGACCGAAAACGATCACATCAAATCCCCGTCGACACAGTTCCAGTGCCGCCTCGCGAAAGGCGGGATGCTCACCACGAATTCCCGTTTTTTTTGCTCGCAGTCGGGACTTCCATTTCTCGTAGGAAATCCACAAATGATAAATCTTGGGCTGCAGTTTGAGTAAGTATCCAGCGAGGTGAGTTAAGGTTTCATACAAAAATGCATTTTTCACAAAAAATGGATCATAGATGTGACCATGTTCAATGCGGATGCGGGATTTTCCCGACATTAAATTTAAAAATGGGGAAACTTTCATCGCGCCCCAATCTTCTAAAAAATGCTCAAGCGCGATGTCATGATTTCCAGTGACGTAATAAACTTCCTGACCTTGTCGACGAATATCACTAAGAGTTCGCAAGAGTTCAGGCACATCGAAAGCAATTTTACTAAAACTGGCTTGAGCAATCTCGAGACCGTCACCATTGATACAAATATCGTATCCTGCCTTAGCCGCGTGACGCAAAAAAGGAATAATCTGTTTCCTGGCCGTTGAAAATGGATTTCCCAAATGCAAATCGGAAACAACCACCAGACGATCCGAACGAATCGAAGTGATCATACTTTTGCACCGATGCTCATCAGAATTTTTTGCACTTCTTCGTGGGGAAGCTTAAATTTCTGAACAATTTCCAAAAGCCGATCATTTGAAATTTTCACTCGCAGACTCATCTGCTGAAGCATTTCAAATGCAAAAGTCGGATCACGACGAATTTTTAATAAAAAACCAGCTGGCTTTAAAGTCAGCAATCGAGTGGGCCCCTTGGCAAAAGCCCCTGCATAACGAGGAATACTTTGCAATAAAGCGATGTCGCCAAAAAAATCACCTTTAGTGAATTTGGCCATCTCGATTGTTTCGGAATTATTTTTTTTAAGAATAAGAACAGTGCCGCTTTGAACGATATATAAATCTCGCCCGGTGTCGTTCTCTTCAAAAATGCACTCGCCGTCATCATAGTCTTCAATTTGTTCATGTTCAAAATGGCCTGACAATAATTTCATTCAGTCAGTATAATGAATCCAAAAAATCATTTAACAAAAAGATTATTACCGAGACAAAGGTCGCGAACTAAGAGCTTGTCACAGACGAGCAACTCGAGATAGCAATTTATTTTCTTATTGTATTTTAAGCCCAATCGGAGCCATAGGCTTAACAAAAGTTCCATTAATAAATTGAAATGCGCCCCTGGACCAGGCTCCGCTAGCTCCTCGAGTAAAACCAAGAAGATCGATATTAAATGGCGAGAGAAGTGTAATTCCAGCCGTCGTCTGGGATTTAAGTCTAAAATCTCTGCCTGCATAATCCATAAAAATAGAAGTTGGCACATTCAACTGCGCATTGCTCTCGCCATGAGCATTGGAGTCAGGGAATGCATTATAGTCGTGGGCGCCCGAAAAACTTATACTTCCGCAGTTGGTCCAAATATTATTGTAGATAAGGTTGGTGGGGCTATTAGCTAACTGAATGCCACCGCTCCCGCCGGTACTGCTGTTACAGCTATCGATAGTGTTGTTATAGACCATGGAATTAGCTGTCGTCGAACCAATATAGCCAATTGCTCCATCTCCAGAACGAAAATTTGAAAAAACATTTCCATAAATTTTTACACTTTGCGTACCTGCAGTTATGGCGATCATCGCAGTCGACCCGTTGGGCACATACTCATCACGAAAAATATTGTAGCGAATAATCGCATTGTTACTTGAGTAATAAAGATTAACAATTTCGCCATGGTTGGCACTATTACCATCTGCATTTTGAGAAGCACTGTATTCTAAAATGGCGCCATCTGTGGTGCGAAGAAACCATACGTTATTACTGCCATTAACAAACATTCGACTAAATACAAGCCCTGTATTGATGGGCCCACCTTGAGTATCCGTACTGACAGAGTAGCGTGCAATAGTAATATTGGGAAGATTTCCAACCTGACTATTTATATAAACATGCTTGATCGTAATATTAGGAGTCGGAGCAGCTTGATTGAAGATGTTGATGTTTTGGTCCTGGTTGTTATGGTCTACCCGAAAGCCATAAGAAGGTCCATCGAACCAGTTGCTTTCGTTACGAACTTGCCCATCAAATAAATAGTATCCGTTAAGAAATCTCAGAATTGAATTGAACACAGCCTGTGCAGCATAACTTGTTTGCCAACCCACTTCGGTTCCATGATCACCGAGCGTGGCTTTTTTTATGGTAATAACAAGTGTACCCGAATGAGCATCATCAAATGTATACGCCGGGTAGGATCCAACACCAATATAGTAGGTATCGCCACGGATTAAATTTGCGGGAAGTGTTTTGAAGGCATTAGTCCAATCACTGCCGTTCGCACTGCCAGAGGCTCCCGCCAACACATAGTGGTTTGCAGCTCCAACGGCGACTTCTCCAAAGCAAAACGTACAAAGATATAAACTCAAAAAAAATGAGAGCTTCATTCTCACCTACCACATATATGATAATCAATTTTAGTAGTGATGAAAACAGCAATTGTGCGTAAATCACTGTTAGCTTTCATCATCGTTTTAAATACATTTAGTCATTTGCATTGATTCATTTCGAGACACAAGATTCAAATTGTTTAATCAACGCAAATCATTTGTTCAGTTGCATTAACATTCATCTGCCATAACTCCTGATCCATTATTAATTACTAAAGTATTATTTGTTCCATTAGCTAATTTTGTTCTAGCAATCGCTGCTGCTGCAGCTACTTTTGAGTTATCAATCGCGCTAATGCCGCAACTGTAGGATTTGGATAAGTTCCAGCTAAATCTCCAGCTGCTGCTCCTGTAGGCGAAGCTCCCGCTGCTGTTCCCAATGTTTGAGTGGCCGTTCCATCGTAATATTTTAATTGCTTCGCCACAGAGTCATACCAAAAACTTCCAGCCGCTGGTGCTGTCGGTGGTGCCACGGTGGTATAACTTGGAATTGTCGCCCCCGCCGTAGTTTGTGTACCAATGTATTTTCCACTTGTTCCAGAAATAAGGCTCATTAAATCCGTCAATTGAGTTGGATCCAATGCCGGCGCCGTTACAGGATTTCCGCTGCCATCCATCACGATTGGAAAATATTCGGTCAATAGCATAAGTTGCGGTGTCAGTTCGTGTCCCCGTTCCATCATTGATGGTGAGTCCATAAATACCCTTTGAACCTGACATATTTTTAGTTTGTGTCTCTTCATACATCAAACAGTTTTCAACTCCGGGAGATCTAACCTGAATCAGAAATTGCACGGCAGTTCCTTCAAGTGGATTTCCATCTGGCTTAATGATCCGTCCCTGAAAGGTAATCCCGTTACCAGCTGCAGCGAAAGACGAATAAAAAATAATGATCAACAAGAACACAAATGATTGCTTGATCTGAGTGATTCTACGCACAGGTAGTAGTTCCATACACTAGACTTTCGGCGCAAATCCGATAAAACCTTAGCCTATAAACAAGGTTTGTCTATTATTTAGACGAAATAATGAAAATAACTTCTCTTTTTGAGATTAAAATCGACTCTGGGAATTTACCAGAATGGATCATCTTTTGAATGTTGCGACAACAATCGCCCAGTTAGTGGAAGAGCCTGCTGTCATAGTCGCATTGTAGGCTCCAGTGGAAGTTACAATTCGATCTTCAATATACAATTTCGCCGCTGGATTTCCAGGCACAGACAATCTCTCTAAGTAGTTTGTACCAGCGGTAAATGCTATACTGCTTGAACTTATGGCCGCTGCAAATACCAATTCTTTAGCAACAGTCGTCGCCGCGGTATTTCCACTGTTAATGGCAGTACCAGCATCTGCTTGGGCACCCTTGGTTTGATCAAGCGCGTTTGATTTTGCAAGGCCACTATATTCAAAAATACCAAAGCGCAGAGTTTGTGACGAGCCAAGAGTTACCGTGACTGTATTTGGCCCGGATGCAATGTTCATTGCATAATAAATACAAACACGACTGGCATCAGTTGTTTGATTTTGACAGGAAGCAAGATTATAAGCGTTACTCTTGGAATCTGTCACCGTAATTGATGCCGAAGTACTGCCCACTCGAATCGGAACGATAATCAAATTTCCATAACCATTGTTTCCTAAAAATGCCAAGTTAGACGATGTCGTATTGCCCGCATCAACACTGCTCTGCTGACGCATAGTAATATCGTAAGACACTGTAGGCATAGCCTTGAATGTTGCCGCCTGAGCAATCCAGTCTGTGGGACCGGCTAGCCAATTAGCAGAGGAAGACTCTCCATAGGCCGATCTATCTTCCGTGCTATTTCCCAAAAGAGTCGAATGCGGATTAAATCCAGGGCCGACTGGCGAACTTGTACCCATAACAAACAAGGCTCCAAATACCATTTCATTGTTTGTGGTACTCACCGCACCACTCGAGGGAAGTCCTCCAGATCCCACCGCTGCACTCGTTTGATCTAAAGGATTCACAGTAATGGCACCTGAGTATTCGTGACAGGAAATACTTTTCTCTACGTTCGCGGTACCACTAAAGGTGGCTGTCACGCTAAATGCGGCACCACCAGTAACATTAGCTGCATACCATATTTCCTGTCTGAATGAAGCAGCCGTATTAGCGCCCGTTGTTGGCCCGACTGCCTTAACGTAAGTATTTCCACCGGTGTCCGCAACACTAGAAATACTGAGCGTAGCTGAATTATAAAACATCCAACAGACCATAAGATTCCCACTGGACACGTTACTTGAAAAGTTCGCAGTAGTAATACTGTTGTTATTGGCGGTTTGAACAAACTCAGCGAGCTTTTGAAAGACGATACTTCCAGACTGTCGAGCTGAAAAAGCTGTCGTAAAATCGGCCGTGCCGACGCTACTTGAAAAAAACACGAGAAGCAAGGCCTGCCAAATTCTCATATTAGTATCCCGGTGTCCATGCGAGGTAAACATCACTACCTGAGACCGCCACGTTATACACAGTGTGACCACCAGTAATTGTCGGTCCGTGACCAGGAGGTAAGTGAACAGTTAACGCCGTAGAACCACCATCTGAATAGGCCTGGAATGAACAGGTTGCCGAAGTGGTGCCTTTTACGACGAACATATATGAACCGCCATCTTTAAGATTCCAAAATTTGAAAAGTCCACAGCTGGCGGTAGTATGTTGAATATTACCGAGACTAAAATCAGCCGTGTCCGTGCCATTTACAATCGACGCTTTGCTGATGATCGTACCGCCCACGTCAAGTGGAGCACGAGGGCTTGTTGTTCCAATACCGACGTT
>JBBTCO010000075.1:0-10125 GCA_038043185.1 Bdellovibrionota bacterium
GAACTCACGCTTATCACTCGTGATGGCGTCGTCCTTGTCGACTATGATCCTACGGTCAATGCCGGCGACACTACTCCAAAACATAATCCGAATGTTTTAGGGAAACTCAATCTAGCCGAGAGAAATGTTGCAGCTGCTAAAGAATTAGTGGCTGGTCGTTCTGGAGTTGGAATTGCCATGCACGCCCGAAAAAAAGTAGACCAAGTTTCTGGATACACAAAAATAACTGGCCCGAAATTTGTTGATTCTATTGGTTGGGGAGTTTTAGTTCGAGTTGAAAAAGCTGAAATTTTTGCAGCTATGGACAAAGCAGAAAAACAATTTTTTGCGGTCATCCTTTCAATTTGTATAATTTGTATTGGTGTTATTTTTTGGTTTACCAGCAGCCTGTCTAAAGTATTAGTTGGAATCAGCGAGAAATTAGCTGCAAGTGGCAGCAGCGTCCTTTCTGGAAGCACGCAATTGTCAGGTGCCAGTCAGACAGTTTCTTCAGGAGCTACTCAATCGGCGAGCGCGTTAGAAGAGACTGTGTCGTCAATTGAAGAACTTTCCAACATCGTTAAGCTCAACGCCGAAAATGCAAAACAAGCGGCTTCCTTGTCCCAAGTCAGCACCCAGTCCGCTGAAGTGGGCGAATCAGAAATTCGCAAGTTGACAGAGGCTATGAAAGATATTTCCCAAAGTTCAAAAAAGATCGAAGAAATTATTAATGTCATCGACGATATCGCTTTCCAAACAAATCTTTTGGCTTTGAATGCCGCTGTTGAAGCCGCCCGCGCCGGAGAACAAGGAAAAGGATTCGCGGTCGTGGCAGAAGCCGTGCGAAATCTAGCTCAGCGAAGTTCTGCAGCTGCTAAAGATATCACAGATCTAATTAAAGAAAGTGTATCGAAAACTGAACACGGTTCAAAAATTGCCGACAGCAGTGGAAACGTACTGAAGGAAATCGTGACTTCGGTTAAAAAAGTTGGACACCTCAATGGGGAAGTTGCTTCGGCAAGCACCGAACAAGCCAATGGGATTTTACAAATTAGCAAAGCAATGAATGAGTTGGATAGCTCGACTCAACAAAATGCAGCTGCGTCAGAAGAAATGGCAGCATCTGCAGACCAAATGTCAGAGCAAGCTCGTTTTCTTTCAACATTGGTTTTGGACCTTTCGTCTCTGGTGAATGGACAAAAATCACCCGCTAAAGGAGCTCCCAAGGATGCTCCTCATGCTTTGAAAACATCTAAACCTTACAAAAAATCTGCTTAAATTTATTAAATTATAGATTTTATAAAAAAGAGTTCGGGCCCTGGCCGGGCTCTTTTTTTATTCTTGGCAGATACCGGAAGAGCGAAGCTCGTTCACGTTCTCCATCAGACCATCAAGATTATTTGAACCCATAATTGGAGATTCATTTAAAAATATTCGATGTTGTTTCCAAACTCCTGACACATCGCCCTCGCCGCGCAACTCACAAACTTTATCCAGGTTTTTGCAGTTCTCAGTTTTCACCATTATTTTCAATTGGGAAACGACCTCATTTATCGATTTTTTTCCATTCAAAAGCGCATCAACCTGACAAGATTCTTTTGGAGCAACATCCGCGCGAGCGAAACTTGTGGACATTGCGATCGACAACATTAAGACAGGGATTAATTGCGATTTTATTAATATCTTATTCATAGTTACTTTCCTCATGCCCGTTATTCTGCTATATCTTGCAATATATTTTAAAAAAAGGCTACATTTTCGAATTCGAAAATTATTCTCGACTAGAATAAAGTCCCTTTAGATATATAAGGCAAATTTGAAAATTAAACTAAGGAAAAAACATGACTCATTTTAATATCACTTCTGCCGTACAGCGACACCGCCAGGAGGCGGATTGGGTTGGGATAAAATGGATTTCAGAAAAAACCACTTTTCGTGCCATAAGAAATGATAAACCAGAACAAAATCAAAGTATTTACGATCGCGGTCTGCGCGTTGAAGTTTTAATAGACGGGCATTTTGGTTATGCTAGCACCGCCGATTTTAGCCCCCAAGGCCTTGAAAAGGCCTTCCAGAAGGCCGTTCATCAAACTCGACAATGGGCAAAATACAAGATTCACCCATTTACGCGTGAACAAAGGCCCTTAACCAAGGGGAATTACCGCAGCCAAGTTCAAAAAAGTTTGGATTCATTAAGCGTAAAAGAAATCACCGATATTCTTCGCGATTGCACCATGACCATGAAAACTTCGGACTTGTTGGTCAATCGCTTGGCGCGAGCAATGATCATCGAGACTGAAATTCACGCGGCCAGCAGTGATGGCGGAGAGCAGCTGCAGAGTTTTTCTATGGTTAATTTAGAACTGGCGGCAGTTGCGCGCTCAGGGTCTGAAAACCAAACTCGCAGCGCTAGTTTCCAAAACCAAATTGGTGCGGAAGTCTTTTTGCGACATCGACTTTTACCTATTTGTGAAAACATCAGTCGTCAGGCAGTTGAACTGCTGAGTGCCGAAAACTGTCCAGCGGAAAAAACAAAATTAATGTTAGCCCCAGACCAAATGACATTACAAATTCATGAATCCATTGGCCACCCCCTTGAGCTTGATCGCATTTTGGGAGACGAAAGAAACTACGCCGGTTGGAGCTTCATTCAACTCGAAGATTTTGGTAAACTTCAGTATGGTTCGCCTTTGATGAACGTGACCTTTGATCCTACCCGCTTTAGCGAGTTAGCCAGTTATAGTTTTGATGACAGCGGAGCTCGCGCAACGAAAGAACATCTGATCAAGGATGGAGTTTTGGTTCGCGCCCTTGGGTCTATTGAATCGCAAGCCCGCAGCGGTATCCCAGGCGTCGCAAATTTTCGCTCGTCTTCTTGGAACCGCCCTCCTATTGATCGCATGGCTAATATTAACCTGGAAGCGGGCTCAACAAACATTAAGGACATGGTCGAAGGACTTGATCGTGGGATTTTAATGCAAACCAATCGCTCTTGGTCGATTGACGATTATCGAAACAAATTTCAATTTGGCTGCGAGTACGCTCAGCTTATTGAAGATGGAAAAGTTAAAAAAATTCTAAAAAATCCAAATTATCGAGGGAAAACTTTGGAATTTTGGAATAATCTCATTTCCGTAGCGAATGAAATCGAAACTTATGGAAGTCCCTATTGTGGCAAGGGCGAACCCAGTCAAGTGATCCGGGTCGGCCATTCTTCACCCTATTGTCTATTCAAAGACATTGATGTGTTCGGAGGCTTAACATGAAAATCGCTGAATTCGTTCGTCGCATCGAAGCCTCCTACGAACATGTCGCAAAAATTTTATTTAACGAACTGAAAGGCAGCGAAGAGGCTGTCCTCAATATCAATGGCGAAGAAAGTCTTTTTGTCAGATTCAATCAAAATAAAATTCGACAAAATATCTTTGTTGAGCAAGCTTTTCTTCGACTTCAGTTGCAAGACACCACCCGAATGACGAAGGCCACTTGGGGCTTAACTGGGGACTTAGATATCGACGCAAAAGAAGCCCGTCTTCGACTTGGCCATTTGCGTGCGGAATTAGCTCAACTTCCAGAAGATCCCCATTTAGTGAAGCTGGTTGATCATGGCCATTCCCATGATGATAAACCCAGCCTTCGTCAAGATGAAGAAATCATCGAAGAAATTCTTCGCGAAACCGAAGGCTCGGATATGGCCGGTCTTTTTGCGGGAGGACCTCTTTTTGTTGGTAATAAAAACTCCAAAGGACAAAATCATTGGTTTAGCACTTCGAATTTCTTTTTTGATTATTCTCTGTATTACCAGCAAAAAGCAGTGACCGGAGTTGTCGCCGGCAGAAACTGGGAACCTGAAAGTTTTAAGAAAAAAATTCACGAATCACAAAATTTACTAACGCTGATGAAACGTCCAGTTCAACCTGTAAAGCCAGGAAAATATCGAGTGTACATGGCTCCCGGTGCCGTCAGTGAAATAGCGAGCTTGATGAATTGGGGCGCCTTAAGCCATAAAGCTTATCGCACTGGCGGGTGCGCACTTCAAAAGTTTGTTGATAAAGAACAACAACTCAGTCCCCTCATCAATCTTGGTGAAAATTTTGACCTGGGTTGGACTCCCCGCTTTAATTCATGGGGAGAAGTTTCGAAAAGTCATTTACCCTTAGTCGAAAACGGTCAACTGACTCAACTTCTGACAAATTCCAATTCTGCCATGGAGTATAAGATTCAAGGGAATGCGGCTGGCGAATACGAAGGCCCTCGGTCCTTGGAAATAAAAACGGGTACCTTGGAAAACCAAGATATTTTAAAGAAACTTGACACCGGACTCTATATCTCAAACTTACATTATTTAAATTGGTCCGATGTGACAATGGCCCGCTTTACGGGAATGACTCGGTATGCATGTTTTTGGGTAGAAAAAGGTGAAATTATTGGCCCCATCCAAGATTTACGATTTGATGA
This sequence comes from Bdellovibrionota bacterium, assembly GCA_038043185.1. Taxonomy (GTDB): domain Bacteria; phylum Bdellovibrionota; class Bdellovibrionia; order Bdellovibrionales; family Bdellovibrionaceae; genus UBA5009. The sequence continues at coordinate 4,438 of JBBTCO010000075.1, forward strand.
AAGTTTTTATCGCTGCTGGGGAAGCGAACTGGCTGAAATTACAAATTTTTCAGAGCTAGCCCCTGGCGTGCTTACTTATGGCGAACGCGAACACGGTGGGAAAAAAGTTCCCGGGCTTTTGATCAATACCTGGAATTTTACTTTATAGCCTGCTGAAAATGAGTTACCTTAGCTGAAGCCAAATATCTTTTGGCATTAAAAATTGTACGGAGGTTTCATGGATAGCTATCTTAACCAACTTAAAAATCTAATCGTCGAGAATGTTTCCAATAATGGAAATGTTAAGAATTTGGTAAGTGAGTTTAATAAATTAAATAAAGAGCTCAAAACAAAAGGCAGCGCTTTGAATAAATTTGTTCATACTGAAAAAGAAAAAAAAGTAAAACAAGCTCACACGAAATACAAAACCATTTTAAAAACAATTTCGACAACTCAAAAAAGCGTCGATAAAGAAGTGAACAAAGCCATCATCCACCTTAAAAAATCAGCTGTGCTTGTCGAGAAAAATTTGATGACCTATCAAAAACAAGCTCTTCAACAAAAAGCTAAGCTTGAAAAGATTTTGGCAAAAGCCCGCTCTTCCAGCGGAACAAAAAAGAAAAAAACGACTCCTAAAAAAAGAACATCAAAATCTTAGATAATTAGGAACTTCACTTCGAAGACGCTCTGTAACCATTCTGTGAAGTTTCGTATAGAAGGCCTGGGTGTAATAGGTTAGATAAATGGGCACCTTTAGGGGCTTATAACCAGAAACGATCTCGATCCCTTTTAAATTTTGCACTAAGTGAAGTGGCACAACGGCCCGGCCCATGCCTAGCTTAACTCCCTCAATAAGAGAATAAATTTCGTCCAGATAACTTCTTTTAAAGGCAGGAATCTTTTTTCCTTGAAGACGAAAAAAATCAAAAGTCGTTGTATCTTCTGGATCATGATCAAGAAAAACATCTTCACGAAATTTTTTAGTCGAAGCTTGGATAAGCACATTCTCTTCATAACCCAATAAATGGTTTTCAATCCCCTGTTTTTCTAAAGCTGTTGTCAGAAAAATAAAATCGGCTTTTCCAGTAAATAATAAATTCGGAATATCCCTTAATTCCTTATTGATGATTTCGATTTGCACTTTGGGATTTTCTTGAATCACTTCACCCAACACAGGAATTAAAATTGATTTATTAAGGGTCGAAAAACCGCCCAAACGCACCACCCCGGCGATTTCCTTCGAGGAATTTGTTTTAAACTCGGACATAAACTCATCTTCCAAAAGTTCTTTTGATTGGCAGTAACGAAGAAGCTTTTGGCCAAGATCAGTTAATTGGATCCCCGAAGGTTCTCTTACAAAGAGAGTTGCTCCTAATTCTTGTTCTAAATTCAACACTCTTTGCGAAAGCGCAGACTGGGTAATTGAGAGCACCTTAGCGGCGCCCGAAAAACTTCGCACTTTGGCCACGTTCAAGAAAGCATCAAGATATAGTGAAGAAAGACTCATTCTTATTAGATATACCGATAGGTATATAAAATCAATTAATTTTACACATATTGCTCATTTCGATAGAAGTTGCGCATAACAATTTACAAGGAGACTTTATGAAGACTTTAACGATATCTCTAGCGAAACTCGCATTCTTAGGATTTGCCTTTAGCAACTCGGCGCTAGCAGCAACCACAGCTTGTCAGGCCCTCAGTTCAAATGGACAACCAGCCTTTTTGGTTTATATAACTTTGGGTAAACAACTCGCCGGAAGTTTTAATACAAAAAGCCAAGAGGCAGTCGTTGGAATTTATGGGCCACAACTGAAGCAAAACTTTAAGACGACTTTTAATACCTTTAGCGTAAGCACTCGTTGTGACTATGGCGTGGTTTCAACTGCTGATATCGACGCTTTCGCAAAAATTCAGTTTTCCAATATTCACAGCAGCTGCGGAAACAACAGCAAAAAACTGCAGACCATTGCTATTAATCCCGCTACCCTCAACGTAAAATTGTATAACCTCAATTGCGTAGGTGGGCCTCTTAAGCTCTAGCGCGGAGGGGGCTTAAGGCGCGGTATCCTTATTAGGCCGAGATCACTCAAGGTCATCTCGGCTTGAGTAAAAAATGCAGGTAAATAATTACAAAATTAGAATTTACTGAAAAGCATTAGGATCAATTTTATATCCCGTGATATAAAGCCTTACAGATTATAAAATATAAAATTTTTATCGGAGAAAATATGAAAAAAATTACAGTTATTCTATCTTTAGTTTTTGCTAGTTTACACACATTAGCTGCGAATCCTGGAAAATTTGAACTGAATTGCAAACCAGCTCAGCCTTGTCTATACGCAAAAAGTGGTCTTAACTATTGCGTTACTCAATTTGCGATATCAGTTCAAGGTAATCGAGGTCTTGAAGTCATCCATCGTAGTCCCAGAAATATTACTCAGGAAATTGCACTTGTTCCTATAAAAAATCATGTCGTTGTTGGTTATTCTCCAGGCACTATATCCTTCCGTGACCAAAGTGGTGATAATTGGGGGCAAATTAAGAAGCTTTCAGGTCAATTGACTGGTAAAATAACTGTGGATCAAGATTTTGAATTTACAGTTATTTGCAGTCTTCGATAATGCACCTAAAGTCTTAAGGCGCGGTCTGTCATCAGCCAAGTCCGCGCTTTACAGTCTTTATCTCACCTCTGGTTTGTGCTAGTTTTTGTGCTTTAAAATCGAGGACCTGATGAGCACAAATTTTTCGCCTACTTTTGCGTCTTTAAATCCAAAAAATGAATTTATTCAGCGCCACATTGGCGCATCCACCGACGAACAAATGTCGATGCTAAAAACTTTGGGCTTTTCTTCGCTCGAAGAAATGGCTCAACAAGTTGTTCCGAAAAATATTTTGCAAAAAAAAGCTACAGATTTTGGTGACGGTATTTCTGAATACGAGTTGCTTCGTCACCTCAAAAAAATGATGAGCCAAAATAAAATTTACAAATCTTTGATTGGTTTGGGTTACTACGACACGATTACTCCGACTGTAATTCAAAGAAATATTTTAGAAAATCCTGTTTGGTACACAGCCTACACTCCTTATCAGGCCGAGATCGCCCAAGGTCGCCTGGAAGCTTTGCTAAATTTTCAAACCATGGTTAAAGATCTTACCGGTATGGAAATCTCGAATGCTTCTTTGCTTGATGAAGGCACCGCTGCGGCCGAAGCCATGGTGATGGCTCATTCCCTGAATAAGAAAGGTCAGGCAAATGCTTTCGTAGTGTCGCCGAATTTACATCCGCAAACTTTGGAGGTTTTAAAAACACGCAGCGAGCCCCTGGATTTCGAAATGCTGGTGCAAGATCCGCTGAAGTTTGATTTTTCTAAAAAAGAAGTTTTCGCAGTGATCGTGCAATATCCAGACACCGAAGGCCGCATCGAAAATTTTCAAGAGATGAGTGACCGCGCTCACGCCACTGGAGCTTGTGTTATCGCCGCCAGCGATCTTCTAGCTTTGACTTTGCTGACACCTCCAGGCGAATGGGGCGCCGACATCGTCGTGGGAAATTCACAGCGCTTTGGTGTTCCATTGGGATATGGCGGACCTCACGCTGCTTTTTTGGCAACGAAGGACTCTCACAAACGTCTGATGCCGGGTCGAATTGTCGGCGTCAGCATTGATACGCAGGGTGAACCTGCTCTGCGCTTGGCATTGCAAACGCGCGAACAACATATCCGTCGTGAAAAGGCCACTTCAAATATTTGCACAGCTCAGGTTTTGTTGGCGAACATGGCTAGCATGTATGCCGTTTATCACGGACCGAAAGGTTTGAAAAAAATTGCCCAAAGAGTTCATCGTCTGACTGCCATTACGGCTCTTGGTTTAAAAAAGCTGGGTCACACAATTAATCAGGAAACTTATTTTGATACCTTAAGCGTCAGTACGGACAAAATAGCAGCCATTATTTCTGCGGCTGATCGCCTGCAAATGAACTTTCGCAAATTTAATAATAAAGTGATCACATTGTCGTTGGATGAAACCTGTTCAATGGAAACGGTTGATGCGATTTTCACCGCCTTTAATTCTGGCGTTGCCGCGAATTTCACTGCGGCGGATTTAGAAAATGAAGTTAAGCCTCAATGGCCAGAAAATTTTATTAGGAAATCAACTTACTTAACTCACCCTGTTTTCAATTCCCACCACAGCGAGACCGAACTCTTACGTTACATTCATATGTTGCAAAACAAAGATGTGACTTTGACTCATTCAATGATTCCGCTTGGCTCTTGCACCATGAAATTAAATGCAACCACCGAACTGGTACCCGTTTCTTGGCCCGAAATCAGTAAACTTCATCCCATGGCACCGGTTTCACAAACCCAAGGAATGCTTGAACTGATCAAAGATCTGGAAAATAAATTAACCAAAATCACTGGCTTTGCGTCCATTTCATTGCAACCCAATGCCGGTTCCCAAGGGGAATACGCCGGACTTTTGGTGATTCGCAAATATCATCATTCTCGTGGGCAAACTCAACGAACAGTTTGTCTGATTCCAAGTTCAGCTCATGGAACCAATCCTGCTTCCGCAGTGATGGCAGGAATGCAAGTGGTGATTGTTAATTGTGATGATCAAGGAAATATCGACATCGCTGATCTGAAACAAAAAGCGGAAACTCATAAAGAAAAATTAGCGGCCTTGATGGTGACCTATCCATCGACTCATGGAGTGTTCGAAGAAGGTATTACCGATATTTGTAAAATCATTCATGACAATGGCGGCCAGGTTTACATGGACGGAGCCAATATGAATGCCTTGGTTGGACTTTGTTCCCCTGGGGAATTTGGTCCAGACGTTTCCCACATGAATTTACACAAAACTTTTGCAATTCCCCATGGTGGAGGCGGTCCCGGCATCGGCCCCATCGGTGTTCGTGAACATTTAAAAAACTTTCTGCCCCGATTGTCGCTGATTCCGGAAAGTGGTCCTAGTCAAGGGATCACTTCCACCACTTCAGCCCCTTGGGGAAGTGCCAGCATTTTACCGATTTCTTGGACCTATATCACTTTGATGGGCACCGAAGGTTTAAGGCAAGCGACTTTGGTGAGTATTTTAAACGCTAATTACGTTGCCAAAAAATTGGAAAAATATTTCCCGATTCTTTACAAAGGCAAAGAAGGTTTAGTCGCCCACGAATGCATTTTGGATTTGCGTCCAATAAAAAAGACTTCCGGAGTGGATGTCAGTGACGTCGCTAAACGTTTGATCGATTATGGTTTTCACGCTCCGACAATGAGTTGGCCCGTGGTGGGCACTCTGATGGTTGAGCCAACCGAAAGTGAATCTAAAGAAGAATTGGATCGTTTTGTTGATTCGATGATTTCTATTCGCCAAGAAATTCAAGACATCGAAAATAAAAAAATAAATGCAGAGAACAATCCACTGAAAAACTCACCCCACACTGCGGGTATGCTTCTTAAAAGCACTTGGGATCATCCTTATACCCGTGAACAAGCTGCCTTTCCTTTGCCTTGGGTAAAGAAAAATAAAATTTTTCCAGCGGTTGGACGCGTGGATAACGTTTATGGCGATCGCAATTTAGTTTGTGCTTGTCCTAGCACGGATAGCTACAAGTGAAAATTAAGTGATGTCACCAAAAACGAATTCTGAATCTGCCATTTTTATTCGACTAGATAAAATTGGCGATTTGATTTCAACATT
>JBBTCO010000075.1:10225-13410 GCA_038043185.1 Bdellovibrionota bacterium
GTTTACAGCCAAGTCCTTGCCCAAAAATCGGCGCGCTGGAGAGCCCGCGGCCAGCAAGTAAAAATTCTTGAGCCTGTTGATCAAATCAGCGTAACCCAAGTTAAGTCAGCCTTACTGAGCTCTTCCCCTTCATGATGACACCAGGTCAGCCTTTTGAAATTCCAGATTTTTTAAGTCAAGCCATTGAGGCCCGACTGAAAGAGCTCGGTGCAAGTTTAAATGATTCCCAATTTTTGGCTACGCAAATAAAAAAACTTTCTGATTTCTATATTGCAAATCCAAAAGCCGAAACCCCCGATTGGGCCGAGATTCCCTCTCTGGTTTATTATTTTCCACTCAATTATTTACGAAATCTTAAGATCTTTCAAGAAGCCAACCGATTGGGTTTTTTACATGAACTAGATACAGCCATCGAGTTCGGCGCTGGTCTTGGTCCCTCGTCTTGGGCTTTGAAAAGCGTAGAAGCGCTAAAAAATACAGAAAAAAAATTCGACAACTATTTTTGGATCGAGAAATTAACAAAGGCACAAGTTTATGCGCAACTTTTTGAAAAAAATTTCCAAGAAAAATTAAGCTTTCATGCCAACGTCGATGAAAATATTTTAAACAAACTTAATATTAAAAAAACTCTGGCGGTATTTTCTTATTCTTTGACCGAACTCAGTCACCTTCCAGATTGGGCCGAAAAACTTGAGGCCTTAATTATTTTGGAACCTTCGACTCAAGAAGATGGGCGACGCTTGCAAGAACTTCGCACACAACTGATTCAAAAAGGATTTTCGATTTGGGGTCCGTGTGTGCACGAACAAGCCTGTCCATTGTTAACTCATTCAAAAAAAGATTGGTGTCATGATCGTTTGCTTTTACGACGTCCGCTTTGGCTTGAAAAAATTGAAAATCATTTAGCCTGGGAAAATAAATCGCTGACCCTAAGTTATTTAATTGCAAGAAAAACGGCGCCCCCCTGGAAAGGCCAAAAGCTGCAAAACAAAGCTCGAGTGATCGGAGATACTCTTTACGAAAAGGGAAAAACTCGTCAGCTTATTTGCAAAGACCAAGATCGCTTGTTTTTTTCCTGGCTGCAAAAATCTTCGATCGCTCCCCATTTGGCTCGAGGAAGCCTAGTCAGCTGGACTGATCATGAGCTCAAATCCAATGAAGTAAGACCTCGCGGTGAAATGAAATATATCCAGACCCCAGAGGAAAATTAGACCTCCTGACGCCAGGCAAAAAAACGCAATTTCACAGATATTGTCTGTTTAACTAGCAAAATTTTTGCTAGCGTTACTTAGGGGTTCTTAAATCGAGGGGGTTAACTCAATGAATAGATTCATATTCAATTTTATTGCAATTATTTTAACTGGTTCAACGTTCTTTGCTTCTCTTCACTCTCTAGCGGCCAATACCAATCTTGTCCAAGAAGGCTATTTTGTTTCTAACCGCAGCTTTCAAAAACAAATTTCACAAATTCCAGGACTCACGATTGACCATGTGAGCAATCGTGGTTTTGAAGTTTGGGGACCAAGAGGATTAGGCCAGTGGCTACAAAGAAATAGTATTCCTTCGGCTCAACTGAGGGGTGTCCATTTAAAAGGCGCTAGCGACTATCCATCTCCGGAAGAAATCAGTCGAGAATTAGCAGGAATTGCTCAAACAAATCCCCAGCTGACAAAATTGTTTAGTATTGGAAAATCGGTAAAAGGCCGAGATCTTCTAGTCATGAAAATCGCTGCGAATGTCACTCGGAATGACAACAGACCCGAATTTAAATTTATTGCGAATATGCACGGTGATGAAATTGTTGGCCGCGAGCTTATGGTTCTTTTAATCAAAGATCTTGTTTCAAATTACGGCAAAGATCCTTTTATTACTAAGTTATTAGATACAACTCAAATTTACATTATGCCTTCAATGAATCCCGACGGAGCTGCGGCGGGGACTCGGGGAAATGCAAATTCTGTGGATTTAAATCGGAACTTTCCCGATTTTTCAACGAGCGATAATCAAGATCGCCCTGATGGCCGAGCCGTGGAAACTCAAGCGGTGATGAACTGGCAAGCGACAAGGAAATTTGTTTTATCAGCGAATTTCCATGGTGGCGCCGAAGTGGTCAATTATCTTTGGGACACGAGTGGCACAAAACATCCCAAAGTGCAGTGGCTACAAGCCTTGGCGCTTAACTATGCGAAACTGGCTCCTTACATCTTTGCTTCGACAACATTTAAAAATGGAATCACCAATGGTTATGATTGGTATGAAGTGAATGGCGGAATGCAAGATTGGTCAACTTATTACAGAAACGATATTCAATTTACAATTGAGTTATCTGATGAAAAATGGCCCAACTATTCGACTGTCGAGTATTATTATAAACAAAATCGCAATGCTTTATTATATCTTATGTCTCAAACTCAAACTGTTGCTCAATTTTTTAGATAAAACTTTTTTTATCTAAAATAAAAATTGTTCTCAATCGACCTCTTTCACGGAGGTCGATTTGTTTTTGCAGCTGATATTTTTGTAATGAGGGAATTACATTCTTTAAAAACCACCCTTCATCTTTATGAGGACCCAGGATTAACCGCTGCGCTTGCAAAAGCCCGGCAGCTTCCCAAGCGTTCAAAAAGATTTCTATTTTCTGTGCCCCTACTCCAAGTACACAAACGCTGCCCTCTAAAGAGTGTTGTATATTTTCCGCAGGTAACAAATGGTATGAAGCCAAGGACATGAGCGCAGTTCTTTTTCGCTCAATCTTGGCACTTAAGCTCGACATAATTTCAGGCACTTGGTCGACAAAGTGAACTTCGGGAAAATTCTTGCTCATTAGCGCGTGAATTCCTAATAAGCCATGATCACAGCAGATGTCCCAAAGTGGGTATCCCGGAAGAGAGTTCTCGAGAGCTGTTGCCAGTCGTAAGGATAATTTCATATCAGATATGTCCAATGAAATTGGACAAAATGCAATTTGACTTTAGCGTCCCAATTTTCGATTGTAAGACACTTCTAATAAGGGAGAATTTTGTGGCTCAGAAAACAGTTCTTTGTGCTGAACATGAAAAATCGGGCGCCAAGATGGTTGAGTTTGCCGGATGGTACATGCCTATCCAATACATTGGTCTTCGTGAAGAACATGATAACGTTCGAAAAAATGTCGGTCTTTTTGATGTTTCCCATATGGGTGAAAT
>JBBTCO010000076.1:0-5861 GCA_038043185.1 Bdellovibrionota bacterium
TCTGGGACATCGAAACATGAGTTCGGCTTGGCATTTGCGTTTGCCTTCCCCTGCAAACGCGAAGGACAAACGTCATGTTTGAAATTTTTTGATGTCCCAGAAAAATAATCTATAAAAACTACAACAGGCTTATCTAAGGAGGCCAGCTTAGAAGCTCTTTTGGAAATTCTAAATTCTCTGAATTTTTGCTCAGTCGTTCGTAAAAAACAAAGTTTCTGAAAACAAGTTTGACGTAACTGCGGGTTTCTTCATAAGGAATTTCTTCGATGAATTCAATCGGGTCGGGACGAAGGCGGGTCTTTAGCCAACCCTGAATGGCTTTTGAATTGGCATTGTAGGCAGAGACAGCAAGAATGGAATTGTTGTTGTAATGTTTTAAAAGATTCTTTAATTCAAGTGCGCCTAAACTAATATTAATTTTTGGTTCAAAAAGATCTTCGGGCTGTTCATATTCAATCCCATTTTTTTTTGCCAAGTTGTGAGCTAGGTTCGGCATCAATTGTAACAAACCCATAGCATCCACAAGGCTTCGGGCCTGCGGATCGAAAGCTGATTCTTGTCGCATGATAGAATAAATTAACCAAGGACTGACGCCGGTTCTTTCGGCACTGGCCAGCACGAACTCATTGTAAGGCCTACCGAAAATAAGCTCGGGATGAGTTTTCAATAACTGATCCCGAGTTGCAGGTTTAATTTTATTTAAATTGGAAAATAAAGGCAAATACAAGTGTGCTTGAGCAAAGGCCGAAAAAAACTTGAGCCACGAATCATCAGATAATGTTTTCCCATTTTTTAATTTATCAAGGCTATTTTTAAGAGCCTCTTCTAGAACTTTTTTTTCTTCTAAAGAGATTAGCCAATCAATCTTCAAGCCACTGAGATAGGAAATTTCGGGAATTGTACGGACCTGAAGATTCAACGAATCACGACTGTGACCTTTAAGAGCGGGCAGGGGCATTTTCATATCATAAAAAGCCAAAAGACCATACAAACCCAGCGGATCTTCTTGCTGTAAGATTTTATAGGTGTCAGCACTTTCAGAAAGTGAAAGTCGACTTTGGGTTCGTGCTTTCCAAAATAAATATTTATAACGACTGGGGGGTTCAATAGAAAGTTTTAAAGTTTCGTTTAAGCGTTCCAGTGTCAGTGCGTATTTAGCTTCTTTGTAATAGAGCCAAGCTGACGCCCATAATACTTTTTCTTTTAGACCAGGGGAGGACTCTTTTTCCAGAAGGGAACGACTCAGACTTTCCTGTGCATCGTTTGACAAAGACTTTTCTTCCTGCATGCGAGACATAAGAAAAAATATTTCATCTCGAGGATAGAGATTTTTAAAAGTTGTTTTAGCTTTTGTTAAGTTTTGAAAAGCAACTTGATATTGATCTTCCGTCCAAAGTTGGCGAATTTGCATAAGTTTATGATCGTGCCATCGCTTTATCCATAAAGAGTTTTTATTTTTTTTCAAAACTTTTGCGAGCCAGGTTTGGATTTTTTTATCGATGGCTAAGGTGGCTTTTCGGTCTTGTTTTGTTTTATTAATTTGGCGTAGACCTTTCCACGCACTCCATTGTGACTCAAGATCGCCCTCTCGAAGTAGAGCATTATAAAATTTTTCAGCTTGATCGAATTTTCTGAATTGTCGAAAATCGTTAGCAATTTCCAGCCAAATTTTTCGAGGAGGATTTTTTTGGTATCTTGGAAAAATTTGAACTAGTCGTTCTTCAGCTAAGGACATCAGTTCTTGTTTGCCAGATTTTTTTGCCAGAGTGACGGCTTCCAAAATTAGTTTTTCTTTTTTTTTCGGCTGTGTTTCATATTTCGATTTTTCAATTAAAAGATCAACGTCATCGCCAAGATCCGCAGTTAGGTTGGACTCTTTTTCACGAATTAAAATTTGCAGAGGGGAATACCATGGATTCCGAGAAATTGGATTTTCGGCGAATGTAGGATCGGGTTGGGCGCAAACCAGTTGGGATCTTAGCCAAGCCAGATCCCATAAGGGAAAATCTTTTTTTTTACTGAGAATCAAATAATCTTGGCAAGATTTAAGAGGCTCGGATTTTTCGTAAAACAACGCTCGTTGATAGGTGAACCACCAAACTTGGGATTCGCTCCAAGAAGAATTTATTTCCTTTGAAAAATCAATTTTGCCGTCGTTAGCAGCGCGTAGGTCTTCGATCCATTTGTGATCGGGGGGAACAATTTTTTCATCCACCCGGTTAAGATGAGAGGTGTGGGTGCAGCCTGATAAAAAGAATAATATCAGGAAGCAGACACGTCTTAGCATGAATTAAAGTCTTCCGCTTTGAAGTGCAGCAATGCGATCGTCTAAAGCAGGATGAGTCATCAAGAGAGCAGCAAGTCCGCCATGAGGAGCTCCTGATGAAATTTTTAATGTGGCAAAGGCGTCGCGATCTGAATTTTGTGAGGCGGGTGTTGTGAGCATTTTTAATCGCTGTAAAGCGGCGACCATATTTTCTCGGGAACTAAATTGAGCGCCTCCGGCATCGGCGCGATATTCTCGTCTTCGAGAGAAAGAATTAACCACAATTGATCCTAAAACAGTGAACATGATATCACCCAAGATCACACAAATAAAATAAACGATATGACGGTATTTATCATCGACATTGTTCGAGATTAAATTAGCTAAAATTCTGGAAAAGAACATAGAAAAAGTATTTACCACTCCAGTAATCAAAGTCATCGTCACCATATCGCCGTTAGCAATATGAGCAATTTCATGCCCGAGAACACCATCGACTTCACGGGTTTCCATTCGTCTTAATAAGCCAGAGGAAACTGCAACTAAAGAGTTTGATCGGCTGGGCCCAGTGGCAAAAGCATTGACGTCGTCAGACTCAAAAATTCCCACTTCGGGCATTTTGGATAATCCCGCTTTTTGCGCCAGCGCGTGAACCCGGTTGATTAAATTTCGTAAAGTTGGATCGGCGACATCGGCAGAAATAATTTTCACACCCATCATCGTTTTTGCCATGAACTTGGACATGAGCAAACTGATGAAGGCGCCGAGCATTCCGAACAAACCACAAAATAGAAGTAATTGAATAACATTCCCGTAAGCGCCCACATTAAAGAATGTAGAAATTAGAGTCCAAGCGATACCGATGGTGGCCATCACGAGGATATTAGTTAATAAAAATAAACTTATTCGTTTAAACATATTTTATCTCCCTGTTATGTAAATTTGCCAACGCTACGGAAAATGTCAATAGAGGTTTCTCTTGCGTTAGCTCAATTAGCAATGACTTTCTGTTTTCGCGCTTTTGTCGATGGAGTTCCATTTGGACTGGTGCTGAAATGGAACTTTAACATGTCGCCCTCAACATTGACTTGAACTCTTCCGCCTTCTGCCAGTCGACCAAAAAGCAATTCATCGACCAGGGCAGTTTTGATATGTTCATCGACGGTTCGAGAGAGCGGCCTTGCGCCATAAGCTCGATTATAGCCTTTTTTCAGGATCCATTTCAGAACATCTGTGCTTACATTCAATTCGACATTTTTTAAAGTGAGATTCATTTTTAATTCATCGACAAATTTTCCGACCACTTGGAGTAAAGTCTCTTCGCTTAAATCTTTGAAATGCACGATAGCGTCCAAACGATTCAAGAACTCGGGAGCAAAAGACTTTTTCAAAGCTTCTAAAGAAATATGGGATTTCGCGTCGTCGACCAGGCCAATGTTTCCACGAGAAACTTCAAGGGCGCCAGCATTTGTTGTCATAATTAAAATTACATTTTTAAAATCAGCGACGCGACCTTGACCGTCAGTCAAACGTCCCGCATCCATGACCTGCAATAGCGAATTCAGGATATCCGAATGAGCTTTTTCAACTTCGTCCAAAAGCAAAACACAGTAAGGAGTTTTATTAATAGCTTCCGTGAGCAATCCTCCGCTCTCGTACCCAACATAACCCGGAGGAGCGCCAATTAAACGAGCCACTGCATGTTTCTCCATGTATTCTGACATGTCGAATCGTTGGAAAGGTAGGCCCTGCACTTGAGCCAGTTGTTTACAAACTTCGGTTTTGCCGACACCGGTTGGGCCAGCAAAAATAAAACAACCTATCGGTTTTTGTGCTCGTGACATTCCGGTGCGGGCCATTTTTAAGCTGGCAACGACGCGATCAATGGCTTCATTTTGTCCAAATATTAAAGTTTTTAATTTTTTATCTAAATCTTTAAGTTGCGCTTTTTCATTTGATGAGACTGCAGCTACAGGCAAGCCTGTCATTCGCGCCAGCACTGTTTCAATTTCTTCAGGCCGAATGTGAAGTGTTTCTTTGCTATCACTTTGTTCTTTTTGTTTTTGCATGCGGAAAAAACTGCCGGCCTCATCAATGACGTCAATTGCTTTATCGGGCAGAAGTTTTCCATGAATATGTTTTTGAGAAAGTTCAATGGAGGAACGTAAAGCTTCATCAGAATAGGTGACATTGTGGAAGGTTTCGTAATTTTTTTTCAAGCCAAGCAAAATCTGAAAACAATCTTCAAGACTGGGTTCATTGATATCCACTTTTTGAAAGCGTCGATTTAAAGCGCGATCTTTTTCGAAATGTTGACGGTATTCCAGGTGAGTTGTAGAGCCAATGCATGTGACGTCGCCATTAGCCAGAGCTGGCTTCAACAAGTTGGAAGCATCCATAGAGCCGCCACTCGTTGATCCGGCGCCGACCAGGGTGTGAATTTCATCGATAAACAAAATAACTTTTTTACGTTTTTTTATTTCTTTTAAAATTCCTTTAAGACGACCTTCAAAATCGCCACGAAATTTTGTTCCTGCTAGCAATGAACCTAGATCAAGTGAATAAACAACTGTCTGTTTTAGACTTTCTGGGACTTTGCCCTCGACAATTCGCTGAGCAAGTCCTTCCGCAATTGCGGTTTTCCCAACCCCAGGCTCGCCAATTAACAAAGGATTGTTTTTAGTACGACGAAGTAAAATTTGTTGGATTCTTTCCAGAATATCTTCCCGGCCAATTAAGGGATCGATTTTTCCTTGCGAGGCGCGCTCATTCAAATTAACGCAAAAACTTTCTAAGGGATTATTTTTTTCTTCCGATTCAGCCTGAGATTCAGAGTGGGGAAGGGCTGCAGGTAAGAATTCATTTGAAGGTCCCATGCTGCCATCTTTGGTGATTCCATGAGAGATATAATTGATCACATCAAACTGAGTTAGACCTTGTTTAGCTAAAGCATAAACGGCCGGAGAATCCGTTTCATAAAAAAGAGCGACTAAAAGCGTCCCTTCATTGATTTGATTTTTTCCAGCACTTTTCATTTGCAGCGCTGCTCGTTGCATCAGTCTATGGCAAGCCAAAGTAAATTCAGGAGTCCAAGTTTCAAAGCCTCCGTAGGATTCAAGCTGGGTCTCGGAAATAAAGGAGGTATTCTTTTTTAAAAAATCTTGTATATGCTTTTTCAGCTGCTGCACATTAATCGCACAAGCTTCAAGAATTTCAACCATTCGCGGCGATCGGCACAATGCCAGCAGAACATGTTCAAGGCTTACAAACTCATGGCGTTGATTTTTAGCTTCTTCGGTGGCTTCGGCTAAACGTCGTTCAATTTCCCGCGACATCATGTGACCTCCTCGATGCTAGTTTTAAGTGGATGTTGATGCAATTGAGCAAATTGGTTCGCTTGCATCATTTTCATTTCAGCAATTTCTAAATGATAAATTCCAGCTACTCCAGAGCCCTTTTGGTGGACATCGAGCATGATTTTCACAGCCTCTTCATCTTGTTTAGCAAAAAATCTTTTCAAAACTAAAATCACAAAATCCATAGGCGTATAATCATCGTTTAAAAGAATCACTGCATACATTTTTGGAGTCTCAAC
>JBBTCO010000076.1:5961-35767 GCA_038043185.1 Bdellovibrionota bacterium
ACATCGCATGGTTGGCAAAATGGACTTGACCAAAGTTTTTACCGAAATTGAGGGAAGTCCAATCAATTTGACAGAATTTATTCATCATAAAGAAGCAACGAACACCCGTGTGATTCGTTATAGCACTCGCGCTGTCAACGATGGCTTAGCGCAATTTTCAGTAACTCCAATGACTAGGAATAAAGAAAAACTTTTTGTTTTTGTAATGAAGGATTTATCTGTCGAAGAAGAGCTTCATAAAAAATATCGACGAGAGATGACTCTTAAAGATAATAAAATTGAAGAAATGAACGCGATGATTCAGCTGTTGCAAAGAACCCGGCTGGTAAAAGAACCCAGAAAAATTTTGGAAGAATTTTTAAAACACATTCTTTCTCAATACAGTTTAGCTGTTGCCTTTATTAAAGAGGGAGATTCTCGCGTTTATAAAATTCCCGAAAAAAATCCTGCGGAAGACTCAGCTTCAATTGATCGTCTTACAAAAAAAATTGCAGAGATGAAACCACTTGATGAGGATACATTTTTTTCAAGTGATGCTTTGGCCCAAATCGGTCTTAAAAATTTACCGCATGTGCAAAGTCTTGTCGGCATTCCTATCGGAACAAATATGAAATCAAGCTTCGAGATATTTATTCCAATGCCTTCGGCCGATCTGGCCCATGCTTTTGATCAAAACCGAGTGAGCGCATTATCCCAACAAATGGCGTTGGTTATCGACAATATGACTCTGGAAAAACTCTCGATCGTGGATGACTTAACGAAACTTCATAATGCACGGCACTTTCGGGAAAAGTTAGATGAATACACCACAAAATATCCAGCGCTTGCGATGGTGTTAGGGGACATTGATCATTTTAAAGTGATCAATGATACTTATGGTCACCCCGGTGGAGATACCGTTTTGCAAAGGGTTGGGATTATTCTTAGACAAATGGTTGAAAACAACAGTCGCGAGAATATGGTTTTTCGAGTTGGCGGGGAAGAATTTTCGATATTATTCCCTAACAAAACGCCCCAAGAAGCTGCTGCAGTTGTTAACGAAATTGCCGAAAAAATTCGCCAAGAAATTATTCCTTATCAGGGCAAAAATATTAAATTAACAATGAGCTTCGGTGTTTCAGAATGGTCATCTGATAAAATTTCGGTACGGGATTTTTACATGCATACAGATGAAGCTCTTTATAGCTCTAAACGAAACGGCAGAGACCGAATTACGATTTACAGTGATGATAAATAACCCACATGTTTTTTAAAAAATACGGCTTATATTTTCTTTTATTTCTTCTTATTCTTTTTATATATTGGACGCCCATGGGCAGCGGTGATGCGATTTGCACAGATGATGATTGGCTGCTGAATTCCGTTCGTAAGTTTAAGTCTTTAAATGATTATTTTTCTTCCTATTTCCAATATGGCACCCTTGATCGGCAGCCCGTGCGTGATCTTAGTATTTACATTGATGATGCGATTTCAAGTTGGATTGGTTTTCCAATTTTTAGAATCACCAACGTCGCGATTTGGGTTATTTCTCTCTTTATTTTTCAACGAATTTTAGCCTTATTTGCATGGCCGTCGATTTGGATCCAAGGAATTTTATTGTATATTGGCACGCATCCTGTGGCGGTCAATTCTGTGGGTATGTTTGCTTCACGAAAGCATTTACTGTCTGTGTTTTTTACCTTGTGTATTTTTTATTTTATTTTAAAATTTTCGCGAACTTCGCAGCAGCTCTCTTGGCGGCAGGCAACTTTAATTTTATTCTGCTATTTGCTGGGTTGTTTGTCTCAACCTTTGCAAGTGTTAACTCCTTTGGGTTTTATTTTTTTTATTGATAATAAAAAAGAATTTATATTGCGTAATAAAAAAATTATATTTGGATTCATACTGATCGCTGGAGCGATCTTGTTGGATAATTATTTATATTATGCTTCAGAGGTTTATGCAAAAACGGTAGGTTACAGCAAATTTGCTGTGCAGCATGGTGTTCTTAAAAGATTTTTTATTTATGGACGAAGTTTTTTTCAGGTTGTTTTTCCAGGGTATCCTTCGATATTACCTTATGAGCTTGGCAAAATTAAGGATTGGATTGGCTGGATTTTTCTATTTATTTTTGCGCTGATTTTACTTATGTTGCGATTAAAAAAAGGAAAAATGGTCGAAAGATTTTTTTGGCCTAAAATATCAGGCGCAATTCTTTTATTCTTTCTGCCTTTGTTGGTCGTTACCATTCGAGTTACAATTCAAGGCGGGTGGGATACTTACTTGTTATTTAGTCTCTTTGCTTGGGCGATTTTTTTAAAAGAAATTTATGCAGCGACTGTGCAAGAGTCGCTTGCCCAAAGTGGTATTTGGACTCGGCGAGCTGTTGCGGGAATTGCCGCAGGGGCTATTTCTTTTAATACGACGATTTCTTATCAGCATGCTCAATATTTTATTTCGCCAGAAAAAGTTTTCCAGCGGATGTCTATTCTAGAGCATTCGAATTTATATCGCATGATGTATGCTCATGTCAGAATCAATAATCACCCGGACCAAGTCGACGAAATTTACCAAGATGCGCTTCAAGTTTATGAATCCGATCCTAGAACCGCAAATTTAGGTTATGTTTTGGGTCGATCTTTAGTTTACACGGGCCTGTTAAGTTCATCTGATAAATTTTCACTGTGGGAAAAATTAGAGGTCCCTTCCTTCTGGTGGCATTATTGGAAAGCTGTTTTTTACGTTAAGCAAGCTCAGCCTGAAAGAGCTAACGAGATTATGACAAGAGCGTGGGAAATTTTTAAGGAAGCACCTTTAGACGATGTCGATAAATTTGAAGAGATCGTATCCAACTGGATCAAAATGTGTGACTTAGCTAAGAAAAGTGAATGTGAAATAGAAATCAGAAATAAAGTTCGTTCGCGTCTGGAAACTCGATAAAATGAATAAATTTCTTTTTACAAACTATGTAAGAATTTTATCGCTGTTGATCGGTCTTAGTTTTTGTTTCCATGTGTATTTTGCCAAAGAACATTTCCAAGAAATTGATTCAGATGTGGTGTTTTATGCCTTAAAACATTTTGATGATTTTGCCTATAAATATACAAATTATTCATATTTAAAAAAGCCAGAGCTAGATTTTCATAAAAAATATCGCCAGGCTTTGATTTCAATAGTATCAGGATATGATTTGCCTGATTGGGCTAAAGGTATTTTCGTTATTCCCTACAGTACAACTTATTTTCCCGGCATGGGCTTAGTTTATGGCCTTATTTATTCTTATGAAAAAAACTATGATGATTTTATGTTTGTAGGGATACTTATTTTGCAGATCCTTTTTCATTTATCGGTGATGCTCTTGTTTTTTACCTTGCTCAAAATGACCAATGATGAAAAAGCGGCATTTCTAGCATCGCTGGTCTATCTCTTTTCTGTAAGTCATTATTCCTATGCTTCTAATTTAGGAAGTCCGATGTGGACGGTGGTGACCTCGATTGGGTGGATGAGCATTTTGGCTTTTTCTAAGAATGAAAATAAAGATCGAAATGTGTCCCTATCAACAGCCTGTTGCATCTTCTTTAATTATTTAATTTTGATTTATTGGCTGGGATATATTTTATACAGAATTATTGATCAAAAATCTATTTTTAAAATTTTCAAGACTCAGCTTCTAGCCATTTTTTTTATTTTTGTCTGTACTCTGTTGTTTGTGCAGCCAGGACAAGGCTTTCGCGGAGTTTCAGTTTTCATATTTGAAATGCACGAAGAATTTTTATACATGATGGCCAATTTTTCAGCTTTTTTTACTTCTGAAAGATTGCTTAACCTTCAAATTATTCTTATTTTCATTCCGTTTTTATTTTTTCTCTATAGGGCAATAAAAACAAAATTTTATGGAATAAGTTCATATTTAAAAATTGCCTTTTCAATATCAGCTGTTTTTATGGCATTTGTTGCCTTCGATTTTCTGGTATTTTTGGCCAGTCGCCATATGCTTTTTTTAAGCGCTGTTTTTTTCGTAATATTATCTTTTGGATTTGCAAGTTTACTTAACTATTTTTCTGAAAATAGAAGAAATAAAATATTTCTTAGTCTTAGTGCGGTTCTTATTGCTGTAGCGCCATTTGCTTTGTGGGGTCGGAAGGAAGAGACTAAAGATAAGCTTAAAGTATTGAGCACTTCAAATATCGAAAATTTGATCTTGCTGGATTCTCGCTTGGAATTTCCTCATAATAGTCAACCAACGTTAATTTCAGTTCCAGCTTTTGATATTGGTATTTCTACAATCTATGAATTAAAATTTAATACAAGATACTATTTTCTTAGTCAGTTGACTCCATTAAGTGGATTCGTGATGCATTCAAAGGACGTAAGGAACAATTCAAAACTCAGTATAAATTCAAATTTAAATCGTGATGTTAAAATTCATAAAGATGAGCGCTTTTGTGACGAAGTGTCCTTTATGGCTTACGAAAGGTTCAGATACGGATTCCAAAAAATGAACTGTCGGTATTTTACTGAATTTGAAGTAGTCGATAACAAAGCAAATGAGCCAATCTCCTCTACTGGAGATTCAAATTGAAAAACTATATTTTTTATATTCTTCTTTTTTTCATCCTACTGATAACCTACAGTGCTCCCATTTTAAATCACCCCGCTCTTAGTTTCGATGACACCTCACTTCTGGAGCCATTAAAAAGCGTCGATTCTTTACAGAAATACAATGAGCTTATTCAGCAAAATATAATTCTGGATGTGCAACCAGTACGAGATTTAAGTTTTTGGTTGGAATTGCAAGTAGAAAAATTTACGGGATTTAGAAATTCACAATTAGTTAATCTCTTGATTTGGTTTTTTACACTTTTATTTCTTGATCAAATTTTAAAATTTTGGAAAGTTCAAAATATTTGGCGATATTTTATCGTGAGCCTTGTGGCTTTTCACCCAGCTGTGGCATCCAGCGTGGCTTGGACTTCAGCACGAAAACATTTGTTATCTGCATTTTTTCTTTCCGTAATAGTGCATTTGTGGATAACTCGATGTTCATTTTCTTTGAAGGATAAAATCAAATTTTTTATTTTTTATTTTTTACTTTGCTTTTCGCAGCCAATTAATTTTTTGGCGCCATTTCTTATTTTGTTTGGAGAGTTTTTAACGACAAGTCATCAACGATTAAAAAAGCTTTTAAGTCGTTATGATTTGATCATTGGATTTATCCTTCTTGCGGTTTTCTGTGTTTATATAAACTTAACTTACTATACGGGTGATTACATTAAACAAAGTGGCGAGATGTTGCCTAAGTTTTTACCTCCAGAAAACCAGAAGTTGATATTTAGAATATTTGTCTGGGGCAGATCTTTCTTTCAGCTGATAAATCCCTTAGCGGCAAGTCCTGTCCCTTATAAAATTTTGAAGCCAGAAACTTTTATCGGAATTTTTCTCTTATTCGTGTTTCTATTTTCTATCTGGATATTTCGCAATAAATTTTGGCGTGATCGTTTAACATTATCTTTATTGCTGATGGCTTCACCAATATTGATGATGACAGTAAGATTAACTCATCATTTGGGATGGGACACCTATTTGCTAACAACAATATGGTCCCTCGGCCTCTTATTTGGCGCCTTTAAGTATAATGCTGAACCAAGCAAGTTGGTGCAGACTTTTGGTGTAATAATTATTTTTGTATATGTTGGGCTTAGTTATGGATTTGCTTCCGATTGGTCAAGCGATCAGCGGTTAGTAGCTCAAGCCTATTATAAAGAGGGCAGCTTTTTTGCTCAGGAGAACTATGCGCGGCAGTTGTTGCTTGAGGGCAAGGACTGGACTTTGGCCAAGGAGCTAATTCATGATTTAGAAAATAAGTCGCCTTCGCGAATACTGCTACCATATTTGAAAGCGAGACTCATTTATCAAGCTCCAGTTGAAGCTAATGAAAAACGTAGACTTTTTTTAGAGACAGAAACGCTGCACCCTTGGATGCAGTATTATTTTGCAGCCTTTGAAGCGTCTCAAGGGAATCCTATGGCTGGATATCTACGCCTGAACAAGATTTGGCGGAATTCACAGGAAGAGGTGAAGCGTGTTATGGGGCCTTTGTTTTATATTTATGTTTCAAATTGGTACAAAATGTGTGAGCAAGCAAAAGTCCAAGATTGCCATTGGATCCAGCTTGAACTCGATAAAAAATCCAAACAAAAGCCTGACAATTAAATTGCTTCAGTCTGAGATTGAGGCGTTGACTTAGTGAGGCGCTATGTCACACTTAACTTTATCGGAGGAACGTGATTATGAAAAATTTTAAAAATATGTTTACAAAAAAAGACGGATTTTCACTCGTTGAGTTAATGGTGGTTGTGGCCATCATCGGAATCTTGGCTGCCGTCGCAGTGCCAAACGTTAGTAAATACATGCTGAAAGCGCGACAAAGCGAGGCTAAAACCAACTTGGCGGCAATTTATTCTGCTAATAAAGCTTTCGCTGTGGAATACAATGGTTACGTTACTCGATTTACTGTTATGGGATATGCTCCAGAAGGTCAGGTCAGATATAATTTTGGTTGGCAAGTTGATGGTGGTATACCATCAACAATCGTCGCTGGTTATAAAGGTCAAGATGGAGCCTCTACTGATAGTAATTCAAGTGCATTTTGTGATAGCATAAAATGTACGTGTTTAACTGAGTGTTCACTGGCAACTACAATAGCTGGAACTGCAATAAATCAAACTCCTCCATCTTTTACTGCAGGAGCGGCTTCAAATCTTAAAAAAACTGGGACCGTTTTTGACACTTGGCAGATCAATGATACAAAAGTTATGTCACAATCTGTAGATGGCATTAACTAAGAATTCATTCTTAAAATATCGAGTTCAAAATAAATTGAGGGAAGAAATTCCCTCAATTTATTTTTAGTGATATAAATATCTGTATGAAGCGTTTGTTGTTCCCATTTCTTATTATCCTGCTTTTTCTCAGTCGGCAGTCGTTACTAGAATATCAGCATGAGCCCGGTATAAATCTTCCGCCCCCACACATCACTCATTTTACTTTTGGATTTGCTGAGCAAATGGCGGATCAATTTTGGGTACGTGTTATTCAAGATTTTGATTATTGTGAACAAAAAATTGCCGAAAACACTTGTCGCAATCAAGGTTGGTTGTACCAGATGCTTGATTTGATCACTGATCTTTCGCCAAATTTTCGAATGCCTCATGCCACGGGTCCATTAGCTCTAACGGTGATTATTTCAGACATCGAAGGGGCGTCTAAGTTATTTGACAAGGCTGTAAAAAACTTCCCGAAAGATTGGCCAATACTTTACCGAGCGGCATACCAGGCGCTGAGCGAAGAAAAAAATAAAGAGAAAGCCGCTGATCTGCTTTATCGTGCCGCTAAATATGGGGCTCCCTCATGGGCTTACACTTTGGCGGGTCGACTTTATTCAGAAGCTGGTGCACAAGAATTAGGCGAACGAATTTACCAAGAGATTGATCAAGATCCAAATATGAAAGATATTGCTAAGCGATTGAGGGGGCGACTTGATGGTAAAAAAGTGCCAACTTTACTCGAGCTAGAAAATGAGCAGAAAAAGAACAGCAAGGAATCCCGCTAAAAATGACCCCGACAATCAAAACTTGACACTGGATCTTGATTCTTCATATTAAATCCTATGTCAAATTTAAGAGATTGTTACGAAGTACTTGGTCTTAGCCGTGAAGCCAGTGGCGAAGAAATTAAAAAAGCTTATCGAAAGCTCGCTATTCAATTTCATCCTGATAAAAATCCTGGGAATCCCGAAGCTGAAGAGAAGTTTAAAGAAGCGGCATCTGCCTATGAAATTCTGAGCGATCCCGATAAACGAACGCGCTATGATCGTTTTGGTCACCAGGGAGTCAGCGGCGGAGGCGGTCAGGGCTTTCACAACATGGAAGATATTTTTTCTCAATTTGGGGATGTATTTGGCGATCTTTTCGGTGGTTCCGGTGCGGGTCGATCCCGGCGTTCCAATCAACCTCGTCGGGGAGCCGATCTTCGTTATTTGACCGAGATTACTTTGCCCGACATTCTGAATGGCCTAGAAAAAGAAATTGAATTTGAGACCGATGAAAATTGTGAATCTTGCAATGGTTCAGGAGCAGATAAGAACTCTCAGGTTACAACTTGCAATACTTGTGGTGGCTCGGGGCAGGTTGTGGCTCGCCAAGGTTTCTTCAGCATGGCAACAACTTGTCCTCAATGCCGAGGCGAAGGAAAGCAGATCAAAAATCCTTGCCGCCCTTGTCGAGGCAAGGGACGAGTTCAGGTTAAGCGCAAGATCAGCTTGAACATTCCTGCCGGTGTTGACAATGGGACTCGCTTGCGAGTTTCTGGCGAAGGTGAGGGCGGGGGGCGCGGCGGCCCTGCCGGCGACTTGTATGTTGAAATCCGTGTTAAAGAACACGATTTTTTCGAACGCGATGCTGATCATTTATTCGCACGCTTGCGTGTCCCTTATGTAAAAATGCTTTTGGGTGGAACTCATCAAGTGGAAACATTATCTGATCCACAGGAAATTGAAATACCTCGTGTCTGTTCTCCCGGCTCAATTGTAAAGTTGAGTGGGCAAGGTTTGCCATCTTTGCGCGGCTCTCGGCGCGGTGATATTCACTTTGAAATTGTCCCAGAATTTCCAAGCAAGCTTTCCGCCGAAGAAGAAAAGTTACTTAAGGAAATTGCTAGTCTTGCTGGTAATGCGCCAAAAGATTCCAACTCGAGCGGCTTTTTCTCCAAAAAGAAGAAAAAATAATTTTGTAGATTCCTATTTTTAAATTCCTTCCCCTTTCTAAAAAGGACCTTTGCGGTGCAGGATGCACTCAAGCAAGAGCCCATGGATGGGCGTGTCCTTTTTAGAAAGGGGAAGGAATTTAACGATAACACATATATGCGTTACGGCTTGACCGATCTAAAGGTGCATCTACCATGAGATGTACCTTTAGATAATCACGGAGGCATAAGTGCTCAAAAGATTCTTTTTTTTACTCATATTAACAATAGTGTTTATTAATCAACGAGCTCGAGCGGATCTGCATTTAGATTTAGAAATGACCGGAAAAGAGTACCTTAATATTATAGAGAGCGACAAAAAAAATAAAGAAGTGAAAGAATCATCTCTTAATCCAGATGAATTGGCACAGTTACAGAAACATTTGGAATACGGAAAAAGAAATTTACAGTGGATTGATATTATAAATGCAGGTCGATCAGTAAATCAGAAGATATCGTTAACGAGTGCCGCAACAACTTTAGGCTATCCGATTTCAAATCCGCGTATTCTGAACTTTAAAGTTATCGTCGATGAATGGAGCGGACTGCAGGAATTGTTACCTTTGGAACTTAGAAAGGTTATTTTTGAAAACGGAGAGCTCACCGAGAAGGCTCCGCTTACAGATCGAGAAATGGTTGAGTGGCTAGTTCAAGTGGACCGAGCTTATCAAAACTCGGCAAGATTTGTGTTGTTAATGGCTAATCGAGAATCTTTTGAAGCGGCAAAGGCCCGAGATGTTCGCGGCTATTTGCAAATTAAAAACAATCCCGATGTTGATAATCAATTAAAAAATTGGAGCCATTTGGATGAGGTCAATCGCGCGTTATTAAAAAAAGCGTTAATCAGGATTTGTTATAACACCATTACTGACGATAATTATTGTCTGGACTTGTTTGAGGACTATAGAACCAGAGATTCTTTGCTCGATTTTAAGAATCTTTTTATTCTAAGAGCTAAAGTTGTATACAATTCATTTTTTGATATCCCAGTTCATAGAAATGATTTTGTTTGGACGAACGAAAATGTATTGCAATTTCCGTTTTCAAATCCAAAAAACGAACAAGTATTTCAATTTTTAAAATTTAATATTGAAGATGAATTTCGTTGGAAGGATTGGAGCCTTAATTTAAATTTTGTAGACACTTACTCTCCGAATACGACTCATGTCGTTTTCGTTCCTGGAAGTATTGCGCGTGTTAACGGTATCGCTGGAAGTGAAATCACAATGGATGCAAATTCCTTATTGAGTGAATACGACATGCAATGGACGATCCGGCATGAATATGGGCATGTTCTTGGTTTTAGAGACTGTTATATTGAATTCTATGATCCAGAGTTAAGTTCGTTTGTGTCTTATCAATTAGACGTAACAAATCTAATGTGTTCACGTCGTGGTCATTTTAAACAGATTCATTATGATGAGTTAATGCGAGTATATAGAGACTCAAAATAGGGATTTTCGTAGCTTCCTGTTTTAAAATTCTTCCTGCCTTTCCGAAAAGGACGCGCCCATCCATGGGCTCTTGCTTAAGTGCATCCTGCACCGCAAAGGTCCTTTTCGGAAAGGCAGGAAGAATTTTAAAACAGGAAGCTATGAAAATTATTTTTTGAGAGTTGGAGCATGTGGGCTTTGAAGTAGTGATCTCTTCCACTCACTCATTTTCCCTCCCTTCCTCCCAAAAAGTACTTTAGCTGGGTTGGTCTTTTAGAGAGCCCTTCCTGTTGAAATCAGACCTTTGCGGTCCAGGATGTACTCAAGCAAGAGTCCATGGATGGACGTGTCTGATTTCAACAGGAAGGGCTCTCTAAAAGGCCTCAATCCCGCCTAAACTACTTCATTGCGCAATAAGTCAAAATGAGACAGTAGGCTAGACCCCAGGCTCCCCCTCGTCTATTTTGCGCTTCTCGAACTTGACGAATTCATTTACGAACTCAAATTGAATTTGTGAATAAACATTCATCCAGAACTGAATAAATAAGGAGAAATCATGGGAAAAATTATCGGAATAGACTTAGGAACGACAAATTCCTGTGTGGCAATTATGGAAGGTGGAGAAGCTAAAGTCCTCGTTAACGAAGAGGGCGCAAGAACAACTCCGTCTGTTGTGGCGTATACCAAAGATGGTGAGCGACTTGCGGGCCAGATTGCAAAACGTCAAGCGGTGACAAATCCTGAAAATACCATTTACTCAGCAAAACGCTTTATCGGACGACGTTTCAATGAAGTGCAAGAGGAAATTAAACTTGTTCCTTATACTGTTGTGGAAAAAGGAAACGATTGTGCTTTTAAAGTAAAAGATAAAACCGTTTCTCCAGAAGAAATTGGTGCAGCGGTTTTAGCAAAACTTAAAAAAGTAGCTGAAGATTATTTAGGACAAGAAGTCACTGAAGCAGTAATTACAGTGCCTGCTTATTTTAACGATTCACAAAGACAGGCGACAAAAGATGCCGGTCGAATTGCTGGTCTTGATGTTAAACGGATTATCAATGAACCAACGGCTGCGGCTTTGGCCTACGGTCTGGATAAAAAGAAAAATGAAAAAATTGCGATCTATGACTTTGGAGGAGGAACCTTCGACGTTTCCGTTCTTGAAGTCGGTGACGGGGTTGTAGAAGTTCGCTCTACGAATGGAGATACTCATTTGGGTGGGGATAACTTCGACGTTCGTATTCTTGAGTGGATGATTTCTGAATTTAAAAAAGATCAAGGCATCGATTTGAAATCAGACAAAATGGCTTTGCAACGCTTGAAAGAAGCGGCTGAGAAAGCCAAAATTGAACTTTCATCGTCTCAAGAAACAGAAATTAATTTGCCATTCGTAACGGCAGATCAGTCGGGACCAAAACATTTACAAATGAAACTGACTCGCGCCAAATTCGATCAAATGGTTGAAGACCTCGTCAAACGTTCCATCGAACCTTGCCGAAAAGCTTTGGAAGATGCGGGCCTGAAAACTTCTGAGATTGATGAAGTTGTCTTGGTTGGAGGATCGACTCGTATACCTGCCATTCAAAAAGCGGTAAAAGATTTCTTCGGTAAAGAGCCGAACAGAACTGTGAATCCCGATGAAGTTGTTGCTATTGGTGCAGCAGTTCAAGGTGGGGTATTGGCCGGCGACGTAAAAGACGTTTTGTTGTTAGATGTGACGCCACTTTCTTTGGGTATCGAAACTTTGGGTGGAGTGATGACTCGATTGATCGAGAGAAACACCACAATTCCAACAAAAAAATCGCAAATTTTTTCAACTGCGGCTGATAACCAACCTGCTGTTGATATCCATGTTTTACAAGGTGAAAGAAAAATGTCACCGGATAACAAAACTTTGGGACGATTCGAATTGCAAGGAATCCCACCAGGACCTCGTGGAACTCCGCAAGTGGAAGTGACTTTTGATTTAGATGCGAATGGAATTCTTAGTGTCTCAGCGAAAGATATGGCTTCAGGGAAAACTCAACAAATCAAAATCACCGCGCAAAGTGGTTTGAGCGAAGACGAAATTCAAAAAGCGGTTAAAGAAGCTGAGTTGCGTGCCGATGAAGATAATAATAAAGCTGAAGCAGCAACGATGAGAAATCATTTGGATAACGTCATTTATAAAGTTGAAAAATTGGTTAAAGATTCCGGTGCTCAACTGGGCGAGAGTGAGTCGAAAAAAGCCACTGAAGCTGCAGTTGAAGCTCGCAAAATTTTCGATAACAAAACAGCTGAGTTATCAGAACTTAAGGGAGCCCACGATAAGTTAGAAGCTCTGTACAATCAAATGACTGCCGAACTTTATAAAAAACAAGGAGCGGCTTCAGGTGAAAATGGCCAATCGGATAATGGCGCAAAAAACAGTGGCTCTGACAGCGCAAAAAAAGATGGCGATGATGTTATCGATGCTGATTACAAAGATGTGAACTAGATATTCTGTCTTAGATAAGAGTAGATTTTCCAAGCTCCGTCTCATTTCGAGACGGAGCATTTTTTTAATCGCAGCATTTCCTTGACATAACACTCATTTTTCGGCGAATATTGAGTGCATGGTTCAGAGGTTTATTGAAGACTTTTTTTATAATCAAATCAAAAAAAATAAAAGTATTCTTTTATTAGGGCCTCGGCAAACTGGCAAAACGACTTTGATCAAAACGCTTAAGGCCCACCTCTACATTAATTTTTCGTTGACTCAAGAAAGACGACGATTTGAAAAAAATCCCGATCTTATCATTAACGAGATTGAAGCCCTATCTGGCAAAAATTTGATCGTAATCATCGACGAAATTCAAAAGGTCCCTGCTATTTTAGATCCAATTCAATCGTTAATTGATGAAAAAAAGGCAAGTTTTATACTCACAGGTTCATCGGCACGTAAACTTCGTCGTCAGTCCGATATAAATCTTCTTCCAGGACGAGTGGTTTCATTAAGAATGGACCCGTTCATGAATTCAGAATTCAACCAGGATATAGATACTCATCTTATTTATGGATCCTTGCCAGGGATCGCTATTTTGCAAGATCTTAAACAGAAAAATATTGAATTGCGCTCATACGTGGATACCTATTTGGAAGAAGAAGTGAGATCCGAAGCTTTAGTTAGAAATCTTCCTGCTTTTTATAGATTTTTAGAAATGGCCGCGCTTGAGTCAGGAAAAATCATTTCATTCAATGCCATTAGCCAGTCAATTGGGGTCGCGCACACCACTGTGAGTTCGTATTATCAAATATTAGAGGATTGTTTGTTAGTCGAACGTGTGGATCCAATATATGAATCTGCAAGCCGTAAGAAGTTAACCAAATCTTCAAAGTATTTATTTTTTGATTCAGGTGTTCGACGTATGGCTGCAGACGAGGGCCCAAAATTAGGAGCGACAAGAAAAGGTGAGTTGTTTGAAAGCTTTGTTGGGCTGGAACTTATTCGTGAAAGTCGACTTAAACTATCCACACGAATTCATTTTTGGCGAGATCCTGATGGTCCTGAAATTGATTGGGTGATCAAATCAGAGGGTAAATATACTCCTATTGAAGTAAAAATCTCTGAACATCCCTCAAAAAAAGACATTAAACATTTAAAAACATTTATGCAGGAGTACCCTTGTTCTCAAGGAGCATACGTCATATGCACGGCGCCTAGAAGATTCAAAATTGAAAAAGACATAACAGCAATTCCGTGGCAGGAAATTTCCAAATTGATGGAGAGCTTCAAATGAGCTCAAAAACTAAATCTCCAGAATCCTACGAAGAATTATACAAGAAATCCCTTGCTCAGCCTGAAGTTTTTTGGGCCGAGCAAGCGGAACGTCTGCGATGGACAAAAAAATGGTCCACAGTCAAAAAAGTTTCATTTAAAAAACCCGTTTCAATTTCATGGTATCTTGGTGGCGAGCTCAATGTTTCAGATAACTGCATTGATCGGCATTTAGCAACTCGGGCGAATAAAACGGCTTTGATTTGGGAGCCCGATAATCCAGAAAAACCTTCTCGTAAAATCAGTTACCAAGAACTTCATACTGAAGTTTGTCGTTTTGCCAATGTATTAAAAAAACAGGGAATTAAAAAAGGGGATCGAGTCACGATTTACATGCCGATGATTCCTGAAACCGTGTTTGCGATGCTTGCGTGCACTCGGATCGGCGCCGTTCACTCGTTGATTTTTGCAGGATTTTCTGCAGAGTCGATATTTGGTCGTATTGACGATTGTGAATCGGATTTTGTAATTACGGCCGATGAAGCCAATCGCGGTGGCAAAACTTTTCCTTTGAAAAAAATAATCGATGAAGCGCTTGAAAAAACTTCGCGAATAAAAAAAGTAGTCGTAGTGAAAAACACCGGCGCAAGCGTTTTTATGAAATCAGGTCGAGATGTTTGGTTTCACGATGAATGTCGTTCGGTGGATTCGGTTTGCGATCCGGTGCCAATGCGTTCCGAAGATCCACTGTTTATTCTTTACACTTCGGGCTCGACGAATAAGCCCAAGGGAGTCTTGCACACGACGGGTGGGTATTTAGTTCATGCTTCTTATACTCATGAAGTGATTTTTAATTATCAAGAAGATGATATTTATTGGTGCACGGCGGATGTTGGTTGGGTAACAGGGCACAGTTATATTGTCTACGGTCCACTCAGCAACGGCGCTACCACAGTTATCTTTGAGGGTGTGCCTAACTATCCTGATCATTCGCGATTTTGGCAAATTGTCGACAAACACCAAGTCAGTATTTTTTATACCGCACCCACAGCTTTGCGAGCCTTGATGCGCGAGGGAGAGGCTCCGGTAAAAAAATGTTCTCGTAAATCATTGCGAGTCTTAGGAAGTGTTGGCGAGCCAATTAATCCGGAAGCTTGGAATTGGTACAATCGTGTAGTCGGAGACGAGCGCTGTCCGATTGTGGATACTTGGTGGCAGACTGAAACCGGCGGAATTTTGATTTCTCCAATTGCCTTTGTGACGAAAACAAAACCGGGGTCTGCAACTTTACCTTTTTTTGGTGTTGAACCTAAAATTCTATCTCCGGAAGGAATTGAATTGCAGGGAGAATGTGAAGGTGTTTTGGTTTTGGCAGATTCTTGGCCGGGTCAGATGCAAACAGTTTACCGAGACCATGCTCGCTTTGAAGAAACTTATTTTTCCACCTACAAAGGATATTATTTTACTGGCGACGGCTGTAAGCGCGACAAAGATGGCTATTATTGGATTACGGGTCGTGTTGATGATGTTTTGAATGTCAGCGGGCATCGTTTAGGAACGGCGGAAATCGAAAGTGCTTTGGTGGCTCATCCCGCAGTGGCAGAAGCTGCTGTAGTTGGCTATCCTCACGACATTAAAGGACAGGGAATTTATACTTTTGTTACTTTGAAGAGTGAGCAAATTCCCACGGATAAATTAAAAACTGAGCTTATCCAATGGGTTCGAAAAGAAATCAGCCCGATCGCTACGCCAGATCTTTTGCAATGGGCTCCGAATCTACCAAAAACGCGTTCAGGGAAGATCATGCGAAGAATTTTGCGGAAAATTGCGGAAAATTTGCCTGAGCAGTTGGGGGATACTTCGACTTTGGCAGATCCTGGGGTTGTCCAAGACTTGGTTAAAAATCGTTTAAATCTTATTTAAAACTTAATATCCGGCGTTCTCCTCCCTCAGTCTCCCTGCGACGCACAGGAAGTGCGCCTCAGTCGCCATCGGTCGTGCGGCCTTGGCTATTAAATTTTAAATAAGATTTCTGAAGCTTTGAAATTGGGGGGGGGAAGGGAGAAGAATTAGGGAATGGAAGAGGGAATTCGGGACTTGAGCTCAGGCGGGAAGCCGTGTTAGGTATGGACCAACCGGAGGAAAAATGACTCAATCAAAATTAATATTTTTAGTCGGTTTGATGTGTGTGGGAATTCTTTCGCGTTGGATTCCTCATCCTATGAATTTTACTGCGGTGGGTGCGATAGCGCTTTTAATTGGCTCAACTTATAGAATGCGATGGGTTTCTTTAGTTTTGCCGATGTTGATTTTATTTTTGAGTGACTTGGTTTTAGGACTTCATTCGACGATGATTTATGTTTATTCTGCATTTTTAATTTCGATTTTGATGGGACAATTGATTCCAAAACAAAATTACTTTCAAAAATCACAAGCTGTTAAAATTTTAGGTTTATCGCTTTCCTCGAGTTTAATCTTTTTTGTAATCACTAACTTTGGTGTTTGGATTAGCGGTGGTCTTTATTTGAAGACTTTTCAAGGACTTGTTACCTGTTTTGTGATGGCAATCCCATTTTTGAAAAACCAAGTTCTTGGGGATTTGTTTTTTAGCGGAATTTTATTTTCTGCTTATGAGCTGCTAAGCAGAAGAGTGGAGATTGGTTCAAAAATCACCACTTCAGTTTAAAAGCTCAGCTTTTTGTTTTGCAAATTCGTTTCGTTCATTATCAGAAAGACACTCGTAGAAATTTTTTGAATTTTCTATACTTTCCATTGTTTTAAGAGCTCGTAATCGATTCTCTGGATCCTTGCGGTCTGCGAAACATTTGGCCACGTTACGAATATTTTGGCTCAGGTTATTGAGATTTGGGCAGGCTAAATGTTTAGTTTTATTCCTCATGGTTCGACCAAGAGGTGGAGACCATGGAAACTGGCCCTGATAAGGAAAACAATAGGCAGGTTCAGCGGAATTTGTATTTCTCTGAGAGGATGATAGTGATAATAAAATTGTTGGTGAACAGAGGATAACGCCGCCGATGGTACCGATCGTAACATCATATAGAATTTCCGTTGTATATGCGGCGCCAGTGAGTGTGTATGAAATTAATTTCCCACCATTAACTTGAACTGTGTTTAAAACTTTGTAGGTCGTTTCATTTTCAGGAATATGTTCTAAGGCATTTTCGCATTGTTGGGTGTGCACGTCTTCAGTGAATTTTTGAGGTTTGCTTTGGCATGCCAGTAAACTTACACTTAATAAGTAAACTAATAAAGTTTTCATAAGTGACCTATTTCTTTAAATTTTGATTCATTTTCTTAACTTTAATTTTTTGCATTGTCTGATGTTTCTCTAATTTTTTTGTAAGAGTTTTATCTGACACCGCTAAGATTCTGACCGCTAATAATCCGGCATTGGCAGCATTGTCGACCGCCACCGTGGCAACGGGGATTCCCTTTGGCATTTGCGCAATTGAAAGCAAAGCATCTAAACCTTTTAATTTCCCAACGGTGACCGGTACCCCGATAACAGGAAGTACCGTCAAGCTGGCGACCATTCCGGGAAGATGAGCGGCTCCGCCAGCGCCAGCGATAATGACATGGAAACCTTTTTGTTTGGCGGTTTTGGCAAATTCGAACATTCGTTCAGGAGTGCGATGAGCTGAGACCACTTCCAGATGGGATTTTACGCCAAACTCGGAAAGAATTTTTTCGGCATTTTTCATTATAGGAAGATCGGAATCACTGCCCATAATAATCGCTACTTTTTTCACAACTTCATCCTTTTTCGTTCTTTAAGAGCAAATTTCAATAATTGATTTGAATTTTTTCCAAGGAAATTAAGATGGCCCATTTTTCTTCCCTTGTGATTCTGATCTTTTCCGTACCAGTGCAAATATCCTGCATGATTTTTTGGAAACTCAACGTCTTGTTCGGATTCACCTAGCAAATTGACCATGACAAATTGGGGACTTAGCAATTTATTTTCTTGTGGAAGAGGAAGACCTGCGACGGCACGCACATGAAGTTCAAACTGGCTAAATTCAAGAGCTTGCTCAGAATAATGACCGGAATTGTGAACTCGGGGGGCGCTCTCATTAATGAGTAAATTTTTTCCGGTGTCGAAGAACTCAAAAGCAATGGCTCCAACGTAATTTTTTTCTTCCAACCAAGCTTCAATTCGAGTTTTCATCTTGGCCCAAGCCGGATGTTTTGTTGGCCCTCGTACCCAATCACAACGTGAATTTTTTTGATGAGTTTCGACCAGAGGTAAACTCGAAATTGTTCCAAATTGATCACGAACAAAAATAGCCGCAAGTTCACGACGAAAAGGGACAAAAGCTTCGGCAATGACATGGAAATTAATTTCAGAAAGTTGCGATAATATTTTCTCTTTATCTTTTTTTGATTTAAGAATGTAGGTGCCGTTGCCATCGTAGCCGCCATGGCGCTTTTTAAAAACCACTTTGTATTTAAAAAAATCACAAGCGGTTTCAAAACTATCCGTATCGTTGATTAAAAAAAATGGAGCTGTCGGAAGGCCGAATTCTTCAAAAGATTTTTTTTGGGTCCAGCGATCCTGCAGCTCGCTCATAATTTCGGGCGAGGGAAATAAAGGGGTCTTGGTAGAAGCGGACGCTTTTTTTAAAACATCACCTTTGTAAAATTCGCTTTCACAGGTGACAAAGTCTACTTTTTTTAGAAATTTTTCTAAATCTTCAAAGTTATTGGGATAACCTTGGTGCCAGTGGGGCGTCACCTGTGCGGCGGGCTCGAGGGCAGACTGGCAAAGAACATGGACCTGAAAGCCAAGCTGATGCGCATGTAAGGCCATCATACGAGCGAGCTGACCCCCGCCCAGGAATCCAATTTTTTGACCTGGTTTACGAA
Organism: Bdellovibrionota bacterium; assembly: GCA_038043185.1. GTDB lineage: Bacteria > Bdellovibrionota > Bdellovibrionia > Bdellovibrionales > Bdellovibrionaceae > UBA5009. Next base: position 24,796 of record JBBTCO010000076.1, read on the forward strand.
ATTTCATTCTGGGGAAAGACTATCCTTTTCAGACTCTAAAATAAAGGCTAAAAGCTTTCTATGAGCAGCCAAAACGAAATTATAATTAATAAACAAAAGGTTAATTTTCCTTTGTGCTGGGCTCCGATGGTTGGTCTTAGTCATTTAGCTTTACGACGGGTGCTACGCAGTTATTTACCTGAAGGCGCGATTATACCCTGGCCAACCGAAATGTTGAATTCTCGAAAGATTCCCAAAGAAGATTTGAACAAAACACCGGAAACTTTGCGTGGCGATGAAGAAACTCAGATGGTGCCACAAATTTTAGGAAATGAAGAAAAAAATATCGCGGATAGCGTGAAGCGTTTGGAATTGGAGTGGGGGGCCGGAGCTATTGATATCAATATGGGTTGTCCGGTACAAAAGGCGTTGAAGCATAACTATGGCGTCGCTTTGATGGGTGATTCTAATTATGCTGCTGAAGTTGTGCGAATGACCGTTAGAAATACCAAGTTGCCGGTTTCAGTAAAATTACGTGCGGTCGAGCAATGTGAAGAAAATAAAGAAAAATTAATCGAATTTGTGCAAGGACTCCAAGCGGCCGGAGCTTCTTGGATTTGTTTGCACCCACGAACCGCGGAACAAAAACGCCGAGGCCGTGCGGATTGGTCGCAAATTCAGTGGTTAAAAAAGAATCTCGATATTCCGGTTATTGGTAATGGCGATATTCAGTCGGTTGAAGATGTGTTTCAGATGAAGCAAGAAACCAATTGTGATTTAGCAATGTCCGGCCGAGCCTTAGCCGCCAGGCCATGGATGTTTTGGCAAGTGGGTGAAAAACTGGGAATGCCAGCGCCAAAAGGTCGCCAGGGTTTCGCGCCAAAAACTGGTGAAGAAGAAGGTGTCGAGTACGGCCATGTCTTGTTGCAATTTATTGATGAGTGCGAGTTGATTTTCAGTGCTGATTTGGCTTTAAGAAAAGTTCGTTTTTACATTCGCACGACACATGTGTGGTTGGTTTTTGGCCATAGTTTAGTGGGTTTAGCTCACAAAGCTCAAAATTTGGATCAGCTGCGGGTGCTTGTTCGTGAGTTTTTTGAGATGCCGCAGGTTATGGTTCAACGAACCGAACTTCGCCAGTAGTCAGCCTCATCTAGAGACTATGACCCTTAAATAATTCCTATTTTGAGATTTTTTTTTAATCAAACACAGTATAGCGATTTACCCAGAAAATAAGAAGAATCTTTTTGATAACTTTAGAAGGTGCTATAAAATGAAGGGTAACAGTTATATCTGTATAATGCTTAAACAAAAATGAGGTTTGTTATGAGAAAATCCAACCGGAAGGCCTTAAGTATTAGTGCTTTAGTTATGGCACTACTTATTGCTGGCTTTCAGAATTGTAGTCAGGGAGGATTTAAGACGTTAGAATTTAAGCAGTCAGAGCTGTTGCAAAATTCCGAGGCCTCACTAAGTCAGTCTATGGAATATTCTGGTGATCCCGTATTGCAGAATCAAGTATTAAGTCTTCTTATGGCCAAATGTGCAAGCTGCAATGGCACTACTGAAATAGGTAATATTGGTGACATCACAGACCTAGAAAATTTAATTAAAAAACAAATGCTTTCTCCTGGAAAGGCCTCCGCCAGTCCATTGGTGGGCTCTTTGGCCGCGGGCACTTTAAAGCAAGGGGTTGCTGCTTTCAGTGCACCTGAAGTGCAGCTTATAAATAACTGGATTAACAGTTTAGAGCTTGTGCCTATTAAAAATGAAAATCCAGAGGTGTTAGAAAACTGATAGCGCGATAGGATCTCTATAATAAATTTAATTATGTTTTAGAGGGGAAAATGAGAAAAATAATTATAGCTTTAGCTAGTAGTCTTTTTGTAGCAATAAGTGCCTCTGCCGCTAATCACTATATTTTAGGCCAAGCAGCTGGTAGTGCAAATGGTAATGATTGGACTAACGCATATAAGGAGCTACCGGCAAAATTAATACGTGGTGACACCTATTATATTGGTGTGGGTTCTTATCCAGCGCATATATTTAACGACGCTCATTCTGGGACGACTCTTATAACAATTAAAAAAGCCACGATAAGTGATCATGGAACAGATACTGGATGGCAAACGAGTTATGGCGCACAAGCCGTTTTTCAATCTACTTTGCATTTTATGAACGGGTATTATGTATTTGATGGACAAGCTCGAAATGAAAACGATTGGTATGATGGTGCTGCTTATGGCTTTCGAATTGATCATAATAATCAAGATCAAAATATTAAAATCTTAAATCAATCGTCACCAACACCAAATGTCACAATAAAATATGTTTATATAAATGCAATTGTTGGAAATCTTCCGAACACAACGATTGCGCGCTATGCAATCAATACATATACCGCAGGAACACAGTCAAATAGTGGACTTGTTTTTAGTCATCTCTTTGTCAATGGGAGTAACAATATATGGTTTATTGCAGATACCAATGGTGCTATTGTTGAGTACTCTGCCTCACAGAATGCCGATGGAAATGCAGCCAATCATGGTGAAGTGGTAAATCTCTATTGGGATGCGAATAATGCAATTATTCGTTATAACAAATTTCGAGATGAATACGTGCCAAATGGATCTACTGCTTTAATTGCTCTAACTTATTCAACTGGGGCTCGTATCTACGGTAATGTTTTTGATAATTTTCGTTCAGGTGATGCAGCAATTGGGTATGTTGGATCCAGCTCTACAGACACGCAGGTCTATAACAATACAATTATTGGTTGTAATAGCAGTTCAAGTGGTCAAGGGGGAATTCAGTTAGCGAACAGCTCCACAAACCTAATTTATAATAACCTTTGGTATAATTGCGGAAATATTTCGTTTACAGGTACTCATAACTACAACGTTTTTCCTGATGCTAATGCACATGGTGAAGCCAATGCACAGCTCAGTATAGCGAGTTCAATTTTTATGAATTATGCTGGCAGGGACTATAGGCTTAAATCTGCTACGGTCGCCGGAAAATCTTTATTGGCTCCATTTAACTCTGATCTTTTTGGTAATATTCGCGGCACTGATGGGGTCTGGGATAGAGGTGCTTATGAATTTGGGTCTGGAATTGTACAGCCTCCACCTGATACGACTCCACCAGTTGTAGTCGTTACATCACCAGGATCAGGGGTCCCTGTGGTTTCAGGTAATATGAGTTTAGTAGCCACCGCAACAGACAACGTAGGTGTTGTTGGGGTTCAATTTTTAATTGATGATATTGCAGTTGGGAACGAAGTATCAATGTTTCCATACGCCTTAAGTTTTAATACAGTTGCCTTAAGTAACTCCACTCATATAGTAAAAGCAAAGGCTCGAGATGCTGCTGGCAATGTAACAACATCGAGTGGTATTTCGTTTTCCGTAAATAACGTGGTCGCACCGCCAGTTGATACAACACTACCCGCAGTAAGTATTTCATCGCCTATTGCTGGATTTAACGCAGCAGGTACTCTGAGTATTTCAGTTTTAGCGTCAGATAATATTGGAGTGACTGGTGTTCAATTTTATGTCGATGGATCCTTAATAGGCGACGACACAACTTCGCCATACCAGGTTTCTTTAGATACTTTAACTTTGATCAATGGCGTTCATAGTTTAACGGCAAAAGCAAGAGATGCTGCTGGCAATATGAAGACGTCTGCCTCTGTAAGTATCAACGTTAATAATGTCATTCCGCCTCCTCCAGCCCCAGTGACCATTGTGATGGATAATTTGAAACCTGGCGATTCTGGATTAGGCATAAATTTTACAGGAAAATGGTGCAGATCTTCAATCAGTGGATCCATGGGAACGAGATCTATATATAGTTGTGGTAACTCAATTGAAACTTATAAATTCAGTCCCAGTATTGCAACTGGAGGGCTTTACGAAGTTTATATTCGTTACACAAGTAATTCATCAAGGGCTATTGCTGAGATTGATATCAGCAGTCAGGATCCATTTGTAAAAAAGCAGGTCGACCAGAAAGCTGGTGGCGGAACTTGGATCTTATTAGGAGCTTATAATTTTTCTGTTGGTAGCTCCGGATTCATTCAGTTTATTGAGCTTAAATCAGGGGATAATATCTCTGTTGATGGTATAATGCTTAAACGAAAATAGGTGCTGGTGCTCTGACACAGGAAGCTTTCCTTTCAGAGCACTAGGTTAGCATTTCATCGAGTTTGCCGCTGTCGTCGAGGGCTTTAAGATCTTGGTAGCCGCCGATCAGTTTTCCGTTGATGAGGATGATGGGGACGGTTCGCCAGCCAGTTTCGTTTTTGAGGCGGTCAATTTCTTCGGGCTTATCAGTAAGATCAACTTCTTTGAAAGCGAGGCCCTTTTCTTCCAATAAACGAATGGCGCGAACGCAATAAGGACAAGGATCTTTGGTGTAGATCAGAATTTCAGCAGGCATCTTAAGCTCCGCCCTGGCTTGCCTTTTTTTGACTCAAAAATTTGAAGTATTTTTGTGGCGAAGCGTCGAGTTCCATTTTGTTCCCAGTGGAATCTTTAATTTCTTTAGGAGTAACCGGTTTATTTGGAAAGTAGTCTTCATTCAGTTTGTACAGGACCTGTTTTTCTTCGCCATTTTCTTCGCAGTAGTAAGGTACAAAAAATGATTCAACAACACAATTGGTCGGAATAAAATCAATCACCGAATTCATTTGATCAACAACACATTGAGGGCATCCCTGAAATACATATTTAGAATTAGGGTAAGCCCGTATCCATTGAATCCAGTGTCGAATTCCCAGAGAGTTAATACTGCTGACTGAATTGAAATTAATAATGATTTTTTTTCCTGGAGGGATTTGCACTGATTTTTGTAAAAAACTTTCGTTGATTGATCCCTGAATGATCATCGTAAATGTGGATAAATCTTCTTTAGAAGTAATGTTTAATATGGACATCGGTCTTTATTTTTTCGTGGAGTGAATTGTTTGACAAGGCCAGTTCGAATGCAGAAGGATCGCGGAGTTTTTTAGAAAAATCATGGGCTCGATAAACTTTTGTATTTTCAAATAAAAAACGGGCTTCGGGGAAGCCCAGACTTAAGTACTTAAGCCATTGTTTGGTTCTAGCTGCAGCAAAGGCGGCGTTTATTTTCTTTTCGGCCATGCTGTGAAGATCAAAAACCAATTGTTGAGTCAAAGGCCAAGGTCGCGACATTGATTTTCCATATGTCAGATATTCTCGGATTTGCAAAAATAAAAAAGGATTTTTGAGTGCGCCTCGACCAATCATGAAGGCATCAGCCTGAGTGGCATTTTGACAGCGAATAAAATCGTCGAGAGTAAAAATATCGCCATTAACAACGAAGGGAGTTTTTGAAATTTCTTTCAACCGAGGAATCCATTCCCAATGCGCCGGCGGACGATAACCCTGATCTTTGGTTCGACAATGAACCGTGATCCAACTGACTCCGGCTTCCTCGAGAGCTTTTACATTTTCAAAAAGTAAGGAAGGGCTTTCCACGCCCAAACGAATTTTTGCTGAAACGGAATTTTTTAAGGGCATGGCCTGTCGAACCGCTTTTGCGATGTTGTAAAGTCGTTCTGGGCACTTCAGCAGGCTGGCCCCACCATCATGACGGTTCACCGTTTTTGCAGGACAGCCAAAATTCAGATCCACCCCTTGAGCGCCAAGTTGAATGGCTCGGACGGCATTTTCCGCTAAAGGTTCGGCATGACCACCCAGGAGTTGAATAAGGACAGGAACTCCAGAACGTGTACGCCCTAGGGATTCCAGCTCGGGAACATAACGGTAAAAAACTCGCTTAGGATGTAAACTTGTGGTGACGCGAATAAACTCGCTGACACAAAAATTAAGGCTGAGATGATTTATTTCAGGGCTTAAATTTATGCCGCTGATGACTTCGCGAAATGTTTCATCAGTGACCCCTTCCATAGGGGCTAAAAATAATTTAACCGGAGCTGTGTTCACTTGAGGCCAAGCTTTTGAATGTACTGAAAGTGCGCTTCATCAACTGGCTGAACGCTCAGTCTTTGTCCTCGTTTTAAGAGCAATAAATCGGCAAGAGATTTTTCATTTTTTAACTGATGAAGACTCAGGAGCTTTGGAAAATTTTTTTCAAAGGACACTTCAGTGCAAAACCAAATGGGTTTTTCTTTGCTGGCCTTTTTGTCGTAGTATTCTGATTTTGGATCAAATTGCGAGGGATCAGGAATCGCTTTTTTAGAAATTCGCGCTATTCCCGCGACACCCGGGGGTTCTGCACTGGAATGGTAAAACAGCACTTCATCATCGACATTCATGGACTTCATAAAATTGCGAGCTTGATAATTTCGAACACCACTCCAAAGGGTTTTTTTATCCTTTTTTAAATGCTCTATCGAATAGACTTCAGGTTCAGATTTCATCAGCCAATATTGTTTTTTAGACATGTCTTTTTTTAAAGGACAGCGTCAAAGGAAGCAATCTGTTTGTGGACAGTAAGGCTATTTCCACGGTACTTCTAGGGGATGTCATGGGTACTTATTACAGGCGCAACCTCGGGAATTGGTTTGGCAACGGCTCAACTGTTGGCGACTAGATCCTATAAACTGATTCTTTTAGGTCGACGCAAAGATCGCTTAGACAGCTTACAGAAAGAATTAAGTCCAAAAACTGAAATTAAAACTTTTGATTTTGATCTTCGTGATACGACTCAAATTCAAGGTTTTTTAATGGCCCAAAAGTCACTTTTAAATGAAGTGCAAATTTTAATTAATAATGCGGGCTTGGCCCGGGGTGCAGATAAAATCCAAGATTCTAATTTAGAAGATATTGACGAGATGATTGAAACAAATTTAACGGCCTTATTGCATCTCACCCGTGGGCTTTTACCGCATCTGCTTAAGAGGGGTCAGGGACATATTGTTAATATGGGTTCGGTAGCGGGAAGAATTGTTTATCCAAAAGGCGCTGTTTATTGTGCGACTAAATTTGCGGTGCGGGCCATTTCTGATGGCTTAAGGATGGATCTTTTAGGAACTCCAATTCGTGTGACAAATATTGAGCCGGGCATGGTCAACACTGAATTTTCAGAAGTGCGCCTGAATTCAAAAGAAAAAGCGGATCAGGTTTATCAAAATATGAACCCGTTAACGGCACAGGATATTGCCGAGACAATTTTATGGTGCCTCGAGCGCCCAGCTCATGTGAATATTCAAGAATTAGTTATTTACCCTACCGATCAAGCTTCGGTGGGACAAGTTCATCGCCGATAATTTTTTTAAAGAGGGAATGCAAAATGGATTTTCGAATTGAAAAAGACACCATGGGAGACGTGAAAGTTCCAGCCGATAAGCTTTGGGGAGCTCAAACACAAAGATCTACCGAGAATTTTAAAATTGGCGGAGACCGTTTTCCTCGCGAGATGATTCGAGCATTGGGAATTTTAAAAAAATCGGCGGCCTTGACTAATAATAAATTGGGTCTTTTGGATATAAAAAAAATGGAACTCATCGTGAAAGCCGCGGATGAAGTTATCGAAGGAAAATTAGATGCTCATTTTCCTTTAGTCGTTTGGCAAACGGGTTCAGGTACACAAACCAATATGAATGCCAACGAAGTCATTGCAAATCGAGCCATGCAAATGATGGGACTGCCTTTACCTTCGAAAGATATTCATCCTAACGATGATGTGAATAAGGGGCAGTCATCCAATGATACTTTTCCGACAGCAATGCATATTGCCGTGGCCGATCAAATTCATCATCGCTTAATTCCAATGATGGAAAAGCTTCAGAAAGCTCTCGAGAAAAAACAAAATGAATTTAAGGATATTGTTAAGATTGGCCGGACTCATTTAATGGATGCAACTCCATTGACCTTGGGTCAGGAATTTTCTGGATATGCCACTCAAATGAAGCATGGAGTGCAACGAATTAAAAATACTTTTCCTCATCTGCATGAGCTTGCCCTTGGCGGCACAGCTGTGGGTACAGGGCTGAATACTCATCCGCAATTTCCCGCGGCAGCGGCGGCAGCTATTGCAGCCGAAGCTAAGATTCCATTTATCAGTGCGGAAAATAAATTTGAAGCATTGGCTTCTCATGATGCTTTGGTCGAAGTCAGTGGGGCGCTTAAAACGGTGGCCTGTTCGTTAATGAAAATTGCCAATGACATTCGTTTGCTAGGGAGTGGTCCTCGCTGTGGCATCGGTGAATTAAGCTTACCTGAAAATGAACCGGGGAGTTCCATTATGCCAGGAAAAGTCAATCCAACTCAAAGTGAAGCTATGACAATGGTTTGTGCCCAAGTTATTGGAAATGATGTGGCTGTGTCCGTCGGTGGAGCCAATGGACATTTTGAATTGAATGTTTTTAAACCGCTGATTGTTTTTAATGTATTGAATTCGGTAAGACTCATTGCCGATGCTTGCGAAAGTTTTACTGATCATTGTGTGAGTGGTATTAACGCCAATCGAGCGCAAATTAAAAAACATCTCGATAATTCTTTGATGCTAGTGACTGCATTGAATCCCCATGTGGGCTATGACAATGCTGCAAAAATTGCTAAAACAGCTCATAAGAATGGCACAACTTTGAAGGAAGAGGCAGTAAATCTAGGTTTACTTACCGCCGAGCAATTTGATAAGATGGTCAGGCCTGAACAAATGATTGGTCCTTTAGCGGGTCCATCGCAGAAGTAATATGAGTAAAAAAATATGGCATTGAATCCTCTATTAAAAAAAGCAACTTGGTTAGATTCGGACGATATTCGACCTTACGTTTTTGTCCGACCCGAAAACCAAATTTCATTGCCGGGAGCCCGACATCGTTTGGACTGGTTCACTCAGCAAGCTGTAGTGAAAAATCCTCTCCATTTAGAAGAATTGCCATTTGCTGAACAAATTTATTTTATCGAGAACGCGGCCTTTGGACCCTCGGCGATGCCGATGCCTCGTTGGGTTTTTTATGATTGCGCTGTGATGCCGGGTTTTGTTGCGGGATTTGCTTGCCGAACAAAAAAATTACCAGCAGCCCTGCAAAAAATTCTACCGGAGCGAAAAGATTGCGATTGGACACCGCTTTCGCTTTTTATAATTAATCCGACCATGCACAAAGGCGAGTGGGTGGCTCACAATCTTTGTAGCGTCAATTCGCTTCTGGCAAAAGAAGCACAGCTTTATGGTCTTGGTTTTTTATCTAAGGCCTTTGGTATGTGGTACGCCAACATTGAGCAATGTACGGGCATGACACAGTGGGGTGGGGCCGCTTTAAAGCTGCATTCTCATTATGGACATCTCGAAATCATTGGGGCTTATGCTCCGGTCCACTCGCATGCAAAAACAGTTACTTACAGAGTCAAAGTCGACACGAATAATTGGGAACAGTTTTTTACCAAAGAGCCGGACCTTGCCTTTCTAGAAAAATTTGAACCCACCGAGATAGAGATTGATCCTCGCAATGAAAATAGTATGATCGATCTTCAATATCGAATTCAAAAAGACGAGGGGCCTTTTTATCTGAGCGCTGGCGAGATTGCTTCAAAAGCACTCACAGATAAGTTAAAAATCTATCGTATGAAATCAAATTATTGAGTTGTATAGGAAAAAAACCGGAGAAGACCATGTCAAATACAGAATTGCCTGCCGTCGCGAAGTCCTTTTACACAAATTGTAAAAAATGTGAAGCCGAAAGATATCACGTAGTGCTTGCACATACTTCGGCCAAATCAGCAAAAATTAAATGTGAAGTTTGCGGAAGTCAAAAATCCTATACATTACCAAAAGCTGCAAAAAAAAGTAGCGCTCCGAAATCGGCTGCGACAAAAACTGGCGCAGCAAAAACTCCGGGTCGTCGTGGTAAAAATAGCGAAGAAGCAAAACGAGCGGCTCATCTGGCTGAATACGAAGCACTGATGACAAAGGCCAATGAAACAAACCCAATTTCTTATAGTATGAAGGCCAAATTTGAAGCCAATCATAAATTGGATCATCCAAAGTTTGGTTTGGGAATTATTCGCGCCATTCAACCCGAGAAAATTGAAGTTGTTTTTCAAGATGAAGTTCGTTCGTTAATCCACAATAGACCTTAATCTGATGTCCACTGAGTTTTGGCTCAAAGGCCTTAATCCCGAACAGGTGCAGGCTGTGCTTCATGATCATGGCCCGATGCTTATTTTGGCAGGAGCCGGTTCCGGTAAGACCACCGTTTTAGTTTCAAGAACAGGACGACTCATCCAACAGGGTATCGCTCAACCCAATCAAATTTTAGTTATGACGTTTACCAATAAAGCTGCACGCGAGTTAAAACATCGCGTGCAAGTAAAAATTGGTTCTGCGTCCCAAGGATTAACGGCGGGAACATTTCACTCCTTTGGTTTGCAACTTTTAAAAAAATACTATCGACAAGCTGGTTTACCGAAAGACTTTGGCATTGTTGACGGAACGGATTGCCAAGCCATTCTTAAAGAGCTTTTGCGAGATGTAAAAGTGATTGGAAAAGATCGTTATGATCTGGAGCGAATTCTGGGAATTATCAATCGTCGACGAACCGGAGAGACAAAAAAAAATCAGGCCTTTGACGAGTATGACGAAATGGCAGAAATCCTTACCGAAAAATTCGTGCGACGAATGGATATCTTAGGCGTCGTCGATTTTGAAGCGCTGCTGATTAAACCTCTTGAGCTCCTTCAGAAAAATCCAGATATCCTCGAGCGGGTGCAAGATCAATATCAGCAAATTATGGTGGATGAATTTCAGGATACAAACTTAGTGCAAATGCGATTGATTCGTCAGCTGGCGGAAAAAAATCTTAATCTTTCTGTAGTCGGCGATGATGACCAATCGATCTATGGTTGGAGAGGGGCGCAAGTTCAAAATATTCTTTCTTTTCCTCAAGAATTTAAAAACTGTTTGGTGGTGAAGTTAGAAAGAAATTATCGTTCTGTTTCACCAATTTTAGATTTAGCAAATCAAGTGATTTCAAAAAACAAACATCGTCATGGAAAAACTCTGA
>JBBTCO010000077.1:0-7927 GCA_038043185.1 Bdellovibrionota bacterium
GATAGTCTTTCGCTAGAGATTGATGGCGATAGTTACGATTTAGGTCAAATTGAATACAAAATACTCAATTTTCTTTTAAAAAAATCCGGCACCCTAGTCTCTCGACAAGAACTTAATAAGTGTGTCTGGGGCAACAATCTGCCATCTGAACGAGCACTCGATCCCCACATAACTTCTTTGCGCAAAAAACTGCAAAAATCACAAGGAATTTTAAAAACGGTTTATAGCAAGGGATATAGTCTTGTTCTAAAAGAAATGGGGCACTAAATCGAATTTACTGCGATTACCCATACGTCAAAGCCAGAAGCAAATGGAAGTGCTTACCAAAATCTTCTTTTTGAATCAACATTCTATCAAGCAGCAGTGGGAATGGCCCACGTTTCGCTCTTTGGAAAGTGCTTACTCGTAAATCGAAAGCTTTGCGAAATTGTTGGTTATACGGCAGAGGAACTACAGAAGCTTAGCTTTCAAGAACTTACTCATCCTGAAGATGTAGCCATCGATATTGGCTACATAGAAAAAGTGCTTCAAAACCAAATACAAGCATACTCAATCGAAAAGCGGTATTTTAAAAAGGATCAGACTCTGGTTTGGATCAATTTAACAGTATCGATAGTTAAAACTGATGATGGAAAGCCACAACACTATATTTTTATTATTGAAGATATTCAAAAAAGAAAAGATGTTGAAGAGGAGAGAACATCTGAACTAAAAAAAGCTAATAAAAAATTAGAAAACGAGATATCAGAGCGACGTCGGGTCGAAAAGGAGCGCAATAATTTTTTTGAACTTACTAGCGACTTGGTAGCGATATTTGACAACGTTGGCTACTTAAATGTGGCTAACCCAGCTATGCTCAAGCATCTCGGCTATTCTGAGGCTGAACTGAAATCGCGACCTTTTATTGAGTTTATCCATCCTGAAGACTTACAAAAAACAAAAAACTTTTCGTTTAGTTTATGTCAGGATAATAAAATCTATTTCATAGAGAATCGTTACATCTGTAAAGATGGTACTGTTATCTTGCTTTCATGGTCGGTGACATATGTACCGGAAGATGCAAAGTTTTATGCCACTGCCAGAGATATAACTGAGCTAAGACAAAAAGAATCCGAATTTGTTCAGCAAAAAATGAAAATGGCAGATGGCTATAAGATGAAGGCTTTGGGTGAAATGGCAGCGGGAATAGCTCATGAAATAAATAATCCGCTGACTGTCGTTTATGGCCAAACGAGTAGCTTGAAAAAAATTGCCAAGAGTGATTTTGTAGATCGGCACAAATTAACGACAATATCTGAATCAATGGCAGAGAGGTGCCTTCGTATAGCCGATATTATTAATGGTTTAAAAAAGTTTTCACGACAGGCGAAGAACGATCCACGGGAGTTTTATCCTCTCAAAAATATACTTTGTGAAACTCTGGCTTTTTGTCAGGGAAAGATTCAGTCTTTAGATATACACTTTTCGATTGGACCCATGCCTGAAAATTGTGAACTTTTTTGCAGGCCTACACAACTTTCACAGGTTCTTTTAAATTTACTAAATAATGCAAAAGATGCAGCCACTTCTTGTTCTAAAAAATGGATTCGCATTGAGTACGTACAAGAAAACGATCAAGTCGGACTAGCGGTTGTGGATAGTGGGGCGGGAGTAAGTAGTGAATGTACAGAAATGCTATTTCAACCCTTTTTTACAACAAAACAGGCCGGCAGCGGCACTGGACTAGGGCTGAGCATCTCCAAAGGTATCATTGATACACACAGAGGAAAAATTTATCTAGATGTACATAGTGCAAATACTAGATTTGTTTTTACCGTTCCATTTGTAAAAAAATGATTCAGGCTCTAAGTCTTATAAAAGGCTAGAAATCATAGTAATTTTTAACGAATAAATAAATTAAACGTGGAATAGTTTAGAATAAGTTAGGGGGCGAAATAAGTAATAAAACCAATATGTCGGCAGATACAATGATATCAGCTAAGTTGTTAAAAATTTTTCAACTGCACAGAAAGTCTTTATTCGTTCTTTTAGCTTTTATTGTTTATTATTTAACAGCTCGACTTGGTCTGGAAGTTGCTACAATCAACAAACAAGCCTCGCCAATTTGGCCTGCCACTGGTGTAGCAATAAGCCTAATAATTTTTTTTGGTCCACGCATGGCGATTGGAATTTTCGCCGGTGCATTTTTATCTAACTATCAGACGGGCTTAAACATACCCGCTTCAATAGCAATTTCCATTGGAAACACGCTGGAGTCCCTTTTTTTTGTGTTAGCCTTTACTCGGGCTACTTCAAAAAACTTGTTTGATGTTCACAATAAGGCAATTCTCGGGATTTTTATTTTGATATTATCTGCAGGAATTAGTGCTTCAGTTGGAACCATTGTGCTTTGGATCACTTCGGTTATACCTCCCACAATGATTTTGAAGAACTGGATTACCTGGTGGGCTGGCAATTTCTTGGGAGCGCTTTTTATAGTTCCAGTTGCATATAAATTTAAATTGCAGAAGTTCGATTCTTATAAACTAGCAAATTCTCAAATATTGAAATTCTTACTCGTAGCTGGCTTGGTAGTGGTAATCAATAATTTTATTTTTGCATCAGAACCTAGTTTGATTTATCTTCAAATATTTTTGGTAATAATACTTTCCTCTGTTCAAGGACTTAAAGTTAAGGCACAAAAAATCGCCGAAGAAATTACCAAAGAACTTAGAGAACAAAAACGTAATTGGAAGGCGCTAACCGAAACATCGCCAGTCGGTATTTTTTTAACAGACAGAAGCGGAAACTGTACATACGTTAATCCAGCTTGGACAAAGATGACGGGTCTTTTATCAAAGGATGCATTTCAGCAGGGCTGGACTCAAGCACTACATCCTGACGATATGCAATTAGTTATCAAAAAGTGGAACATGCTAGTCTCTGGAGAAACATTTTCGTGTGACTATCGCTATATAAAACCTGATGGCTCAGTGGTTTACGTAACTGGACAAGCGTTACCTTTAAGGGATGATAAACAAGAAGTTACTGGATATTTTGGAACTGTACAGAATATAACTGAGCTCTATCTAAATCAAATTGCTGTAGCCACCTCTTCGAGGATGTCTTCACTTGGACAAATGGCTTCCGGCATAGCCCACGAGATCAATAATCCTCTGACGATTATACAGGGTAAAGCGCTTTATCTCGAAAAAATTATAGATCCGACAGGAAAGGTAGATTTTGAAAAAGCCAAAATTACCATCGACCAAATAAATACGACAATTCAACGAATTGCAAAGATTATTAAAGGACTTCAATCTTTTTCTCGGGATACCTCAGAAGAGCCTTTTCAAAAGTCACAAATTAAAGACGCAATTGAAATTGCTTTGGAGCTATGCCGAGAGCGATTTTTTAAAAATGATACAAGGCTTATTCTTCCAAAAGTGACTACGAGTAATTTAATGTTTTTGGGAAGCCCTGAGCAAATATCTCAGGTATTGCTCAATCTCCTTAATAATGCATTTGATGCTACTAAAGCCCAAGCAGAAAAGTGGGTAAAAATTGAAATTGAAGTAAATAGAAATGAAAACAGATTGTTAGTCTTTGTAAGTGATTCAGGAGTAGGAGTGCCTCCCCAAATCCAAACTAAAATATTTGAACCTTTCTTTACAACTAAGGAAGTTGGAAGTGGCACAGGACTTGGGCTGAGCATTTCTAAAGGAATAATGGACAATCATAAAGGTAGACTCTTTGTTGATAGCTCAAAACCTCATACGACTTTTGCAATTGAACTGCCCTTACTGCAAGAGCAATCTTCAGAAGTTAGTGCATGAAAAAAAACATAAAAATTTTGTTAGTAGAGGATGAAAAATTAATAAGAGAACTCGTCAAAGACTTTCTAGAGTCTGACGGTTTTAAGGTCTTTGAAGCCGGAAACGGACGCGATGCTTTTGATCTTATAAAGACCAATAAATTCGATCTCGTTATTTCAGATGTGAAAATGCCAGGAGGCGACGGTATTGAACTGGCAAAGAACATTCAAATGCTTGATGGTGAAAAACCTATTGTTATATTTATAACTGGCTTTGGTGATATCACTGAGCCAGAGGCGCTAGAGTTTGGAGTAGTTAAAATCATATCAAAACCTTTTTTGCCGGATGATCTGGTCAATTTTATAAAGGGGCTGATAACCTCAGTGCAGATTAGAGTTTCGCTCGATAGCTTCCATTAAGGAAGTAATCGAGAGAGGCTTTTTTATAACATAAGAATGCATTTTCTCGCCAATTGAGATCACATCATCTTCTGCACTTACAACAATAACAGGTATGTCTTTCAGCAATGGATCGGCACGCTGAGCGTGGCGAAATTCCCAACCGTCCATTATTTCCATGTTCAGATCGAGTAAGATCGTCTGAGGCATTTTTTTTCGTGAACGTAATAATTTTAATGCATCTTTACCATTTGTGGTACATTCCGTGGTATAGCCTCTTGATTCTAAAAGCATTTTTAAAAGGAATTGCTGGTCTGGTGAGTCGTCAACGATGAGAATATGCTTTGATTGATTTTTTTCCATTAGGCTACCAGGGATCATGAAGCAGGTTAATTTGCAATGGTTAAGCGGCTAATTGGCACAAAGCGTGGCTTAATTTAAAAAAATTACTCAAAGGTTGATCTATGCTGCACGAATTTTTACAGGCAAACAGAGATGAAATTTTAGAGCTAAGTGCAGAAAAAACTAAGCAGCTTGCTGGAATTCGTAGTGATTCAGCACAACTCAAGGTTGGCCTACCGCTATTTTATGAACAACTCATTAAAGTCTTAGAACAAAAATTAAGTAATCATCCTCGCGATGAAATGCTTATGGCGGCGGCTTCGCATGGAAAAGAGTTTCTGAACCTTGGCTATTCTCTTTCTCACGTCGTCCATTCCTACGGATCTATGTGCCAGGACATCACCGAACTTGCGACTCAAAAAAACGCTGATATTTCTCCCCAAGAATTTAATATTTTGAATAGTTGTTTAGATATCGCGATTGCTTCTGCGGTGTCCGAGTTTCAATTTCGTAGCAACGAGGCCTCCGAAGAGCGTGAGCTTAAACATTTAGGATTTTTAGCTCACGAATTAAGAAATGCTTTATCGAGTGCGACGGTAGCTCAAGAAATGATTAAAGCCGGCCTTGTGGGTGTCGGAGGCAGCACCGCAAGTGTCCTTGAGGCTAACCTGGCTCGGATGCGGAATCTTATCGACCGATCACTTTCGGAAGTGAGAATGCGCGCAGATTCCGATTTGTTAGTAGAGAAATTTCGTCTTTCTGATTTATTCGATCAGATTGTCATAACAGCAAAAGCTGATGCCAGTAAAAAAAATCAAACTATCGACATAGACGTTGATTGGAAAATTGAAATCGAAGCAGACCGGCAATTTATTTTGTCAGCGATTGCAAATATCATACAAAATGCAATTAAGTACAGCAAGTCCGGAGCAAAGATATTGCTTCGAGGAAAACTGACTGGAGATCGTGTTTTAATTGAAGTCGAAGATGAGTGTGGCGGAATAAAAATCGATAAAATCAGTTCTTTGTTTAAGCCCTTTGTGCAGGAAAGCATAGATCGTAGTGGTTTAGGGCTAGGACTGACAATCACTCAGAGAGCCGTGCTCTTAAGCCAAGGGAAAATTCAAGTGCAAAATAATCCGGGAGCAGGTTGTATCTTTATTATTGATATACCACAAAACGTAATCCCTGGCCCAAGTAAGAAGAACGCAGTTGAGGGTAAAGATTCTGTTCAGCCAGAGTTTGGGAAACCAAAATAGAAATAAAAGCTTATTTCGGATTTTTTATAGATTTTCAATAGTTAAATACAAGATCCTTCGTTGTCAGCAAAACAGCGTTAGATATTGAGTTAAAGAAACTTAATGAAGAATAAGATCCAAGTCTGAAGGTTTTTTGATCGTAAAAAAGAGTTCCTGTTTCATTCATAACGGAAAAGTTTTTAATATAGACAAGGCTTTCGCGTGTAGATTCATCTATCGTAAACTCGGGATGGATTGCAATTTCATTAGTTAAGCCAAAAAATTTCATTGGAACTGAAATTTTATATTTTGAAAATCCGGCAGAATAATTGTAAGGAACCACTCCAATATAATTTCCATTCAATAAAATATAATATTTACCAGAAAGCGGAAAGGCTCCAGCGTACTCAAAATTAATTTCCAAGTACTCTTGATTTTCGTAATGCTTTTCACCTTGAATCGAGAGAACAGGAAGTGATGAAATATATTTTTCAAATTCAACAGGGCGAATAACCTCTTCTTTTAAAATTTCATTCACGCCTTCGGTATACCAAGTCGTCAAATTTCTATCTTTGACCATTTTATCTAAATCGTAGCTCTTTTGTATTTTTTCTGGATAGCAGGCGATCAAAGCCAAAGAAATGGGTTTGGCTCGAAATGATCGATTAAAGACCGATTTGGCAACAGGATTCTTATCTGAATCCAAGAGAATAACCTGATCAGGGGCTGTTGGCGAAGAGATGCTGTGACTAATCCAGTAGATCGCTAAAGTTTCTTCATTGTTTAGGGCCGCAATGAGGTCGCTAATTTTTGCAGAGGGATTGTAATCAACCTTAAATCCTTTTTTTATGATGACTTCGAAATATGGTTGGACCTTTTTTAAAACGTAGCTGTGCTTCTGGATGTCTAAAAAATCTAAGAAGCCCACTAAAAAATAAATCTTGTTTTGCACGGGACTTATTTTATTTTTAGAAATACTTGAAAATCCAAATTTTTTCTTTAATTCGTTTTGATGAGTGTTTTCCAAGGAAGCCAATGGAAATGTAATTAAAGATCGTATCACTCGATCCGCTTCGCTTTGAATAAGGCCGTTGGATAATTTGTAGAGTGTTTTTGTACCGTCGATTGAAGTAAATCCATCTGGTACTACGTCACCTGAATCAAGTCTTGTGATACTTCCCGCAGGTAAATCGATACGATAAGTTCCTGCTTCTTTTAAAGATGTACGAGAAAGTAAGTCAGTAAGACCATTTAAAATCGAAACTTCGTATTTGTCATTCTGAATGTCTTTAATTTTGACAATGAGGCTTACACGAGCTTCTTTTTTTATGAGGTATTTCTGCACGGACTCAACAAGATTTTCCGCTTGAGAATCGAGAGGGAAAAATGATGGAAGGATCAGCAGAAGTCCGTTCATTAACAATTTTCGAAAAAAGTTTATGAATGGACTTCTCATATCTGCGACTTTCTATTCTGCGCTAGGAGCAATTGAAGAAATTCCGGCGGTGTAACTTTCTAAAGCTCTTTTAACCTTTAAATTCCCAAACTTCTCAACAAGATTATCAGAAACTGGTATTTCGAGATTACCCTGCTGACCCGTGCGAATGGATTCGCGAACTATTCCCAATGTACCGGTAGCCTCTAAGTCTTGAAGAATTTCTTTGTCACTTTGATCAAGGACCCAGGACCCAATACAGCCTGCAAAGGGACCGGCATAACCCCCGAATGCGTAATCACAAACAGAACTCATAGTATATCTAAAATCCTCGCTGACAGCGGGTAAGATCCCAATTGTAACAATAGCTGTGTTTCCAACAGTTGAAATACTCAAAGCAGCCAATAATATACAAAAATGTTTCATATGAACCTCCTATGAAAATAAAAAGGGCAATTGTCTTGCTCGATGCTTTACTTTGGCGGCAGTAAGTTTTCTAGATTTTAAATATTAAAAAATTATGATTTTTTTTATTTTAAAATAAGATTTAGGTGATTCTAATCTGGGGGGAGGGTATCGGTCACAGTAATGATTTAGAACTCGGTGACCGGGTGACCGGTACACTGTTTGAAACTGCATCCAGGATACTGGGCCCAGCATCCTGGGGTTCTTCCCTATTGATAGTGGGAGACGCCGAGTCATAAATCAAGAAGCACAGGC